>NZ_JAWUEB010000024.1:0-359394 GCF_036663535.1 Pantoea sp. T14
GAACTCAGAAGTGAAACGCCGTAGCGCCGATGGTAGTGTGGGGTCTCCCCATGCGAGAGTAGGGAACTGCCAGGCATCAAATAAGTAAAAAAGCCCTTTGCATCCGCAAAGGGCTTTTTTACGTCTAAATTTTATTAAAACCAAGCTAATAAAGCCCGCCAGTAATCCCACATTATCTTTTTAGAATGTCTAAACTCGCTGCAAATAACTCACATGCACGATCACGCTGCCGTATAAATTGAGTTTCAAGCATCAGCCAGAAGCGCTCACTACACTGCTCTGATCTATGGCCACGGAGTATTTGCAAGCCGGGAAAAGCATCTCCGTGATAACTCAAATCAGGGTGATAATCATCACTCGCGCGATATCTCACACGATGCAAGATCCCAATTACTCTTTTTAAATCAGAAGGTTGATGCTCGAGCAATAATGCTTTTTCCAATGCTTGCAGCATTTGATCGATAGGCTTAACAGAAAACATCGGATCGAGTTCGCTCTGCAGCTGAACCAAGGCACCGCGTAATGCACAGACATAACTTGTTGGATCAACAGGAAGTGTGTCAGATAACAGTAATGTCTCTAGCCAGCGTTGATGAATTTGTACATCGCGCCATAAATGCGCCTCATCGACTTTATCAAGCGTATCTTCCTCAGTATGCCACCACCAACCGCCACCGCTTCCCGGAGAAAGAGAAGTGCGTAAGGCTGGCTCTTCTCGCAATGCAAAATGCAATGGAATTCCTAATCCCCAAAAGGACTGATCGCCGCCTTTGCCCATAGGTGTGATGCGTGATGCAGTGGTTCCCGTTACCGATGTTATCGCTTGATTCAACCAGAATGTGGATTCTGCACCGCTGGCATTGACGACAACTTCACTACCTCCCACGCAGCCTGGGGAGTCAACGTTGATATGTGCCACGCAATGCTGCATAAGTTCGGCACGATAGTTATCGGCATACCATGTTGAGCCACCATAACGCGCATTTGAGTGTCCAGGCCAAAACGCGATGCGTAATCCTCGTTTTAACGGTCCGCTGTTATGAGCAAAATGTAGCGCCATCGCCAGACAAAGTGCATTCCCCGTTGCATTATCGGTCACGCCTTCATGCCAGGAATCGTAGTGAGAAGAGAGCAGGACAAACTCTTCGCTTTCCCCAGTCAATTCCACTATCGGTAACGAACACTCCGCGACATGCTCATGTAACCGGGTAAAAATGCATGCTTGTAACGGTGAATGCAACATATGCTGCAAAAGGGTTTTACCCTCCTGATGATTGATACTTATTACGGGCAAAGCTGGATAGCGCAGCACGTCATCGGGTACAGGTGTACCCCAAATCGGGCCCACCGTTTCCTCATGCAAGGCCGGCTCCACCGAACCCCAAATATGAATTAATCCAGCCGCACCCGCCTGCATAAGACGCTGAACATAATCTTCATAACCTTGATCAGCCACTACGAGTTTTCCGCGAACTGCGTTGGCCCAACTTTCATATTCAAATTCAGGCACAAAAACCAGCGAGCGTTGATCATAATACAACTCAGCCTCAATACCTTCGGGGCAATGCGCTGAAAATGAGCGCGTTTTTGCTGGGATTGTTAAAGGCACGCTGCCTTGCACTATTAACGAACCTTCCAAAGGATCACTAAGCCAGAGCCGACAACGCTCGCGCTTAAAAGGAATTTGATGTGTCCTCAGTTGCGCGCAAAGCCAGTCAACGCTGCGTTCAGCATCCGCGCTTCCCGAAAGGCGATGCAAATGCTGAAACGATTGCAACAGCGCTTGCATTGCCTGCTGCAAATCATTTGGCAGCATGGGTACTTTCTGCACGAGTAACTTTCATTTCTAAATCGCCAAAATAGTGTTGTTTCACTTTTTCCCAAGTACCGTCAGCCATGATTTTAGCCAGACCTTCGTTCAGCAACTTCTGCGTTTTTGTATCGTCTTTACGCACGCCATAGGCAGAACCAATGCTGAACAGCAGATCGTCACGTACTTCTGGGCCGGTTAAAGCAAAATCTTTTCCTTCCGGTTTATTCAGGAAGCCGTAAGTCACCGCCACGCCAGGGCTCAGTGCGCCATCCAATCGGCCAGAAGCCAGATCTTGATAAATAACGTCCTGGTCAGGATACATCACGATATCAACACCCTTAGGAGCCCAATATTTATTGGCATACATTTCCTGTATAGAACCCTGCTGCACTGCAATACGTTTGCCGAGCAAAGACGCGACGTCAGGTTGTAAGTTGCTCCCTTTATGCACAACTAACTTTGTAGGGATATGGTAGATAAAATCGCTGAAATCAATGGATTTACGCCGTTTTGCTGTTGCGCCTAACGGGGAGATGAAATCGACTTTTTTGGCCATCAATGAGGGAATCTCAGCGTCGAAACTGCTGACGACATAATCACATTTGACCTGTACTGCTTTGCAAACCGCGTTAGTGATATCGATTTCAAAGCCGGTTGGCGTACCGTTTTGATCACGATACTGAAAAGGTGGGTAACTCAAATCTGCGCCTACACGCAATGTCTCTCCGGCGGCATAACTTGTGCCTGCCATCCCCAAGGCCAATGTAGCCAGTAACGTTAATGCTGATTTCATTTTGAATCTCCAACAGAATGAGCCGCTTGCCAGGCACAAAATTCCTGACGTACAGATTGAAAGTGTTCAGGGTCTTGCAGATCAAACGCAGTCATTGCTAACGCTTTTGCTGCATTAAGCATGGCGTCGATACCTGCATCAGAAGCCGCCGCTATGGCGAATTCTGGGGTATGTGGCACCACGTCGCCGATACGTAAATAAGGGTGAATAGCTGCGGTAAGTTGGCTGACATTACCGATATCAGAGGAGCCAACGCCACCGCGTTCCGGTGGCGCTTCTGTTGTTAGACCCAGTTGCAAAAGGTTGTGCTGGAACAAATCGGCTAGCGCCAGATTATTATTGCGCTCTGCATAAGTTAGCCCTTCTTCAATCTCAACGCGCGCGCCACTCATTGCGGCTGCGGCTTCAACGGCAGCGAACACTTTATGTCGCACCGTTTGCAAGCCAGTTACTGTTGCCGCACGCATCAGGAATTTGGCTTCCGCATAGGCCGGTACAATATTTGTGGCATCACCACCGTGCGTAATAATGCCGTGTACGCGCACATCATCTGTAAAAAACTGCCGTAATCCATTGATACCCACAAATGTCTGGATCACGGCGTCAAGCGCGCTGATACCAAGATGGGGAGCGGAAGCAGCATGGGCTGCTTTGCCGTAAAATTTGAATACCGCATCAACACAAGCTAACGCGCCGCGCGTCACCATGTTTTTCTCTCTGGGATGAAACATCATCACAGCATCGACATCGGTAAAGATCCCTTGCTCGGCCATAATGATTTTTCCGCCGCCTTCCTCTTCTGCAGGCGTGCCAATGACTTCCAGACAACCTGAATTCAGCACGCCACTCTGCACTAACGCTAAAGCCGCTGTTACCGAGGCGGTACCAATCAAGTTATGTCCACAGGCATGCCCTAATTCAGGCAGCGCATCATATTCTGCCAGTAACGCTATACGTGGCCCGGGTTTGCCGCTGTCATAACGGGCAATAAAGGCGGTTTCCAGTTCTGCTAGCGGCTGGGTAAGAATAAATCCAGCGTCACGAAGCGGCTGCTGCAACGCAGCAGAGGAACGATACTCGTTGAAGCTCAACTCAGGATGGCTATGTATATCGCGGGACAGTGCTGTCATAGCGTCTCGTAACTGCTCAACAGCATAAATAATTTTATTCTTCTGCTCTTTCATGGTGCACCTAAGGCTTTTCTCTCACCATAAAGGTGCGAGTAATGCATTGAATTAAAATGTATTACTCAGATATAAACCCGTTGAACATTAATTCCCAATTGAGCTTTTTTATTGCTTGCGGCTTTAAAGCAAAAATTATTTTATGGAAGGGGCATTATCAGGAGCGTGACGGTGAACGAAAAAGATTGGCAGATTATTTATACGGTGTGGCAATACCACAACATTACCCGCGCAGCAGAACAACTGTTTACGTCGCAACCCGCACTGAGTTATCGGCTGAAACAGATTGAACGCAAGCTAGGCGTTTTATTATTCGAAGAGAGTGGACGTCAAATAGTTTTCAGTGCTCAAGGGCGCTATCTGGCACAACATGCTGAGAAAATGCTTAACGAGTCACAGCAATTGCGACAAACCCTACAGAGTTTGAATCTGCCGCGACAGGGTGAATTACGTATTGGCGTAACCAGCAATTATGCCGCCTATTGTCTGCCAGAAATATTGGCGCGCTTTAGCCAGCAGCACAGTGGCATCCGGGTAAATTTGGTTAGCGGATTAAGTGAGGAGATGTACCAAAAGCTGCAACGTGAGGAGATCCATGTTGCGCTGGTTAAAGATGATTACCACTGGCGCGATGGCAAACGACTGGTCGACATTGATGATTATTGGCTGGTTAGTCAGCAGCCACTCGATTTAAAGCTGCTACCGCAGTTACCACAAATTCGTATCAACCATGGCGGGCATATTACGCATCTGATTGAGCGATGGTGGAATGCCAATTTCACGCTAGCACCGCGCATAGCGATGCAAGTCGATAAATTGGAAGTGTGCCTGGCGATGGTTGAGCGTGGGTTAGGATATGCCATTGTTTCAAGCTATCAGCCGCTTTCAGATCGGCTTTGGTGCCAACCTTTGCAAGTGGCTGGTACAGCACTTAAAAGCCGAACCTGGTTACTCTATCGTCATGCCAGCAGCGATGCGTCAGTGATTTTGCCCTTTGTCGAGATGTTCGCCGATCTAAGTTGAAACATTTTCATCATTCGCATGAAGTCTCGACATTACAGAGTCACCAGGCTAAGGTTGGGCATCTGGATGTCTAAACGTTTATACGGTTATAAGAGGTAAGCAGGCTATGCCAATCAGGGTTCCCGACGAATTACCGGCTGCGAATTTTTTGCGCAATGAAAATGTTTTTGTGATGACGTCATCGCGCGCCAGTATTCAGGAGATCCGCCCGCTTAAAGTACTGGTACTGAATCTCATGCCTAAAAAGATTGAGACTGAAAACCAGTTTCTGCGCCTGCTTTCTTACTCGCCCTTGCAGATCGATATTCAGCTGTTACGCATCGATAGCCGCGAATCTCGCAATACGCCTACAGAGCATCTCAATAACTTCTACTGTAATTTCGAAGATATTAAGCATGACAACTATGATGGCTTAATCGTTACAGGTGCGCCGCTGGGGCTGGTTGATTTCAATGATGTTGCTTACTGGCCGCAGATTCAGCGCATATTGCATTGGGCTAAGGAACACGTCACCTCAACGCTGTTTGTCTGTTGGGCAGTTCAGGCCGCGCTAAATATCCTGTACGGTATTCCCAAGCAAACGCGTCAGCACAAATTATCTGGCGTCTTTGAGCATCAAACCCTGCATCCACACGCCTTGCTGACCCGAGGATTTGACGATAATTTCCTGGCTCCGCATTCACGTTATGCCGATTTTCCCACTCAACTCATCACTGATTACACCGATCTTGAGCTGTTTGCTGAATCGGAACAAACCGGCGCGTATCTGATGGCCAGTAAAGATAAACGTCTGGCGTTTGTCACCGGGCACCCGGAATATGATGCGCTGACATTATCGGGTGAATACCATCGTGATTATGAGGCTGGCTTAAACCCTGCTATTCCGCACAATTATTTTCCTCAGGATAATCCTGAGTTGCCGCCGCGTGCGACATGGCGCAGCCACGGTAATCTGTTGTTTTCTAACTGGCTTAACTATTACGTCTACCAGATCACACCATACGATCTGCGCCATATGAATCCAACCTTAGAGTAATTCCCGACTTCATCAAATCAGACCGTGATAGCCACTCGCTGTCACGGTTTTTTTGTGTCTGTATTTCAGTAGTGAAAACCATTCCTTCTATTAAACATGTTTTAATTAATTATTTATCAATAAGATAAATAGTTAATAAGATTAAAATGGAAATAGTTTTTGATTTTAAAATTAAAATGCATATGCTTTGATCCTGTAGCTTAAAAATTACCCTACATTCGGATCCACCCACGTCGATCTCGCTAATAACAGGAGTAAGCCACCATGACAGACTCGGTTATCAGTAATGCTTTAGATTTCACTCAGCCCTTTAATCATGCCGAACAGCAGCTTCTTACCCCAGAAGCGATTGCGTTTTTGCATGCATTGGTCGAACGTTTTACTGCGCAACGTGAGGCTTTATTAGCGATACGTCAGCAGCGGCAGCAACGTTACGACGAGGGAGAACTTCCAGGATTCGATATGGAAACGGATTCCATAATAGAAGGCGAGTGGCGGATCCGAGCTATTCCACAAGATTTGAGGGATCGTCGGGTGGAAATTACCGGGCCGCCCGATCGCAAAATGGTGATTAACGCCCTGAATGCCAACGTTAATGTTTTTATGGCAGATTTTGAGGATTCACTCACGCCTGAATGGCAGAAACTGATCGAAGGACAACAAACCCTACGTGAAGCCGTAAAGGGAACGCTGCGCTTTACTGGCGATAACGGCAAAATCTATCAGCTGTGCGCCAATCCTGCAGTGTTGATGTGTCGGGTGCGCGGCTTACATCTGTCAGAAAAGCACGTTCAGTGGCAAGGAAAGCCAATATCCGGCGGCTTGTTTGATTTCGCGCTCTACTTTTTTCATAACGTCGAAGCGCTACTGGCAAAGGGCAGCGGCCCCTATTTTTATTTGCCAAAAACTGAGAGCGGACAAGAGATCGGCTGGTGGCGTGAGATCTTCACTTTTACCGAGGATCGTTTTGATCTACCGCGCGGCACAATTAAAGCCACCGTTTTAATCGAAACGTTACCGGCGGTGTTTCAGATGGATGAGATCCTCTGGAATCTGCGCGATCACATTGTGGGACTGAACTGCGGTCGCTGGGATTACATCTTCAGCTACATCAAAACGTTGCGTCAGCATCCCGATCGTATTCTTCCCGATCGTCAATCCATTAGCATGGCGCAGCCGTTTCTGGACTGTTATTCCCGCTTGCTGATCAAAACCTGCCATCGTCGTGGCGCGTTCGCGATGGGCGGCATGTCGGCGCTGATTCCGAGTAAAGAGGCTGCGCGTAACGAATGGGTGTTACAGCGGGTAAAAGAAGATAAGCAGCGCGAAGCAAACAATGGGCATGACGGCACATGGATTGCGCATCCGGGACTGGCAGACACGGCAAAAGCGGTATTCGATGACGTGTTGGGCAACAGACTGAACCAGCTTGATGTGATGCGAAATGATGACGCCGCAATCGTTGCCGAGCAATTACTGGCACCTTGTGAAGGCGAGCGTACCGAAGCGGGAATGCGTGCGAATATTCGCGTTGCGCTGCACTATCTCGAAGCTTGGATTGGCGGTAACGGCTGCGTCCCGATTGAAGGATTGATGGAAGATGCCGCCACCGCTGAAATCTCACGTACCTCAATCTGGCAATGGATACGCCATCAGCAAAAGCTCAACGATGGACAACGCGTAACCACCGAGCTGTTCCAGAAATGGCTTACCGAAGAGCTCATTAACCTACAAACCTCGCTGGGCGATGCGCGTTTCAATGCCGGTCGCTATGGTGAAGCTGCGCAGCTAATGGTGCAAATCACCACAGAAGATAAATTGGTTTCGTTTCTCACTCTGCCGGGCTACCGCCTGATCCCATGAATGAAGGAGCCGTTGCTATGATACGTACCCAACAAATTCAACAACTCGAACAGGGTTGGCAAAATAGTCGCTGGAAAGGCATCACTCGCCCTTACAGCGCGGCAGATGTCGTTAACCTGCGCGGTTCCGTTAATCCAGCCTGCACGCTGGCGGAACGTGGCGCGGAGAAATTATGGTCATTGCTTAATGGCGAGGCGAAGAAAGGCTATATCAACAGTCTTGGCGCGTTAACGGGCGGCCAGGCTTTGCAGCAGGCCAAAGCTGGCATTGAAGCCATTTACCTTTCCGGTTGGCAAGTCGCGGCAGACGCCAACGTCGCTGGGCAGATGTACCCGGATCAATCGTTGTATCCAGTGAACTCCGTGCCCGAGGTGATCGAACGTATCAACCGAACCTTTCAGCGCGCCGATCAGATTCAATGGTCCAGCGGCATTGAGCCTGGCGACAGCCGCTACATCGACTATTTCTTGCCGATTGTCGCTGATGCAGAAGCGGGTTTTGGCGGGGTACTGAATGCCTTTGAGTTAATGAAATCGATGATCAGCGCGGGGGCATCGGCGGTGCATTTTGAAGATCAGCTGGCTGCGGTGAAAAAGTGTGGTCACATGGGGGGCAAGGTGTTGGTGCCCACGCAGGAAGCCGTGCAAAAACTGGTTGCGGCGCGTTTAGCTGCAGATGTGATGGGCGTGTCAACGATCTTGCTGGCGCGCACTGACGCTGACGCTGCAGATTTGATCACGTCCGATTGCGATGAATATGACCGTCCGTTTATTCGTGGCGATCGTACCGCCGAAGGATTCTTCCGTACCAACGCTGGTATTGAACAGGCGATCAGTCGTGGCCTGGCTTACGCACCCTATGCCGACGTACTGTGGTGTGAAACATCCACGCCCGATCTGGCGATGGCAGCCCGTTTTGCCGAGGCAATCCACGCTCAGTTTCCTGGCAAGCTGCTGGCCTACAACTGTTCGCCCTCATTCAACTGGAAAAAAAATCTCGACGACAGCACCATCGCCAGCTTTCAGCAGGCGCTA
This sequence comes from Pantoea sp. T14, assembly GCF_036663535.1. Lineage (NCBI taxonomy): Bacteria > Pseudomonadati > Pseudomonadota > Gammaproteobacteria > Enterobacterales > Erwiniaceae > Pantoea > Pantoea sp. T14. Next base: position 8,747 of record NZ_JAWUEB010000024.1, read on the forward strand.
AGCGAGATGGGGTATCGCTTTCAGTTCATCACGCTGGCGGGCATTCACAGTATGTGGTTCAACATGTTCGACCTTGCCCAGGCCTATGCGCAAGGCGAAGGGATGCGACACTACGTGGAAAAAGTGCAGCAGCCAGAATTCGCAGCCCGTGAACGCGGTTACAGCTTCGCTTCGCATCAACAGGAAGTCGGCACCGGCTATTTCGATCAGGTCACCACCCTTATTCAGGGCGGAAAATCGTCGGTGACGGCGCTAACCGGCTCGACGGAAGAACATCAGTTTTAATTCTCTGTCTCTGTTTCCCGCCTGCCACTTCACAGGCGGGCTTTTTATGGGGGACGCGCCATGCCGCCACGCGAATCGTTGATTGCCCATACCATTCTGCAAGGTTTCGACGCCCAGTATGGTCGCTTTCTGGATATCACCGCTGGCGCGCAGCAGCGCTTCGAGCAGGCCGAATGGCATGCGGTGCAGCAGGCGATGAAAGCACGTATTCATCTTTATGATCATCATGTTGGGTTAGTCGCCGATCAGCTGCGCATTCTGAACGGCGCCGCCAGCTGGGATGATGCGTTTTGGTTGCGGGTAAAAAGTCATTACGAAACCTTGCTGCCGGGCTACCCACGCTATGAAATTGCTGAAAGCTTTTTCAACTCGGTTTATTGCCGACTGCATGGACACGAACATTTACAACCCCAGCGTTTGTTTATCGTGAGCTCGCAACCTGGTGCGACAAATATTGCGCCTTCGCGTCCGCTCTCTCGCTGCTATCAACCGCAGCAAGGCTGGCTGGCGCTGATTCATCAGCTGCTGCGCGATCTGCCTTTAACACTTCAGTGGCAGGATAGTGCGCGGGATGAAAAGTGGATTGTGCAGCATCTCAATGAACACTTTACGGCCGTGGAATTAGAACAGGGTTGGCTGGACGTAAGCTGTGAACTTTTTTTCCGTAATAAAACCGCCTGGATTGTGGCGCGGTTGCATTTGCCGCAGGGAATTTATCCTTTTCTGCTCCCGATTCAGCGCAGCGAAAAGGGCGAATTGTGGATCGATACTTGCCTAACGGCGAGGGACGATGCCAGCATTGTGTTTGGTTTCGCGCGCGCTTATTTCATGGTTTATGCGCCGATCCCCGCCGCGCTGGTGGCGTGGCTACAGCCGATTCTACCGGGCAAAACGCTCGCTGAACGCTATATGGCAATCGGCTGCCAGAAACACGGTAAAACTGAAAGCTATCGCGAGTACCTCCAGGCGTTGGCTAACACGCAGCACCCTTGTGAAGTCGCGCCTGGCGTGCGTGGCATGGTGATGATGGTGTTCACGCTGCCAGGATTTGATCGGGTATTCAAAGTGATCAAAGACCGCTTTGCCCCACAAAAAGAGGTCACAGAAGCGCAGGTGCGCGCCTGTTATCAATTGGTTAAAGAACACGATCGCGTAGGACGCATGGCGGATACTCAGGAATTTGAGCAGTTCGCGCTGCCGTTGAAGCAAATTTCTCCTGCGCTAATGGCGGAACTTAACGCGACGATTGCTGAAAAAATGCATATTGAAGGCGATCGCCTCATCATCCGCCATCTTTGGCTGGAGCGGCGTATGCAGCCGCTCAACCTTTATCTTACTCAGGCGAATGCCGCACAGCGAAAGCATGCCATCACGGAATACGGTAATGCCATCAAACAGTTGGCGGCGGCCAATATCTTTCCTGGTGATATGTTGTTTAAAAATTTTGGTATGACGCGCCATGGTCGCGTGGTGTTTTATGACTACGATGAAATCCGCCCAATGAGTGAACTCCATTTTCGTGACGTGCCGGCAGCGCGTTATGAAGAGGATGAGTTAAGCGCTGAGCCTTGGTACAGCGTGGGAGTGGATGATGTTTTTCCTGAAACCTTTCGCTACGCATTGTGCAGTGAAGCGGCAACAGGCGCGCTGTTACAGCAGCTGCACCCTGAGCTTTTCGACGCGAGCTGGTGGCGTGCCCAGCAGCAGCGCATCACGCAAGGTCACGTCGAGGAGGTCATCGCCTGGCAGCAGGCGCAGCGCTTCAGCGAGCGTTACGCTAACGTCCGCTGTACGCCAGCGTTACCTGACGTGCTTCACGAATGACCAGCGCGCCTAACTCGGTGATGCGATCGTCAGTCATGCGTGCAATCGGCCCTGAAATAGAGATCGCGGCGAAGGCTTCACCGTGTTCGTCATAAATCGGTGCTGCCACACAGCGCAGGCCCAGCGCATGTTCTTCATCATCAAATGAGAATCCCGCTTTACGCACCTGCGCCAGGTTTGCTTTGAGGCTTTGCGGCGACATCAGCGTCTTGGGTGTGTAGTGATGTAATCCTTTTTGATGCAGCAGCGCGGTGACCTGTTCGTCGGTCAGATGCGCCAGAAATACTTTGCCCGCGCCAGAGGCGTGCATCGGTAATTTTCCCCCAATGGGCGCAGACATACGCATCAACTGCGTACACTGCACTTGATCGATAATCACCGCTTGATGATCGCTGAGATCCAGCACCGCCAGATTAACGGTTTCACCCGACGTCTCCATTAACGAGCGCAACACCGGATGCACCAAGGCCAGCAGATTGCGGCTCTGCAAAAAGCTGCTGCCGACCACAAAAGCGTGGGCGCCAATAGTCCAAAAGCCGAGATCGCCGACCTGACGCACAAAGCCTTGCTGCTGCATGGTAGTCAGTAAACGATGCGTGGTGGAATTAGGTAAACCCGCTTGCTGAGCGAGTTCGGTGAGCGCGACGCTGCCGTGAGAATCCGCGATCAGTTCCAGTAACGTCAGGCCACGGGTTAAGGATTGAACCTGCCCGACTGCAGGTGTAGCAGCGATCGTGCCGCGAGGTTTCTTACCGCGTTTGGCGGCCACAGGTGTAACCATTGCTGTTTCTCCTTCTGCAATATGGAAATCATTTTCGTTTTAATTGGCTGATTTGCAATCAACGCTTTTCTGGTCGGATCTGTTAGTCGTTTTGCCTGAAAATGTCTCATCCAAGGTTGCTTTGACCCTTCACGAAGTTATGACAGTATGTCGGGCGGGTATTTCTGCCAGCAGATTGACGTTAATGAGGCAACAGTGAGCAACAAAATCGAAGCGCTGCATCAGCAGCTCGCGCAACGCATTATGGTGTTGGACGGCGGCATGGGCACCATGATCCAGAGCTACAAGCTGGATGAGCAGGATTTTCGCGGCAGCCGTTTCGCTGACTGGCCCTGCGATCTCAAAGGTAACAACGATCTGCTGGTATTGAGCAAGCCGGAAGTGATCCGCGAGATCCACAACGCCTACCTTGCCGCGGGTGCCGATATTCTCGAAACCAATACCTTTAACTCTACCACCATCGCGATGGCGGATTACCAGATGGAATCGCTGTCGGCAGAGATCAACTTCGAAGCCGCCAGGCTTGCGCGCGCCAGCGCAGATGAATGGACGGCGAAAACGCCGGATCGTCCACGCTATGTCGCGGGCGTATTAGGCCCAACTAACCGCACGTGCTCGATCTCGCCGGATGTTAACGATCCCGCTTATCGTAACGTGACCTTCAATCAGTTGGTGGATGCTTATCGTGAATCCACACGGGCGCTGGTGGAAGGGGGTTCTGACATCATCATGATTGAAACGGTGTTTGATACCCTGAACGCCAAAGCGGCGGTTTACGCGGTTAAAACTGAGATGGAAGCGCTGGGCGTGGATCTGCCGCTGATGATCTCGGGCACTATCACCGACGCTTCTGGGCGAACGCTTTCTGGGCAAACCACTGAAGCCTTTTATAACTCGCTGCGTCACGCTGAACCGCTGTCGTTTGGCCTTAACTGTGCGCTGGGTCCCGATGAGCTGCGTCAGTATGTGGCGGAGCTGTCGCGCATTGCGGAAGGTTACGTTACCGCCCATCCAAACGCGGGTTTACCCAACGCCTTTGGTGAATATGACCTCGACGCCGACATTATGGCGCAGCAGATTGGTGAATGGGCGACGTCAGGCTTTCTCAATATTATCGGCGGCTGCTGTGGGACTACGCCGGAGCACATTGCCGCAATGGTGCGTGCGGTTGAAGGTGTTGCGCCACGTAAGCTGCCAGAAATCCCCGTCGCTTGCCGGCTTTCGGGTCTTGAACCGCTAAATATTACCGCTGAGTCGCTGTTCGTGAACGTGGGTGAACGTACCAACGTCACCGGTTCAGCCAAGTTCAAACGCCTGATTAAAGAAGATAAGTACAACGAAGCGCTGGAAGTGGCGTTGCAGCAGGTTGAAAGCGGCGCGCAAATCATCGACATCAACATGGATGAAGGCATGCTTGACGCCGAAGCGGCGATGGTGCGTTTCCTGAATCTGATCGCCGGTGAACCTGACATTTCACGCGTGCCGATCATGATCGACTCCTCGAAATGGGAAGTGATCGAAAAAGGCCTGCAATGTATTCAGGGCAAAGGCATCGTGAACTCCATCTCAATGAAAGAGGGCGAAGAGGCCTTTATTCATCATGCGCGTCAGGTACGTCGTTACGGCGCCGCGATGGTAGTAATGGCGTTTGACGAAGTCGGTCAGGCAGATACGCGCGCGCGAAAAATTGAAATCTGTCGCCGCGCCTACAAAATCCTGACTGAGCAAGTGGGCTTCCCGCCGGAAGACATCATTTTTGACCCCAATATCTTTGCGGTGGCGACCGGCATTGAAGAACACAACAACTACGCAATGGATTTCATCGGCGCCTGTGAAGACATCAAACGCGAATTACCACATGCGATGATTTCTGGCGGCGTGTCCAACGTCTCGTTCTCATTCCGCGGCAACGACCCGGTGCGTGAGGCGATTCACGCCGTGTTCCTCTATTACGCCATCCAAAAAGGCATGGATATGGGGATCGTCAACGCCGGTCAGCTGGCGATTTATGACGATTTGGCTGACGAACTGCGAAACGCGGTCGAAGACGTTATTCTCAACCGCCGCGATGATGGCACCGAACGGCTGTTGGATTTAGCCGAGAAATATCGCGGCGGCAAAAGCGATGGCTCACAAGAAAAACAGCTGGCTGAATGGCGCAGTTGGGACGTGGTAAAGCGCCTGGAATATTCGCTGGTTAAAGGCATTACCGAATTTATTGAACAGGATACTGAAGAGGCGCGTCAGCAGGCTCCGCGTCCAATTGAAGTGATCGAAGGTCCGCTGATGTCAGGTATGAACGTGGTGGGCGATCTGTTTGGCGAGGGCAAAATGTTCCTGCCGCAGGTAGTAAAATCAGCGCGGGTGATGAAGCAAGCGGTGGCTTACCTGCAACCCTTTATTGAGGCGAGCAAAGAAGCGGGGCGCAGCAACGGCAAAATCGTGCTGGCGACGGTAAAAGGCGATGTGCACGACATCGGTAAAAATATCGTTGGCGTGGTGTTGCAGTGTAATAACTACGAAATCATCGATCTTGGCGTGATGGTACCGGGCGAAAAAATTCTGAAAACCGCCCGCGAAGTGAACGCTGACATCATTGGCTTATCGGGCTTGATCACGCCGTCGCTGGATGAAATGGTCAATATGGCCAAAGAGATGGAGCGTCAAGGCTTCACGCTGCCGCTGCTGATTGGCGGCGCGACCACATCAAAAGCGCATACCGCGGTGAAAATTGAGCAGAACTACAGCGGCCCGACAGTGTATGTGCAAAATGCCTCGCGCACGGTTGGCGTGGTTTCCTCACTGTTATCCGCTACGCTGAAAGATGACTTCGTGGCGCGCACCCGCAAAGAGTACGAAACTGTGCGTATTCAGCACGCCCGCAAGAAACCGCGTACGCCGCCGGTTTCATTGCAGGTTGCGCGTGATAACGCCACCAGCCTTGACTGGGAAAGTTACACGCCGCCGGTGGCGCATCGTCTTGGTGTTAGCGCGGTAGAGGCGAGCATTGATACGTTGCGTAACTACATCGACTGGACGCCGTTTTTTATGACCTGGTCGCTGGCGGGCAAATATCCGCGCATCCTTGAAGATGAGGTGGTAGGTGAAGAGGCGAAACGCCTGTTTGCCGACGCCAACGATATGCTGGATAAGCTGAGTGAAAAAGGCGCACTGACGCCACGCGGTGTCGTCGGTATTTTCCCGGCCAATAGCGTTGGTGATGACATTCATATCTACAAAGATGAGCAGCGTGACGACGTAATAAGTGTGAGTCATCACTTACGTCAGCAGACAGAGAAAACCGACTTCGCCAACTACTGCCTGGCCGATTTCGTCGCCCCTAAAAGCAGCGGAAAAGCGGACTACTTTGGCGCGTTTGCCGTTACAGGCGGACTCGAAGAAGATGAGCTGGCAGAGGCTTACGATCGTCAGCATGACGACTACAACAAAATCATGGTTAAGGCGCTCGCCGATCGTCTGGCAGAAGCATTTGCCGAGTATCTGCATGAGCGGGTGCGTAAAGTGATTTGGGGCTTTTCGCCGAATGAAAACCTCAGCAATGAAGAGTTGATTCGCGAAAATTATCAGGGAATTCGCCCTGCGCCAGGTTATCCGGCCTGTCCGGAGCACACCGAGAAAGCCGCGATTTGGCAACTGCTGGACGTTGAAACCATGACCGGTATGAAGCTGACGGAATCTTTTGCCATGTGGCCTGGCGCATCAGTTTCAGGTTGGTACTTCAGCCATCCTGACAGCCGCTACTTTGCAGTGGCGCAGATTCAGCGCGATCAGGTTGAGGATTATGCGGCACGTAAAGGGATGTCGGTAACGGAAGTCGAACGCTGGCTGGCACCGAACCTGGGTTACGATGCGGATTAGCAGCAGAACAGCGTAAACAACAAGGGCGACCCGGTGGTCGCCCTTGTTTTATTCTCTCAGGTATCAGTTGAATCGTGCGTCACGATCGGAGGTCAAATCATACAGCTGGTATTTACGTCCCAGCATCTGACCGCCATCACGCGTCAGCGGCACCCAGTTAACCTGCGCACGGCCACGCGTTGGCGTCACAGTGAAGAGATCCATCGGAATAGAGATATAGAAGCCTTTGGTGAAGTCACCTTCGCCATACTCTTCTGACGAGACGTTGGTTTTGGTGGCGTAGACACCAACCATCACGCCGCTGTCGAAGCGTTTGGAGAGATCTACCGTGACGCCTTTGTCTTTCGCCAGATACTGCCCGACGCTGGCTTTCACCAACACATCCTGCATAAACCACGGACGCCAGTAAGCGGTGACATTACCCGTTGGCGCCTTGTAGTTGGTGAACTGCATCATGTTGTCCCAGTCACGCTGGCGGACATAGTTTGCATCCACGCCCACTGCCCAGTTGCTGTCGACCGGGCGATAAAGCAGTTCGCCACCGACGCCACCGTACATCGTTTCAAGGTAGCCACCGTATATCTGACCGTAGAAGCCATTACCGAGATGTCCCATGTAATTGGCTTGCAGGTCATTGACGTACACATTGTTCTCGACGTAATCACGAATGTGAGTACGTACGCGGGGCAAGGTTGAATCGGCAGGCGCGCCGTTGTAGTTAAACTTGTCGTAGTTATTAGCAAGGTTGCCAAACAGGCTGCCGCCAACCAACAGGTGATCGGTAAGCCAGAAATCAACGTTACCCATTACGCCAACCTGATACATATAAAAACTTTCTGGGCCGCCCACCGATTGGTTTAGCACCGGCGACAAACTGTAATTCAGGCGATCCTTACGGATAAACATCCCTTGTTCAGTTTGTCCGGCATCAACCGGATTTTTACGCGTTTGCTGCAAAGGTTGTTCATGGCCCAACGGATAACCAGCCAGTTCATTGTGCAGGCTGGAAACCTTGGTTTCGGTGGTGACCTGCGGCATGTTAAAGCGCGATTCTGTGACGTTAATGGTGTCGATGCCAGCCGGCAGGTTATTCATCATTATACGGTTTGCGCGATCAACACCTTCACGCGTATCACGATATTTAGTCTGCTCGCCAGAGACAAACAGCGTATGGCCTTTAGTCTGGATACGCGGGCCATTCAGCCCGGCGTTGTACTTCAGGTCAGTTAACTGGTTGGCAACCACTGTCGGTTCTAACAGCGTCGGCTGCGGATGCGGATCGTAGGCAGGTTTAGCGCTGTCGAGATGTTCCTGACGCAGGTCATTGAAGTTAGTGCGAATGGTCACACCAAACATAAACGTATTGCCGCGTTCGTAGCTGGCGTTGATATCAGCCCAATCGGTAACTCGATAAATAGCGCCGACGTTCAGCTTGCTGCGCTGCTCTAAACGACCGGCAAAATCATCTTGATAATCGTTGCCTTCATATTCCATCTTCAGGCGCAGCGGCTGCCACGGCGTTTGATACTCCACACCGCCAAACAGGGCGCTTGGGCCATGGAACATTTGTGAGCCGTTGATCGAACCCGCCTGGCCTACGCCCGGGCGCTGGCAATAGCTGTCGCTATAAGAGCAGAAGGGGTTTTTGACCGTACCGCTGTTACCAAGGTAGCCCCAGCCAAGGCCGAGCGTGAAATCAAACGGACCCCAGGCTTTGCTGGCGACCAGATATTCGCTGTCGAACAAACCGGTGCCGCCGAGATCGCGTGTACCCAATGAGACTTCCGGCAAATAGTAACCTTCCTGCCACAAGCGTAACTTCAGGTCGAACGCTTTATCTTTGTAACTTTGATTGCCGCTGAATGATGAAACGGCGCTGTACTCACGGGTGCGCACATCGGTATAGCGCACGGTGGTTTCCAGCCAGGGAAATAGCTGCAATGACGCAGAGTAATAGCGATATTGATCGTTATCGCGGAAGTTCAGGCTAAATTCACCCTCTTTTGCCATGCGCGCCGTAGGCACTTGCAGCAGGCCAACACCACCAAAGTCCGATTGAGAAGGGCCAACCGGTTCCTGCCAGGTGTCAGCTTGTACCTGACACGCGGTCGCCACAGAAACAGCCAACAGGCTGAAGAGATAACGTTTTTTCATCAGTCTGGTATCCGGTGAGTCAGAACGGTAAGCATGCGACTGTTCAGGTCGTCATAAGCGCCAGGCAAGCTCCATGAAGAGAAACCGAGCCAAATAATGCTGCCGGGTTCAACTTCAGCATGACGGTGGTTCCAGTAAGCGACAGGCACTTGCTGGGTCGTACCGGAAGGGGAGATCACCGTGGCAAAATTATGCTCAGCACCGGAGAGAAGCTCATGATTTGCCAGATACTGACGGACCGATTGGCCTGGCTGCCAGGTGACTTTCCCGGCACCGGAGAGTGCGCCCAGCACGAGTACGGTATTTGACGGCGCAGCCAGATAAAGATCGTATTGCCCTTCGAGGCGGCGATTATCAGCGGGGTGCAGACGAATCCAGTCGGGATCCAGCGGGGTAAACTGGCGTCCGGTAACGTTGATTTCACCTAACTGACGAAGTACTTCATCGATAGCAACAGCACGATCGCCGCTGCTGTCGGCACGCCATGCCCGCAACTGGGCCAGGGTTTGTTGGTATTGTTGCTGTGCCACGGCGGTGGCACCGCGTTCAGCGATAACCGCGCCCTGGCTAAAGGGCAGCAGTGCAGGTTGTGTCATCAGCTGTGCCAGGTTTTGTACGGCATCAATTTGCACGCTGTTCTGATTGTGCGGCGCATGGACTGTTATCTGGCCTTCAGCCAAAACTGTTGCGCTGAACAGGCTGAGACCGGTCAGCATTAGCGTTATTTTTTTCATGATTTTGCCGGCTTCAGGATGGTGATTTCAACAGGGAAGGCATCCGCCGCCAGCATCTGATGGGCTTGCACCACTTCGCCGCTGCGGTTATCGATCCAGAACGTGTTTTCCCATTCGCGACCCAAGCTGTCGATACGCGCCTGCTCATGCCAAACCCGACAGGCGATGCGATTACCCGCAATCTCTATCACTTCATCGTCGCCGCGCTGGAAAGTGGAACTGACCGTGCCAGCGCGCACTTTACCTTGTTCGGTCCACTGCACAATGCGTGTCCAGCTTGCACCCTCTTGAATGTGCAGGCTGTCTGCGAGTGGATCCTGCTGCAGATTGCTAACCTGTTGTAAATCGTCTGGCAGGCCCAGCGTTTTAATCAAACGACCCTTTGCGGTCACCAGCATGGCTTTGTCTTGCGTTACCCATTTTTGTTGATTGTTTTCGTTGTAACCCAGCACAACAAAAATACGCGGGCCTTCATTGATTCGGGCGTAAATGCTGGCGTAAGGCAGAGCGTCTACCTGTTGGTCAGTAACGGTTACATCATCGGGGCCGCTGATGGCTAGCATCACGGTTTGTTCCAGCCCTTTTTGCGTTTGTGTACAAGCCTGCAGCAACAGGCAAGCGAGCAGCAGAGGAAGTTGGCGCACTGTGTGTCCCTGATAAGTCATGCCAAAGTAAAAATAACCACACGAAAGTGTGGTTATGTTTAAAGGTGCTACATCAACGAGTGGTGCTCGTTGTGGTCGTGGTTGTTGTACCGGTATTTGCCCCGTCACCACCGCCAGAAGCGGCAACGCCGAGTCCCACTAACGCGCCGAGTGCGCCGATACCGACAGCGGTAGACGCACCGGCAGAGATTGCTCCCGCCTGCGCGCCTGCTGCGGCACCTGCTTCTTCTGGCGCTGCAAAAGCACTGGAAGAGACAGCAACGTAAAGTAGGGCTGCACCGGCAACCATGTATTTTTTCATAACAACATTTCCTGCATTGAGTGAATGAAGGATCTTTCCCCTTCGTCATTAACGCTGCAGGCAGGCGATATTTGCGCACCAACAACGTAAAGACTACGGGGTTGCCCATTGCGGGCGCGTTCAGTATAGGGCAACAAATTACCAGAGTTCAGCGTATGTAAAAGCCAGCGAAAAAGAGGGTGCAAGGCGGTCATAATTAAGACAATTTGGCGTTAATCACTTTTTAAATCGGAGGTTTACGCCATCTAGCCAGATATTTGGCTGGCGCTATGAATATTTCAAAGTGTTTTGTACTATTTTATTAAATATTGGTACGGAATAGGAATAATCAGATTTTCCTGATCACAGGCAAATAATAATTACGTTAATAATCAATGGCTAATTATTTTTCGGCTGCGTTTTAGGGCCAGTTTTAATAGGGTAAAACCCAGTAAAAAAACAGTAAGTTCAGAATTTACTGAGGTTATTTTAAGAATTATCTAACGGTAGAGCAGGGGGAAAGGGGTTAATTAGCGCTCAATTTCAGCTTTTATGGCAAAAAAAGGGCGGCAATAATGCCGCCCAGTGAAATCAGCAATAAATTAACGCCAGGATTTATAGCGGTTAATTAAGGCATTGGTGGAACTGTCATGGCTCTCAATTTTGTCGTCATTTTCGAGTTCAGGCAGAATACGGTTTGCCAGTTGCTTACCTAATTCCACGCCCCACTGATCGAACGTGAAGATATTCAGAATGGCACCTTGAGTGAAAATTTTGTGCTCATACAGTGCAATCAGTGCGCCCAGGCTGAACGGCGTAATTTCACGCAGCAGAATCGAGTTGGTTGGGCGGTTACCTTCAAACACTTTGAATGGCACGATGTGCGCAACGGATTCCGCTGTTTTACCGGCGTCAGTAAACTCTTTTTCAACCACTTCACGCGACTTACCAAATGCCAGCGCTTCGGTTTGAGCAAAGAAGTTCGACAGCAGTTTTGGATGATGATCGGTTAAGGCATTGTGCGTAATCGCAGGGGCGATGAAGTCACACGGAACCAATTTGGTGCCTTGGTGAATCAGCTGATAGAACGCGTGCTGACCATTGGTGCCAGGCTCGCCCCAAATGATTGGGCCGGTTTGGTAATCCACCGGATTGCCTTCGCGATCGACATATTTACCGTTGGATTCCATATTGCCTTGCTGGAAATAGGCCGCAAAACGGTGCATATATTGGTCATACGGTAGAATAGCTTCGGTTTCAGCACCAAAAAAGTTGTTGTACCAAATACCAATCAGCGCCAGCAGCACCGGCAAGTTTTGTTCAGCCGGCGTGTTGGAATAATGCTTGTCCATTGCATGCGCGCCGCTTAGCAGCTGCTCGAAGTTATCGAAACCGATGGAAAGAATGATCGACAAGCCAATCGCTGACCAGAGTGAATAGCGTCCGCCAACCCAGTCCCAAAATTCGAACATGTTATTGGTATCGATACCGAACTCACCCACCGCTTTCGCGTTGGTCGACAGCGCGGCAAAGTGCTTCGCCACATGCTGCTGATCGCCCGCCGTCTTCAGGAACCAGTCACGCGCGCTGTGGGCGTTTGTCATGGTTTCTTGCGTGGTGAAGGTTTTAGAAGCCACCAGGAACAGCGTGGTTTCCGGGCTGAGATCTTTCAACGTTTCGGCGATATGGGTGCCATCAACGTTGGAGACAAAATGCATGTTCAGATGATTTTTATAGGGGCGCAGCGCTTCGGTCACCATGAAAGGGCCGAGGTCCGAGCCGCCAATACCGATATTGACGACATCGGTGATCGGTTTGCCGGTATAGCCTTTCCATTCGCCGCTGATGATGCGCTCAGAGAAGCCTTTCATCTTATCCAGCACTGCGTTCACTTCCGGCATCACATCTTTGCCATCAACCACGATTGGCGTGTTGCTGCGGTTGCGCAGCGCAACGTGCAGAACCGCGCGATCTTCGGTGCGGTTAATCTTCTCGCCAGAGAACATGGATTTGATGGCACCGCTCAGATCGGTCTCTTTCGCCAGCGCCTGTAATTTATCGAGGGTTTCCTGAGTGATGCGGTTTTTCGAGAAATCCACCAGCATCTGATCATCAAAGGTGGCAGAGAATTTGGCAAAACGATCGGCATCCTGGGCAAACAAGTCGGCGATTTCTACCGTTTTCATCTGTTCAAAATGCTGTTGCAGCGCTTTCCAGGCTGCGGTTTGTGTCGGATTGATATTTTTCATGGCAACACTCTTGTTGATATTAAGAACCGTCATTCCATCGGGGTCACAGCGTACCCGGTTAGCGTTTCAGTATGACCACAGATGCAACTGAAAGGAAAAAATTTGTCACCGCAGTGATTGTGTTGGTATCGAACCATTCGCGGGCAGGTGCGGCCTGGCGCGGCATTTCGCCAGATTTTTCTGGCCTCAATTTTCGGGTTAGTTCGATGCAAAAACAGGGCGTAGTGTGGCAAAAATCTGCTTTACCTTCCTTGTGCCGCATCAGGAAATAGCCTGCTGGCTGAACCCATTTAGCACTCTAATTGCTGCGGCGCGGGCAAATTTGCCACGGGGTGCTCTGAAAATGAAAAATCCTTCAGGCAACAGCGTTGACAGCGGGGCCAGAAACCGATATTTCTATGCGCCTACTTGCGCCACTAAGCGCAAGCCAGAAGAGGCGCGTCGCCCAGGCAGTGTGTTGGAGGAACCGTAATCCAGTGAAAACACATCAGGGGGAGCGACGCCGAGGTGGTCAATTCGCGGTGAATTGATTGTCGGCTACAGGGGCTGAATCCCTTGGGTTGTCACCAGAAACGTTCCCAGTCGGACGTTTTGCAAGGTGGGGCGCTTCTGGGTGACTCGTCTACCCGATCTGGTCTGCCCATTTCTGCTCTTTCCTTGTGCCAAGGCTGATAGAATGTCTCTCGTCCGCAGTTAAACGTGCGGGAGCAAGATAACCTGACACGAGGTCGTAACATGTCTCAAACTCTGATTGTGGCGAAATTTGGTGGCACCAGCGTTGCCGATTTTGAAGCCATGAACCGCAGCGCCGATGTGGTGCTGGCCAATGCCAATACGCGTCTGGTGGTGCTTTCCGCCTCTGCGGGCATTACCAATCTCCTTGTTTCTCTCGCTGAAGGTCAGGAACCGTCGCAACGCGTCCTGCTGCTGGAAGAGATCCGCCGTATTCAATACAACATCATTGATCATCTGCAACGTCCCGACGTCATTCGTGACGAAATCGACCGCATGATCGAAAACATTGCCATGTTGTCTGAAGCTGCCGCGCTAGCAACCTCTACCGCGTTAACCGACGAACTGGTGAGCCACGGTGAGTTGATGTCGACGCTGCTGTTTGTGGAGATTCTCCGCGAACGTCAGGTAAACGCTGAATGGTTTGATGTGCGTAAAGTGATGCGGACCAACGACCGTTTTGGCCGCGCTGAACCGGAAGTCAACGTGTTGGCAGAACAGACGATCGCGCAACTTAAGCCGCGTATCGAGCAAGCGCTGGTGGTAACGCAGGGCTTTATCGGCAGTGAAAGCAAAGGTCGCACCACCACGTTAGGCCGTGGCGGCAGTGATTACACCGCAGCGCTGTTAGGCGAAGCGCTGCATGCTGCACGCATTGATATCTGGACCGATGTGCCCGGTATTTACACTACCGATCCTCGCGTCGTGCCAACAGCGAAGCGCATTGATGAAATTACCTTCGAAGAAGCGGCCGAAATGGCAACCTTTGGTGCCAAGGTACTGCATCCCGCTACGCTGTTGCCTGCGGTTCGCAGCGATATTCCGGTATTTGTAGGTTCAAGCAAAAACCCGTCTGCGGGTGGCACACGCGTTTGTAATGAAAGCCAGAACCCACCGCTGTTCCGTGCGCTGGCGCTGCGTCGCAAGCAAACCTTGCTGACCTTACACAGCCTGAACATGCTGCATGCACGTGGCTTCCTTGCCGAAGTCTTTAACATCCTGGCGCGCCACAGTATGTCGGTTGATTTGATTACCACTTCCGAAGTGAGCGTGGCGTTGACGCTCGACACCACCGGTTCAACCTCCACCGGTGACAGCCTGCTGACACAGGCTTTGCTGACTGAACTTTCGTCGCTGTGCCGGGTAGAAGTGGAAGAGAATCTGGCGTTGGTGGCCATTATCGGCAACAACCTGTCGAAAGCTTGCGGTGTGGGCAAAGAGGTCTTCGGGGTACTCGAACCTTTCAACTTGCGTATGATTTGCTATGGCGCCAGCAGCTATAACCTCTGTTTTCTGGTGCCAGGCACCGATGCGGAGAGCGTAGTACGTACTCTGCATCACAACCTTTTTGAATAAACGCGGATATTTTACGACTAAATATTTCGTTAATAAGCCAAGCCGGACAGGGTCCGGCTTTTTTATTTATTATCTTTGTTTAAGTAAGTAAATATCTCACACCCGTCTTGAAAGTCGTCCCGGCTATTTCTGACAAACCGCGCTACACCAGCAAGATGCGTCTTGAATCACCTCCTTTTGCTCAATAATTGGACTGAAATCCCTCTCTCCGGTTGCGCTTAATGCGTGCTAATCGATAATCAGCGCCGCTGAATTATTTCAGTATTCTAAGGGAAAGTTATGCAAAAGTTCGTGGCAGAGATCCTCGGCACATTCGTGCTGGTGTTAGGCGGTTGTGGCAGCGCAGTGTTGGCTGCAGCGTTTCCAGAGTTAGGTATTGGCTTTACTGGCGTCGCGCTGGCGTTTGGCTTGACCGTATTAGTGATGGCCTACGCGGTGGGTCATATTTCGGGTGGTCACTTTAATCCAGCGGTCACTATTGGCTTGCTGGTCGGTGGCCGCATCCCGTCATCACACGTTTTACCCTATATTATTGCGCAGCTTATTGGTGCGGTAGGTGCAGGTGCCGTGTTGTATTTGATTGCCAGCGGTAAAGCGGATTTCGATGTTGCTGCCAGCGGTTTTGCATCAAATGGTTACGGCGAACAATCACCGGGCGGCTACAACTTGATGTCAGCGATGATCATTGAAGTGGTGCTGACGGCCATTTTCCTGATTGTCATCATGGGTGCGACAGATAAGCGTGCACCGGCAGGCTTCGCCCCTATCGCAATTGGCCTGGCCTTAACCTTAATTCACTTGATCAGTATTCCTGTCACCAACACCTCCGTTAACCCAGCGCGCAGCACCGGCGTTGCCTTGTTTCAGGGCGATTGGGCGATTTCACAACTGTGGGTCTTCTGGCTGATGCCCGTCATTGGTGCGGCAATTGGTGGTGTGATCTACCGCTTTATACTGGAAAAAGCAGAGTAATTTTGACATTTTCAGGCGGATTGGCAGCAGTCGATCCGCATTTTCCCTTCAGACCTCATCTCCGCCTTACGTCGTGATAACGAAATGTTATGATCCTGCTTCCGCTTTCGCAGCCGTTCCTGCGTCGCGTATTTCTATGGCAAACCTGCGTAAAAACACAACATTCTTATAAGGAAGTCTGGCCATGCTCGCCACTTTAACCCGCCTGTTCCCACTGTGGGCCGTGCTGTTATCTGTCGCCGCTTACTATTCCCCTACGACATTTCTTGGTATTGGTCCCTGGGTTACTTACCTGCTGATGCTGATTATGTTTGGTATGGGTGTAACGCTCAATATTGATGATTTCAAACGGGTGCTGGTGCGCCCGGCACCGGTCATCGCCGGTACGTTTTTGCATTATCTGGTCATGCCATTGGCAGCCTGGGGATTGGCCAAACTGTTTCATATGCCGCCGGATCTCGCAGCGGGCATGATTCTGGTGGGAAGCGTTGCCAGTGGTACCGCATCTAACGTGATGATCTATCTGGCGAAAGGGGATGTCGCGCTGTCTGTCACTATCTCATCGGTTTCCGCGCTGGTGGGCGTGTTTGCCACGCCACTGCTAACACGTTTCTATGTTGATACGCATATTCAAGTCGATGTGGTCGGCATGCTGTTGAGCATTGTAAAAATCGTCGTCATTCCAATCAGCTTGGGTTTGATCATTCACCACAGCATGAACAGCGTGGTACGTCGCGTAGAACCTTATTTACCTGCGTTTTCGATGATCTGCATTCTGTTAATCATCAGTGCAGTGGTCGCGGGCAGCCAGAGCTTTATTGGTTCGGTGGGCTTGGTGGTGATCGTCGCGGTGATTCTGCATAACGCCATTGGCCTGCTTGGCGGCTATTGGGGTGGCAAACTTTTTGGATTCGACGAATCTACCTGCCGCACGCTGGCGCTGGAGGTCGGCATGCAGAACTCAGGTCTGGCGGCGACGCTGGGCAAGCTCTACTTCTCACCGCTGGCCGCGTTGCCTGGCGCACTGTTCTCGGTATGGCACAATCTTTCGGGTTCGCTGCTGGCAGGCTACTGGTCAGGCAAACCGATCAAGAAGAAGTAAGTTGATACTGCCCGCTACATTTCCTGGAACTGTAGCGGGTTTTTACGCTGCGCGGTGTTATCCGTGAGTGACCGATTTTGAAAACAGCTGAATCACCACCACGCCGGCAATAATTAATCCCATTCCCAGCAGCGCCGGTAGATCCAGTTTCTGTTTATAAATAGCCCACGACAAAATGGACACCAGCGTAATGCCCATTCCTGCCCAAATCGCATAGGCGACGCCGATATTCATGGTTTTGACTACCTGAGACAGGCCATAAAACGAGATGGCGTACCCAACCACCACCACAACGCTGGGCAGCAGGCGAGTAAAACCCTCCGATGATTTCATCATGGTCGTTGCTAAGGTTTCGGCGCAGATGGCGATCGCTAATATGATATAAACGTTAAACATCCTTTCTCCTTAAATGCGCAATGACATGACGCAAACAAGTCATTCATAATCTCGCTCATCATCGGGCTGTTCTAACACCGTGTAAGCGGTGGCACAGAACAGAGAATTCAGACGTTTCATATCCCCTAATAAACCCAAATGTAGCGAGCTGGTTTCAATACTTTGCACATTCTTCTGATGCAAGCGATCCACATGCGCATGCGAATAGCGGCGAATCATCAGACGAAAGCGATGCTTGGCGCGGCGTAGTCGTTTGGCGCTGGTGACATCATGTGAAAGAAATACGGACAAGCTAAGCCGTAGGTTAGCAATCAACTGTTCGTGTAATGCTTCCAACTCTTTTAATCCTTCAGCGGAAAAAGCACGCCGTGCGGCAAGGGACTTGTCGGCAACATCGCTGCTCATGCGCTCAATAATGTCGCCGGCCTGCTCGAGATTCAGCGACATCTCGATAATTTCGCTCCAGCGCCGCGAATCTTCTTCGCCTAAATCCTCTTTTGGCATACGCGCCAGATAAAGTTTGATGGCGGTATAAAGCACATCCACATCGTCATCTAACCTGCGAACCGTTCGCTCTTCACGCGGTTCGCCATGCACGACCTTGCTGAAGGCATCAAGCATCTGTTCCAGCACGTCACCCATGCGCAATGACTCGCGAGCAGCATTGACCAGCGCCAGCGCTGGTGTATCCAATGCGCTTCGATCCAAATGTTTGGGTTTAAGAATAAGTGTGCTTTCGGTGTCATCACTGATCAGGCGACGGCACAAACGCGCCATAGGATCAGCAAAAGGCACCAGCACCACACAGCGAATCAGGTTGTAAAAGACGTGGAAGAAGATCACTAACTCTTCATCGCTGACCGGCAGTTTATCGAGCCATATCGCGACCGGATTGACGAACGGCAAGATGATGACGCAGCCAATCAGCTTGAATAACAAGCTGCCCAATGCGACGCGTTTGCCCGCAGCGTTGGAACCGCTGGCGTTGATCATTGCCAGCAATCCGCTGCCGAGATTGGCACCAATCACCAGGCAAAGCGCGACTTTGAATGAGATCACGCCGGTGGCGGTTAAGGTTGCTGTGATTAACACCGCCGCCAGGCTTGAGTAACTAATAATGGCGAAGACCGCGCCAATCAGCGCATCCAGCATGATGTCGCCGGTCAGACTGGAAAACAGCACTTGTACACCGGAAGCTTGCGTAATCGGTCGTGCGGCCTCGACGATCAGCTGCAGCGCTAAAAGAATCAATCCCAACCCAATGCTGGCCCGACCGAGTTGACCGGCTCGCGTCTGTTTACGCCCGAGGAAAAACACCACGCCAAAAAAGATAAACAGCGGTGAAAGCCAGGAGAGATCAAACGTCAGAATACGCGCCATGATCGCCGTGCCGACATCTGCGCCCAGTACCACCACTAAGGCGGGCGTCAGGCTGACCAGGTTTTGCGCAACAAAGGAAGTGACTAAAAGCGTGGTGGCATTACTGCTTTGCACCAGCGTGGTAACGCCGATTCCGGCAAGGAATGCCATGGGTTTTTGTTCAATACTGCGACTTAACACGCGCCGTAAATCAGCACCATAAACGCGCATAATGCCAGTACGCACGATATGCGTGCCCCATACCAACAGTGCGACCGCGGAAAGGAGATTAAGCAGGGTTAACACGTATAGATGCTCCTCGACCATCAGGCTTTAAACAGCACAGATTGCCAGCCTGACGGAGAGAGCAATCTATGAAGGATATTGCCGATCGAAGCGCGATTTTTTCCTGTGTTTTAAGCCACCTGGCGCAACGTCGACATCTCTAACTGTAGACCAATCTGCATGCCAACAGGGTGTAAATCCGCCGCCGTGCGGTTCAAAACGTCGATGGAAAGTTCTATACCGTGCGCGCTGACACGATAACGGATTACGTTGCCAAGCAGAGTGTGGCTCATGATCTCAGCCGGGATGCCGCTACCTGACGGGGTGAAACGTATTGTCTCTGGGCGGATCGCGACCTGTGAATGGAATGTTTGCCCGGTGAGTTGCGTGGCTTGCTCTGCGCTTAGCAGGTTATAGTGACCAATAAAACCGGCGGCAAAGTGATCAACCGGCTGAGTATACAGCGACTCGGCATCACCGTTTTGCACAATTTTCCCTCTGTTCATCAGCACGATACGATCAGAGAGCGTTAACGCTTCTTCCTGATCGTGCGTCACGAAAAGGGTGGTGAGTTTGAGCTCTTTCTGGATACGGCGAATCTGATCGCGCAGATGGCGACGAATGCGCGCATCCAACGCCGAGAGCGGCTCATCCAGCAGCAGTAAACGTGGGCGCGTCACCAGCGATCGCGCCAGCGCCACACGCTGACATTGCCCACCGGAGAGCTGATGTGGATAGCGGCGGGCAAACTCGGTTAACTCTACCAACGCCAGTACTTCGGTTACACGCTGCTGCACTTCATGGCCCGGCAGCTTTTGCATTTTCAAACCAAAGGCGACGTTTTTTTCTACGGTCATATTGGGGAACAGCGCATAGCTCTGAAACACCATGCCGATGTGGCGATTTTGTGGCGACAGCGGCACGATGTCTTTGCTCTGCAATAAAATCTGCCCGCTATCCACCGAGGTCAATCCTGCCAGACAGCGCAACAGCGTAGATTTTCCGCAGCCGCTGGGGCCGAGTAACGTCACGAACTCACCCTCTTCGGCACTGAAATCAATCTGCTGGAAAATCTGCGTTGGGCCGTAGCTTTTATTCAGTTGTTTGACTTCAAGGTAGCTCATGATCAGCCTCGCTCAGGATTCAGGATGTTGGCCAGCCAGGTCACCAGCAGCACCACGAAGAAATAGGAGATAACCAGTGCGCTGGTGAAGTGGCCGCTGCCGTTGCGCATATTGAAGAGATAAACCTGTAACGTTTCATAGCGGTTGCCGACCAGCAGGTTAGCGAATACAAACTCACCGATCAAAAACGAGAATGAAAGCAGTACCGCAATTAACACGCCTTTACGCAGGTTCGGCAGCACCACGAACAAAGCCGCTTGCCAAGTGCTGGCACCTAACAGATGCGCGGCGTCGATCAATTCTCTCAAATTAATTGCCTGCATATTGTTCGCGATAGCGCGGTAAATAAAGGGCAAAGCGATAGTGAAATAACAGCCGATAAGAATCCACGGTGTGCCGGTCAGCATCAGCGGCGAAGACGAATAGAGCTGTAATAAGCCAACCGAAGAGACAACGGGCGGTACGGCAAACGGCATTAGAATCAGCACATTCATTACGGCATCGAGTCGTGGATAGTAGTAAGCGATTACAAACATTGCAGGCAGCACCAGCACCAGCGAAAAGATCAGCGCGCCAAAGCAAATCAGCAAAGAATGGCCGAGTGCTGTTAAAAATCGGCCATCGCTCCACAGCTGAATAAACCACTTCAGCGAGTAACCTTCAGGAAGGATCGTGTTGCTCCAGTCCGATGAGACGGCATAGAGCAAGGTCGCTACCAGCGGCAATGCCAGTATGAGAAACAGCAACCACACGATCAAACGATGATAAATCTGTTCCGCACGCGACATCATTGCTCCCTATTTCGCGTTGAGATAGCTGCGGCGCACCAAATACTGCTGCACCACGGTAATCAGCGCCATGATCAGCACCAGCAGCATGGCCAGCGCGCTGCCAGTGTTGGGATCCAGCGAGATATCACCCGAAACCAATGCCGCAATCCGTACCGGAACGACGTTGAAATTGCCGGTGGTCAGGGCATAAATGGTGGCGTAAGCGCCCAACGCATTCGCCAGTAAAATGACAAAGGTGCCAAGCAGTGCCGGAAACAAAATCGGCAGGCCGATATGCCACCAGTAGCGCCAGCGGCTGGCACCTAGCAGCGCGGCAGATTCCTGCCAGTCACGTTTTAATCCATCAAATGCCGGATAAAGCAGCAGTACGCCAAGGGGGATCTGGAACCAGGTGTAAACCAGCACCATGCCGTTACGCGAGAACAGCTTGAAGCTTTCAATCAATTCATAATGGCGCAGCAGTAACGTCAGGCAGCCATTCAGGCCGAGTAGAATCACGAAAGCAAACGCTAGCGGCACGCCAGCAAAGTTGCTGGTCATGTTAGTGAACGACATCATGAAGCGTTGTAAACGCCCGCTGCCGACCTGATGCAGTGAATAACCGGCAATCAGGGAAATCAGCAGACCATACACACTCGACCAAAACGAGATGTCTAACGAGAAACGGAAGGCCTGTAAATAAAAGGGTGACGTCAGGATGTCGTGATAGTTATCCCAGCCCCAGGCTTCATTCATCTCGCTCCAAAAGCTGTTGATAGCAATCCATACCAACGGGGCGAGCTGAAAAGCAACCCAAAACAGCGCGAAGGGGAGCAGAAGCAGCAGCGCTAACCTCTTTCCCCTCATGCGTTCGGCTCCGCCAGTAAGCCACGACAGATGGGCTTGTTATGCGCAACACCCAGCAGTTCGCAGACCGTGCCGCACAGTTCAGTTTGCTGTGGCGCAATCTCGGCTTGAAGTGAGAAAGCGCGGCCAAACACAAACAGCGGAACCTGAGTTTCTTCCGGCAAAATACCCCCGTGCGAGCGATCGTCATTCATGCCGTGATCGGCGGTAACAATCACCTGATATCCTTCTGCCAGCCAGGTCGGCATCCAGTGCGACAAATAACCATCTGCCATGCGCGCTCGATTACGGTATTGCGGTGAAGACAACCCGTGTTTATGGCCTGCATCGTCAATGTTCATCGGATGAATGAACATAAAGTCTGGGTTGTGGCGCAGGCGCAAACTTTCTGCATCTTCAAACAGATGAGAATCGGGGTAGCTGTCGTCAGAGTAAAAATGCCCATACTGAATGGGCAAGTCCGGCGCGTCGGTATGACGATCGCGCGCCGGAACGAACGGTGTTTGATTATAAAGCTCACTCACCCAGTGGTAGGCCGCTGCCGCCGTGGTCAGCCCAGCTGCACGCGCATAGTGAAAAATGCTGCGCTCACGACTCAATCGACTCACGCCGTTATGAATTATTCCGCTCTTAACCGGCGGAATGCCGGTCAGGATGCACTCATACAGCGGACGCGACAGGGACGGCAATTCGCAGGTAAGGGTGTAATAGTGACCATGACCTTGCGCACATTCGGCATACAAGTAGCCCATTGCATGTTGCGCGACCTGATTGCTTAAGCCGTCCAGCACCACGAGGATCGTTTTCATTCCGTTCTCCTTGCCACGCTTTACTGCTGCATATTGATGATGACGTTTTCTTGCCACAGGCGCGGCAGCATTTTGGAGGATTTATCCCACGCAGCCTGATCCTTGATAGGGCGCGCATTTTTGTACTCAGATTGCGGCAGCAGCTTGGCTTGTACATCAGCAGGTAAAGTCAGATGTTCAGCGCGGATCGGGCGTGCATAGCCTTTTGCCAGATTGATTTGGCCAGCGTCAGAGAAGATATATTCACGCGCCAGTTTGGCCGCGTTCGGGTGTTTGGCATATTTGTTGATGATGGTGGTGTAACCGGAGGTCACTGAACCATCGGAAGGAATCACGATTTCATAGCGGTTTTTATCGATTTGATCGCGATAGTTGAGGCCATTGAAGTCCCACAACACCGCCATCTGAACTTCGCCTTTCTCAATGTTAGCAATCACCGGATCGGTTACGCCGAGACGACCTTGCTTCGCCAACTCAGCAAAGAAATTAAGCGCGGGTTTCAGGTTCTTTTCATCGCCACCTAACGCGTAGTTTGCTGCCAGTACACCGTTAGCCGCCTGAGCCGCCACGCCGACATCGCCGATAGTGATTACATACTTACCTTTCTTCAGATCGGCCCAGCTGTGCGGGACATCTTTCACCTGCTGTTTATCCACCAGAAACGCGATAGTACCGGTGTAGGCCAGCGCCCAGTTGCCTTCTTTGTCTTTCGCCCAGGCTGGAATCTGATCCCAATGTGTGGGTTTGTAGGGTTGTGCAACCCCTTTAGCCACAGCGATGGGACCAAATGCCGCACCCACATCACCGATATCTGCACTGGCGTTCTCTTTTTCTGCATCGAATTTAGCCAGCTCCTGCGCCGAGGACATATCGGTATCGCTGTGCTTCAAACCGTATTTGCTGTTGATGTCATTCCAGGTATCTTTCCAGTTTGCCCAGCTGTCCGGCATACCGACGCTATTGACCTGACCTTCACTGCGGGCGGCTTTTTCTAAGGCGGCAAGGTCATTATCGGCAGCCTGCGCAGCAGGCAAGGCAAGGAATACAGCACTGGCTACTACAGAGGCGATAAACGCTTTCATCTCAGTTGCTCCCGGTGTAAGTTGAGTGGCCTGTCTGGTCTAGTCCAGCAAGAACCGAGCCAATGTAGCGGGTGTATATGAATGATTTATGACAAAGACGTGCAGGGCGAGGGGATGCGTAATATTTCCCATAAAATCCATTCGGAATGATCGGGTACGGAAAGGTTGTCATCGAACTGACGCAGTGCGAAAGCGCACCAAAATGAGGCTATTGTTGTGGAGTCGATAGCACCTAAAACGGCAGATGTGATTGCCAGCGCCTTGCTGGCGCGCATTAAAGCGGGTGAGTTCAATGGTGGCCGACTGCCTGCAGAACGGGCGTTAAGTGAAGCGTTTTCCACTACGCGTATCACGCTGCGCGAAGCACTGGGGAAGCTGGAAGCGCAAGGCGTAATTTATCGTGAACTGCGCCGTGGCTGGTTTATTGCACCTCCGCGACTTATCTATAATCCTCTGTATCACAGTCATTTTCATGCCATGGCAGCCGAGCAAGGACGTCATGCCAGCACCGAAGTCATAGCCGCACAGGAAGTGTCTGCGCAGGGCGCTGTAGCCGCCGCGCTGATGCTGGAAGAAGGGGAAACGGTTTTCTGTATTCGTCGTCTGCGTCGCATTGATGGCCGGGCCGTGTTGTATGTTGAGCATTACCTCAATCCACACTTTTTTCCCGGCCTGCTTTCCGAAGATCTTACGCGCTCTCTGACCGATCTCTACGATCAGCGTTACGGCATTCGCTACGGCGGCGCACGTTTCACCATTCTCCCTGGCCCCTTACCCGACGTTGCCGCCCCGGCGCTAAATGTCGCAGCCGGCAGCCCAGGTTTGCTTATCACGCGAATCAATCGCAACCAGCAGAAGCAGGTCATTGACTGCGATTGTGAATACTGGCGTTACGACGCGCTCTGTGTTGAGGTGGAAGCATGATTGTGATTTGCGTCACGCTAACGCATGATAGCGCCAGCGAATAATCGACTTTTCAGAGATACAACATGAGTGAAAAAAATCCTATGGCGCAGCACTTTGCAACCGTATTGCAATGGGTGCTGAATTTAGGTCTGCTGAGCCTGGCCATTATATTGGTGGTATTCCTTGGTAAAGAAACCATCCATTTAGCCAATGTTTTACTCAACAGCAGCGAACAGGCTTCGTCCTATTTGCTGATTGATGGAATCGTGATCTATTTCCTCTACTTTGAGTTTATTGCCTTGATTGTTAAATATTTTCAGTCGGGTTATCACTTCCCATTACGCTATTTCGTGTATATCGGTATTACGGCGATTATTCGTCTGATCATCGTTGACCACAAAAATCCGTTCGATACGTTGTGCTATTCAGCCGCCATTTTGGTGCTGGTTGTAACGTTATGGCTGGCAAACAGTCAGCGACTAAAACGCGAATAAACCAGCCGAGGGTTCTGCACGACGACAGGTGTTCACTGGGCCGCTCTGCGTTAAACTAGCGCCCTGCAAATTTTTGGGAGTGGTGCTATGTCGCAAGATGCGCTCAGCCTATTACGTGCGCTCAACTGGCTTTCGCCCACGCAACCGACGCTTTCGCCTGTGCTATTGGATTGGTTGATGGAAGAAGATTCCATGACGCGGCGCTTTGAGCAACATTGTCAGCGAGTAACGGTGCAGCCGGTGCGCGAAGGTTTCATTAACGCCAGCGAACTTACGGACGAACTGACGTTGCTACCAAACGATGAACGCTATTGGTTGCGTGAAATTATTCTTTTCGGTGACGACGAACCCTGGCTGGCCGGGCGAACGCTGGTGCCGGAAAGTACCTTGAATGGCCCGGAGGCAATGTTGCAGCAGTTAGGCACACGCCCGCTTGGCCGCTATCTTTTCTCCTCTTCAACGTTGAGCCGTGATTTTATCGAGCCGGGAAAGGTCGATGATTTATGGGGCCGTCGCTCTCGCCTGCGCTTGTCAGGTAAACCGCTGCTGCTGACTGAACTGTTTTTGCCCGCTTCGCCGCTCTATCGCGATCGGGGTTAAGGAATTGCATTGTGCAAAAGACATTACAAATTAGTAAGTTGCAGGCATACAGCCGCCTGATGCGTATCGATAAACCGATTGGCACCTTGTTGTTAATGTGGCCTACGCTGTGGGCATTGTGGCTGGCTAACATGGCGGTGCCACCCATTTCCGTGCTGATGGTGTTTGTTTTGGGCGTTATTGTGATGCGTGCGGCAGGATGCGTCATTAACGACTATGCCGATCGCAAGGTGGATGGTCACGTCCAGCGCACGCAAAATCGTCCGTTACCCAGCGGTGCGGTGAGTTCAAAAGAGGCAAAATATTTGTTTGTTGGGTTGGCATTAGTGGCATTCGTACTGGTGCTGACCATGAACCTGATGACTATTCTGCTCTCCGTCGTGGGGCTGGCGCTGGCTTGGGTTTATCCTTTTATGAAGCGTTATACCCATTTGCCGCAAGTGGTGCTGGGGGCGGCATTCGGCTGGGCTATTCCAATGGCGTGGGCCGCAGTTAGTGAGTCCTTACCTTTTGTTTGCTGGCTGGTATTCATCGCTAATATTTGCTGGACGGTGGCTTATGACACGCAATATGCCATGGTTGATCGCGATGATGATCTGAAGATTGGCGTGAAGTCGACAGCGATTCTGTTTGGTCGTTTTGACAAACTGATCATTGGGTTACTGCAGTTGGCAACGCTAATACTGATGGCGTGGGTAGGTTTATTACTGCAATTAAATGGCGCGTTTTACTGGTCTTTATTATTGGCTGCTGCGCTGTTTGTGCATCAACAGCGACTGATTGCCCAGCGCGAGCGTCAGCTCTGTTTTCAGGCCTTCCTCAACAATAACTATGTTGGGTTGGTGCTGTTTATCGGTGTGCTGATGAATACGGCGCCGTTCAGCCATATTTTCTAACGCATTCTTGGCACTCACTAAAAAGGCGACCTGTTTAAAGAGGTCGCCTTTTTTTGACATCAATATGACCAAACGCTTACTCGTGCGCCACTGCGCTCTCAATCGTCAGGCGTACATCGCTGGTAACCAGGTCGGCCAAAATAAGCCAGGTTGCCTGCGTCTGTAACACGTCTGCATCACCGCTGTCGCTGATATAGCCTTCGTGGCGTAGCGTCAGCACCAGTGAGGTAAAGACCGCTTTGTCGAAGAACTCCGGCGCATTGATGCCGTGCAGAACTGAAAGGCGCTGCGCTAACGTGCGGCTCTCTTTTTCCAGCGTGCCGCGGTTAATCGCAGGCTTAGCGCTTAGAATCGAGAAAGTAATGGCATAACGTTGCAACGTTTCGCGAATACCGGCCGCCAGCAGTTGCAGGGTACGATAGCGTGCGGCAGTAAAGCGTAATTGCCCATTTTCGATAGTGATCAGACCCTGACGCGCCAGTTCTTCACAGAAATTGGACAGCAGCTGCGGCAACTCATCGGTTTGCCAGCGCAGGAAAAGCTCACTCTTCAGCATGGGGTAAATCAGGCTAACCTGACGCAACAACTCAGCTTCGCTCAAATTCGGATGCTGCTGCACGATAGCGGCAATCAGCGACGGCATTACCAGCATGTGATGAATATTGTTGCGATAGTACGTCATCAAAACCGCCTGCTCACGCGGCAGAATGATGATATCGCCAATGCTGTCTTTCTCACTTTCAAACTTGTTCATGCCCATTGCATGATCAAGCAGCGCTTCGGCGGTAAGATCCGGCACGGTTGAGTTGGGTGAGTAAGGCACGTTACGCAGTAGCTGGGTATAGCATTCGAGCTGCTCAATCAATTGTTCACGCGTTAGTGAGCGCTGACGCGAAGCGAGCAGGGCTGTCACGCACAGGTTCATGGCATTGGCAGCGCCTGCTTCATTAATCCTCACCATCAACCGCGCGGCGATGTCATTCACCGTTGGCGTTAGCCAGCTTGGGCGTTGTGGCTCAATAGGATCGATTGCATCACGCCATTCTGGCACTCGCTTGTTGAGATAATTGACCAGCGGCAGCGGTTCGCCAAAGTTGACGTAGCCTTGGCCCAGGTTGCGCAGCTTACGCAAGCCGCGCACCATCTGCATAAAGCCTTCTTTCTCTTTGGCTGCGCCACGTAACTCTTTAGCGTAGGTGCCGACTTCCATCACGTGTTCATAACCGATGTAAATGGGCACTAACGTAATCGGACGATTACCCCCACGCAGCATCGCCTGAAGCGTCATTGCCAGCGTACCGGTTTTGGGATCAAGTAAGCGACCGGTGCGAGAGCGTCCACCTTCGACAAAGTACTCAACGGAATATCCGCGGGTAAACAGCTCACCCAGATATTCGCGGAATACGGTGGAGTAAAGCTTATTGCCTTTGAAAGTACGACGAATAAAGAAGGCGCCCAGACGACGGAAAATCGGTCCAGCAGGCCAGAAGTTGAGGTTAATACCCGCTGCGATGTGAGGCGGTACTAATCCTTGATGGTAAAGCACATAAGAGAGCAGCAAATAATCCATGTGGCTGCGATGGCAAGGCACATAAACAATTTCGTGACCATCTTGTGCTAACTGACGTACGCGCTCGCCGCCGTTGACGTTAATGCCCTGATAAAGACGGCTCCACAACCAGCCCATTACGCGGTCGGTAACGCGAATCGCCTCATAAGAGAAGTTGGCTGCAATTTCTTCCATCATCTCAACCGCATTTTGCTGCGCTTTTTCATGAGAGATTTTTTTGCTGCGTGCCTCATCTTCAACGGCTTTCTCAATCGCTTTCGATTGCAGTAACCGATTAAATAGATCCTGACGAGCCGGCAAACGGGGACCGATAGCGGCCAGACGCTGACGTGCAAAGTGAATACGCGCAACACGCGCTAACTTCTGAGCGATGGATTGATCTGTACCGTGTTCAGTCGCCATGCGGCGCAGCGAAACGGTGGGTGAGAAACGCACAAAGCTGTCGCGCCCGTGCCAAATCACCGCAAAAAATTTCTGTACGCCATTTAATACGCGCAGATGCGGCGTATCTTCACCCTGAACTTCGCGCCCCGGTGCACGACCAAACATCACCGTTACCGGCAGCATTTGAATGTCGAGTGCCGGGTTGTTGCGATGCAAGTCGAGGTAATCATGGAAGATTTTCACCGACTCAACGCTGGGCACAAAATAGGGGAATACGCGCGGGCCATCGTGGATAAAAACGTGGCGTGGAAGCAGCGATCCATCAATCTCGAGTGGAGAGAGGGGATCGGGCAGATCGTGCTTAATGCACTGCGCGCGTAATGTCAGTAAGTCGGCCTTCGAATCGTACGGCAGAACATACATAATGGGCCGGGTAGGATCCAGACCATGTTCAGAAACGGGATCGGCCGGAATAGCCTTACTCTTTACCAAAAACGAGAGTGGTAAATTCAGTAATTTATAATAAAGTTTACGCCAACCTGACATAGACAACATGAAGCCTCTTGTTAGCAAAGCGCCGCAAGCATACCAGAAAGCGCAGCGAAGATCTGTGGTGGTGCCATTAGCCGGCAGCCCAGACATTGACGTCAATCCGTTGAAAGGGTTCCCATAATATGGCAAATAATGCCACCGGTCTTATTAGAATTGTGAAAGCTGCCGGTTATTCGTGGCAAGGTCTTCGTGCTGCATGGCAATACGAAGCGGCGTTCCGCCAGGAAGCTATCGCCGCGTTAATCGCCATTGCGGTAGCGTGTTGGCTGGATGTGGACACCGTTTCTCGCGTATTAATGATTGGGGCCGTCGTGCTCGTGGTCATCGTTGAAATCCTCAATAGTGCGATTGAATCTGTCGTTGACCGCATCGGGCAGGAGCACCATCCCCTTGCCGGGCGTGCAAAAGATATGGGTTCAGCCGCCGTCTTGCTGAGTATCTTACTGGCCGTTTTCGTCTGGATCGCTTTGCTTTGGTCGCATTTGCGATAGGCTTTCCAGAACCCGTCAAACGGCTGATTATTGCCTGACTTTTGGTTTCCATTTCACCAATACCTGTATATACTCACAGCGACTGTATAAACAACCAGGGGGCGGGATGAAAGCGTTAACCAGCAGGCAGCAGCAGGTCTATGACCTGATTCGCGATCACATCAATCAAACAGGCATGCCGCCAACGCGTGCAGAAATTGCCGCACAGCTGGGATTCCGTTCACCCAATGCGGCAGAAGAGCATCTCAAAGCATTAGCGCGTAAAGGCGTTATTGAGATTGTTTCTGGCGCTTCTCGTGGTATTCGTCTGTTAATGGAAGAAGAAGCCTCGGAAGGTTTACCGCTGATTGGCCGCGTGGCCGCAGGTGAACCGCTGCTGGCGCAAGAACACATTGAAACGCATTACAAAGTTGATCCCGGTCTGTTTAAGCCTTCAGCTGATTTCCTGCTGCGCGTAAGCGGTATGTCGATGAAAGATATCGGCATCATGGACGGTGATTTGTTGGCGGTGCACAAAACGCAAGATGTGCGTAACGGACAAGTGGTTGTCGCGCGTATTGATGATGAAGTGACCGTTAAACGCTGGAAAAAACAGGGTTCAATTGTCCATCTTCTGCCAGAAAATAACGACTTTGAACCGATTGTGGTCGATACGCGTGCCCAGTCGCTGACCATTGAGGGTCTGGCTGTTGGCGTCGTTCGCAACGGCGAGTGGCTGTAATCTTCCTATAGTCGCTTTTGTTCGCCAGTCTGATGCTATTCTGTCTGCCCAAATTTAGCCGCTGCTTTCTTACCTGCTGATGCAGCGGCGCTGAGCACGGATTTGCGAATGCGTTTTTTGACTGCAACTGATAAAAATCTTTGGCGGCTTGCGCTGCCGATGATCCTTTCTAATATCACCGTCCCGCTGCTGGGATTGGTCGATACCGCTGTTATTGGCCACCTTGATAGTCCTGTTTACCTCGGCGGCGTCGCTGTAGGCACCACTATCACTAGCTTCCTGTTTATGCTGCTGCTTTTCCTGCGTATGAGCACCACCGGTTTAACGGCACAAGCATTCGGTGCGAATGATAAAGCTGCGCTGGCACGTGCTCTGACTCAGCCATTGATGATGGCGCTTGTCGCTGGCGTAATTTTCATTTTCTTACGCGACTCTGTCAGCCAGCTTGCCACACATATGATTGGTGGTAATCCGCAAGTGCTGGAGCAGGCAACGCTGTTTATCCATATTCGCTGGCTTAGCGCCCCCGCGATGCTGGCGAATCTGGTGATCCTGGGCTGGTTGCTGGGTGTGCAATATGCGCGAGCGCCGGTGATCCTGCTGGTAGTGGGCAATCTGGTCAATATTTTGCTCGACCTGTGGCTGGTGCTTGATTTGCATTGGGGTGTCGCTGGGGCGGCAACCGCAACCGCATTGGCAGAATATGTCACCCTGGCGGTGGGATTAGCCATGGTATGGCGCGTGTTGAAACTGCGGGGTATCAATATGGCGTTGCTCAAAAAGAGTTGGCGCGGGGATATGCGCCGACTGTTACGACTTAACCGCGATATCATGCTGCGTTCGCTCATGCTGCAACTCTGTTTTGCCTCGCTGACCCTGTTAGGTGCCCGTATCGGGCCCAATGTAGTCGCAGTCAATGCGGTATTGCTGATGTTCATCACATTCACCGCTTATGCGCTTGACGGATTCGCCTACGCCGTAGAAGCCTTTGCAGGCGAAGCGCATGGTGCTAAAGATGGCGCTAAATTGCTGCGCGTCTGGCGCGCCGCCTGTCGGCAAGCTTTCCTGGTCGCACTTTTCTTCTCCTTGATTTACATCCTGTTTGGCACGCATATCGTTTCTATGCTCACTTCAATCGACGCGCTACGGCAAATGGCAGATCGCTATCTAATCTGGCAAATCATTATGCCGATAGTCGGTGTTTGGTGTTACCTGCTAGACGGAATGTTCATTGGTGCAACGCGTGGTCGTGAAATGCGTAACAGTATGGCGATTGCGGCGTTAGGCTACTTCATTACCTTACTGACTTTACCGTGGTTGGGTAACCACGCTTTATGGCTGGCAGTCATGGTGTTTCTTGCCTTGCGCGGCCTGTCGTTATGGTGGATATGGCGGCGTCACTGGCAAAACAGCAGCTGGTTTACCGCTTAAAATAGGGCGTGGTACAGAACCGCGCTCTACAGAATATTCTGTAATGTTCCAGCAGATCTAAAATCCTCTACTATAATTAACTTTCAATAGCGCACATGAGTAGCGCTTTATATCGATATTATCTTGCATGGCGAGATATAAGTTGAAACCTGAAGGATGACCGGAGGTCTGCTATGAATCACGACGAAGCGAGTGGTAACTGGAAGCAGTTCAAAGGCAAAATCAAAGAAAAATGGGGCAAGCTGACAGACGACGATATGCAAGTCGTTGAAGGTAAACGCGATCAGCTTGTTGGTAAAATCCAGGAACGTTATGGCTACGCTAAGGATGAGGCGGAGAAAGAAGTCACAGACTGGGAAGGCCATAACAAAGATTATCGCTGGTAATTAAGACAGTTTAAGGACGATGCTCCTACCCACCGGTACGCTCATACCGGACAGGCACAAGGATGTGCCAACTATCCCTTCTTCCCACGCTTTTTCACGTCAACGTGATGATCGTGTTCACAGCTTTCATGGTGTGTACAAGCTTCAACCGCAACGCATTTCTCACATAAACCGTGCGCCTCAATGACGCTATGACGTAGAGCGAAATGTGCATCCGTGGCCAGCGAACCAATGATGTTTTCTACGCCCTGTGCATGTTTTTCAATAACCGCTGCACAGCGATCGCATACCAGCATCACAGACGTATGCGCAGGTGCATCAAAATGGTGGCACATCACGTAGCTGTTGTTGGATTCAACACGATGAATAAAACCCTGCTCAAGCAAAAAATCCAACGCGCGATATACGGTAGGAGGTTTAGCCTGCGGCTCACTTACGCGTAACTGATCCAGCAAATCGTAGGCGCTGATTGAACCTGGCAGCTCAGCCATCAAACGTAATACTTCTGCACGCTGCGTAGTCAGACGAACACCGCGCTGCAGGCACAGTTTTTCCGCCTGGGACATAATTTGCTCTGACGTCATCGTCGACATGAAAATTCTCCGCTAAATAAGTGATGTTATTTTATCACACAAATTTTGTTCACGCAGGCGTTGCACCGGGCGTGAAAAACAGGCATTTACGTCACTTTCTACGCGTTAAAATTTCAGTTAAGTGCTGAAGCCTCGCTTAAACAGATCCAACCTATTTCAACAGGTTGAGGATTTTTCCGCCATTTCGCTTTGCATCTCACTGAGTTAAGTATTAATGTTCAAAAGTATTTAAGGAATGGCTGGTCTTGCACCGTTCTTTTTGCACCAACTTGAACAATAACAACGCTAATCTGATACAAAAACATCCAATCCGTTGAATTGAGACACTGTTTCCTTCGAATTCACAGCAATAACGTGTTAGCTGACGTTCACAATAGCGCTAACAACCTATTCAGTCGTTGAATGATTCGACGGCACTTTTTACAGGTGATGACAGGCAGATGGTGAAAAAATTCGTTCAGCGCTCAGCGCTGGCTTACCCGGTGATGTTAAGTGCACTGTTTATTTCTTCTTCCGCCATGGCGGCAGGGACATGGTATGACGCACGCAATGATGCCATGGGTGGTACCGGCGTCGCTTCATCAACCTATGGCTCTGCCGTGTTGGCAAACCCGGCGTTGATGACTCGCGCCAAACCTGAAGATAAAGTCAGTATTATTTTCCCTTCAGCGGGTGTGCAAATCACTGATAACGACAAGCTAATTGACAAAGTAGATGATATTTCCGATACCGTTGATCGCTATCAGGACGTTATTAATAATCTGACTTTTGCCGACTATTTACGTGGCTACCCTGAATTACGGGCGGCAACGGGTGATGTAGCAAATCAACTGAGCGATTTAAAGGGCAACAAAGCGGATGGCCGTGCGGGTGTGGCTGTCGCCGTGACCATTCCTAATGAAACCCTGCCTTTCGCTTTCATAACCAAAGCCTACGGAACTGTCCATGTGCAGGCTAACGTAGCGCAGAGTGATATTGATTACTTACAAGGTGTTGCCAATGGTTCCGTCATCCCAGTGCCTGGCGATGAGGATAATTTGCGTTCCAGCGCCAATGGCCTGGCGGCGCTGATTACCGATTACGGTATTTCCGTGGCGCATGAGTTCACGATTGCCGGCCAACCTGTTTCAATCGGGGTTACACCTAAGATTCAGAAAACCTGGCTTTATAACTACACCGATAGTCTCTACAACTACGACAAAAGCGATATCAACAGTTCACGTTATCGGAGCTCTGATACCGGCTTCAACGTTGATGCAGGCTTAGCCACAACCTTTGCTGAAAACTGGACCTTTGGCTTGACTGGACAAAACCTGATTTCACGCGATCTTGATACAAAAGAGGTCAACGGCTACCGCGATACTTACCAAATTCGCCCGCTGGTAACCACAGGTCTTGCCTGGGATAAAGGTCCATTTACCTTAACCGGCGATGTAGATTTAACTGAAACCAAGCGCTTCAAATCAGAGGGCAGTAATCAATATGCTGCGGTCGGTGGTGAATATCGGGTGTTAGACTGGTTGCAGTTGCGTGCCGGCTATCGAGCAGATATGCGTTCTAATGATGAAAACGTTATTACCGCCGGTTTCGGCTTATCGCCATTTAATAACGCGGTGCATGTAGATCTTGCAGGTACAGCAGGTGCCAATAATACCTGGGGCGCAATGATGCAGCTCGGGTTCAATTTCTAACGATCTGCACGGATAGAAAAGGGTGGGCGATGCAATGTCGCCCACCCTTGTGGTATTCTTGCACAGAATATCATCACTCATAACCACCGGATTCTCTGCGCTTCATGACCGATACCTTCTCTTCGCAACGTTTTTCCATTGCACCTATGCTCGACTGGACCGATCGTCACTGTCGCTATTTTCATCGCCAGCTCACCGGCGACACGCTGCTCTATACCGAAATGGTTACCACGGGCGCAATCATTCATGGTAAAGGTGATTACCTTACATATAGTGAAGAGGAGCATCCGGTTGCGCTACAGCTTGGCGGTAGCGACCCCACGGCATTGGCGCAGTGCGCTAAGCTGGCGGAAGAGCGCGGTTACGATGAAATTAACCTGAACGTAGGCTGTCCGTCTGACCGCGTACAAAATGGTCGCTTCGGTGCATGCCTGATGGCAGAAGCCGATTTAGTGGCGGACGCCATCAAAGCCATGCGGGATGTCGTCAGCATGCCGGTAACGGTAAAAACCCGAATCGGGATTGATGAGCAGGATAGCTATGAATTCCTGACCCATTTTATTGGCACAGTAGCAGAGCGTGGTGGATGCGATACCTTTATTATCCATGCGCGTAAAGCCTGGCTTTCCGGGTTAAGCCCAAAAGAAAACCGTGAAATTCCACCGCTGGATTATCCACGTGTTTACCAGCTCAAACGTGACTTTCCGCATCTAACGTTGGCCGTTAATGGTGGCGTTAAAACGTTGGAAGAAGCGAAACTGCATCTACAACATCTGGATGGTGTGATGATGGGCCGCGAGGCTTATCAAAACCCGGGTATTCTGACGCAGGTTGATCGTGAATTATTTAATCGTGAAACGTCTGCTGTCGATCCAGTGGCGGTGGTGCGCTCAATGTATCCTTATATTGAAGCGGAGTTGAGCAAAGGCACCTACCTCGGCCATGTGACGCGTCATATGCTGGGCCTGTTTCAGGGGATCCCGGGCGCGCGTCAGTGGCGTCGCTATTTAAGTGAAAATGCGCATAAACCTGGCGCGGATGTACGCGTGCTGGAAGCCGCATTAACGTTGGTGGCAGACAAAATTCCTCAGGAAGCCTAAATTAGCGAAGCCAGCCTGCAAAGGCTGGTTTTTTTTACGCCAAAAAATGATTATTTTCGCTAATAATGAAATCCAGTTATGCCGCTCTTTCCCTATAATTCAAACAATTACGCGTTGGCACATTTCTTGTAATAGCTCAGTATTAGCTTATTAAAGAGGCGCTAACATGGAAATTTTATTTGTATTAGGGTTCTTCCTGATGCTGCTATTAACCGGTGTTTCATTGCTTGGCGTTATTGCCGCATTGGTGGTTGCAACCATGGTGATGTTCGTTGGTGGGTTGTTTGCTCTTGTTATCAAACTGTTGCCGTGGCTAGTGTTAGCGGTGGCGTCGGTATGGCTATACCGTACCTTTTTTGCTAACAAAGAGTCGCATTCTCTTGCCAGGCTTAAACGCAAAATCAATCGGTTAGATCGTAATAGTTGGCGCTAAATGCGGGTGCGATCACAGACTCAGAAATTGCTTAGAACAATTCGGCAATTAAACATATTTTTTACTTATGTTTTCTGTCAGGATTACTCTCGTTGAGTCAAATCGCATTCATCGCCGCTGTCCCTACACTAGCGCGAACGATAAAAAAGACAAAAAGGGCTTCCTAAGAGAAGCCCTTTTTGCATTTAAGGAATCAAAAGGCTTGAACCTTGAGTCGCTCGACTTTCCAGGGTTTTATGTGCCTGGCTGGCATCTTTAAGCGCAAATTTCTGCTGCTCCGGCACATCAACTTTTATGGCCCCGCTGGCTAAGAGCGAGAACAGCTCAGCACTGGCGATTTCCAGTTCTTCACGATTAGTGATGTAGCCAAACAGCGAAGGTCGGGTAACAAACAGCGACCCTTTCTTGTTTAAAATACCCAAGTCGATTCCGGTCACTGGACCAGACGAATTACCAAAACTCACTAATAAACCCTGTCGACGCAGTGAATCTAAAGAGGCTTCCCAGGTATCTTTACCTACCGAGTCATAAGCCACGGCAACTTTTTTACCCTCGGTTAACTCACTTACGCGTTGTGCAATATTTTCTTCGCGATAATTAATTGTGGCCCATGCACCGGAATTTTTAGCCAACTGCGCTTTATCTGCTGAACCCACAGTGCCAATCAAATGGGCACCTAACGCTTTTGCCCACTGGCAGGCAATCAGGCCAACACCGCCTGCGGCGGCGTGAAACAGGAAAATTTCGTCAGGTTTAACTTTGTAGGTTTGACGAAGGAGATATTGCACGGTTAAGCCCTTTAAAAAGCTGGCTGCGCCTTGCTCAAAGCTGATTGCATCGGGAAGCAACATCAATCGATCTTCCGCAACGTTATGCAGTTCGCTGTATGCGCCTAATGCCGCCTGACAATAAACCACGCGATCGCCAGGCGTAAAGCGAGTCACATTTTTACCGATGCGCTTTACTACGCCGGCCGCTTCGGTACCTAAACCTGACGGGAAACTGCCTACTGGATAGAGTCCACTGCGCACGTAGGTATCAATGTAGTTAATGCCGATGGCTTTGTTCTCAACCTGTATTTCATTCTCAGCGGGATCGGCAGGTTCAAAGTCGATCCACTGCAGAACGTCAGGGCCGCCGTGTGCATTGAATTGAATAC
Source organism: Pantoea sp. T14 (assembly GCF_036663535.1). Taxonomy (NCBI): domain Bacteria; kingdom Pseudomonadati; phylum Pseudomonadota; class Gammaproteobacteria; order Enterobacterales; family Erwiniaceae; genus Pantoea; species Pantoea sp. T14. The sequence continues at coordinate 45,859 of NZ_JAWUEB010000024.1, forward strand.
GCTTTGCCATTCTTACTCCTGTGATTGTTTCATCATGAGGGTGAGGCGCGCGCGACAACAAGGTATACTGGCGCGTCCCCACAGAAGATCGGTATTGCATTCACTATGGCAGGAAATAAACCCACCAACAAATCGAACGAAACGCATGATCGTCAGCTGGCTGGCGTGAAAATGCCCCCGCATTCGCTGGAAGCGGAGCAATCGGTGCTCGGTGGGTTAATGCTGGACAACGAACGCTGGGATAACGTTTCAGAGCGTGTCGTCGCCAACGATTTCTTCAACCGTTCGCATCGTCTGATTTTTTCAGAAATGCAGCGTTTGCTGGAAGAGAGCCAACCCATTGACCTGATCACCCTTTCAGAATCGCTGGAAACCCGTGGCGAACTGGAAATGGCAGGCGGCTTTGCGTATTTAGCCGAATTAGCGAAAAACACGCCAAGTGCAGCAAACATTGGTGCTTACGCCGATATCGTGCGTGAACGTGCCATTGTTCGTGAAATGATTTCGGTCGCCAATCAAATTGCGGATGCGGGTTACGATCCGCAAGGCAGAAACAGCGAAGAGCTGCTGGATTTTGCGGAATCCAACGTCTTCAAAATTGCTGAAGCGCGCGCCAACAAGGATGATGGCCCGAAAAACATCGAGCAAATTCTTGAATCGACCGTCTCGCGTATCGAATCGCTATATCAAACACCACACGACGGCGTTACCGGTGTCGATACCGGTTATCAGGATCTCAACAAAAAGACCGCAGGCTTGCAGGGATCGGATCTGATTATTGTCGCGGCCCGCCCATCGATGGGTAAAACCACGTTCGCCATGAACCTGTGTGAAAACGCCGCGATGCTGCATGATAAACCGGTGCTGATTTTCAGTCTGGAGATGCCCAGCGAGCAGATCATGATGCGTATGCTGGCGTCGCTTTCACGCGTGGACCAAACCCGTATTCGTACCGGCCAACTCGACGATGAGGATTGGGCGCGTATCTCCGGCACCATGGGCATTCTGCTCGAGAAGAAGAACATGTATATCGATGATTCTTCCGGGCTAACGCCAACAGAAGTCCGTTCACGTGCGCGCCGTATCTTTCGTGAAAACGGCGGGTTGAGCATGATCATGATCGACTATCTTCAGCTGATGCGCGTGCCGTCGCTGTCTGACAACCGTACGCTGGAAATTGCTGAGATTTCGCGCTCCCTTAAGGCGTTGGCCAAAGAGTTAAACGTGCCGGTGGTGGCGCTTTCGCAGCTTAACCGCTCGCTGGAGCAGCGTGCCGATAAACGTCCGGTCAACTCGGATTTGCGTGAGTCAGGATCGATCGAGCAGGATGCGGACTTAATTATGTTTATCTATCGCGATGAGGTTTATCACGAAAACAGCGACCTCAAAGGGATTGCTGAGATCATTTTGGGTAAACAGCGTAACGGCCCAATCGGCACGGTCCGTTTGACCTTTAATGGACAATGGTCGCGTTTCGATAACTACGCAGGCCCGCAATACGACGACGAATAAGCCTTTCTTTGTGCTGACATGCACGTTCTGTGCATGTCAGGCCTGTCATCAGAAAATAGTGTTGGACAACCTCACCAGTGATCGGGTTATCTGTAACAAAGCGACGCTTATAACGCTCTGGAATCAGAATGACGCATGTAGACGATTACGACCTTAAAATACTGACTTTATTGCAAGCTAATGGCCGACTGACTAATCAGGAATTGAGTGACTTGGTGGGTCTTTCTGCGTCTCAATGTTCCCGCCGCCGTATTAATCTCGAACAGGCCAATTTGATTCTTGGCTATCATGCGCGGCTTTCGCCCGACGCGATTGGTCTAGGTATGGTGGGATTGATAGAAGTTCGCCTGATTAACCATACGGCAGAATATGTAGAGAGCTTTCACCGTATGGTGGAGCAGGAAGATGCAATTGTTGATGCGTATAAAACCACGGGCGATGCCGATTATCTGTTGAAAGTAGCCGTCTCTGATCTGCCCTCGCTGGGGGCACTAATCAGCCAGTTAGTCGCCGGACATCAAAGCGTTTCACACGTTAAAACATCGGTAGTACTGGGCCGGTTAAAAGAGAATGGATTAATGATGATTCCTGAGCATACCGCGCGCTAAAACAGTGCGTGATGTGCGGTTTTGGTGCAGAATGTTGGTAATTAATGCAAAAAACGCGCACCAAAAAAGAATTTGTGCATGATTTGACGGTTTAATTGATATTCATGCACAAAAACCTGCAATAAAGCGCCTTAGATATCAATGGGATAATCGCTGGCACCTGCCGACAGCAGAAAAACGTTGTCGGTATGGTGCGTTTTTTGCATTTGAACCGCATCATTTGCAATGAGAAAACACCCATGGATAACGTTGTTCAACCTTCCCGTATTCCCCATTCCCGTATAGAAGACGCGCTGGCGATAGTGATGGGCACATTAATGGTGTCGTTTGGCGTCATTATGCTGAAGCAAGCGGGCGCCTTAACCGGCAGCACCGCCGGCATCGCTTTCCTGATCAGCTATATCTCCCCGCTGTCATTTGGTAGCGCATTTTTTCTGATCAACCTGCCATTTTACTGGTTGGCTGTGCGCCGCATGGGCTGGGAATTTACGCTTAAAACGTTTTGCGCTGTGGGGTTAGTTTCACTCTTCACTCACCTTCATCCGCTGTTCGTTCACTTTTCCAACCTCGATCCGTTTTATGCGACATTGTTCGGTAACGTAATCATGGGGATTGGGTTTATAGTGTTGTTTCGTCATAAAGCCAGCCTCGGCGGCATCAATATTCTGGCGCTCTGGCTGCAGGATCGTTTTGGTATCCGTGCCGGTAAACTGCAAATGGCAGTCGACACCTGTGTGGTGCTGGCGTCGCTGTTCGTGGTCAGCATGCCAATATTGCTCGCCTCGATAGCAGGCGCGGTAATTCTTAATCTGATTATCGCTATGAACCATCGTCCTGGACGCTACATGGTTTAATGAGACAAGTGATCTGCTTACATTCCCTGCTTAACAAGACCAATCATGGAGATCTGCACCGTGTTTCAAAACGTTGATGCCTATGCCGGCGACCCGATTCTGTCGCTGATGGAAGCCTTTAAACAGGATCCTCGCGAACATAAAGTTAACCTCAGCATTGGGCTCTATTACGACGAGCACGGCATTATTCCTCAGTTGCAGGCCGTTGCCGCAGCGGAAGAACAGCTGCATGCCGAGCCGCAGCAGGCTTCGCTCTACCTGCCGATGGAAGGCTTGAATCCTTACCGTAACGCGATTGCACCGCTGCTGTTTGGTGCTGAACACCCAATGCTAAAAGCAGGCCGTGTAACCTCCATCCAAACGCTGGGCGGATCGGGCGCACTGAAAGTCGGTGCTGATTTCCTCAAGCGCTATTTTCCGCAATCCAATGTCTGGGTGAGCGATCCAACCTGGGAAAACCATGTTGCTATCTTCAATGGTGCAGGTTTTGAGGTAAATACTTATCCATGGTACGACGCTGAAACTAACGGCGTACGTTTTGAAGCCTTTATTGAAAAACTGAAAACGCTGCCTAAGCAAAGTATCGTGTTACTGCATCCATGCTGTCATAACCCAACCGGCGCTGATCTGACCAACGCACAGTGGGATCAAACCACTGAAGTGTTGAAGGCGCAGGAGCTGATTCCATTCCTTGATATCGCTTATCAGGGCTTCGGCGCAGGCATGGAAGAAGATGCTTACGCTATCCGCAAAATTGCGGCGGCAGGTTTGCCAGCGTTAGTCAGCAACTCGTTCTCTAAAATCTTCTCACTGTATGGCGAGCGTGTAGGCGGATTGTCTATCGTCTGCGAAAGTGCTGAAGAATCAAGCCGCGTACTGGGTCAGCTGAAAGCGACTGTGCGTCGTAACTACTCAAGCCCACCGAACTTCGGCGCACAGATTGTTGCGCGCGTGCTGAATGACGCTGCCTTAAAAGCCAGCTGGTTAGCAGAAGTGGAAGCGATGCGTTTGCGTATTCTGGACATGCGTAAAGCACTGGTGCAGGTATTAAGTACCGCTTTGCCGGGTCAAAACTTCGATTATTTGCTGAAGCAACGCGGCATGTTTAGCTATACCGGTTTAAGCGCCGAGCAGGTTGATCGTTTACGTGAAGAGTTTGGCATTTATCTGGTAGGAAGTGGCCGTATGTGTGTTGCTGGCCTGAACAGTAAAAACGTACATCAGGTGGCTGAAGCGTTTGCTGCGGTGATGTAAATCTTACGAAAAGAAACAAACCGTCGGCGTCGTTCGGCGGTTTTTTTTACCGTTTTTTTAGCCGTCACGATAAAGGAGACCGCTCTTGTGGGGACCTGAGTGCGTGTTAATATCAGGTTTAGCGTTTTCAACGGCCGCTGTTTGCGCGATCCGCGTACCCATCTCGAAACAATGCCCGCACCTTCGACTGTTCTCTCACGTCCCGGACCTTTTATTTAATTTCCCTGCAGGGTTTACCTTTTCGCGACATGCTGCACACTTAAAAGGTGTAACCGATTTAGGGAAAAAGCATGTGGTATCAACAAACCTTAACGCTGAACGCCAGACAACGCGGGTTTCATTTAGTCACTGAAGAGATTGTCGATCAGCTGCCTGCGCTGGCTGAAATCAAAACCGGACTACTGCATTTGCTGTTGCAGCATACCTCGGCATCGTTAACGCTAAATGAAAATTGCGATCCCACGGTGCGTAGCGATATGGAACAACATTTCATGCGCCACGTCCCAGAAGATGCGCCTTATCAGCATGATTATGAAGGTCGCGATGACATGCCTGCGCATATTAAATCATCGACGTTAGGTGTTTCGTTGCTGTTGCCAGTTCAGCGAGGAAAGCTAGTACTGGGAACCTGGCAAGGTATTTGGCTGGGAGAACACCGCATACATGGCGGTGCGAGGCGAATCGTCGCCACCTTACAAGGGGAATGAGGATGAATACTTCGGAGTTATTGACCTATTGCATGAGCAAACCTGGCGCGGAACAAAGCGTACACAGCGACTGGAAAGCAACGCAAATTAAATGCGATGGCATGCTATTTGCCATGGTTCACGATGTCGAAGGGCGTCCTGCGGTGTCACTGAAATCGACACCTGCCCTGGCAGACTTAATGCGTGAAGAACACAAAGATGTTTTCCCCAGCGAACATCTTAATAAGTCGCACTGGAATACACTCTTTCTGGATGGCTCGTTGAAGGACTCGCAGATCTACTATCTGGTTGATGCTTCTTATCAGCAGGCGGGAACAGCAAAGTAAAAGTAAAACAGCGGTCCTCGCCAGTAATACAGACGAGGACCTGATGGTTCAGCGGCGTAAGGCTTAAGCAGCGGTTTCTTCACGTAATGTTTTGATATCGATAACAAAACGATACTTCACATCACTCTTTAACATGCGCTCATAGGCTTCATTAATCTGATTAATGGCAATCAGTTCAATGTCTGAGGTAATGCCATGCTTGCCACAGAAATCCAGCATCTCTTGCGTTTCAGCGATACCACCAATCAGTGAGCCTGCAATGCTGCGGCGTTTAAAAATCAGGTTAAATACTTGTGGAGCAGGGTGATCGTGTTCCGGTGCGCCAACCAGCGTCATGTTGCCGTCGCGCTTCAGTAAAGCGATGAAAGGGTTCAGATCGTGCTGAGCCGCAACGGTATTGAGAATAAAGTCGAAGCTGTTGGTGTGCTGCGCCATTTGATCCGCGTCTTTTGAGACCACGACTTCGTCAGCGCCCAGACGTTTACCATCTTCGATTTTTGACGGCGAAGTGGTGAACAGCACAACATGTGCGCCCATCGCGTGCGCAATTTTCACGCCCATGTGGCCTAAACCACCCAAACCCACGATACCTACTTTTTTACCTGGGCCAACATTCCAGTGGCGCAACGGCGAATAGGTGGTGATGCCCGCGCACAGCAGCGGCGCAACGCCCGCCAGTTCCAGGTTTTCTGGAATACGCAGCACAAAGCCTTCATCTACGACCATTGAGGTTGAGTAGCCACCGTAAGTGATCGCGCCGGTTTCGCGGTCTTCACCGTTATAGGTGCCAACAAAACCGTTTTCACAATATTGTTCCAGGCCTTCCTGACAGCTTGGACAGCTGCGGCAGGAATCAACCATACAACCCACGCCAACCAAATCACCCACTTTGTATTTCTGAGTATCTGCACCCACAGCGGTGACGCGACCCACAATTTCATGACCTGGCACCACAGGGAAAATAGTGTTTCGCCATTCGTTACGAGCCTGATGAAGATCTGAGTGGCAAACGCCACAGTACAAAACGTCAAGTTGCACATCATGTGCGCGGAGTTCGCGTGGTTTGAAATCGAACGGTGCGAGTTTGGATTTAGCATCCTGAGCAGCATACGCATGCGTGATATTCATGGTGTCTCCAGTTTCGTCGATGTGTCGTGATGATTTTTAGATAAGTGCAGCAGGGCAGAACAGCTGCAAATAGGGCGACGCGAAAGGCGTGCCAAAGAGGAACGCTTAAGGATAGTCAGGGATGCCGAAAGCGTATATGCCTATACATGTTTGAATCTTGCCTGATTCTGCATTTCTCGGGGCAATTGTGCAGGACTAAAAACAAGGCCCGCACGAGGCGGGCCTGAAAGATTTACTTCTTCAATAATGGCTTGAGGAAGCGGGCGGTATGCGATTTCTCGCACTCCGCCACTGTCTCCGGTGTGCCAGCAACCAATATTTCACCGCCGCCGCTGCCGCCTTCTGGCCCCAGATCGACAATCCAGTCAGCGGTTTTGACCACGTCAAGATTGTGTTCAATCACCACAATGGTATTGCCCTGGTCACGCAGCTGATGCAGCACTTCCAGCAACTGCTGAATATCGGCAAAGTGCAGGCCGGTGGTTGGCTCATCCAGAATATAGAGCGTTTGGCCGGTGCCGCGTTTTGACAACTCACGCGCCAGTTTCACACGCTGTGCTTCACCGCCTGAAAGCGTCGTTGCGGACTGCCCAAGACGGATGTACGACAGGCCAACATCCATCAGCGTTTGTAGCTTACGCGCCAGCGCCGGAACGGCATCAAAGAACTCACGCGCTTCTTCAATGGTCATCTCCAGCACTTCATGGATGCTTTTGCCTTTGTACTTAACTTCCAGCGTTTCGCGGTTATAGCGTTTACCTTTGCACTGGTCGCAGGGCACGTAAATGTCGGGCAGAAAGTGCATTTCTACCTTGATAACGCCATCGCCCTGACAGGCTTCACAGCGGCCGCCCCGCACGTTGAAGCTAAAACGTCCCGGGTTATAGCCGCGCGAACGCGATTCGGGAACGCCGGCAAACAATTCACGTACCGGCGTAAAGATGCCGGTATAAGTCGCCGGGTTAGAACGCGGTGTACGACCAATTGGGCTTTGATCGATATCGATAACTTTATCGAAATGCTCTAGCCCGTGAACCTCGCGATACGCTGCGGGTTCGGCAATGGTCGCACCGTTAAGCGCGCGCTGAGCAATCGGAAACAGCGTATCGTTGATCAGCGTTGATTTACCGGAACCGGACACGCCGGTGATACATGTAAACAGGCCAACCGGTAGCGTTAGCGTCACATCCTTCAGGTTGTTACCGCGTGCGCCAGTGACTTTCAATACTTTGGTTGGATCGCCTTTCACCCGTTCTTGCGGCACAGCAATTTCACGTTTACCGCTCAGGAACTGACCGGTTAATGACGCCTCTTCTGCCATGATTTCATCAACGGTGCCTTCAGCAACAATCTCACCGCCATGCACACCTGCGCCTGGACCGATGTCGATCACATGGTCAGCGGCGCGAATAGCATCTTCATCATGCTCAACCACAATCACGGTATTACCCAGATCGCGCAGATGAATCAAGGTGCCGAGCAGACGTTCGTTATCGCGCTGATGCAAACCAATTGACGGCTCATCCAACACATACATAACGCCAACCAGGCCCGCACCGATCTGGCTAGCCAGACGAATACGCTGTGCTTCACCGCCGGATAACGTCTCTGCGGAACGCGACATAGAGAGATAATTGAGCCCGACATTCACCAGGAAGCTCAGGCGATCGCCGATCTCTTTCAACACTTTTTCAGCAATTTGAGCGCGTTGCCCGCTTAGCTTAAGGTTCTCAAAAAACGACATCGCATGACCGATGCTCATATCAGAGATCGTAGGTAATGTGGTGTTTTCAAGATAGACGTGACGCGCTTCACGGCGCAGACGCGTGCCTTCGCAACTGGCGCAGGCGCGGTTGCTGATAAACTTCGCCAACTCTTCACGTACCGCTGAAGATTCGGTCTCTTTATAGCGACGTTCCATATTGTTCAGTACGCCTTCAAACGGATGGCGACGTACAGACGTGTCACCGCGATCGTTGATGTACTTGAATTCAATACTCTCTTTACCTGAGCCGTACAGAATCACTTGCTGCACGTTCTCTTTCAGGCTGCCAAATGGCGCTTCGATGTCGAAATCGAGATGCTCAGCCAGTGAGCGCAGCATCTGGAAATAGTAAAAGTTGCGACGATCCCAGCCACGAATTGCACCGCCAGCCAGCGACAGCTCATTGTTTTGCACCACACGATCGGGATCAAAATATTGCTGTACGCCCAAGCCATCACATGTTGGACAGGCACCGGCTGGGTTATTAAAAGAGAACAAGCGTGGTTCCAGCTCACTCATGCTGTAACCGCAAATCGGGCAGGCAAAGTTCGCTGAGAACAGCAGTTCTTCCGCTGCGCTGTCGTCCATGTCGGCAACAATCGCCGTGCCGCCAGACATTCCTAACGCGGTTTCAAACGATTCTGCCAGGCGAGTTGAAAGATCCTCACGCACTTTGAAGCGATCAATGACCACTTCAATGGTGTGTTTTTTCTGAAGCTCAAGCTTAGGCGGATCGGAAAGATCGCAGACTTCGCCGTCAATACGCGCGCGGATATAACCCTGTGTCGCCAGGCTTTCCAGCGTCTTGGTATGTTCACCTTTACGATCTTTCACGACCGGAGCCAACAGCATCAAGCGGCGACCTTCAGGTTGCGCTAAGACTTGATCGACCATTTGGCTCACAGTTTGCGCCGCGAGCGTGACGTCATGATCTGGGCAGCGCGGTTCACCCACGCGTGCAAACAGCAAGCGCAGGTAATCATGTATTTCGGTGATGGTGCCGACCGTCGAGCGCGGGTTGTGTGAAGTCGATTTCTGCTCGATGGAGATAGCGGGCGACAGACCTTCGATATGATCGACGTCTGGCTTCTCCATTAAAGAAAGAAACTGGCGCGCATAGGCAGAGAGCGACTCTACATAGCGGCGTTGACCTTCCGCATACAGCGTGTCAAAAGCCAAAGAGGATTTACCGGAACCCGAAAGGCCGGTTACCACAATGAGCTTGTCACGCGGAATGGTCAGGTTGATGTTTTTCAAATTATGGGTGCGAGCACCACGAACTTCGATCTTATCCATTCACCTTTCCCGGATTAGCAGCACTCGCCGTGCCATGCCGACACGACCAGAATAAACGCATTATTATGGCACAAAAAATAGACTGAATAAATATCCAGTAGTCTTTGCCTTTTGGTGGCTAAGTGTTCAAAATTGGAACCCCGCTCTAAAGTGGGAACACTATTCAGGACGTGTTAGAATTGATCGTTTAGACTTTTAGCATTAACTCATCGGGAGACAGCAACATGGCCAGTCGTGGCGTTAACAAAGTGATTCTTGTCGGGAATCTGGGTCAGGATCCGGAAGTGCGTTACATGCCAAATGGTGGCGCTGTCGCCAACATTACGCTGGCCACGTCGGAAAGCTGGCGCGACAAACAAACCGGTGAAAATAAAGAGATCACCGAATGGCACCGCGTCGTGCTGTTTGGCAAGTTGGCCGAAGTAGCCGGTGAATACCTGCGTAAGGGTTCCCAGGTCTATATCGAAGGCCAACTGCGTACGCGTAAATGGCAGGATCAGGGCGGCCAGGAACGTTACACCACTGAAGTTGTGGTTAACGTAGGCGGCACCATGCAAATGTTGGGTGGACGTCAAGGCGGCAGCGCTGGCGGAGCAGCACCTGCTGGCGGCGGACAAAGCAACAACAACAACGGTTGGGGCCAACCGCAGCAGCCACAGGGCGGCGGTAATCAGTTCAGCGGCGGCGCGCAATCTCGTCCGCAGCAGCAGAGCGCACCTGCAAGCAACAATAATGAACCTCCAATGGATTTTGACGACGACATCCCGTTCTGATTTTTGCGGACTCGCGTTAAACCAAAAGAAAAGGCCCAGCTCGCTGGGCCTTTTCTTTTATAAACTTTTTTCAACTATGACCATTCTGTCAAAATGGCATCACAGCTCAGCACACGCGGCACATTGCCAGGCAGTGAAAGCGCTGCCCACACCTCGTTGTGTTGATTAATCAGTTGTTCTGCGCTGACAAAAGTACGATCGGCCGTGGTATGCGCATCAGCCGCCACGGTAATGCGATAGCCAAGGCTGGCACCGACTTTAATCGTGGTATCGACGCAGTAATCGGTCGCGCAACCACAAATAACAAACTCTTTCACAGACAGTTCATTTAACCGTTGGGTTAGAGACGTTTGCCAAAAGCTGTCGCAGGCCGTTTTGGCCACGAAATGTGCGTGAGCAGGCTGATGCAGTTCTGGCAGCAAATCAAAAGAAGCCGCGCCTTCTTTCATGCTGCCTTCGCGGTGTTGGATAAAAATTGTTAGGTCGGATTGTTGAATAAGGCGGTTAATGCGTGCGACGCGACCGTCCTGATCAAAGCGGGGCGTTTCAAAAACGCCGTTTTGCATATCGACTACCATTACAACACGCTGTGCCATGTTAAAACTCCGTTTATGCATCAGCGAAGCAGTGTTACCTGGCGAGATGACATTGGCAAACTTTTGCATTTCAGCATCGTTCACATGCATGCTAGTAAAACAAACTCAATGTAACCAAGAGGTGTGTCGTGGAAGGCGTTCCAGCCGTTTTTCCCTGTGAAAAAGATTGCGCGCAGTTTCAGCAGTTGTCTGAGCTGCCGGGCGTAGAACTTTATCAGGCACACATCTCTCGCTATGCATTTGAACCGCATACCCATGAAGCCTTCGGTATCGGTACTATTGAGTCGGGTGCACAGCGCTTTCGCTATCGCGGAACACAATACACGGCGCCGGAAAACTCGTTGGTGATGATGAACCCTGACGAACTTCACACTGGCGAATCAGCTTGTGATGAAGGCTGGCGCTATCAGATGATCTACATTCAGCCGCAACTGATGGATGAATTAACCGGCGATCGCGGCTGGTGGTTTAATGAGGCCATGCTTACAGACCTGCGCCTGGCGCAGCCGCTGTCGCAAATCCTGACTGCGCTATGGCAAGCGGATTCAGCATTGGCGCGGCAAAGCTTGTTGTCGGAATTATTTCGCCTGATGCGGCCGCTGGCCCGCATGTCTGCTCAGCAAAAACCAGAGGCGCAGCACCGCTTTGATCATGTCCGTGACTATTTACGCGCAAATCTTGCAGAGCCGGTACGGCTTGAATCGTTAGCCGCGCTGGCATCACTGTCGCCGTGGCATTTTTTGCGTGCTTTTCGTGACCACTTTCATGTCACGCCACAGCAAATGTTGATGGCGTATCGTTTATATGAGGCCAAGCAATTGCTTGCGCGCGGTGAATCAGCGGCCAGCGTGGCGGCAACGGTGGGACTTACCGATCAGGCACATCTGACGCGTGCTTTTGCTCAACGTTATGGCATTACGCCAGGTCGTTATCAAAAACAGGTGATGCGTCGCTAGCATCACCGCAATCTGCTACAAGCAATCTTTCCGCTATTTCGCCACACTGCGCCGGTTTCTCTATAAAGGAAGAAAAAGATGTTTGCTGGCGTATTGTTTGCCCTCGCAGCAGGGTTGATGTGGGGGTTAATCTTTGTTGGCCCGCTGCTGGTGCCCGATTATCCTGGCACGCTTCAGTCAGCCGGGCGCTATGTCGCCTTTGGCCTGATTGCGCTTCCGTTGGCATGGCACGATCGTCAGCGCCTGCGCAAACTGCTACCTGCCGACTGGCGAGAAGCGCTGAAACTCTCGCTGATAGGAAACCTTCTTTATTATGCGTTTCTCGCCAATGCGATCCAACGCACCGGCGCGCCCGTTTCAACCATGATTATCGGCACGTTGCCGGTCGTCATCGCGGTGACAGCAAACTGGCGTTACGGGCACCTTGAAGGACGGCTCTCCTGGCGTCGACTGATCCCCGCACTCATTATCATTGCAGTGGGATTGCTCTGTGTGAACGTGGCGGAACTGCGGACAAAGAGCGTAGATTTTGAATTAAGCCGCTATCTGACTGGCATCGCCTTGGCAATAATGGCGGTGGGATGCTGGACATGGTATCCGCTGCGCAATGCCCGTTGGATGCGTACGCATCCCCAGCTGAGACCATCGACTTGGGCAACCGCGCAAGGCTTAGTCACCTTGCCGTTGGCGTTGATCATGTATGCGTTGGTGAGTGTTCAGCTTGCCTGGCAACGCCCAGAGTTTGAACTGCCATTGGGCCCGCACCCTGAGGTTTTCGTTCCATTAATGCTGACGATTGGCCTGTTGTGCTCTTGGTTGGGCACCTTATGCTGGAACGCTGCAAGCCAGCGCCTTCCAACCGTGCTCATGGGCCCCTTGATCGTTTTCGAAATCCTGTTTGGCTTGTTGTGGACATTTCTTTGGCATCAAAGCTGGCCGCCACTCTTAACCACAGTCGGTATTGCTTGTTTGATTGCCGGTGTAATTTGGGCAATGCGAATTAAGCCTGAATCGCAGGTGTCTAAAGTCGATGTCTAACGTACTCGCGCTGACAGTGTTGAGGGTCAGCGCGACTCACTGATTTTGAAGCATTTTAAGAATTTGCCGTACTGCTTTTTAGCCCCTATTATCCGCTTTCTTCCTTAATTACCGTTTCTTTCTCTGTTTCTATCGTCTCCGTTCAACCTTCAATAGCCAAAATAAGCCTGTTTGAGAGGGAAGAAAAACGCTCTGTTAACCGGTTTCAGACTTTTAAAGTCCATTCCGGCTATTCTTTAAATCATTGGTTGTGGAAAAACTAGCCATTTAAGTCAGTGAATTAGCCCTGTTTGTGCATATTTATGGCCAGCCTCTGCGTTTTTATTGGCTATTGGCCCTGATAAAACAGCGAGATAAACCAGTTTTTACTTCAGTGAATTGGAAAAACGTCGGGTTCAGTTACCGTTTCGCTTATTTTAAAAGATTAATATTTAGTACCTTTGAACACTATTTTAAACAGACAAACCCTATGCTGATCATTAAAGTGGTAAGTATCTATAAACTATTTATCCTGGATTATTCCTGGAGAAAGTTTTTGGTTTATCCACTAGTGATGGTTGAAATTCATTCAATAGAAAAAGGCTTAGATCCACTCTAAACTGAGAGGTAAGAATCGATTTTATTAAACTTGTTTAAACTGGCTTAACAGAATTGTCTGTATTCAGTTCCGTTGGTTAGCAGGATTAACCTAATAATTAAGAAGCACCAATCTCACCGAAATGAGACTGGGCTAGGGGGAAGTAGCGTAGAAAGCGAGACTTTTTGCTGTTGCGAATCAATTTTACCGCAAAAAAAGAAGCTTAGCCGCAAATCCATTCATTAGGAATCAATGGTGCGGAAAGAGTAGCTACAAATGTCCTGTTAAATGATCTTCATCTCTTCTGGTAAGAACAAATCTCAGCTTTAAGTCCAGGAAAAGCGGTAGCATTGGAATTAACGGTTTTCAGTCCCTGACGGGTAATGATAAACACTGCGGCTAATATCCAGTAAGCGGCAGCTACGGCGCGTCCCGATGTCAAAGGTATCTTGTAAGAAGTTGACTGCTTGACGTTTTTCATTGGTCGTAAAGAAGTTCTTCAATACGCTCTGGAGCATCTCCTTATCTGAATTCAGCGTTTGCAGTTCGCGGGAAAGATTTTGCAATTTCTCTTCCAGCTCTTTGATTTTTCTACCTTCTTCCGAAGATAGCCCAGAAAACTTCTTCTTCCAGCTATAAAAGGTTGCTTCGGAGATGCCAAGCTCCTCACAAATCTCCCTGACTTTTACACCTGATTCAGAAGCTTTAATGGCATTTGTGATTTGATCTTCGCTATATCGTGACTTTCTCATAAATGCGCTTACCTTTCTTATCGATTAATGGATGAGAATGACTTTAATAAATCCTGGCACTGTAAGTTTTCTATTAATGCAGTATTAAAGTGCTCGAATTGAATTGCGAAGGTTAAATTAAGATATTTAGAATAAATATCATCATGGGATAAATCTTATTTTATTCTGATCGGGTTAGGACGCCTTCCTGGAGAAGGGTTTTTGATATAGATTCTTCACATCCTAAATACGAAAAAATTCTACGTACATTGGATATTTAGCATAACCGCCTTGATTAATACGCAGGTTATGACTCTACAAAACTGCGCTCATTTCAGCTTGAAATCGTTTCCATCTCAAGTTATTCGCGCCAAATATAATAAGAATAATCCTGAATTCATTCTCTGAATCGTGCTTTGATTCTCATTTTTTCGGACCAGTTTGGTTTGAAGCCTTTAATTTTCGCCAGGCCCACTGAGCGCTTATTAATTCGTTACAGGGATGTTGTACCGAAGAGGTTGTAGGTCAGTAATATTAAGGAAGAGTCGATGAAATTGAGCGTAATGTCTAATGCCGCCTGGATGATGTCTGAGAAGCTCATCTCTGTGTTTGGCGTCATATTTGTGACTTCTTACGTGGCTAAATCGTTTGGCCCAACGGTGTTTGGTCAAATGGCCTTCTCAACCTCTTTATTTGCCATGGTGCAAACCATTGCAATATTTGGCACCGAAACCATTCTTTTTAAACGTGTGAGTAAAAATGCGTCAAAAGGCTTACGCCTGATGACGATCGCGCGCACCATGCGAATGGTTTTATTGTTGCTCACCTCAATACCTGTGCTGATTTGGGTCTGGTACAACATGCAGGAAAATTTCCTGGCATTTGCACTGGCCTCATTCGTGGCATCGGTTTTTGTCACTCAAGACACGTTCAGCGTTTATAACAATGCGCGGCTTGCCTCACGGTTAAATACCATCGCTAACGCCATTGGCATGGTGCTGAGTTTTACTATCAGTTTCATCATTGCCTGGCAGCGTCTGAATCCACTGTGGCTCACGCTTTCTATTGTGGCGGTGACGTTGGTGCCGTATTTCATCAAACGCTACAACTTTTATCGCGAACACCAGGATCTCATGCCGCCGCGTGAAAAGCGCGCTGCTTATTTGCGTTACTTAATGTACGCCGGCTTGCCGTTAGCCATCTCCAGCATCTTTATTTCTGTGCAGGTTAGAACGGCGCAGATGTTTCTGGCAGGGATTGTTTCAGCACGTGATCTTGGCTTGTTCGCTGCCGCCAACACAATTGCCGCTTCGTGGATTTTTATCCCCGTCGCGCTGATTACTTCCTGCTTTAGCGAGATCTTCAGGGAGCGCGGCGATGCAGCGATAAAATTAGCTGCACGGCTACACGGGTATGTCGTGGGTGTTTCATTGTTGATGTTGCTGATCATTGCGTTGTTCGGTGAGCAGATCATCATCGCTTTATACGGTAAAGAATACACACAATCAGGAAGCCTCATTACGTTGCTGTCGATTGCAACCAGCTTTTCGGCAATGGGGACTGTAGCGTATCGCTACATGGTAAAAGAAGGTGGGTTTAACTATTTGCTGAGGAAAATCATTTGTTTGATGGTCATCAGTGTGCCGCTTTCCTGGTGGCTAATCCAGGACTACGGCGTCATGGGGGCCGCGTGGAGCGTTTTCCTTTCAGAACTGTTGTCCCTTACCGTAATGAATTACTTCTTCAAAAACGGCGTCATTCAAAAGATTCAAGTTTCCTCACTCAACTACAAAACCTACAAATGAGGTCCGATATGCTCAAGTTGAAAGAAGAACTCAGAAGAAGTGTGCAGTATTTCATCAAGAAGATGCCTTGGTCCTATCAGGATCGCATCTACTACTTCCATAAGTTCAGAAAACTGCCCAATCTTCGTCAGCCTAAAGTGTTTAACGAAAAGGTGCTGTACCGCAAATTTATCTACGGCGATTACCAAAATTATGGTCGCTTGTCAGATAAGTTTAGCGTGCGCGAATTCATTGCCGAGAAGATTGGCAACGAATACCTGATCCCGTTGGTACACGAAACCACCGATCCGACCACGCTGAATAGTTTGCCTTGTTGGAAAGGAACGGTGATTAAACCGAACCACGCGTCTAACATGGTAGAAATTCTGTTGGAAGAACCGGACGCGTTGCGTAAGCAGCAAATCATCCATGATTGCTATCGCTGGCTGAAAACGGATTTTGCTAATGAAGCGCGTGAAATCCATTATCGCTACATCAAGCCCCGTATTTTGGTGGAGCAATACATCGGTGATGGAAAAAGTGCGCCGATTGATTACAAGTTTCATATGTTCAACAAGCGTGATGGCAAGTTTGAATATGTGCTGCAAGTCATCTACAACCGATGTCAGCCGCTGTTATCCATGAATTTCTATGTGAATAACCTTAATGAGGCGTTTCACAAGATCCGTGATACCGGGCTGGATGTCACTAACATCATGCCGTCACTGCAACATGCGCTCGATATGAGCAAAAAGCTGGCCAGTGATTTCGACTATGTGCGTGTTGACTGGTATATCCATGAAGAGCGTATTTATTTTGGTGAATTGACGTTTACACCAGGCGCAGGTTTGGTGACAGGGTTAGATCGTGGACTCAATCAAATGATGGGAGACATGTGGATTCAAGATCGTCGCGGAACGCAGAGACCGGGCGTCACAGTGCAGGATGTTAATATCCCTGCCATGTTGAAGAAAATTTAAGAATACACAGCAATATAAAAAACCCCGCGTAGCGGGGTTTTTTATTGGAAAATTTTAAGGCATTGGCCATTCAGCAGGCGCTTGGCTCATCACCTGGATAAACACATCCTTAGAGATGGACATGAAATTGTGCACACTCTCCATAGTGAGTGTAATGCCCATTAAACCGGTGACAAACCAGCAGGTCATGCCCAAACCGATGCCACCACACATGAATGCCATAACGTGATGGCTATCCTGACGAAGTTTGGTTTTCAAGGTGCTGGCAAAAAACATCATAACGGCGCTAAGTAATTCCCAACGCATAACGATAAGACTGGTGGTTAACGTAGCCATCGACTCAACCTCAATAGATCAGTGATTATTCCTGACAATCTGCGGACATCACCGGCGGCGAAAAAGCGTGTCAGGTCGTGCTTTTCCGTCGTCAACCCAAGGTCATAATGTGACTTGGCTCACATTATATCACTCGATTTTATATTTTGAACAAAATTTGCAACTGGTATGGTACAAAAAATTTGATTGAAGTTTGAGCAGAAAGTGGCGGGGAAGAAAAGGTGAGGAAAAACAATTAAGAAGGCGCGCCCGCTTGGGGCGCACTGAAGACGAAATCAAATTTAGCTAACGGGACAGCATTCGCCCGTGGTTCGTTGGGTAAAGCTGGCCATGCTTTCGCTGCAATCAAAGCTCAACAGGCGAGGGCGCTGAATGGCCTGACGACGCATGGTGTGGCGATAAGCGGTTGGCGTTTGTGAAAATTGGCGACGGAATACGCGTGAAAAAGTTTGCTGCGAGTCGTAGCCATATTGCATCGCAATATCAAATACGGGACGTTGCGTCAGGCTCAACGCTTCAGCCGCTAAGGTCAGGCGACGTTCACGAATATATCCACCCAGCGTTTGTTTCGTCACGGTACGGAACATACGCTGCAGATGCCATTTCGAATAACCTGATTTTGCTGCGACTTCATCAATAGACAAACTCTTGTCCAGATTTTGGTCAATCCAGTGTGTCAGGGAGTGAATGATCTCTTCTTGCATCATAGCCTCATCCTTCTGGTGATAATTCAATGCGGTATAGGAATTCGTTGTTCTGATGGGAAGCGAGTATAATTCCTCAAGTTAACTTGAGGTAAAGGTCCAAATGAAAAAAGATCGCAACTACCCAAAACCGGTTTTGACGCCGGGCGAAGTCGCACGACGCAGCGGCGTTGCTGTTTCTGCGCTGCATTTTTATGAAAACAAAGGGCTTATCTTCAGCACACGCAACGGCGGCAACCAGCGCCGTTATAGCCGAGACGTGCTGCGACGTGTGGCGATAATCAAGATTGCCCAGCGCATTGGTATTCCCTTGGCGACGGTGAGCGACAGTCTCGAACATATCCCTGCTAATAAACGTATGTCGACCCACGAATGGGATGCACTGACGCAACACTGGCGTGAGGAACTGGATAAACGTATCGAAACATTGACCCGCTTACGCAACGATCTGGATGGCTGCATCGGCTGCGGTTGTCTTTCGATGCGTGACTGCCCACTACGCAATCCAGGCGATCGGTTGGGAGAGCAAGGTTCAGGTGCGGTACTGCTTGATCCCGAGCAGGATGACAAACTGTCAGGGCGGGAGTGATGTCTATACTTGGCTGATAATCACCTAACAGGGAATCACGATGATCACCGTTCACCATCTTGAGCATTCGCGCTCGCATCGCGTGTTATGGCTGCTCGAAGAGCTGGAAGTGCCTTATCAGATCAAACGCTATCAGCGCGAATCCACCATGCTGGCACCTGAGGCGCTGAAAAAAATTCACCCTTTGGGTAAATCGCCAATCATTACTGACGAAAATCGCGTGGTTGCCGAATCGGGTGCCATCCTCGAATATCTCGAAAATAAATATGATGCCGAATATCGACTGAAACTTACTGATGAGGAAGAGGCGCTGCAATCTCGTTACTGGCTGCACTATGCCGAAGGTTCATTGATGCCATTGCTGGTAATGAAATTGATTTTTGCTCGACTCGGGCAAGCGCCGGTGCCTTGGCTATTGCGGCCGATTGGCGGCATGTTTGGTAAAGGCGTACAAAAAGCCTTTCTTGATAAACAGCTGAAGCCGCACATGCAAATGATTGAAAACCATCTTGTCGCGCATCCGTGGTTTGCGGGCAAGCGTTTCAGCATCGCGGATATTCAAATGAGTTTCCCGCTTTTGGCACTGAATAAGCGTGCCGGTTTGCAGCAGATGCCCGCGACGCAAAAGTGGCTGGAAACGGTGAAACAGCGCGCCGCCTGGCAACGCGCCATTCAGCAGGGCGGCGACATTAACCTGCAAGGCTGAATCCCTTTTTTGTTGCGTAATGCTTGCCGTTGCGCAACCTCTTCTCCTCTTCATAAAATCCTGCAACTTCAAAGCGAAACGCGTGTTACGCAACAGAGCAAGTCTACGTCATACGCGATCCAGTGAAATCTTTATCCTGATTAATGACCATCAAGCAGTTGAAAATGTGCCAGCAAACGCCGGATAATCGTTTGCCTTTTTATTTGCCCATCTTTGAAGGGTCACTTATCTGCGGCAAGGTAAACGTTTGCCTTCTGTTTGACGCCGTTTGGCGCAAACAACTTACCCAGGGATTTCAGGGCGGCGGTCGCAGAGCGATCTACACAACAAAAACTCTTTGAGGCTCAATTATGTCAAACGAATCACGACCGGCCAGTGGAAAACTGGACGCCTGGTTCTCAATTTCTGCTCGTGGCAGCAGCGTTCGCCAGGAAATTCTGGCGGGGCTAACCACGTTTTTAGCCATGGTTTATTCGGTGATTGTCGTGCCAGGTATGCTGGGCAAAGCGGGCTTCTCGCCAACCGCTGTGTTCGTCGCGACCTGTCTGGTTGCCAGCTTTGGCTCCATCATTATGGGCTTGTGGGCTAACCTGCCGATGGCGATTGGCTGCGCCATTTCGTTAACCGCCTTTACCGCCTTTAGTCTGGTGCTGGGGCAGCAAATCAGCGTGCCGGTCGCGCTCGGTGCGGTATTCCTGATGGGCGTATTGTTTACGCTGATTTCCGTGACCGGTATCCGTTCATGGATTTTGCGCAATCTCCCGATGGGCGTTGCGCACGGTACCGGCGTCGGCATCGGGCTGTTTTTGCTGCTGATCGCGGCGGATGGCGTAGGTTTAGTGGTAAAAAACCCGGCTCCGGGTTTGCCGGTAGCGCTGGGTCATTTCAACTCTTTCCCGGTCATGATGTCACTGTTGGGATTGGGTGCGATTATTGGTCTTGAAAAGCGTAAGGTGCCGGGCGGCATTTTGCTGACCATTATTGCCATTTCGGTATTAGGACTCATTTTCGATCCCGCGGTAAGTTATCAAGGTTTGTTTGCGCTGCCGAGCCTGGCTGATGCCAACGGTCAATCGCTGGTGTTTAGCCTCGATATCATGGGCGCCTTGCAGCCAGTCGTGTTACCTAGCGTGTTAGCGTTGGTGATGACAGCGGTATTTGATGCCACCGGCACCATCCGCGCAGTGGCTGGCCAGGCGAATCTGCTCGATAAAGACGGGCAGATCATCAACGGCGGTCGCGCTTTAACCACCGACTCGGTCAGCAGTCTGTTTGCTGGCTTAGTCGGCGCATCGCCAGCGGCGGTTTATATCGAGTCTGCGGCGGGCACGGCTGCAGGCGGTAAAACCGGTCTGACGGCAATTGTGGTAGGTTTGCTGTTCATGGTGATTTTGTTTATGTCGCCGTTGGCATACTTAGTCCCGGCGTATGCCACAGCGCCTGCGCTGATGTACGTTGGCCTGCTGATGCTGAGTAACGTCGCCAAAATCGACTTTACTGATTTTGTCGATGCGATGTCTGGCCTGCTGACGGCGGTCATTATTGTGCTGACCTGCAACATCGTCACCGGCATCATGCTCGGTTTTGCTGCGCTGGTGGTCGGACGCATTTTTGCTGGCGAATGGCGTAAATTGAATACAGGAACCGTGGTGATTGCGGTAGCCTTAGTGGCTTTTTACGCTGGTGGCTGGGCGATCTGACTGTAGAAGTGGGCGCGCAGAGGCGCGTCCAGGATTATTCTCTTTTTTTACCCCTTGTCGCACGTGTAGTAATCCCAGCAACCTTGGGTTTGTTTTACACTTTAGCGCTTACGACATTGCTTGAGAGACTTTAAGGCGCTTAAGGAAAGCATGGAAATCTTTTTTACTATTCTCATTATGACGCTGGTGGTCTCGCTTTCTGGCGTTGCTGCTCGCATTCTCCCTTTTCAAATACCGCTGCCATTAGTGCAGATCGCGGCCGGTGCGCTGCTCGCCTGGCCAACGTTTGGCCTGCATGTTGACTTCGATCCAGAACTGTTTTTAGTGCTGTTCATTCCGCCGCTGCTGTTTGCTGATGGATGGAAAACACCGATTAGCGAGTTCCTGCATCACGGTCGAGAAATTATTGGATTAGCGTTGGTGCTGGTTCTGATTACCGTGGTGGGAATTGGCTACCTGATTTATTGGCTGGTGCCCGGCATTCCACTGATTCCCGCCTTCGCGTTGGCGGCGGTGCTGTCACCAACCGATGCCGTCGCACTTTCAGGCATTGTCGGTGAAGGGCGTATCCCGAAAAAAATCATGTCGATTGTGCAGGGCGAAGCGTTGATGAACGACGCATCCGGCCTGGTGTCGCTCAAGTTTGCTGTTGCCGTCGCCATGGGCACAATGGTCTTTACCTGGGGCGGCGCCAGCGTTGAGTTCCTCAAGGTTGCGGTAGGCGGTTTGGTTGCCGGTGTTGCAATCTGCTGGCTTTACGGAAAATCGCTGCGCCTGCTGAGCCGCTGGAGTGGTGATGATCCGGCTACACAGACGGTTCTGCTGCTGCTGCTGCCGTTCGCCTCTTACCTGATTGCTGAACATTTGGGTGTGTCTGGTATCCTGGCTGCGGTTGCTGCGGGTATGACCATTACGCGCTCTGGCATCATCCGTCAGGCTCCTTTGGCGATGCGCTTACGTGCTAACAGCGTCTGGCAGATGCTGGAATTCGTCTTTAACGGCATGGTGTTCCTGATGCTTGGCCTGCAGCTGCCCGACATTCTGCAAACCTCCATCGACCAGGCTAACGCCGATCCTAATGTCGAGCTGTGGATGCTGTTTGCAGATATCGGGTTGGTCTATGTCTCGTTGATGGTGGTGCGCTTCGGCTGGTTATGGATCATGCAGCGCTTCAGTAAGCGCCTGTTGAAGAAAAAGCCGCTGGAGTTCTCCAACTACTCGTTTAAAGAGCTGCTGATTGCTTCATTCGCGGGTGTACGTGGTGCCATTACGCTGGCGGGTGTGTTATCTATTCCGCTGTTTCTCAGCAATGGCGACCCGTTCCCAGCCCGTTATGAACTGGTGTTTATCGCCACCGGTGTGATTCTGTTCTCGCTGCTGATTGGCGTGGTCATTCTGCCTATTCTGCTGCGTGGCTATGATGGTATCGATAAATCCAGTCATCGCCGTGAGTTGCAAAATGCCCGCGCGGTCATGGCCAGCGTGGCCATTGAGAGCCTACAGAAGATGGAGTCTCGTTTGGAAAATGAGACCACCGAGAACATCGATCCTGAACTGCTGAAAGAGGTCAGCTTGCGCGTGATTGGCAACTTGCGTCGTCGTGCAGAAGGTAAAAATGATATCGATCACGCGCTGTTCGCCGAGAATCTGGAGCGTCGATTCCGTCTGACAGCGCTGCGTGCTGAACGCGCCGAGGTCTATCATTTGCGTGCTACTCAACAGATTTCCAACGAAACCATGCAGAAACTGCTGCACGATCTCGATTTGCTGGAAGCGTTACTGATTGAGAAAGAAGAATAAGTTTTTTACGAGAATGAAATAACCCGCATCATTCATGCTGCAGGAAGGCGGCAAGCGTGTTTATCCTCGGAAGCTTACTCAGGTAAGTGACCGGGGAAAAAAGTGAAGCCAACGCAACAGTAGCGTGAATGATGGCGGGTCACACTGAAAGACGTGGAGCGTCATCGGGCCAATGTTCATGACAGCAATCAATCCATGCTTGCGCACTGCGAGACAAATAGCTGCCCTCACGCCAAATCAGCCCTAAACTCCACTTCAGTTCTGATTCCAGTGGTAGCCACAGCAGCGACTGTTTATCCAGCCTTTGGCAGATCGGCTCCGGCAAAATTGCTACTCCCATTTCGGCCTGTACCATTGCAGCCAGAAAATCCCATTGCCCGCTTCTCACTGCGATCGTTGGCGTAATGCCGAGACGTTGAAACGCCTGCATTAACTGGCGATTAAGCGAAAACTCTTCATTAAAAATCAGTAAAGGATGTTCTGCCAATTCGGACAAACCAATATGGCTGCGATTGAGCCACTCGGCGCGGCGCGGCAGGAGCACGCAAAGGGGATGATGCATCAGCGGCAGCGTATTAAGAGGTAAATCTGCCTCCACGGGTAGCGCGGTAAGCGCGATATCTAAACTGCCCGCCAGCACGGCCTGCTGAACGGTTAAGCCACCAAACTCAGAAATTTTTAGTGCTACGCCAGGATAACGACGGCGAAAAGCGGAAATTGAACCGGCTATCTGCATACCCACCATGGGAGGAATGCCCAATCGTAGCTCGCCGGTTTTCAACTGATTAATGTCGCCGATTTCCGCCTCTAGCTGATGAAACTCCTGCAAAATCGCCAGGCCACGCTGATAAACCGCCTGCCCACTGTCGGTGAGATGCAAGCGGCGACCATCGCGTAATATCAACGTACAGCCCAGCTCTTCCTCAAGTTGACGCAACATTTTGCTGATAGTTGGCTGCGTCACATACAGTTTCTGTGCGGCGCGCGTAAAACTTTGCTGGCGAACCACTTCGGTAAAGTAACGCAACGCGCGGACATCCATGAGCTATTCCTTTTTGGCATGATTTTAATAATATTAATTCATTTTTTTCACCTTCTGTCTGGGATTTATACTGAGCACCTTGAATTGACGGGGGAGAAGAAAAAAATGGCGTTAGCAATCAGTCCGCGAAGAATGGGCATGCTGCAACGACTTGGATTGCCACTGCAGCTGGTGCTCTATATCAGCGTGTTTGTAGGCTGCGATCATCTGGTCAATTGGCTGCATTTGCCGTTGCCTGCCAATATCGTCGGCATGCTGCTGATGTTGGTTTTAATCGTGACACGCATCGTGCCGCTGGGTTGGGTGAAGGCGGGTTCAAACTGGCTGTTGGCGGAAATGCTGTTGTTCTTTATTCCTGCGGTGGTCGCGGTGGTGAACTACGGCGATTTGCTACGTATTGAAGGCTGGCGCATTTTTCTGGTGATTGCTATCAGTACGCTGTTGGTCCTGGCCTCGACAGCCTTAGTGGTGGATCGCGTTTATCGCTATGAAGTGGCGCGCGCAGCGCGTAAGCAGGGCAATAATGCGTGATTTATTGCTCAGCCTGCTGTGTGTGGTCATTACCTTGTTGATCTATTACCTCAATAAACATCTCTACCGCCGCTGGCGCACCTTGTTGTTAATGCCGCTGGTGATGACACCGCTGGTGCTGGTGGCCTTGCTGATGGTGACACACATTAGCTGGCAGGATTACATTGCCGAAAGTCACTGGTTGCTGTGGTTGCTGGGGCCCGCCACGCTGGCGTTTGCCGTGCCGGTATATGAAAACATGGCGATCATCAAACGGCATTGGATGTCATTAAGTGCTGGCGTCTTCACCGCAACCCTGGTCGCGGTGTGCAGCTCAGTCTGGCTGGCGCGTCTGTTGACGCTGCCGGAATCTATTCAGCGCAGCCTGGCGGTGCGTTCTATCACCACGCCATTTGCTTTAGCCGCTGCTGGGCCCATTGGGGGTCAACCCGATTTAGTGGCGCTGTTTGTGGTGATCACCGGCGTTTTTGGCATGGCGGTAGGCGACGTTTTATTCTTGCGAATTGCCATCAAACAGGGCGTGGCAAAAGGGGCCGGTTTCGGTGCGGCTTCACATGGTGCTGGCACGGCTCGCGCCTATCAGTTAGGCCAGCAAGAAGGCGTGGTTTCCAGCCTGGTGATGATGCTTTCAGGTGTGCTAACCGTGATAGCCGCGCCAATGATCGGCCATGTAATGTGGGCTATCTGAGTTAAGACTTTTTCAAGCCGGTGCTTATATTCCACCTCTTGTTCTTTCCTTAAAGTGCGTGCTGTTTTTAAACACACAAGGAAGAACACAATGATGAAATTTATAGTCGTCGCCGGCCTGCTTTTGGCAGCATGCGATGTGGATGCAGCCGAACTCAGTGTGAGCGGTGGCAATAGCTGGATAGGTGTGAATCTTGAAAGCGATCACACTGCGTACCCGTTTGAAGCCGGTATCCATTATTATGCGCTACCCTCATTAAGCCACTCTGCGGGTTATCGCGCTCTTTCGACCGACGCCAATGTTGGGCAGCAAGATCGTCGCTTCATTGGTGGCGCGTTCATCGGCACCGCGTGGCGTTTCTGAGCAAAGGGCGGCAGCGAGAAATCCGCTGCCGTCAACCTAACGACATGTCTGTTTACGTAAAGCTTTCCAAATTTAGTTGTCTCCACATTTCAGGCTGTTAACCTTTGCGCCGAATTAATTGTCCTTTCATGGAGTGGAATCATGTTTAAGCAACTTGTTACTGGGAGCGCACTGGGCCTCGTTTTATTGAGCGGTGCGGCACAGGCAATCGAAGGCAGCGTTGATGTCGGCGAACACAACACCAACCTGAACGTGGGTCTGGGCACAACGTCGCCAGGCCTGTTTTTAAAAGGTAACTGGCTACGTAGCGATCACGATGGCAGCACTTACGGTGCAGGCTTGGGTTACAACGTAGATGTGGGCCCGCTGCGTTTAGCGCCGACCGCAAAGGCGATCTTCACCCATCCTGAAGATGGAAAAGACGGTTTTGCGCTGGCGCTGGGTGCGGGTGCAGCTTACAACTTCAACACCATGTGGGGCTTATATGGCGAATATTATTACGCGCCAGAAGGCTTCACCGATCACCTCGACAGCTATCAGGAAGCCGGGGGCGGCCTAAGCTTCACGCCAATTTCACTGTTGAATCTGCGTGTCGGCTATCAGTACATTGAGCTGAACAACAAAGGCGGACGTAAAGATAACGTGCTGGTCGACGGCCCCTATGTGGGCGCATCACTGCGTTTCTGATCCTGCTGAAATGAGAAAGCGGCTACCTTGGGTAGCCGCTTTTTTTTAGTGCGCCTTACCTTGCTCAATCCCTGCGCCTGTTTGCGAACGAATGAACTGCGCCCGGAAGCGGCTGCGTTCTTCTGCACCCTGTGCGGAGTGATCGGTAATTGAGAATAACCATGTCCCGACAAAGGCGATCAGCATCGAAAACAGCGCCGGATATTCATACGGATAAATCGGTTTCGCGTGGCCCAAAACGGTGACCCAAACTGTTGGCCCAAGGATCATCAGCACCACTGCAGTAATCAAACCCAGCCAGCCACCGACCATCGCACCCCGTGTGGTTAGCTTAGACCAGTACATTGAAAGCAAAATAATCGGGAAATTACAGCTGGCGGCAATCGAGAATGCCAGGCCAACCATGAACGCGATGTTCTGATTCTCAAACAGAATCCCTAACCCAATCGCCACGACGCCAAGCACCAGCACGGTAATTTTTGACACCCGCAGTTCATCCCGCTCGCTCGCCTGGCCTTTACGGTACACGCTGGCGTAAAGATCGTGCGATACCGCAGAAGCGCCCGCCAGTGTCAGGCCCGCCACCACCGCTAAGATGGTCGCGAAAGCCACGGCAGAGATAAAACCAAGGAAAGTGCTGCCGCCAACGGCATTGGCAAGATGAACCGCCGCCATATTGGTGCCGCCAATCAGCGCGCCGCTGGCATCTTTAAAGGCAGGGTTTGCGCCGACCAGTAAAATGGCACCGAAGCCGATAATAAAGGTCAGGAAGTAGAAATAGCCCATGAAACCGGTGGCCCAAAACACGCTTTTACGCGCCTCTTTGGCGTCTGCCACGGTGAAGAAACGCATCAGGATATGCGGTAATCCAGCCGTACCAAACATCAGCCCAAGCCCCAGCGACAGCGCAGAAATAGGGTCTTTGACCAACCCGCCAGGCTGCATGATCGCAATGCCTTTCGGGTGCACCGCCATCGCTTCGGTAAACAGCGCATTGAAGCTGAAACCCACCGTTTTCATCACCATGATGGCCATGAACGAGGCGCCAAACAGCAGCAGCACCGCTTTGATAATCTGTACCCACGTGGTGGCGAGCATGCCGCCAAACAGCACATACATCACCATCAAAATACCTACCAGCACCACGGCAACGTGGTAATCCAACCCAAACAGCAGCTGAATCAGTTTGCCTGCACCCACCATCTGCGCAATCAAATAGAGCGCGACCACCACCAGCGATCCGCAGGCTGATAGGGTACGAATGGGTTTCTGCTTCAAGCGATACGAGGCGACATCCGCAAAGGTATAGCGGCCTAAATTACGCAAACGCTCCGCAATCAGGAACAGGATCATCGGCCATCCCACCAGGAAACCGAGTGAATAAATCAACCCGTCATAACCAGAGGTATAAACCAGTGCAGAAATGCCCAAAAACGAGGCTGCAGACATAAAGTCACCCGCCATCGCCAGGCCGTTTTGGAAGCCGGTAATATTACCGCCCGCCGTGTAATAATCGCTGCGAGAGCGGGTACGTTTCGACGCCCAATATGTGATACCGAGCGTAAAGGCGACGAACACCACAAACATGATAATCGCCTGATAATTCGTCGACTGCTTTTGTACCGCGCCGGTAATCGCGTCAGCAGCCAGCGCAGAGAAGGGCAACAGCAGCGCCACTATCCACAGAGAGAAACGCGTCATGATTTTACCTCACTGAGGATCTGCTTAGTTAGACGATCAAATTCACCATTGGCGCGCCAGACATAAATGCCGGTCAGCACGAACGACACCACAATCAAACCCACGCCAATCGGAATACCGCGTGTCACATTGGTGCCTTCATGAAGCGGTGTACCGAGCCAGGCGGGGGCGAAAGCGATCAGCAAGATAAAGCCGACGTAAAGCACCAGCATGATCAGCGAAAGCAGCGTAGCGAAAGCCTGGCGCTTGCGAACCAGCTCATGAAAGCGAGGATTACGTTCGATCTGTTGATAGATTGCATCCTGACTTGAAAGGGCGTCATTCATCACAGTTTCTCCAGAGGATTTGCAGGCGTGAACCTCACACAATCGTGCTAATAGGGCATATTGTTATGTGACTACAGAAACACACTACGTAGGGATGGAAGGGCAGGAAGCATGAGGCTTCCCGCCGGATAACTTACGGCATTTTTATGGACTGTTTTTCCTCGAGTAATTTTTCCACTACGCCCGGATCGGCCAGCGTTGAGGTATCCCCAAGATTGCTGGTATCGCCCGCCGCGATCTTACGCAGAATGCGACGCATGATTTTGCCGGAGCGGGTTTTTGGTAGAGAGTCAGTCCAGTGCAACACGTCTGGTGTAGCGATAGGGCCAATCTCTTTTCGCACCCAGTTTCGTACTTCGGTGTAGAGTTCTGGCGAGGGCTCTTCGCCGTGGTTCAGCGTAATATAGGCATAAATCGCCTGGCCTTTGATGCTGTGCGCAATGCCCACCACCGCGGCTTCGGCAATTTTAGGATGAGAAACCAGCGCCGATTCAATCTCCGCTGTCCCCAAACGGTGGCCCGAAACGTTGAGCACGTCGTCCACGCGGCCAGTGATCCAGTAATAGCCATCTTCATCACGTCGTGCGCCGTCACCGCTGAAATAGACGTTTTTAAAGGTCGAAAAGTAAGTTTGTTCGAAGCGCTCGTGATCGCCAAACAGCGTGCGCGCCTGGCCAGGCCACGAATCCGTAATCACCAAATTGCCTTCACTTGCGCCTT
Organism: Pantoea sp. T14; assembly: GCF_036663535.1. Classification (NCBI taxonomy): domain Bacteria; kingdom Pseudomonadati; phylum Pseudomonadota; class Gammaproteobacteria; order Enterobacterales; family Erwiniaceae; genus Pantoea; species Pantoea sp. T14. The sequence continues at coordinate 74,637 of NZ_JAWUEB010000024.1, forward strand.
GCTGTGGATTGCCCTCGTTATCGACCAGCGCAGGCTGAACGCCGAAAAATGGCTTGGTCGCCGAACCGGCTTTCAGTTCGGTGGCGCCCGGCAGCGGAGTAATCATAAATCCGCCGGTTTCGGTCTGCCACCAGGTATCAACAATCGGACAGCGGCTGTCGCCAATTTTCTTGTAATACCATTCCCAGGCTTCGGGATTGATCGGTTCACCGACCGATCCCATGATACGCAGGCTGCTGCGATCGGTGCCTTCAATCGCTTTATCGCCTTCTGCCATCAGCGCACGGATCGCCGTCGGCGCGGTATAAAGCAGCGTGACTTTGTGCTTATCGACCACTTCCGCCATACGACTTGGCGTTGGCCAGTTCGGTACGCCTTCAAACATCAGCGTGGTGGCACCACATGCCAGCGGGCCGTAGAGCAAATAGCTGTGGCCGGTGATCCAGCCGACGTCAGCAGTACACCAGTAGACGTCGTCCAGATGGTAATCGAAGACAAATTTAAAGGTGGTAGCGGCATACACCAGATAACCGCCGGTGGTGTGCAGCACGCCTTTGGGTTTCCCGGTTGAACCGGAGGTATAAAGGATAAACAGCGGATCTTCGGCCTGCATCTCGGCGGCGGAATGGTTGTGACTGGCATCCTTCATCAGGTCGTGCCACCACACATCGCGGCCCTCTTGCCAATCAATCTCTTTACCGGTGCGTTGAAACACCACCACATTGTTGATGCTGGTCACATTGGGATTTTTCAGCGCATCATCAACGTTCTTTTTCAGTGGAATGCTGCGTCCTGCACGAATACCTTCATCGGCGGTGATGACCAGTTTGGCGTTTGAATCCACCACGCGACCCGCTACAGCCTCGGGAGAGAAGCCGCCAAAAATAACCGAATGTACCGCGCCAATACGCGCGCAGGCGAGCATCGCAACTGCGGCTTCCGGCACCATCGGCATGTAAATTGCCACCACATCGCCTTTTTGTACGCCAAGCAATTCCAGTACATTGGCAAAGCGACAAACGTCGGCATGAAGCTGACGAAAGGTGATGGTTTTACTCTCGCTGGCGTCGTCGCCTTCCCAAATAATCGCGGGATGATCGCCGCGCGTTTCTAAATGTCGATCAAGGCAATTTGCCGCCAGATTGAGCGTGCCATCTTCGTACCAGCGAATAGAAATATTGCCTGGCGCAAAGGAGGTATTTTTCACCTGGCTGTAGGGCTTGATCCAATCGAGGATTTTGCCTTGCTCGCCCCAAAAAGCGTCAGGATCGTCAACAGATTGCTGATACATCGTTTGATACTGTTCGGCTGTGATCAGCGCGTTTGCTGCAATATTTTCAGGAACAGGATGTTTATGTATTTGGCTCATGGCGGATCTCCTTGAAGATGTTAATGATATGTCAATCAAAGGTTAAGTGAAGCCCAGCCTGAAGCTTTGTTTCTTTTTTGCGCCATAGATCACGCGTTAATCTTTAAGCGACTGCTAACGCATTTCCCCTCTCTGTTAAGCCTAAGTCCTTGCGCAAAATAGGGAATAAAGTTGCAAATGTTTGTGTCTTTCTCTGTTTAAAAATACAGCAAACGAACCCGACGCCTTTTTAGCCATTCCTGCATAGCTATGCGTAAATTCATCTAACTAATACTTTTCATAACAGCAGGTTAGGGTTTTAGTGTGCAATCAGCACATTATGCTGCTTTGGTGGTGAAGATTTAAACGAAGTCGCCAAGGGTTGCATTTACCTCAGTGAAAATGGTACTTATCTCGCCCCTGTTCTACAGGTATCAACTCAGACCGCGTCTGAAAATGGGTATGGGAATCATCGCATTTCTGTGCGAGGCGCTGTCTACAAACACCCTCTAATTTACCGGGCTTTTTGCTCACTTCCCTGTGTGTATTGTCTTCTGCACCTTCGCAGTTAGAGAAAAACGGGTTTTGACTGAGGAAATTACGCGTTATGAAAGGTTTTAAAATCACCCTTGCCTGGCAGATTCTGATTGCGCTTGTGCTTGGCATCGTGGTTGGCACCGTGTTGCATAATCAGCCAGAAGATCGTGAATGGTTAATCACCAATATTCTCAGCCCGGCGGGCGATATCTTCATTCATCTGATCAAGATGATTGTGGTGCCCATTGTGATTTCATCGCTGGTGGTCGGCATTGCTGGCGTCGGTGATGCGAAAAAATTGGGACGCATTGGCGTCAAAACTATCCTCTATTTTGAAGTGATCACCACCCTTGCGATTGTGGTCGGTATCACGCTGGCTAACGTATTCCAGCCCGGCAGCGGCATTGATATGTCAACGTTGGTCACAGTAGATATTTCCAAATACGAAGCCACCACCGAAGCGGTGCAGAACGGCCCACACAGCCTGGTTGCCACTATTCTGTCGCTGATCCCTCAGAACATTTTTGCCTCGTTGGTGAAAGGCGACATGCTGCCTATCATCTTCTTCTCAGTGTTATTCGGCATGGGCTTATCTGCGCTGCCGTCAGAACAACGCGATCCGTTGGTGAATGTGTTCCGTGGTATCTCTGAAACCATGTTCAAAGTGACGCACATGATCATGCGTTATGCGCCGGTTGGCGTGTTTGCGTTGATCGCGGTCACTATTGCTAACTTCGGCTTTGCTTCACTCTGGCCGCTGGCAAAACTGGTGTTGCTGGTTTACGCCGCGATTCTGTTCTTTGCCTTTGTGGTGCTGGGGTCGGTTGCGCGTTTCTGCAAGCTGCGTATTACCACGCTGATGCGCATTCTGAAGGATGAGCTGATTCTTGCTTATTCGACGTCAAGCTCTGAAACCGTGCTGCCGCGTATCATGCAAAAGATGGAAGCCTACGGCGCGCCGAAAGCTATCACCAGCTTTGTTGTGCCTACCGGTTACTCATTTAACCTGGATGGTTCAACGCTTTATCAGAGTATTGCTGCCATCTTTATCGCCCAGCTTTACGGTATCGACCTGTCGCTGACCGACGAGATTATCCTGGTGCTGACGCTGATGGTGACCTCAAAAGGCATTGCGGGTGTACCGGGCGTGTCGTTTGTGGTGCTGCTGGCTACGCTGGGCAGTGTCGGTATCCCGCTGGAAGGTTTGGCCTTTATTGCGGGTGTTGACCGCATCATGGACATGGCACGTACCGCCTTGAACGTGATCGGTAATGCGCTGGCGGTGCTGGTTATCGCGCGCTGGGAAGACCAGTTCGATGCGAAACAGGCAGCAGAATATGAATTAAAGCTGCGGACACAGACCGCAATCTAATCACTGCTTTCTCTATGAAAGGGGCTCAACGGAAATTGAGCCCCTTTTTATTTGGATGTTTCCCGGTAAGAAACACGCGGGTAAGCTGTTTTTTACCGGGAAGCCTGATTACGAAATACCCCAAAGACGTTAAGGTGAGTCTTCGCTCGCTGGCCAGAAATTTAGGTGTGTCGCCTTCAACGCTAAGTCGCCGCACGTTCACTTCGAAACTGCGCAGTAAAAACCTTCCCCGTTACGGCGGGCCGATCTGAAGGTTGCCGCACCCCAGACTTCACCTCCTTTTTTACCCTTGCCACAGCATCAATAAAAAATTGATCTCACTCGATGAATTAATCATTCGTTATGATAAAACATTAAGCGAATAAATTATTCCTAAACGGAGCCTGTCATGAACCTCGATCTTAGCCAGATGATTACCGAAGGCCGTAATCCAGCCAGTCACAATATTGATGAACTCTCTACTGAAGCGATGCTGCGTGTCATTAATGACGAAGACAAAAAAGTCGCGCTGGCGGTTGAAGCGATTGTGCCGCAAATTGCTGAGGTGGTTGATGCAATTTGCGCGGCGTTTAAGGCGGGTGGACGCTTGATCTATTGTGGCGCGGGCACCTCTGGACGTTTAGGCATATTGGATGCCAGCGAATGTCCACCTACCTTCGGCACGCCGCGCAGCCAGGTTATGGGGTTAATTGCGGGTGGGCACACTGCAATTTTACAGGCGGTCGAAAACGCAGAAGATAATCGTGAGCAGGGCGCACAGGATTTAGTCGATATCAACTTTAGCCGTGACGATGTCTTAGTCGGCATCGCCGCCAGCGGGCGCACGCCTTACGTGATCGGCGCGCTTGACTATGCCAACGGTTTGGGCGCGACCACCGCTGCGCTCACCTGTAATCCCAACAGCGCAATGGCGCAGATTGCCCGCATCGCCTTAACGCCGGTGGTGGGGCCGGAAGTGGTCACGGGATCGTCACGAATGAAAGCAGGTACAGCGCAAAAGTTAGTGCTGAATATGCTCACCACGGGCGCGATGATCCGCAGCGGCAAAGTGTATGGCAACTTGATGGTCGATGTTGAAGCGACTAACCAGAAGCTGGTACAGCGTCAGGTCAATATCGTGATGCAGGCGACCGATTGCGATGAAGCCACCGCCAGCGCAGCGCTGAAGGCGTGTGCGGGCCATTGTAAAACCGCCATTGTGATGGTGTTGGGTGGATTAAACGCTGATGAGGCAAAGTCCTTGCTCGCTAAACATCAGGGCTTTATTCGACAGGCGCTGTATGACGCAGGAGCACGCTGATGGCGAAAATCACCGACGCGCTGTTACGTGACATCTTGCAGGCCGTGGGCGGTGCAGAAAACGTCGCGGTGTGCGGCAACTGCATGACGCGTCTGCGTTTGACACTCAACCACGCCGAACTGGCCGACATCGGTAAATTAAAAACGCTGCCGGGCGTGCTGGGTGTGATTGACAGCGATGCGCAGTTGCAGATTGTCCTGGGTCCGGGAAAAGCGCAGACCGCGGCTGAAATGATGCAAGCACTGTTGATAAACAGTGACGCTGGATCCGATCTAAAAGCCGTGGCAGCGCAGCATAAACAGCAATACAAGACGAAACAAACCAGCGGGTTGCACCAGTTTTTATCACGTTTCGCCACTATCTTTACGCCGTTGATTCCAGGGTTTATCGGTGCAGGCTTATTATTGGGTTTCGCCACGCTGATTGAGCAAAGCTTTCATCTTACCGCGCCTGGGGATCACGCCCCTGGGTTGCTGCATACCGTGGCGTACATGAAAGTGTTCGGCAAAGGGCTGTTTACTTTTCTTAGCATCCTGATTGGGTACAACGCGCAGAAGGCTTTCGGCGGCACGGGCGTCAATGGTGCGATTATCGCCTCGCTGTTTATTCTGGGTTATCACCCTGACGCCAAGGTGGGTTATTTCAGTGGAATGGAAACATTCTATGGGCTGAGCATTGATCCCCGCGGCAATATTATTGGCGTTTTACTGGCGACAATATTCGGTGCGTGGGTTGAAAAACAGTTGCGAAAAATCATTCCCGATAATCTGGATATGATTCTCACGTCACTTTTCACCTTGATCATTACCGGCGCCATCACCTATCTGTTAATTATGCCGATCGGTGGCGAATTATTTAAAGGCATGTCGTGGTTATTCATCCATTTAAATAACAATCCGTTCGGTTGTGCGCTGCTTGCTGGGCTGTTTTTAATTGCGGTAATGTTCGGTATTCATCAGGGCTTTATTCCGGTCTATTTTGCCCTGATGGAAACGCAAGGCTTCAATTCGCTGTTCCCTATATTAGCGATGGCGGGCGCAGGCCAGGTTGGCGCTTCGCTGGCACTCTGGTGTAAAGCGGAAAAGGGCGCACTGCTGCGGGCTCAAATCAAAGGGGCAATTGTGCCGGGCCTGTTAGGTGTTGGCGAACCGCTAATTTATGGGGTAACTCTGCCACGTTTGAAACCCTTTATCACCGCATGTGGAGGTGGAGCATTGGGCGGTTTTTTCATTGGTTTGGTGGCATGGCTGGGCTTACCGGTGGGGATGAACACGGTATTTGGGCCTTCAGGTTTAGTCACTTTGCCGTTAATGACCTCCAGTCAGGGTATTTTTGCGGGCATGGCGGTGTATTTGGTGGGTTTAATCGTGGCCTGGATCGGCGGATTTTTACTGACCTGGTGGTTTGGCACACGTGATGTTGATCTCAGCTAACCGGGCCAAATCATACTGTAACCCAGACGGCGTAAAGTGATCTAAGTTCCACTTACGCCGTCTGGTTAAAATAAATTTACCGGGAAGCGCAGTGGTAAATCAGAGCCAATCGTAAGTAAGCTGTAAAAAAAACATTAAGGTATTATAAGCACTAAAGTCTCATGTCAATATAAAGAGAAGGGTTATAGGCTGTTTTGATTCAGCACTTTTTTTTCTGGTTACTTCACAACTAATCACTGAATATCCTGCCGCTACGCTTTTGTAATACGTAGCAATTACGTCTATATATCAATTCATAATATTTTCAGCCTTGAGTGATTAATTTTATTCAGTAATGCTCGGCTGTATAAAATAATAATCAGTCACTGATCCCGACTTTTTTTCAGCAATCTGGGAAGCGTTAATTCCTGCAATTTTATCATATCCATCCTTTTTAAACCTTGCCTGGTAAGGTGATTCCTGCACGCCTTTTTTGGAGATAAAAATGAGGTTGAAATTAAACCCGATTGCTTTAGGGATGATGACAGCACAACTGCTGTTTACGCCAGTTATGTCTGTTCAGGCGGCTACACTGGGCACTTATACGCCGCAGGTAAATGATAATCAGGTTGGCAAGCTGGTGGTGAACAGCGGCACAGAAACGTTGAGCGGCAATCAAGCTTTCACGGCGGGAACAGACGGTGCTGTTACTACCGCGCTAGGGCAGGTTGTCATCACGCAGGGATCGCAATATCTCAATCAAGATCGTCTTGATCCCGGCCCGCAAAATTTCGCGATTACGATCCCCGATGCAGCCACCGGTTCAAATACGACTTTCCAGGTCTATAACCCTGCCAGCCTAACGGCTTTAGCGCCGGTTACTGGCACCACCCCTGTTCCTGATGTACAAAATGTCTTGGGCGAGCAATATATCAATGCACGCATCGCGGATGTTACTGGCGGTACGCTAAATGTGAATATCGGCCAGGCAAACGCTGCCAGCAGCGCCGGCACGAATAGCTGGTCAATGGCAGCTAAACAGACACAACTGTTTGATGTGGGTGCCAACAGCACGGTGAACTGGAACAGTAATAACCGCATCAGCTTTTTTGGTAGCGCCGCCACGCCGAATGGCGCGAGTGCAACCAGCAGCTATCAGGTACAGAATTTAGCCACATACAACGGCGCATTCAGTGTTACCACCCTGAATGGCAGCAGCACCAACTTCACCGTCACCAATGCCAGCCAATTGCGAGCCTACAACAACTGGCTGATTGACCAACTCAAAGCGGGCAACCTTGATAAAACACGCTATCAGGCTGAATTCAACAAGGCGGTGACATTCACTAACGCCAATATCGTTTACAACGTCAGCGCCACGCCACCGGATGAAGTTACGCAGAGTATTGGGCAACGCATTGTGATCAATGCTGATGGGGCTAACGCGCGAGTAAATCTGGCGGCAGGAAAAACGCTGGAAGTGGTGGGCGCAACAGGTGGAGCAATAAGAGCGGCCAACGGCGCAGAAGCGGTGATCGATGGCAAGCTCGCTAGCCGGGGAGCCGTGACTAACAACGGTACGGCGCTGGTGTTAACCGATAACAGCAAAGGCACCAATAATGGTGTTATTAACGGCGGTTTTCTCAATCGGCAAGATGGCACCGGTATTGGCTCGACCGGTTATGGCGCAAACGGGGTAGCGGTGCAGAGCGGCAGCACTTTTGATAACAATGGAATACTTAATCTGGCGACCACCGGCAGCAATTCTCAATATGGCGTAGCGGGCATCACGCTGGCAGATAACGCCACGGCCAATAACAGCGGCAATATTAATGTTGGCGTTAACGGTTCCAGCGCGCGCGGTACCACGTCTGGCGTGTTACTGACCGATCCCAGCGCCACGTTTACCAATACCGCTAGCGGTAATATCTATATTGGTCGTGGGCCACAAAACAGCACCGGTGAAGCGGTGGCCGACACCGCAATGAACCAGAGCGGCCTGACCAGCGGTATCGCGCTGGTGGCGAACGGCACCGCGATTAACGCAGGCAATATCACTCTCGGTTCACGGGTACAGAACGGCGCGGGCATGTCTGCAACCAATGCCAACAACGCCACCTTGATGAATACCGGCACGATTAACGTGAACGGCGCAGCAGCAACGGTTCCGCGTGAAAACATCGGCATAGCGGCTATCAACAGCAGTGGCAATATTGTTAACGATGGCACCATCAACCTGAATGGTGTTAACGGCACCGGCCTGAAAGTGTTGGCAACCAACGGCAACACCGCCAGCGCCAGCTCTACCGGAACCATTAACGTGGCGGGCGGCGCCGATCCTGCCAGCGGAACACGCAATTACGGCGTATGGGTAGAAGGGCAAGGCACTGGCACGGCGCAGTCTACCGTTGATGGCCCGATCAACCTCAGCGGCATTGGCGCAATTGGGGTGCATGCCCGCGGCAACGCCACGGTACAAGTTGCGCAGCAAGCGGTACCGACTTTCTCCAACGGCAGCAATCAAATTGCCTTCTTTGCTTACGGACCCAACGCACGCATCAACGTGGCGGGCAATAATCCGTTTGATGTCACCACACAAAACTCCACGCTGTTCCGCGTTGAGCAGGGCGCCGATTTCGACGGCAGCAATCTGTTGCTTACCGCATCCGGCGCAGGTTCAACCGCCGTGATGGGCAGTGGAACCGGCGGCACCCGCGTGAATACCCAAAATGCGGTGATCAACGTCAGCGGCACCGGCGCGAACGGCGTCACCATTGAAGGCGGTGCACTGGGCACAATAGATGCCGCTACCCGAATGAATCTGACAGGCAGCAATGCGATTGGCGCGATTGTTGATGGGCAAAAACACACACTCGCGGGCAGCAACAGTGGATCGCCAGTCGCCAGCACCAGCCTGAATTCAGCGGCAACCCTGAACGCTTCACAAAATGGCCTAACCGGCTATCTGGCCCGTAACCGCGCACAGTTAACCAACACGGGGGATATCAACTTCAGCGGGGCAAACTCGACCGGCATCCGCGTTGAAAGCGGCGCAACCGGCACCAACAGCGGCAATATCGCTATCAATGATGGCGGTACGGGCATCGCGGTGAACAGCAGTGGCACCACCACCACTGCCAATAACAGCGGCGTGATTAACGTCAACGGTGGCAGCACCCGCAGCCGTACTCGAGGCGTGAGTGCCAGCGGCAGCGGTGCAGTGGCTAATCTCAATAGCGGCGCGGTAAACCTCAACGGCGTTGGCGCGATAGGCGCAGAAGCAGTAAGTGGTGCGCAGGTTAACGTCTCATCAGCCTCCACGCCGGTGTTTAACAACAGCGATCAAATTGCCTATCACGCAGCCGGCTCAGGTTCTCTCATCAACAGCGCCGCAACCGTGCTTGACGTCAATAGCAGCGGCTCAACCGGTTATCGTATTGATGATGGTGCGACGCTGGCACTGAGCAACGGCAGCGCATTAACCAGCAGCGCCGCCAACAGCACCGGCGTGATCGTTTCTGGCAGCGACAGCACACTGAACAGCGGCAGCAGCCAGTTCAACGCCAGCGGTAATGGCAGCACCGCAATACGCGCGGAAGGCGGTGCACAGGCCACGCTCGACGCGGGCAGCGCCATCACGCTAAGCGGCGACAGCAGCGTCGGCGTACTGGTTAACAATCTGCGTACCGATCTCAGCAACACGTTAAACGGCGATTACGCACCGACGCTCATCACGACCAACGGTTCAGTTAACGGCACAGGCAGCAATGCGGTAGGTATCGACGTCACCAACGGCGCAGAGCTGGTTAACAACGGCAACGTTGATCTTACCGGCAGCAGCAATATCGGCATCCGTTCGCGCAGCGGCAGCACCATCAGCAATAACGGTGTGGTCAATGTGGCAAACGGAACCGGGCTGGATGTCAGCGGATCGGGATCGACGCTGGCGAAAGGGGGAGTGATCACTGTCGCCAACGGTGTGGCGGGGGTACGCATTAGTGATGGCGCACAGCTGGCTTTAACCGGCAGCGACACGGCGATTACCACGAATGGCAATGCGCACGGCATTTTGCTGGACAGCGGCGCGTCTTCACTCAGCGCCAGCGACGCCACCATCAATGTTAACGGCTCCGGCAACGGCATCGAAAACCGTGCGGAGCTGGGTAACGTGAGTCTGAGTAATCTCACCGTGAACGTGGGTGATGGCAACGGCATACGAACCGCCGTGCCGTTCGATCCCGCTTCAACCGTGACCACCAACGTCAACGGCAGCGGGACCGGTTTAAATATCGTCAATGCCGACGGCTCAACCACGCAGGGCGATCTCACGTTGGGTTCGGGTTACGTCTTTAACGTCAACGGCGCGGGCGGCACTGGGATTCGCGCCAATACCACGGGCAGAGTGATGACCGCAGCCAACGTTAATATCAATGATACCGCCGGCGGCTCAGCTCTGGTTTCCAGCACCGCAGGCAGTATCCTGAACACCGGCACTTTTACATCAAATAGCCTGACTTCACCGGTGGTTGATTTGCGCGGTGGACAAACTCTGTTTGAAAACCTTGGCACGATCATCACCGCCAACCCTTCTACCGTCGCGGTGGCGGGCAGCAACGCCAACGATGAGATCCTGTTGACCGAAGGCGGCGTAATCGGCGACATCAATCCTGGCGGCGGCAGCGATACGTTCCGCTGGACCGGCGGTACGCTCAACGGCAGCCTGACGATGGGCGGCGATAACAACAATCTGGCTGAAGTCAGCGGTGTTGATCTCAGCACGACTTACCATCTCACCAGCGGAAACGGCACCGGTAATACGCTGACCTTTAATGATATCGCTGCACGAGGCGGCTCATTCAGCGCCGACGATCTCAGCAAAGGGGTAAACCTTGGCAGCGGCTGGAGCACCCTAAACTTCTATGGCTCGCAATGGACTCTGACCGATAACCTGCAACTGGCGCACAGCACCATCAACATCGGTAGCGATTCCATACTGTATGCAGGCAACAATGTGCATCCGACGCTGGCGGGCGGCAGTGATAACTCGCTGGTGGTGAATAACGCAGGCGTTATCGATTTAACCAACGGCGGCGGTTCACCGGGAAATACGTTGGATATCGAGGGTTCTCTGGCCTCCAACGGCGGACAGCTCAATTTGCTCACCCGTCTCAACCAAGGCGGGGCGCTGAGCAATCAGTTCACTGACCATCTCAATGTTGAGGGGAACGCCAGCGGCACCACGCTAATGGATGTACAGCTCGATGCGGCAAGCACCGGTATGCTGACCGATCTCAACCGTAACGGCGGCATTGATGCCGGTGAAGGGATTTCATTGGCGCAGGTCGCAGGCAATGCCAGCGGCAACAGCCTGGCGCTGGCGGGCGGGTACATTGCGGCAGGGCCGTGGCAATATCGTCTCTACAGCTTTGCACCAGGCAGCAGCGATCCGAATCAGCGCCTGGTCAGTGGAACGGGCAATAATTACTGGGATTATCGTCTGGCAAATTACTACGTCTGCGAGGGAGAAAGCAGCTGTTCAACATTAGTGACCACGCCGTTTGATACCACAACTAACCAAAATATCAGCAGTAGCCGAGCGGAATCACGCCCAGCGGTCGTGCCGCAGGTGCCATCCTATATCTCCGCACCCGTTGGATTGGCTTATTACACCGCCGCGATTATTGACGATCTGCATAAGCGTTTGGGTGAACTACGCCACGAGCAAACGCGCTCAGAAGGCGATGGCGGCGAGATGTTTTTGCGCTACATCGGTTCTAACCTGAAATACAAAAGTGACCAGCGTTTCCGCGATTACGGCTACGATTTTGACCTCGATTACAGCGCGGTTCAGGTGGGCGGTAATCTGCTGCGCCTTGATGGTGAAAAAGATAGCCTGCGCGGCGGCTTAGCCTACACGCGCGGTAACACGCGTATTCGGCCTGACGCTGCAGACGGTTACAGCAGCACCAGTTTTGACAGCGACAGCCTGGCCTTTTACGGCACCTGGCAGCGCCAAAATGGGTTCTATCTTGATGGCATGTTGTCGTTTGATCGCCATCGCGGTGAAACCGATGTCGCAAGTAAGAAAGATGTGGCGACGTTAAAAGCGAATGGCTGGACCGCGTCATTAGAGAGCGGTTATCCCTTTGAGCTGGCACACGATATCAAGTTAGAGCCGCAGGCACAGCTGATGTACATGAAGCTCAACATGAGTGATTTTGTTGATGCAGATGGCAACAAGGTGCGTTACGACAATGATAACCAGATTCTGGGTCGTCTCGGTGCACGCCTGGATCGCACCTGGACGGACGAGAGTCATCGCCAATACACACCTTATCTACGCGCGAACTACTACAAAGGCTGGGGCGGCACGGTAAAAAGCACGGTTTCAGCCGTCGATAATCCCTCATTCAGCGGGAGTTTCGATAGCGGCCACGTCGGGCAAATGTGGGAGTTAGGCGCAGGCGGAACCGCAACAGTGAAAAAAGATCTGTCGTTGTATGCAGAAGCGGATTACCGCAAAGAGATTGATAGCAACGGCGCCAAAGGGTGGCGGTATAACGTTGGCGTGCGCTGGCAATTCTAATCTACCCTTCATTCTTCGCGTTGCAGATGCGTTGGCTACGCAGTTTCACACCCGTCGCTTACTTTAGTAAGCCGGCGAGCCTTCCTGCAACGCGAATTATTCGGGTAGAGCCGTGCAGTTTTGTCATTCTCGCGGTTGCTGCGTTTTAAAGAAGGATTTCATTTACTCTCAAACCCTTCTAATCGATTCAAACGCCTAAAAAATGTGAAAGCCGCCTCAAAGCGGCTTTTTTCATGGGGAAAATTAATCAGAAACGCTAAAGAGTCTGCGGCGACTTGCCGAAAAGATAACAATTCGTAATCGTTTTCTTTTTACCTGGCCGGCTTGCCTCAAGGAATTTCCCATGCGTAATAACCAACCCGTATCTCAGCGTGAGTATGTGTTTGATGATCATGCGACATTGATGTCGACCACCGATCTCAATAGCCACATCACCTACGCCAACGACGCGTTTATCGAGGCCAGTGGATTCTCGCCAGAAGAAGTAGACGGTCAGCCGCACAACATGGTGCGCCACCCGGATATGCCGTCTGAGGCGTTTGCTGATATGTGGGCAACGCTGAAACAGGGGGAACCCTGGACCGCGCTGGTAAAAAACCGTCGTAAAAACGGTGACCACTATTGGGTGCGCGCCAACGCCATTCCTGTGGTACGTGAAGGCAAAGTGCAAGGCTATATGTCTGTGCGAACCAAACCCAGCACAGAAGAAGTGCGCCAGACCGAAAAGCTCTACCGCGAATTTCGTGAAGGTCAGGCCAAAGGACGCCGTTTTCATAAGGGATTGATCGTGCGGAGTGGCTGGCGTGGTTTTAGCTCCATCCTGAAAACCCTGCCGCTGCGCTGGCGCATCCGCAGCACCTTATTTGCACTGCTGCCGCTTTCCGTCGCCAGTGTCTGGCTACTCGGCGTGACATCTCTGCAGCTCAGCTGCTTTGCGGGCGGCATGGCGATGCTGCTATTGCTGGCCAGTGCATGGCTGGAACAACAAATTTCGCGTCCAATCGAACGCATGTGCAAACAAGCGTTAAGCGTGGCAACCGGATCCAGCCATAAAGTTGAACAGATGGATCGCGTTGATGAAGTGGGCATGACGCTGCGCGCTATTGGGCAGCTTGGCCTCATGTTCCGCTGGCTGGTAGATGACGTTAGCGGCCAGGCGATAAACGTCTTGAGCGCCAGCGATGCGATTGCGCGCAGCAACAACGAACTGAGTCGACGTACTGAACAGGCTGCGGCCAATGTGCAGCAAACCGCCGCCACCATGAACGAAATGACCGCCACGGTGAAGAGCAACACCGAAACCGCCAGCGAAGTGAATTCGCTCTCCGCTAACACCAGCGGCGCCGCGATCAAAGGCGGTGAAGTGATGAAAGAGATGATGGGGATGATGGGGGAGATCGCCGACAGTTCTAAGCGTATCGCCAACATTACCAGCGTGATCGATGGCATCGCCTTCCAGACCAATATCCTGGCACTGAACGCAGCTGTAGAAGCGGCGCGCGCCGGCGAGCAGGGCAAAGGTTTTGCTGTGGTGGCGGGTGAAGTCCGCAGCCTGGCGCAGCGCAGCGCCAAAGCCGCCAGCGAGATCAAAACGCTGGTGGAAACCAGCGCCAGCCGCGTGAAGTCGGGGAGTGATCATGCGGATGCTGCGGGTCGAACCATGCAGGATATCGTCTCGCAGGTGCAAAACGTGACGTCGCTGATTGCACAGATCAGTGCGGCAACCGCCGAACAATCCATCGCCCTCAGTGAAGTCAGCACGGCGGTTGAAGATCTTGATGATATTACGCATCAGAACGCTGCTCGCGTACAGGAAAGCGCCGAAGCATCGGGGCGCATGACGCATCAGGCCAACCGTTTGGTCGAAGCGATCAGCGTGTTCCGCTAAGAAGCCACCGCCTGCGTGCTGTCTCGACCCGCACGCAGTGCGCCGGGCGATTGTCCCACAATGCGTTTAAATGCACGGCTAAACGCCGCCAGCGAGCCGTAGCCAAGATGATAGGCGACGGCTTCCACGGCTTCGCCATTATTCACGATACGCTGTACCGCCAGCCGCATGCGCAGTTCAGTCAGATAACGCAGCGGCGTCATGTTAGTTGCATTCAAAAAGCGCTCCGCAAACACCGAACGTGAACAACCCGCTTCGCGGGCTAAACGTTCCACTGTCCAGTTTTCGCCGGGTTCACGGTGCATCGCGGCAATCGCCTGACTCAACCGCGGATCGCGCATCGCCTGCACTAACCCGCTGCTTTGACCGCAGCCGTTCTCTACCCAGCCACGCACAATCAGGGCGGCGACCACATCGGCAAGGCGCGACAAAATACCGGCGAAACCCGCCTGTCGAGTACGTGATTCTCGCTCCATCGCCGCCAAAATTGGGCTGATTTCAGGGTATTGTGACAATAGGGTGCTGACCAGCATCACGTCTGGCATGGTGTTGATCAGCGGCTGCATGCCGCCCAATTCAAACGCCATACAGGCGCTAAACAGAATCACGCTGTGTTCGTCTTTACACGCATCGGCGGGCGCGGCAATCGCACAGACGCTGTCGCAGATCGGCTTGCTTTCCAGCTTGTTAATCGACTCGCATAACGCTTCTTCGCTGGAGATCAAACTGTGCGGCTTGCCGTGCGGCACCAGCAGAGCATCGCCGCTGTTGAGCTGAAAAATGTTGCCGGAAGCGCTGCGCACCAGCAGCGAACCGCGCCCGACAAAGTGAAACTGCGCGCGGCCTGGCGCGTTATCAAAGCGCAGTCCAAACGGCGCAGAGACTTCGATACGCTGGTAATTCACACCATACAGGCGCATTCCCATCAGCAGTTCACTGGTCAGATCTTCATAGTGGCTCATGCGATTCCAGACGAATTATCAATAAACACGGTGTACGCATCATAGATCGTCTTTTGTCTGCCCTCTATGCTCACACTTACTTTTTTTTATCCTCTGGAGAAGCAGCATGAGTCTGAGCACAGAAGTGGCTGATGAGGTTTCCTCACCCGCCCGTCCCGCGTGGGGCGCGGTATTTGCTATGGCGTTTGGCGTTTTTAGCTTAATTACCGCCGAATTTTTACCGGTCAGCTTGTTGACGCCGATGGCGGCGAGTTTGAACGTCTCAGAAGGACAGGCGGGGCAAACGGTGACGGTTACCGCGCTGGTCGCGCTGTTTACCAGTTTGATCACGGCCAGCGTCACGCGCCGTCTTGATCGCCGCGTCGTGATGCTGACATTTTCACTGTTAATGATCGCCTCAGCGTTGCTGGTGGCGTTTGCGGAAAACCTGACTGTGATCCTGCTGGCCCGCGTACTGCTGGGCATGGCGATCGGGGGATTCTGGACGCTCTCGACCGCCATTACTATGCGGCTAGTGCCCAGCGATCAGGTGCCGCGCGCGTTGTCGATTGTGTTCAGCGGGATTTCGCTGGCAACGATTATCGCCACGCCGGCAGGCAGCTATCTTGGTGGCCTCATCGGCTGGCGTAATATCTTCCTGCTGACAGCGATGTTGGGCGCGGTGGCGCTGTTGTGGCAATTCTTTACCCTGCCTGCGATGCCTGCAGAGAACAAAGCGCGCAACGGCGGCGTGTTAGATCTGCTGCGAATCAAAGTGATGCGCTGGGGAATGCTGGCAGTGATCATGATGTTCACCGGTCACTTTGCCTTCTTTACCTATCTGCGCCCGTTCCTTGAGGGTGTGGCGCTACTGAATCTGAATCAGCTGTCGCTGGTGCTGTTGGCCTTTGGCGTCGCGAACTTTTTCGGTACTTCGCTGGCAGGTTATCTGGTGACGCGCAGCGTGTCGTTAACCTTAAGCGGCATGGCGTTGTTAATGAGCGCAACGGCGTTTCTGTTAGTGACGTTTGGCGATGTAAGCTGGATGGTCGGCGCAGGCGTGGCGTTGTGGGGCATGGCGTTTGGATCGATGCCGACCGGCTGGTCAACCTGGATTTCTCGTGCAGTACCGGATGATGCAGAATCGGGCGGCGGCTTGCTGGTGGCAACCATTCAGCTGGCAATTACCTTTGGTGCTGCGGCTGGCGGCTGGATGTTCGATTTACAAGGCGCAGGCGGTGTGTTCCTCGCCAGCGGCGCGCTGATGTTACTGGCAGCCATCACCATCTTTACTCGCGTGAGACACCACGGATAACTTTCTTCTATGGCAGCGATATATGCTGCCTTTTTTATTTGGCATAGTGAATTAACCTTTTGCGTCTTTACTGCGCTAATTGTGCTTTTTATAATCAGTTATTTTGAATGAGTTCAGCAAATCTCTCCGCTTTTTCTTGATCAACTTCTCACCTAATATATCTATCAACAAGGCGACAACGCCTAACTTCTTAAAAATTGACCAAGGAATTGACCATGAATACCATCAAAACTTTTGCTGCTGTAATGACTCTTTCACTCCTGCCTTTTGCTGGTTTTGCACAAACCGTGACCGCTACCGGCACTACGCTGGATGGTGCAGAAGCGAAAATCGCTGCACAGGCTCAGGAAACTGGTGCTTCCTATAAAGTGACTGAAGCTTACTTCAATAACGGCGTACACATGACCGCTGAATTGACTAAATAAGTTATCTCTTGCGCCGACAGGACGCCTTTGGGCGTCCTGTCGGCGTTTCTGCCAGTACCTGGCAATAATAATCCTGTCACTTTCCCACCGAAATAATTATTATTCTCAAATAATATCCATTCTCATTTTTTATACCCTGAATAATTCGCGTTGTAGGAAGGCGGCAAATCCGTAAATCCTGATGAGCATATTGAAGTCAGTGATTCGCGTGAATGAGAGCAGCCAACGTGCCTGCTATGAGAAGTATGACGGGAATTTTTGCTTTATTTATCAGGTTGCAATGATGGGCTTTCTTTCCGCTGCTTTTCGCGGTGGATTTACTATGGAGAAGTTATGAAAGCTTTAACGACTAAGCAATGGGCGCTGCGTCCTCTGCTGCTGGCAACAGCACTGTTTTCTGTTTCGGGTCTACTGGCTGCACAAGCTGAAGATCTGAATCAACCGATTGGTAAAGGTGCTTACGAGCTGGCAGTAAGCCAGAAAGATAACGCACTATTCCTGGCGACTGCGCAAAACGCTGACGGCAAAGGCGGCACCGTTTTCCGTCTTGATCCGCAGGATTTAGCGGTGAAGCAATCAATCAACACTGAGCTGAAAACCTTTGGCGCTGCGATTAATCCGCAAACCAATATTCTTTACTTCGGCAATACCGTGAATGGCTCGTTAACCTCTGTTGACGCCAGCAGCGGCAAAGTGCTGAACACGCTGGTGCTGGACAGCCGCAAGCGTGGCGAAAACGTGCGTCCACTGCAGCCGCGTCAAGTGGCCGTTGATGCGAAAACCGATCGCGTCTACGTCACGGGTTTAGGCCCTGAAAGCGTGGTGTGGGTCGTTGACGGTAAAACGCTGCAACTGATCAGCACCGTGACGAACACCGGCAAAATGGGCACCGGTTTAGCCGTCGATTCTGACGCGCAAAAAATCTATGTCACCAATAGCGACGGCGAGTTGGTCACTATCAATACGCGTACCAATGCCATTGAGAAAAAGCAGAAGATTGATGCGGAAAAAGAGCATTTCTTCCTGAATATTGCTCTGGATACAAAAGGTCAGCGTGCGTTCCTCAGCGATTCAAAACAGTCGCAGGTGCTGGTCGTTGATTTACGCGATCAAAAAGTCATTCATAAGATTGACGTGCCGGAATCGCTGGCGGTGCTGTTCAATGCCGATCGCGATGAGCTGTATGTAACACACCGTAAAGCGGGCGAAGTGAGCATCATTGATGCCAGCAGCTACAAGGTGAAGCGTACGGTGAAAACGCCGGGTCTGCCGAACAGCCTGGCGCTGTCAGCCGATGGCAAAGCGCTGTTTGTTAGCGTCAAGCAGCCGGGTTCGCGTAAAGAGCCACCGAAAAATCCAGACAGCGTGATGCGTATAGCGCTTTAAGTCTGATCTCTGCGCGCGTCCTCTGTCCTCTGCGCGCTGTCCCCCATCCCGGCCTTCCCCCGCGAAGCGGGGGAAGGAGACGCTGCCACATGCAGCTTTACTACTCGCATATTGCAGCATCTTCCTCCCCCATGTATGGGGGAGGACCGAGGTGGGGGACAAACGACCTCGCACTCAAGAGGACCGAGGTGGGGGATAAACGACCTCGCACTAGACCACAGTCCAAGCCCAAACTACACCTCTTCGGACGCCTCACGCATCATCTCTTCATGCGGAATGTCCTGCAAAATCTGCTCGAAACTGCGCAGACGTTTGTAGATCGACATCAACTCCACCAGCGTTGACCACGACGTAATCAGATACTGGAACGAGCTACGCACCTGATCAAATACGTTGGTAATCTGGTTTAACAATCCCAGCGTAATGGTGCCTGCCACAATCGACGGAAACAGCAGGAACAAGCCAAAGACGTTATCCACCTGCAAATAAAGAATGCGGGTGATGTTGAAATAGAGATAGTGAAAGTAAAGGCGGAAATAGTTAGTCCGTACTCGGCTGAATAGCTCCTGCACGGTGGGTGGCGAGGCGCGTGAAGCATCATCTTCGCCGTAAACCAGCTCCTTACGATATGCTGCTTCTACCCGCTGATTGCGGAACTCCAGCCCCGGCAGTTTAATTCCCACCAATGCTAACAGCCCGGTACCAAACACTGACCACAGCACCGCGGCGATCACCAGCGCATAGGGAATGTTACCCAGAAACGGCACATCTTTAACGTGATGTGACAGCGTGACCAGCACCGGTAAAAAGGCCACCAGCGTCATAATTGCCTGAATAAAGCTCACGCCCCAATCTTCCAGCGTGGTGGCAAAGCGCATGGTGTCTTCTTGTACACGCTGAGCGGCGCCTTCGACATGACGCAGGCGTTGCCAGTTGTGCATGTAGTAATTGTTCATCGCGGTACGCCAGCGGAACACCCAATGACTAATGAAGAATGAGTTCATCACGCCAATCACTACGGCAATCAATGCGATGCCTAAAAATGCTCTGACTTCACCATAAAATTCACTGATTTGTACCGAACCGGCTTTAGTCAGCGCTTTCTGGATCAGGTCATAGAAAGGCCCATACCAGGCGTTAATCGCCACGCCAACCTGCACGCCAAACCAGGTCACAAAGATAATCAGGGCTGAACCCCACACTGACCAACGCTGCCAGGGATGATTATCAATCACCCGCCAGGCCAGCGCGAAAACGGTCACCATGATCCAGTAATAGGCATAAAACCATAGCTGACTGGCAGCGATAAAGCGTGCTGCCGTGGTCGGTAAAGGCTGTTTCATTGCGGCATCAAAAGCTGGCCATAACGCAGGTATATGATCGGCAAAACCGAACCACGCAAAAATAGCCAGCAAGCTCCAAATCGCTGCTGAGCTAAAAAACAGCGCTGGCCGGGGGAAAAAGGACTTAAACATAGGTTCTCCGCTGTTGTGTGCAGACTGTTATAACGTTTTTGGCTGCTCTCTGTAAGTGATGTGATGTATCAGACAATGAATGCGTGGCGATGGATGTTAATGAATTTGTGCGATTTTGTTTCCATCCCCTCAATCTTTGTGGCTAACGGTGTTACACTAACGGCAATTGTTACCGGTAACAATGAAGCTGTAACCCTAAAACCGCTTATAAAAACCATTACAACGCAATCAATTACTCTTTCATGCCGCATTGTATGCGGTACTGAGGCAATGTCATGTCAGAACAAAAAAAGGGTCATTCACGCAGGGATTTTTTGCTGAAGACCATCACCCTGGCGCCAGCAATGGCGGTGGGTGGCGCTACTATGGGTGCATTCACAACACCAATGGCAGCGCAGGCTGCAGAAGTAAATTCAACCGGCCCGCAACAGGCGCGTGATTATCAACCCAACTGGTTTACTGCCGAAGAGTTCGCTTTTATTAAGGCGGCGGTCGCGCGCCTGATCCCCAACGATGATCGGGGTCCCGGCGCACTGGAAGCGGGCGTACCGGAATTTATCGATCGTCAGATGAATACCCCTTATGCGACCGGTGCAACCTGGTACATGCAGGGACCGTTCAATCCTGACTTGCCGAAAGAGCTGGGTTATCAGCTACCGCTGGTACCGCAGCAAATCTATCGGCTGGGCCTCGCCGATGCGGATGACTATAGCAAACAGCAGCATGGAAAAGTGTTCGCTGAGCTGACTGGCGACCAGCAAGACGCCTTGTTACAGGCAATGGAAAGCGGCAAAGCCGAGTTCAAACAACTGCCAAGTAAAACCTTCTTTGCGTTCCTGATTCAAAACACCCGCGAAGGCTTCTTCAGCGATCCGATCCACGGCGGCAATCAAGGCATGGTGGGCTGGAAGCTGATTGGCTTCCCAGGCGCCCGCGCCGACTTTATGGATTGGGTAGAGCGCGGCGAACAATATCCGTTCCCGTCAGTGTCGATTCGCGGAGAGAGAACGTAAGCATGGCTAACGAAAATAAAAAAGTAGACGCGGTGATTGTTGGGTTCGGCTGGGCTGGCGCAATCATGGCGAAAGAGCTGACCGAAGCCGGGTTAACCGTGCTGGCGCTAGAGCGCGGTCCGCATCGCGATACGTATCCTGATGGATCGTATCCGCAATCCATTGATGAACTGACCTATAACATCCGCAAAAAGCTGTTCCAGGATCTGTCAAAAAGCACCGTAACGATTCGCCATAACGCGTCGCAAACCGCCGTGCCTTATCGTCAGCTGGCTGCCTTTTTACCCGGCACCGGCACCGGCGGCGCGGGCCTGCACTGGTCTGGCGTGCATTTCCGTGTTGATCCGACTGAATTGCGTATGCGCAGTCATTACGAAGAGCGTTACGGCAAAAACTTCATTCCTGAAGGCATGACGATTCAAGATTTCGGCGTGAACTACGACGAGCTGGAACCCTTTTTTGACAAGGCTGAGAAAGTGTTTGGCACCTCCGGTACGCCGTGGAGCATCAACGGTAAAGTGGTGGGCAAAGAGATCGGTGGCAACCCGTTTGCACCCGATCGCTCAGATAAGTTTCCACTGCCAGCGCAAAAGCGCACCTACTCGGCGCAGCTCTTTTCCCAGGCGGCAGAATCGGTTGGCTATCATCCTTATGACTTGCCTTCAGCGAACACCTCTGGCCCCTATACCAACACCTACGGCGCGCAAATGGGCCCGTGTAATTTCTGCGGCTACTGCAGCGGTTATGCGTGCTACATGTATTCCAAGGCATCGCCAAACGTCAACATCCTGCCCGCGCTGCGTCAGGAGCCGAAGTTTGAATTACGCAACAACGCTTACGTGCTGCGCGTTAATCTGACCGATGACAAAAAGCGCGCCACCGGCGTGACGTACGTTGATGGTCAAGGCCGTGAAGTTGAGCAGCTGGCGGATTTGGTGATTCTTTCTGCGTTCCAGTTCCACAACGTGCATCTGATGCTGCTGTCGGGCATTGGCAAGCCCTATAACCCGATTACCAATGAAGGCACCGTTGGTCGCAACTTCGCGTACCAAAACATCTCCACGCTTAAAGCGCTGTTCGACAAAAACACCACCACCAATCCGTTTATTGGTGCGGGTGGCGCAGGCGTAGGTGTGGATGACTTTAATGCCGACAACTTTGATCACGGCCCGCACGGCTTTGTCGGTGGTTCGCCGTTCTGGGTTAACCAGGCGGGTACCAAACCGATTTCGGGTCTGCCGACGCCGACCGGCACGCCAAACTGGGGCAGTAAGTGGAAAGCCGCCGTCGCGGACACTTACACCCATCACGTGTCGATGGATGCCCACGGCGCGCACCAATCTTATCGTGCCAATTACCTTGATCTCGATCCTAACTACAAAGATGCCCACGGCCAGCCGCTGCTGCGCATGACCTTTGACTGGCAGGAAAATGACATCAAGATGGCGCAGTTCATGGTCAGCAAAATGCACAAAATTGCGGAAGCGATGAACCCTAAATTGATCATGGGCGCCGCGAAAACCGCTGACAGCCATTTCGATTCCACCGTTTATCAAACCACGCACATGAATGGCGGGGCGATCATGGGTGAAGATCCCAACACCAGCGCGGTTAACCGCTATCTGCAAAGCTGGGATGTGCCGAATGTGTTTGTACCTGGCGCGTCAGCCTTCCCGCAAGGGCTGGGTTACAACCCAACAGGCATGGTGGCGGCGCTGACGTATTGGTCCGCGAAAGCCATCCGCGAGCAGTACCTGAAAAATCCAGGTCCACTGGTGCAGGCATAAGGAACATGGCGATGAAAAAAGGCATTTTGGCCCTGATTCTGGGCACATTGACGTTCTCTGCACTGGCGGACGACAGCAACAGCGATTTGGTAAAGCGCGGCGAGTATCTGGCGCGTGCCGGTGACTGCGTGGCGTGTCACACCAGCAAAGACGGAAAAGCCTTTGCGGGTGGCTTACCGATGGTCACTCCGATCGGCACTATTTATTCGACCAATATCACGCCGGATAAATCGACTGGGATCGGTGATTACAGCTACGACGACTTCCAAAAAGCGGTGCGTCACGGCGTGGCGAAAAATGGCGATACGCTCTATCCGGCGATGCCATTTCCCTCTTATGCAGTGGTCAATGATGACGACATGAAGGCGTTGTATGCCTACTTCATGCATGGCGTTGCGCCAGTTAATCAAGCTAATCAAGACAGCGATATTCCCTGGCCGCTTTCGATGCGTTGGCCGCTGGCGATTTGGCGTACTGTGTTTGCACCGGAAGTGAAGGCTTTCAAGCCGGCTGAGCAGGAAGATCCCACGCTGGCACGAGGACGTTATCTGGTTGAAGGCTTAGGCCACTGCGGCGCATGCCACACGCCACGTAGCATCACTATGCAAGAGAAAGCCCTGACCAATAACGAAGGGAATGATTATCTGTCTGGCAGCAGCGCACCGGTTGACGGCTGGACCGCCAGCAACCTGCGCGGCGACAACCGCGATGGTTTAGGCCGCTGGAGTGAAGACGATTTGAGCCAGTTCCTGCGTTACGGTCGTAACGATCACACCGCAGCCTTTGGCGGCATGACCGAAGTGGTTGAGCATAGCTTGCAGCACTTGAGCGACAACGACATCACGGCGATTGCGCGTTATCTGAAATCATTGGGTGCGAAAGATCCGCATCAAACGGTGTTCAGCGTTGATGAGGCAACGGCGAAAGCGCTGTGGAAAGGGGATGATCATCAGGCGGGTGCCTCGCTGTATGTCGACAGTTGTGCAGCGTGTCATAAAACCGATGGCAGCGGTTATCAACGTTTTTATCCTGCGTTGCGCGGCAATCCGGTGGTGTTGGCTGACGATCCAACCTCGCTGATTCATATCGTGCTGGTGGGCGGCGAATTGCCGGGTGTGAAAGGTGCGCCATCAACCATCACCATGCCTGCATTTGGCTGGCGCATGAATGATCAGCAGGTCGCGGATGTGGTGAACTTTATCCGCACCAGCTGGGGAAATAAGTCCGACAAACAGGTCAGCGCCAAAGACGTTGCCGAACAGCGTAAAGATGTGAAGGATCGCACTGGTAGCGCAGATATCAAGGTGCTGGAAGGCAAGTGATTTTTGGCGGCGTACGCGTTTTTTATACGGAGTACGCTGTCCCCCATCCCGGCCTTCCCCCGCGAAGCGGGGGAAGGAGACGCTGCCACATGCAGCTTCAATACTCGCATGTAGCAGCATCTTCCTCCCCCATGTATGGGGGAGGACCGAGGTGGGGGACAAACGACCTCGCACTTATGGGGAGCGAGGTGGGGGACAAACGACCTCGCACTCAAGAGGACCGAGGTGGGGGCCAAACGACCTCGCACTTAAGAAAAACAAGCGCAGATGTTAAATATTCTCTAAATCAATGCCGCGCGTTTTCGGGCCATAAATTCCCACCGACAACATCACCATCAGCATACTCAGCACAATAAAGGCGATCACGCCTTGCGTGCCGGCGTACTGCAAAATCAAGCCAATCAAAATGCTGCTGAACACTGTCGATAAGCGGCTGAACGAGTAGCAAAAGCCAACCGCACGGGCGCGAATATGCGTCGGGAAGATCTCAGTTTGATAAGCGTGATAGCTAAATGTCAGCCAGGCGTTGGAATAGGTGATCAAAAAGCCGCAAATAATCAGCAGCACCGGATTGGTCTGGAAGGCGAACAGCGTGCCGAATATCACCGTCATCAGCGACGACATCACAATCTGCCATTTATTTTCAAACTTATCGGCGTAACGGCTGCAAATCAATGAACCGAGCGGGTAGGCCAGCGTGATAAAAAAGGCATAAAGCAAACTGTGTGTGACCGTGGTGCCTTTGCCCGACAGCAGCGCGGGCAGCCAGTTACCGAAGCCGAAGAAACCAATTGCCTGGAAGAAATTCATCACCACCAGCATCAGGGTGCGCTTGCGATAAGCGGGTGCCCAAATCTCGCTGAAACGCCCTTTTTTCGGCAGTTGTGCCGCGGCATCATCGGGTGGAAAATCTGCGCCCGGCGTCATGCCACAACGCGTTTCCATTGCCGAGAGCACCTGATGCGCCTCTTGATGACGGCCTTGTTGCGCCAGCCAGCGTGCCGATTCCGGCAGGTTTTTGCGAATAAACCAAATCACCAGTGAACAGAGCGCGCCTGCAATCACCACCCAGCGCCAGCCTTCCAGGCTGAGGATGGTTTGCGGCACCAGCCACCACGACATCAAAGCCACCGCAGGCACTGAGAGAAACTGAATGAAAAATGAAAACGCGAAGGCGCGGCTACGCAGATGCGTAGGCACCCATTCCGACAAGTAGGTATCGATGGTGACAAGCTCAATGCCCAAGCCAATACCGACTAAAAAGCGGAACAGGATGATCATTTCGGCGCTTTGCTGAAAAGCCATCAGCAGCGAAAACAGGCCATACCACATGAGTGCGCACATAAACGTCAGGCGGCGACCAAAGCGATCGGCGTAGGGCGCCAGCAGGCTTGCGCCAAAAAACAGACCCAGAAACGTTGCAGAAGCAAAAGCGGCCTGATCGGAAAAGCCAAACACGCCTGCGCTGCCCGTATGAAAAACGCCGGTGGCCAGCAAGCCAGAACTGATGTAGCCGGTTTCAAACAGGTCGTAGAGTTCGAAGAAGCCGCCTAGCGCCAGCAAAGAAATGAAACGCCACAAACCGGCGGAGGAAGGCAGCGCATCAATGCGTCCCGCTAAGCTGTTGTTGGGTGCCGACGAAGCGTGCGTCGGCGCCATCCCTGTTGGGCAGGCTGTTGTCATTTTTACGTAAACCTCGGTGTGGCAGTGTTTGCAAATCTCGCTAGCGGTCTTGATTAGATTTAAAAATAATTAACCGTTAGCAAGCGAAGAGATAGCAGGATAATAAATTCGAGGATCGTTGCCGAGAGGCAAGTTGGTGAGTATTTAGCAACGTACGTTGCAGTTTTCGCCGTCCATGGCGAATCGGGATTAATGCAGTTGTGGATAGACGCCTGGACCAATCGGTAAACCTAACGCGTACCAGACCAGAAGCAGTGCAATCCAGCTGATAAAGAACACCAGCGGATAGGGGAAAATCAGCATGTAGTAAGTGCCAAGCTGTGCATCTTTTTGGTAGCGCTGTAGAAAGGCCAGAAACAGCGGCAGGAACGGCGACATGGGTGCCAGCGGTAGCACGGAGGAATCGGCAATACGGAAAATCATCTGGGCAAACGCGGGATGGAAGCCGAGCAGCATAAACATCGGCACAAAGACCGGCGCGAGAATCGACCAGATGGCCGAACCGCTGGCGATAAACATACAAAGAAATGCTGAAAGGAACATTAGGCCCAGAAACGCAGGTGCACCGCTGATTCCTGCGCTTTCCAGCACGTCGGTCAGACCGAGTGCCATGAATTTGCCCATGTTGCTCCAGTTAAAGAACGCCACGAACTGCGACAGCGGAAACACCATCACGATAAAGCCCGCCATATTCTTCATCGGATCGACCAGCAGCTGCGGAATATCATC
This sequence comes from Pantoea sp. T14, assembly GCF_036663535.1. NCBI lineage: Bacteria > Pseudomonadati > Pseudomonadota > Gammaproteobacteria > Enterobacterales > Erwiniaceae > Pantoea > Pantoea sp. T14. The sequence goes on from NZ_JAWUEB010000024.1 coordinate 101,156, forward strand.
CGGGCGACGGATCTGCTTTGTGACCACGCCGTAAGCAATCGCCACCACGAAAAAGAACAGGATGATGATCGGTACGATGCCTTGAATGAAGGGCGAGGGAATGATCGAACCGGTTTTGGGATCGCGCAGCGGCGCATGTTCGGGCACCACCAGCAGCGCCATTAAGCCAATAAACAGCAGCGCGGCAATGCCCGCTGTACGTAGGCCCCGATTCTCCAGCGGTGTCAATGCAGCAAGTTTTTCGCCGCTGCCATCTTTCCACTGCGGCAAGCGCGGCTCGACGAATTTATCGGTCAGCAGCGCGCCGGCAATGGTCAGCACAATCACCGACGACGCCATGAAAAACCAGTTATCGATCACGCTGACGTGCACGGTATCGCTCACTGCTTTTGCTGCTTCGGTACTGATGCCCGATAACAACACGTCGGTGGTCACAATCAGTAAGTTGGCGGTAAAACCGGATGCAACGCCCGCGATCGCGGCCAATAACCCGGCAACCGGATGACGCCCGACCGCAAGGAAAATCAGCGCGCCGAGCGGCGGCATCACCACTAAAGCTGCATCAGAAGAGATGTGGCTAAAGAAAGCGATGAACAGCACCATATAGCTGGCATAACGGCGGCTAACGCGTGAGGCCATTTTCACCATCAGGGATTGCAGCAACCCGACTTTTTCCGCCAGACCAGCGCCAATCACCAGCGCCAGAATCGATCCCAACGGCGTAAAACTACTGAAGTTCTTGATGATATTCGGCAGGATCCACTGTAAGCCCGCCACGCTAAGCAAATTATTGACCCGTACCATCTCGCCGTTACTGGGGTTTTTAACGGCTAAATCCAGTGCGCTGATCACGGCGGTTGCCACCATCAACGCCACAATCAAATAAACAAACAGTAAAAAGGGATTGGGTACTTTGTTGCCAACGCGTTCAATCCAGCTGAATACCTTACCCGGGCTGCGGTTCTCCGATGCGACTTCCATCCGTCCTTCCTCGTCTTGTGTTTGCTTGTTTTTATCTCGGTCCGCGCCATGAGGCGCGGCCGGTGGCTCAATCGGCCAATTTTGACGGCGTGATGCCGTCCGGTATTGGGCATGCGTAAGGCTGCGCCTGACGTGCCTTGCTGAATTCGTCGCGACAGCGCGCCAGCGCATCGTCATCGTTGAGCAGGGTTAATGCCGTTGCCGCCATCACCTTTCCCGCCAAAAACATGCCTTTATGCGCGATGCTGGTGCGGCCTTGCGCCACCAGTTGCCACGTATGCAGCGGTGTACCGAAGGTAAAGCAGGGCGCAAAGCACTGCGCAGTGGGCGTAACCCAGCTCACATCGCCGACATCGGTTGAGCCATACAGCATTTCACGCGTGATCGCATACGGGGCGACCTCATCCATGAAAAGCTTGTCACCCAGCGTCTCAACCCACGCCTGACCCGCTTCGCCACCCGTGCGTGCCGCATTCAGCTGCGCATTGCGTAAGTCATCTTTCGTTAACGTGGCGCGGATCTCTGCCGCGAACGCGCGCTCCTCATCGTTGTAATCGGGTAAGCCAAACTGATGCAAATAACGCTCCATCACAGCTTCCAGTGCGCGATTTGGCACATAATTGGAACAGGCTTTGTCAAAACGCACTGACATCTGGGTATCTGTCATCAGCGCCGCGCCTTTGGCGATATTGATCACCCGTTGATAGATATCCTGCGCCTGTTGCAATTCAGGGGCGCGAATCAGGAACAGCACTTCGGCATCGGCCTGCACGACATTAGGCGAGACGCCACCGCTGTTGGTCACCGCATAATGCAGACGCGCTTCCTGCACAATGTGTTCACGCAAGAAATTGGCGCCGGTATTCATCAGCGTCACCGCATCCAGTGCGCTACGCCCCAAATGCGGTGAGTTAGCGGCATGTGCCGCGACGCCTTTGAAGTGAAACGCCGCCTGAATATTGGCTAACGTGCTGAGGTTGAACATGCCGCTGAAACCTTCAGGATGCCAGGTCACTGCGGCATCTACATCGTTGAAGAGACCTTCACGCACCATAAACGTTTTGCCGGAGCCGCCTTCTTCGCCTGGGCAACCATAAAAGCGCAGCGTGCCGCCGGTGTTGTGTTGCTGCATCCAGGCTTTCACCGCAAACGCCGCAGCCAGCCCGGCGGTACCCAGCAGGTTGTGGCCGCAGCCGTGACCATTACCGTTTTCCACCAGCGGTTTCGGTTGTGCACAGCCAGCCTGCTGGCTCAGGCCCGCCAGCGCATCGAATTCCCCCAAGATGCCGATAATGGGTTTGCCACTGCCAAAACTGGCGATAAACGCGGTATCCATGCCGCCGACACCGCGCTCAACGTCAAAACCCTCTTCTGCCAGCGCATCAGCCAGCAGCGCGGAGGAGCGGGTTTCGGCGAAGCGGGTTTCCGGCACGTCCCATATAGCATCGCTAAGTGCGCTAAAGCGGGCCTGATGCTGCTCGATATAATCCGCAATAAACGATTCAATCATCGTGCACCGCCAAACTGCGCCTGATTCAGCGCCAGCGTAGAGAGCAATGTGACGGCGGTTGCCATCACCTTCTCATCGAAATCGAATTTCGCGTTGTGATGGCCCGCGGCCAGCTCGCAGCCAAAAATGGCGTAGGAGGCTTGTCCGCCGCGCTGCTTAACGCGCTCCATCATGTAGGTGGCATCTTCCGAACCAGCGGCTTGCTGTTTGCGATCGACAACCGAGTTGAACACACCGAGCGCTTCAGCCTGCTGGTGGATGAAATCTACCCAAGGTTGCGTTGGCGTAGAGCTGCGTGCAGCGCCCATCAGCTTCACCTCATATTCAACGCCATACATAGTGGCTGCACCGGCGATGACGCGCAGCGCCTGCTGATAAATGTCGTCGTTAACTTCATTGCTGACGCCGCGTGTTTCCACCTTCATCAGCGCACAATCGGCGACTACATTACGCCCCGTTCCCGCCTGCAACACGCCGACATTGACGCGCGCCACGCCGCCGCTGTGCTGGGTTAAACCGTGCAGCGCTAAGGTGGCCTGCGCCGCCGCTAACAGCGCATTGCGGCCTTCCTCGGGGCGGCCACCTGCATGCGCGCCCACACCGGTAAAGCTCACGTCCAGCTTGGTGGTGGCGAGGAAACTGTCGCTGCCACACACCAGTTCGCCTGCCGGTACGCCAGTGCCGAGGTGAATGGCAGTGAACAGATCAACATCATCGACCACGCCCGCTTCAACCATCGCTTTGGCACCCCGCACGCCTTCTTCAGCAGGCTGAAAGATAAGTTTGATGGTGCCGCTCAACTGCGTTTTCATCGCCATTAACAGTGAGGCAACGCCAAGGCCGATGGTGGTGTGACCATCATGTCCGCAGGCGTGCATCATGCCTGGATTGCAGGATGCAAAGCCTTCGCGCTGCGGCAGGTGATCCGCGGCCTGACTTTCATTCAAATCCAGCGCATCCATGTCAACGCGAAAACCCATTACCGGGCCGGGACGACCGGTCTCCAACGTGGCAACGATGCCGCAAAATCCGCCCGAGAAGTAAGATAACCACTGCGGGAGCGCACCTTGTTGCAACGCACGGGCTTCCTGAAGCTGTAGCACTTCGGCAGAGGGCAAGCCCATGCGTGCATCCGCATTAATCACTTCACGACCCAGTTGCAGTTGATAACCGAGATTGTGTAGCGCTTCGGCGACCAATGTAGCAGTGCGGAACTCTAGCCAGCCTGACTCTGCAAATTGATGGAAGTCGCGGCGCCAGCTTTTCATCTGCGGAATCAATGCGCTGACGTGGTCGGAAAGGGTGTTCATCGGCAATCTCCTGGTGTTGGTTTTTTATGCATTGTTCTGAATCTACACAATGGTAAACACCCACATAAGATGCGAATATCTTGTGTCTGATAAACAGCGGTTATCACAAAAATCATGCCTGCTAATCTCAAACTTCATCAATTACGCGCGTTTGTTGACGTAGCGCGTCAGGGCAGTATTCGCGCGGCTAGCCGTTTATCGGGCCTTTCACAGCCCGCGTTGACGAAAGCGATTCAGGAACTGGAGTCGGTTCTTGGCGCACGGCTGTTTGTTCGCCGCCAGCAAGGTGTGGTGTTGACCGACATCGGTGATAACTTTTTTCGTCACGCCAGTCTGGTGTTGGAGGAGTTGCGGGTAGCGCAAGAAGATATTCAGCAGCGCCTGGGGTTGGGCGGTGGGCAAGTGAATATTGGTGTAGGCGGCAGCGTTGCGCGCACCATCATGCCGCAGGTAATCAATCAATTTCACCGTGAATATCCGCTGGTCAAAGTACGCATTGTTGAAGGCCAGTTGGTGTCGATGGTGCATGAATTGCGCCAGGGCGCGCTGGATTTCACCATCAATACCTATGATCAAAGCCATCTCGATCAGGAGTTGATGTACGAGCGCATGATGGAGCGCGAATACAAAGTGGTCGTGCGGAAAGGGCATCCGCTAGAGAAAGCGCGCTCGCTGGCAGAGTTGCAGCAATGTGACTGGACCATGCCAACGCCCAAAGGCAGCTATTATCGCTTGCTGCATGATCTGTTTGGCGATCGCGGCATGGCACCGAAAATTGTCGTTACCTGCGAAACCTTTATGGCCTGCACCAGCCTGGTGGCGCAGAGCGATTTCGTCTCTATCTTGTCGGTGGATGTGATTGATGATCCTATTTTAGGCCGACAGTTGGTGGCATTAGAGCTGGATGAACCGCTGCCGAAAGCGACCTTTTATTTGATTCAACGAAAAGACGCTGCGCTAACGCCGATGAGCAGCTACATGGCGCAGTTATTCCGTAGAAATTGCCAGCAGTGACAAGTGACCAGCTCTCATCGTCTACACTTTGGAGTGTGGTGAATTAATCCATCCAACCCACCAATGGAGGTTACGATGCAAGTGAGTCCTTACCTGTTTCTCTACGGCCGTTGTGAAGAGGCGATCGAGTTTTACTTGAATGCGACGGGTGGCGAGCTGCTCTATAAGGTGACTTTTGGCGATATGCCGGAGCAGGGCGAGCAGGTCGGCGATAAATCAGCGCCGCCGCTACCCCCTGAAAAAATCATGCATGCGCATTTGCGTATCGGGCAAGGGGAGCTGATGTTAAGTGACGGCAACCCTAATCAGCCGCCCGCTTCTGAGCACGCAGGTTACGCGGTCAGCCTGGCGACAACCGATACGGCGCAAGGTGAAGCCTGGTTTGAAAAGTTATCAGCCGGGGGGAAAATCACAACGCCTTGGCAGGAAACATTCTGGGCCAAAGGGTTTGGTATGTTCATCGATAAGTTCGGAATTCCATGGCGCATCAATGTTTTGAAGCCGCATGAATAAAGGCAAAGCGCTCTTCCCCAAGTGGGGAAGAGCGAGGCAGGCGGCGAATGCCGCCTGTGGCATTAGAAGTTATAACCTGCAACCAGGTAATAACCCCAACCGGTAGATTTCACTTCAAAATCACCGTTACCAAAGTTCAGCTCACGGCCATCAGCCCACTGTCCGCCATTGTGGAAATAACGCGCCACGGCAGAGAAATGCCAGTGATCGTAACCCAAAGAGAGGATGTGGCTAGAGGCGATAGAGTTGCTGGTACGTGAAGAGCCGCCTTTTTCAGCCAGGTCTGAACCCCAATCGAAGTTAGTGAAGCCCACGTAGCCCAGATTACCCCCCCACAGCGTGGTGATCGGTACAAAGTATTTCACTTTGAAGCGATAGCCATCCCAGCTATTTTCGTTCGCCGCGCCGTAGTTTTCCCACTGATATTTCGCATAAACGTTCAATGAAAGGCCAACATCGCTGTGCGTATCGATGTCGGTTCCTAAACCCATGTACCAGGTATTTTGGCGATTATCGCTGTTACGGCCCATGTCGTAGATGTAGTTATTGGCGAAATACCACTCTTTGAATGGACCAAACGCCAGGCTGGTGCCGGTCAGTTTGTCGATAGAGAAGCGCGGTTCGATCTCCATGAACATCGGTGAGCCGTGGTCAAAAATGCCGTTGGCATTGCTGTTGCCCACGCCGAAGAAGTTTGTCAGGTCGAGGTAGCCATAAAAATCGAACCAATCTTTCTTGGCGAAAGCTTCATATTCCAGATAAACATCGTTGTTGAACTGGGGTCCGAAACGCGTGTGGTAGCTGCCCACCACGTTGACGCTTTGGTGCCACCAGTCAGAAACATACTGCGGATCGCTTTCAGCCGCTTGTGCAGCGCCGCTCATGGAACATGCCAGCAAGGCACCTGCTACCAACGTTTTAAATTTCATTATCATTAACCACATGCTTTTGACCGCTGCACGACTGGCGCGATCAGAGTGAAATCGATCCCTTGATGGGCAGTGAATTGTTTTAATCAGCCAAAGGCGTTTTTAAGCTCGCGTAGCGTGCCTGCAACAAGGGGATAGAAAATAGATTTTGCTCACGTTTGTCAAAATGTGTTGCATGATAATTCAGCTGAAATGTGATGATGATCACATTAATAGCGGGTAGCGAACGGAACCAGGCAACCGTTTACGTTGTCGGGTTCCGTTTTGAACAGGTGAGATCAGGGAAGGGTAACGCGAACCTGCAAGCCGCAAATGGCGCCTTGTGGATTGAAACAGTTGGAAAGTGCGACATGAATGCTGTTCTTTTCCGCCACGCTACGCACAATCGATAAACCCAGACCGCTGCCTTGGGCTTTCACATCTGGCGAACGGGCAAAGCGATCAAAAGCACGCTCAATAAACGATTCCGGTATACCCGGCCCGTTATCAACAATATCGACCACCGTTTGTCCCGCAACGCGATGCAGTAAAACATCCACCAAACTGCCTTCTGGCGTATGTAACATGGCGTTACCAATCAGGTTATCGAACAGGCTACGTAGTTCGGAGCGGCTCGCCTGCAAACGATAATGGGTAGAGCCGTTGAAACCGATGTCGATACCACGCTTATCTGCCACAACCATGAGCTGCTCAATGCTCTCTTTCAGCAGATCGTCCAGTTCAATATTCTCGATGCTGGCGACCACGGTTTGATCTTCCTGACGTGAAATATTCAGTAACTGTGTGACCAAATGACGTGTGCGCGTCACGCCCGCTTCAAGCTGATCAAACTGGCGGCTGGCTTCACCCTGTTGAATATGTTGGCGTAAATTTTCTAGCTGTAAGGTAACAGCGGTGACAGGCGTTCGCAGTTCATGAGCAGCATCTTCCAAAAATTGACGCTGGGCCGACCAGGCTGCGCGCAGTTTATCGAGCAGCGAGTTGTAAGCCGCAACCAGCGGCAGGATCTCATCCGGTAAGCCATCGGGCGAAACATTGTGGGGATGATGTGTTTCCTGGGCGGCGATCTGGCGCGACGCGACGCGGAGATCGCGGGTGATCTTACGCACTACCAACCAGATCACCAGCAGCGAAAGCGGCATCATTAGGATCAATGGTACGATCGCTGAGAGTGCCCGCTTCACCATCAACTCTTTCATATAGCTCAGGTTATGCATCACCTGAATGGTTTTGATATCGCTGCCGGGTTGGCCGGGTCGCGTATAAATACGCCATTCGCAATCATGGCAACCGCCGACATCGGCATCGTGATAGCCTTTTTTCGCTTGCAGCGGGGCGTGCAGCTCTGGCCAGGAGCTGGCGCGCAGTTGACCATCGGCATCCCAGAGCTGAACCACAAACGCGCTTTTCAGCTTGTCGGCTGGCACCATAAGGGGCATTAACGCAGGAATTTGTTTGTTGGTTGCCCAGGCATCGGCGATTTTAGAGAGCTGATCATCCTTCATAGTGCCAATCATGTCGCCATAGCAGCTGAAGAAATACCAGCTCACGCCGCCAATCATCAATAAATGGATAATCAGCAGCGTGCTCAATAATTTATTACGCAGGGATCGCATAAAAGTGAAAGGTTTCATATTGCCGGTACTCGCCAGCCTAACCCGCGCACATTGCGGATTGCATCGTTGTCTAATTTGCGGCGCATACCGTGAATCAACACATCCACCGCGTTGCTGGTGACCTCTTCGCCCCAACCGTAAATGCGGTTTTCCAACTGCTCACGAGACAAAATGGCGCCCGGACGCTCCAGTAAGGCATACAAAAGCGCATATTCACGCGCGGTAAGCTGCTCGCGCTGGCCTTTGTACATCACTTCACGCGTCAACATGTCTAGCTGCACATCGCCGCTGCCTAACACCGAATCTGCCGCGCCGTGACGACGTCGGGTAATGGCACGCATTCTTGCCAGCACTTCTTGCAGATCAAAAGGTTTAAGCAGGTAATCATCTGCGCCGGTGTCCAGCCCTTGTACGCGCTGCGCCACGGTATCGCGTGCGGTGAGAATCAGCACTGGCGTCGCATCGCCACGGCTGCGCGCCCGGCGTAACACCTGCAAACCGTCATCACGCGGTAAACCGAGATCGAGCAATACGCAGCTGTAGCCGCCCTCAGCCCAGGCATTATGGGCAAAAACACCGTCACGAACCCAGTCAACTGACCAGCCCGCTGCTTCCAGCGCCTGCTGTAAATTTGCGCCAATCATTTCATCATCTTCGACTAACAACACACGCATGGATGATGTCCTCTAAAAAGTTGCTGGCAGTGTAGCGCTGGCAGCAGTTTAGCGCTGGATAGTTAGCGCAGAATTATAGCCGTTAACCTTCACGCGGTAGACAGGTGGCCGCAGCACGTTTTAGGTCAGGTTTAAGACCCGAAAAGCGCAGATGCTAATTCTGCGCTAATTTTCTGCTAATTAAGGGATAAATTTAACGCGTTAAAGTGGGTTCACTGCACATCAGGCGATATCAGGAGGAACCCATGAATCAGCGCGAGTTTATTCGTAGTTTGCTGGAGTGGATTGAAGGCAATTTAGGACACGATTTGCATCTGGACGAGGTAGCACGTCGATCCGGCTATTCCCGTTGGCACCTGCAACGATTATTCCGGCAGCACACCGGTTTCTCACTGGCTGAATATATTCGTCAGCGGCGTTTAACCGAGTCTGCGTTGACCTTGCTCAGTAGCAATGAAGCCATTTTACAGGTGGCGATGAGTTATGGTTTCGATACGCAGCAGGCGTATACGCGTACCTTTAAAAACTATTTTATGGTGACGCCAGGGCAACTGCGTCGTCAAAGACGCGTCGAACCCGATCGTCTTTTATTCCCGCTGGCTATGGCAAGCTGAAAATTCCGACGTTCTTGCCATGGCATGCGTTGCAAACGCTGTTGATCGAGAACGTCGGAATGATCGCCTTTGGCCAAATGATGGTATTGGCAGGTGTACGAATTCGGCATGTACCCGAATAATAATAAACAGGCGGGATACTGACGAGAGTAAGACATATTAGCCAAGATGAAATTCGTTTGTATTAGACAGAGCAAGAGAAAATAACAGAACGGCGAGCATGAAAAAATACAGTAAAGGCTGTTTCTCATTGGTTAGTTTTATTGTTTTTTTCCGCGATGAGGATATTTTCGCTCGGTTGCAGTTTCCCTCTGAATGAGCTCCTGCATTGGCATTGCTGTTGAAGTCACTGTTGAAGGCTTCACTGAAGATAGCACCATCCTAAGCACCGCTGTGCCTACTTTTTGGCATTTTTAACCGGGTGAGGTTCTGCTGGTTTCGTCGCCTGTTGCCGCATTGATAATGCCATTTTTATCGCCTTCAATTAAACCTTATACGCTAATGTCCGTTATTAGTTTCTGGGCAGGTTTATCGACATAATTACCGATAGCAGATCAAAAAAATACCGCTTTAAGACTCCACTCTCTTATTTTCCTTCTTGGTTAGTTCAGCGTGTGAAACGACATTGATTTAAATATAAACTCACGATAAACGCGAATTAACGCCCTGAGCGTAACGTATGATATTTTTATTTCAAATGATGCGAAAGAGATCAGCCAGGGATGAGTAATGGATAACAGTGATAACCTGACCGCCATGCTGTTGTTTGCGCGTGTCGTAGAGTTAAAAAGTTTCACCGAGGCGGCACGCGCACTGGGATTATCTAAATCTCACGTCAGTCGCGAAATTGCCCGGCTGGAAGTGCGGCTTGGTATCAAACTTTTACAACGCACCACCCGCAAAATGGCGCTCACTGAACTGGGGCAGGCCTATTATCCTTTCTGCATGCGGATGCTAGCTGAGATGCATCGTGCGGATGCCTTCGTGCAGCAGATGCATCAGGAACTTACAGGCAATGTGCGGTTGCAAGCACCGGTAACGTATGGCTGCCAATGTATTGTGCCGCTGCTTAATCGCTTTCTTCGCCGCCACCTGCATATCAATATTGATCTTGATTTAACCGATCGCAACAGTGATGAAATCAGCGATCAGGTTGATGTGGCGATTGTTATCCGCGCCCGTGCACCTCAGCAGGGCAATTTTCGCGTCCTCAGCGATATCGATTGGGGATTGTACGCCGCGCCAGGTTATCTGATGCAGCATCCTGCTATTAGCCATCCTGATATGTTGCCACGCCATGATTTGCTGATGTTTCATGGCCCTGCGCACACGGCGGCACTGCCGTTTCGCCGAGATAAGCAGCGACTGGTGGTGGAAGTTCGCAGCCGTTTTCGTGCTAACAACAGCATGGCGCTATTAAACGCCGCACTCGCCGGTAGCGGTATTGCTTATCTGCCTTCCTATATGGCGCAGGAAGCAGTGGCGCGGGGAGAAATTCAGCAGCTGTTGCCGGAATGGCAAATGGATCGCCTGCAAAGCTATCTGCTATTACACGATGCAGAACAGCCGACTTCGCCCATCAGCTTACTCTGCGACACGTTAATTAACGCATTAGCATCGGCGTGATTGTTGTTCAGTAGCAACAGAAAGGGCTACAGAGTAAATATCACGCCGCGACTGTTGTTTAATATGCACCATTGGTAGCCTGACTCCCTGATCATTATCGGGAATTTGCTATGGAACAGAGTGCAGTTGTGGAGTTTCAATACTGGCGGCGCAACTTATGGGTTTGCGTATTGGGATCGTTCAGCACCATTGTAGCGATGACACTGCTGTTGCCGTTCTTGCCGCTTTATGTTCAGCAATTAGGCGTAAGTGAACCAGCTGCAATTGCTCGTTGGTCAGGCATCGCTTATGGCGCCACGTTTTTTACAGCTGCCCTGACCGCGCCGCTCTGGGGAAAACTGGCCGATCGCTACGGACGAAAACTGATGCTGATCCGCGCCAGCCTCGGCATGGCGGTGGCGATGTCGCTGATTGGTATGGCAACCGCGCCGTGGCAACTGGTTGCGCTACGTTTACTGGCAGGATTATTAGGCGGTTATGCCTCTGGCTCGACCATCTTAGTCGCCTCACAAACACCCAAATCGCAGACCGGCTGGGCACTGGGAATATTGGCCTCAGGGATTATGGCCGGTAACGTCGTGGGTCCGTTGCTGGGCGGTGCGTTGCCGCCGTTGATTGGCATTCGACAAACTTTCTGGCTGACCGGTGCGGTGATTTTCCTCGCTTTCCTGGCGACGACCTTTTTATTAAAAGAAGTCCCTAAACCAAAAACGAGAGAAAAAACCAGCACGACAGAGCACGAAGCGGAACAGCCTGTGAATCGTTCGCTGGTGCGGTTAATGTGGCTTTCGGGCATGCTGCTGATTTTCGCCAATATGTCGATTGAACCGATTATTACTCTTTATATCGGTCAGTTTGTGCAGGGTGATCAGGCAGTGACATTCATGGCGGGCTTGGTAATGTCTGCCGCCGCGTTGGGCAGCATTCTCTCTGCACCGAGGCTGGGTAAGCTGGCGGATCGTATTGGCCACTGGCGTGTGTTAACCGCAGGTTTGCTGGTGTGTGCGCTGTTATTAATCCCGCAGGCATTTATCACGGCGGCATGGCAATTAGTGGTTTTGCGATTCCTGATGGGAATGGCGCTGGGCGGATTAATGCCCTGCATCACCGCGATTATCCGCCACAACGTGCCGGAAACGCAGGTCGGACGGATGCTGGGCTATTCGACTTCGGCGCAGTATATCGGTCAGGTCAGCGGGCCACTGTTTGGTGGATTTGTCGGCGGCGCTTTTGGAATGAGGCCGGTATTTTTAGCCACCTGCGTAGTGATGGCAATGTGTAGCTGGCTGAACTGGCGGCGTAGCCGAGATTAATGGGGTTGGCGTTCGCTCAGAGCTCGCTGTCCCCCATCCCGGCCTTCCCCCGCGAAGCGGGGGAAGGAGACGCTGCCATATTTGAGTAAGGAGACGTTGCCACATGCAGCTTCACTACTCGCATATGGCAGCATCTTCCTCCCCCACGCGTGGGGGAGGACCGAGGTGGGGGACAAACGACCTCGCACTCAAGAGGACTGAGGTGGGGGACAGGCGGCTCCGTACTGAGCTTACTGAGGTATGCGCTGCTTTGGTGAGGTATTCGCTGCTTTGGTAAGGTACTCGCTGTCCCCCATCCCGGCCTTCCCCCGCGAAGCGGGGGAAGGAGACGCTGCCATATTTGGGAAAGGAGACGCTGCCATATTTGGGAAAGGAGGCGCTGCCATATTTGGGAAAGGAGACGCTGCCGTATTTGGGGAAGGAGACGCTGCCGTATTTGAGGAAGGAGACGTTGCCGTATTTGAGGAAGGAGACGTTGCCCTATTTAGGCAAGGAGACGCTGCCGCATGCGGAAAGCATTAGCCATAAAAAAAGGCGGACCGAAGTCCGCCTTGTGTCATTCGCTTAATGCGTATTACTTGCTGTCTGGCAATGCATAGGCAATCACATAATCACCCAGCTTGGTACCAAACGAACCGTGGCCGCCAGCAGCAATGACAACATACTGCTTGCCATTTACTTCATAGGTCATCGGCGTTGCCTGGCCGCCTGCTGGCAGACGTGCCTGCCACAACATTTCACCGGTATCGGTGCTGAAAGCGCGCAGATAGTTATCTGCGGTTGCACCAATGAAGAAGACTTTACCGGCGGTAGTGATTGGGCCGCCCAACATTGGCATGCCCATTTTGAACGGTACTGGAACCGGTGCGCTGTCGCGGACGGTACCGATACGTTTTTTCCACACTACGTCGTTGGTTTTCAGGTCAACAGCAGAAACGTAACCCCATGCTGGTTGCTTACACGGCAGACCGAACGGAGAAAGGAACGGATTCAGCTCAACGCCGTAAGGCACGCCGTACTGTGGCTGAATACCGGTTTCTGTACCGGAACCGCCTTCAGCACCTTTCGGTGGCTCAATTGGGTTGCCGGGACCACGCGGGATCAGCTTCGACACAAACGGCAGCGCCATTGGGTTAGCAATCGCGATCTGACGATGTGGATCGACCGCAATACCGCCCCATTCGAACATGCCGAGGTTACCTGGGAACACCAACGTACCTTGCTCTGACGGCGGCGTGAACGGACCTTCATAGCGCAGACGCTTGAAGATCACGCGGCACACCAGCTGGTCATACATCGTCGCGCCCCACATGTCCTTGTCTGTCAGATTCTGTTTAGGACGGAAGGTCAGTTCAGAGTACGGTTGCGTGGCAGAGACATGATCGCCTTTGGCGGCACCCTGTGGAACCGGCGTTTCTGGCGCAGGAACCACTGGCTTACCCGTACGACGATCCAACACGAAGATGTTACCGGTTTTAGCCGGAGCATAAATCACCGGAACGGTGTTGCCATCTTTGTCGGTGATATCAGCCAGCGTTGGCTGTGAAGGCAAGTCCATATCCCACAAATCGTGGTGAACAGTCTGATACGACCATACCAGTTTACCGGTAGTGGCGTTCAGAGCCAGCACGCTGCTCGCGTAACGCTCCTGCTCTGGCGTGCGATTACCGCCCCAGATATCTGGCGTGGTAACGCCCATCGGCAGGTAAACGGTATCCAGTTTTGGATCGTAAACCGCAGGGGCCCACGAGTTCGGCGAGTTCATGGTGAAGGTGTGTTCATCAGCCGGAATCGCGTTAGGATCTTTCGCGCCTGGATCAAACACCCACAACAGTTTACCGGTGTTCACATCAAAGCCACGAATAGCACCTGAAGGTTCACGGGTAGAGTAGTTATCTGTTACGGCACCTGCCATCACGATAGTGGTATCGGTGATGATTGGCGGAGAAGTAGGCTCATACTGGCCCGGCGTAGTAACCGGCTGCTTGTGCTGCAGATCCAGCTCGCCGTTATTGCCGAATGCTGGGCAACGCTCACCGGTTTCTGCGTCCAACGCAAACAGACGACCATCGTTCACTGGCAGATAGACACGACGCGAGCACAGCGCAGGCTGGCTGTTTGCTGCATCCGCTGCGGCCGGAACTTCATGGTAAGAGACGCCACGACAGGTAATATGCTGGAATGTTGGGTTCGGCTTCAAGCCGGGATCAAATTTCCATTTTTGCTTACCGGTTGTTGCATCCAGCGCAAACAGAATCTGATGCGGGGAACAGAGATAAAGCGTGTCACGGATTTTAATCGGCGTGACTTCATCGGTGATTTCACCCGGATCGTTCGCGGTTTTCAAATCGCCGGTCTGGAACTGCCAGGCAACCTGCAGCTCTTTAACGTTTTGATTGTTGATCTGCTTCAGCGGAGAAAAACGCGTACCCTGCTGGTCGCGGGCATAAGCTGGCCAGTCAGCGTCAGCGATGTTGCTCAGCGGCTGGGCTTGAGGAGCATTGTCGGCAGTCGCCGGCACTGAACCCTCAATAACCTGCGGATCGTTGAAGACGGCATAGGCGAGAACCAGAACGCTGGCAACCAACGCCACGCCCATTGCGCCTAACGCACCTTTGCCGACGCTGTTAAAGCCGCGATAAACAAACGGCAGAATCAGCCAAATGCCGAAGATCACCAGTACGTCGGTACGCGGTGCCAGCGCCCAGAAGTCAGTGCCGACTTCCCAAACACCCCACACCAATGTGGCGAGCAGCAGCAAAGCGTAAACGATCAGCGCGGCACTGTTGCGACGCCAAATCAGGAAAGCGGTAAGCAGCATCGCTGCACCGCCGATGATGTAATACCAGGAACCACCAATGGCGGCTAACCAAATACCGCCAATCAACATAAACGCACCCGTCAGCACTGCGAACAGCACTGTCAGGAGACGAATTACGCCAAAAGATGAGGAGTTTTTCCCCATAATATCGACCTCGTTTCGTTGCCATAAACATGAGAAAACAACCGTATAAGCTGTTTTCAGTTATAAGATACTGATGGAAAAGGTGTTCTTATCTGACTCTTCCAATAAGTCTTTAGATCCCTGTGAAGTAAATGTTATAGCAAAATCGTTAAGAGGTTTGATTTTTTTAGCTTAATGCTCTTAACGTAATGAATAATGCGACATTTTATGGGGTTATATGCGAGGTAAGGGCGCGAGTATGCGCCCTTAAGACAACGAAGCCATATTTAGCGTTATATCTCCAGCAGTTCACCTTCAGAGCGCTGTTGCTGCCAACCAGTAATATTCAACGCCGCCAATTGTTCAGTCGATAATCGCGGTTCATGACTGCGGACAATCACCTCAGCGTCTCTTTCACGAAATGACGCCATAAAAAAAGGAAAGGTGAATTTTTGATAATTTTCATTAAAGAAACTTTCATTCAGCACAATGCCAGAGAGGGGAAAAGAATCCATCACGCGCCAGTCTGCGCCAGGCGGTGCAAAGTCATAGAGCCAGAAACTAAAATCGTTTGATAATTCAAGCAGTGCCGCGTAATGCGCTTTTAAACTGAAATAATTGATACCAAGCCTAACGCGGCTGTTTTTCAAATGAGAATAAGCCTGAGGCACCTTAATCATTCCCTGTAATCTAATTTCTTCAAACGGGATAATCATTAATGTTGCTTCATTAGCGAGTTGGTTATGTAATGAAATTATGTTGCGCGTATTAAGTATGTTTGGATTGTCCTGGGTTGAACGGGTTGAATGGAGATAAGGCACGCTATAGCAAATGCCAGCGACATTACTATTCACGTGATGAATTTGTTCAGTAACATAAGGATTGTATAAACTGTTTTCCATTATCTCTATTAAAAAATTATAAAAATTAATTGGATATTAATTATTGATATAAACATTTTTACGTTAAAAACGCGGCTAAATATAAAACAATTTTGTAAGTCAAATCACCCTTTTTATTGCGTTAATTAATTTATATCTGGCATTAAACCGGAGAATTACCGCTTGGCTTCCGATAATTACGACAAATATATTCAACAAGCGGAACAAGTAGGACGTTAATTGAATTATCAAAATAACATCGCGTAAGTGAATGAACGTCAACGATCGTTCGCACGGGATGCCGTTGCCTGGCAGGCTATTTTCACGCACCCTAAAGCTGAGTAAAAGCATGACAAGGTGCGGCTGCGCCACACAGAACACCGTGCAACGACGCGGGACAGGCCGTTTTAGGCCACTTAAAAATGGGATGGAAAAATGGGATTTATGGCATCGGCAGCGGAAGATTCGCTGCTGCGACATCGCGCGTTTGTGGCTTTCTGGCTGGCTCGAACCTGCTCGTCGTTTGGTTTTCAGATGTTTTCGGTGGCGATCAGCTGGCAGATTTACGCGCTCACCAACAGCGCGTTAGCGTTGGGCATGATTGGACTCATGCAGTTTTTGCCCTCGGTATTATTGGCCTTGCCTGCCGGACATTTAGCCGATCAGTTTGATCGCCGCCGAATTGTGCTCTGTGGTCAGCTGATTGAGTTCGCGGCATTAGCGGCGCTGGTGATGCTAACGCTGTTCCACTGGGCGGATAAAACCGCATTGTGGGGATTAGTCTTTATGATTTCGGTAGCGAAAGCTCTGGAGTGGCCGGCTATGTCATCCATGCTGCCAGCGCTGGTGCCACCGTCGATGTTAGCGCGTGCCATGGCTTCTAATGCGGTTGGCGGCCAGGCAGCGGTCATCGTCGGGCCGACTTTGGGCGGCTTGCTTTACGTTGCGGGTCCCGATGTGGTGTATGGCGTCTCAGGCTTGTTTTATCTGATCTCATTGATTCTGGTGAGCCGTTTGCGCTACGAGCGTCCACCGCAAGTTCGGCTGCCGATGAACATGAAAAACCTGTTTGCCGGTATTCACTTTATCCGTGAGCGCAAAGATGTATTGGGTGTGATTTCGCTCGATCTGTTTGCCGTGCTGTTGGGCGGTGCCACTGCGCTACTGCCGATTTTTGCCAAAGATATCCTGCATACCGGACCTTGGGGATTAGGCATGTTGCGCGGTGCGCCTTCCATCGGTGCACTATTAGTCGGTTTATGGCTGAGCCGTAACAAGCTGGAAAAGAACGTCGGCATGATTATGTTTGGATCGGTGGCGGGCTTCGGCGTGGCGACGTTGGTATTTGCGCTCTCGAGCCAGCTCTGGTTGTCGTTGATTGCATTAGCGGCGCTCGGCGGCTTCGATATGGTCAGCATGGTGATTCGCGGATCGCTGGTGCAACTTGATACACCAGACGATATGCGCGGCCGAGTCAACGCCGTCAACGCTATCTTTATTAACACCTCTAACCAGCTGGGTGAGTTTGAGTCGGGCTTATTAGCCGCCTGGTTGGGTGCTGCGCCCGCCGCTGCGATTGGCGGCATCGGTACGCTGATTGTGGTGGCATTGTGGATGAAGTTATTCCCACATTTGCGTAAACGACAAAAGCTGGAAAATGAAACGGTGCTATGAAAAACCGGCCTTAAGGCCGGTTGAGTGAGAGTCCAGTAACTGTAGCCTGACGTGCGCGGAGAAAAGCGTGCGTCAGGGGAGGCAAAACATGCCGCCTATTTTCCCAGGTTGGCGTCAAAAGTATTCCAGCTTGTTGTCATATCCACTACGCTGCGGGTTTTGCGAGCCTCATCGATTTTAATGGCGGTGAGTCCCGCTTCCAGCGCGTCCACCACCGAAACTTTCAGTGGCGTTCCCTGTTTAATGTGTTTCACAATCTCTTCAGCCATTAAGGCGTCGGCACCGTAGTGTCCGTCGTAGGCATTGCCGCTGTAAGCGGTATCCACTTCCTTTTCGCCGGTTCGGGCATTGTGCACGCGGAAATAGTTACGTACAAAGTCGCCTTCCGCCATGCCATCCGTTCCCATTACACAGAACCGACGAAACTCGTCCGGTACGTTGAGGTTGGCGTGAAAAGCCAGCGTTGCGCCGCTGGCATACTCAATGATCGCCGTTTGGTAATCGACGATATCGGCATCGCTATCAAACACGGCATCGGTGCTGGACCAACCGCTGGGTTTCACGTGATAAACCTCTGAATCTGCAGTCACCGCACCTTGTGGGGCGTGTTGCGGCGTAAACGATTTGCGTCCACCAAAGCTGGCTACGCGTACCGGGCGTTCACCCATGAGGCCTTGGTAGAGATCGATATCGTGACAGCACTTTTCCAGGATATACGGGCCGGCGTATTTCTCCAGACGACGCCAGTCGCGCTGGAAAAACGCACCGTGATAAGGCTTGATATGCTCGGTCGCTTCAATGGAGGTAATTTCACCTAATCGACGGTCATCGCGCGCCGCCAGCAAATCGTGATACAGCGGCGAATAGCGCAGCACCAAACCGACCAAAATTTTATTCTCGCCATACTGATTAACCAGCTTCGCCATCGCCATGGTCTGTTCTTCATTGATTACCACAGGCTTTTCGGTAAACACGGTAAAACCGGCAGCCAGCGCTTTGCCGACATGCTCAAGGTGGAGGAAATTGGGCGAACCCACTAACAGCAGATCAAAACCGCCGTGCTGCAATAGCGCTTCAATAGAATCAAATGCTTTACCAGGATCGATGCCAAAACTGTGCAGATTGGGTAGCCCGGCGGGGGCTGGATCGCAGTAGCCGACAACCGAAAATGATGAATCGGCTTTATTGAACTCTTTCACTACATGGGACAAGCGAAAGCCAAGACCGATAATGCCTACTTTCATGTTAAACCCCTGACGGAAAATTCTTGAACATTGAAGAGTGGAAGCTCGCCGCTGAATCACCGCAGCTGCTGATAATCTGACCATCAACTTATTACGATAGAAAAACTAATGTCAATAACTTGCTGCGAGCGGTACAAGAGTGATTTTTGATAATAGATTGTTTTATAATGATTAATCTGTATTTTTTCTTTGCCATATTTATTTGTTATTGCGATTTAAGTTTTTTTCCCCTATCGTTCGGTCATTAATGAAACAACCCTAAAAACGGTGGAGGCGGGAGGAAGCGCGTGCAATCACACTATCTCCTTGGCATTGATGGCGGCGGTACACGATGCCGTGCACGACTCACCTCGAACGGCACGGTGTTAGCAGAAGCCATTGGCGGCCCCGCCAACGTTTGGTCAGATTATGATGCGGCGTTGAAAAGCGCCGAACAGCTTATTGCCCAGGTTATTGCTCAAGCTGGATTACCTTCGCAGGCGCTGACACAAACCACTGTTGTCGCAGGCCTGGCGGGTGCGAATGTCGCGTCGGTTAAAGCACGGCTAGCGAGTTGGCAACCGCCGTGTGCCGCGTTGCAGGTAGTAAGTGATGTAGAAATTGCCTGTGCGGGTGCACACGCGGGAGAGCCGGGTGCGGTATTTATCATCGGCACCGGCAGCCAGGGCGCCGCCTGGGATGGTGAACACTTCACACTGCTTGGCGGCTGGGGATTTGCGCTTTCCGATCAAGGCTCTGGTGCCGAGTTAGGACGCCGTGCGTTGCGACTGGCGCTGCTGGCCCACGAAGACATTATTCCAAAAACCGATTTTACCGACAGCCTGATGGCGCAGTTTGATCGCAGCCCGGAAACCATGCTGCTGTGGACGCGTAATGCTGTTCCCGCTGACTGGGCTCGCGTTGTGCCGCCTGTCTTCGCAGCGGCTAACGCGGGTGATGCGCATGCGCGTTCATTATTGCAACAGACCGCTGACGATATCGGCTTGATGGTGCGCCGCCTAACCACCTTGAGCGCCGGGCGCTTAGCGCTGATGGGCGGACTCGCCGATCCGATTCAAACCTGGCTTGCTGAAGACATTCAGGCGCTGTTGGTGGCCCCGCAATGCGATGCGCTAGCGGGTGCTATAAGCCTGGCTCAACGCGTTAATCGATAACATAAGGGATTTATGACCGCGCCGAACGTTACCGCACGCATCCTGCGTCTGATTGTTGAAAATGCTCCTATTAGTCAATCCGATCTGAAAGTGCGCAGCGGACTCAGCATGTCAACGGTATCACAAGCCACTAATCGCTTACTGGCTCAGGAAGTGGTGCAGGAGCTGGGTTTACGCCGCGTCTCCATGGGCCGCCCTAAAACTCTGCTGGGTCTTAATCCCGATCGCGCCAGCGTGATTGGCATTCAGCTCAACGCCGAACGCAACCTGATCGTTACGACCGACCTCAACGGCAATCTGCTGGGTGAACAGCAAATGCCGTCGGGTGCTATGACGCCACGCCAACTCGGTGATGCGCTGGCAAAATTCCTGCGCAGTGTAGAAGGGAAACGCGTTGGTGCCATTGGCCTGGCGTTATCGGGGCTGGTGGATGCCGAAAACGGCTACTGTATTCGCTCCAAAGTGTTGGACTGGGATAACGTTCCCATCGCACGGCTTTTAGAAGAGCGTTTTTCTCTGCCGGTTTTCATTGAAAACGACGCCAACGCGATGGCGATGGCGGCGCTGGTGTTTGGTCAGCTGGGCACGGCACAATCCGCGATTATCGCGACTTATGGCAAAGGGATTGGTGCGGGGATTGTCTTGAATCGTCAGCTTTATCGCGGACGCCACGGCAAAGCGGGTGAGATTGGTAATGCACTGCTTGGGGATGGCTCGATGCGTCTGCTGGAGGAGGTTGCCTCTTCTAAAGCCATTTTGCAGCGTGTGGCCCGCGACGAGCAGGACGAGGCGCTGACGTTACAGGCATTAGATCTACGGCCTACGCCTGATGTTTTAGCGGCGCTGGAAGAAGCGGGGCGCGAACTGGGTATTTCGCTGGCAAACCTCTCTGTGGCTTACGATCCTGACGTGGTTTATCTGGCGATGGAGCCGCACATGGCATCACGTATTCTGCTTGATCACATCACCCAAAGTTTTCAGGCCTATCGCTTAAAGTTGACGCCGCAGATGACGCCATTGCAGTTCCTTACCGAATCAAATCGCATGTGGGCGTTGGGTGCGGCAGGCTTCGCCATCAATAAGCTGCTTGATCTGCTGGCTGCCGAGGCCGATGAAGAGCCCGTCACCTGAATCTCAGAAGGTAAAAGGGCGCCCCGGCGCCCTTTTTTACGTCATGTTTTCAAGCTGCGGTTTAACGCAGACGCTGGCCTTGTTCATCAAACAGCAGGCAATGCGCTGCTGAAATGCCCAGCCGCACCCGTGCACCCAGTTCACGCTGATGCGTTTCTCGCTCTTCCACCACTAACATCTGCTCGCGACCAATATCGAGATAGAGATAGTTGGTGTGGCCGAGCAGCTCGCTAAAGGACAACTCGCTTTCAAACTGCAATGCTGGTGCGGTTTGTTCAACGGGCTGAAAGTGTTCGGGACGAATACCCAGCTTGAGCTGCTGCCCTTCACGACACGGCGCCGTAATCTTTAGCACCAAATCGCTGATATTCAGCTCCGGCACGCGTAACTGCACTTCACCATCACCTACCGCACTGATTTCAGCCGCCAGAAAATTCATTCTTGGCGAGCCAATAAACCCGGCGACAAACAGGTTGTCGGGATCTTTGTACAGCGTCAGCGGTGCGCCGACTTGCTCAATGCGTCCCTGACGCAGCACTACGATGCGATCCGCCAGCGTCATCGCTTCCAGCTGATCGTGCGTCACGTAAATCATGGTGTTGCCCAGCGAGGTATGCAGACGCGCAATTTCAATACGCATTTGCAAACGTAGCTCAGCATCCAGATTGGAGAGCGGCTCATCAAACAGGAAGATGCGTGGATGACGAATGATGGCGCGCCCAATAGCCACACGCTGCCGCTGCCCGCCCGATAAGGCGCGCGGCAGACGATCAAGTAATTCGGTCAGATGCAGACGCGCCGCCGTCTGTTCAATCGCTTTGGCGATCTCCGCTTTCGGCTTTTTCATCACCTCAAGCGGATAGGCCAGGTTACCGCGCACTGTCATATTCGGGTAGAGCGCGTAAGACTGGAACACCATCGCAATTCCGCGTTCGGTTGCAGGCTGGTGCGTCATCTCTTTTTCTTCAATCAATAACTGCCCGCTGCTGATCTCTTCTAACCCGGCGATCATACGGAGCAAGGTAGATTTACCACAGCCTGAAGGGCCGACAAAGACCACAAATTCGCCGCTGTTGATCGTGAGATCGATGCCATGAATGACGTTAACGTGCTCATACGACTTTTTAACATTCTGCAAGCGCAGGCTGGTCATGAACTACCTCACTCAGAGTAACTGGCCCATATAAATGGCGTTGTTGCGCACGATGTGACTGAACCCCAGGCGCTGATAGAAAGCGCAAACCTGCTCATTTTGCAGGCTCACGCCAAGATGCACGCCGTTGACGCCCGCAGCGCGCAGCGCCGCCAGTTCATGCTCGATTAATTTGCGTCCCCAGCCGCCTTTTTGCACCGGCGGTAACAGGTTGATATGCAGATGCGCGGGCCAGTGTTTTACCAGTTGTTCGGCAGCTGCGTCGGGATGGTTAATGCTGTCGAGTATTTTGCTGTCGAATGCCGCAACCGGCTGGCGATGCTGGTATTTTTGCTGCAAGACCGGCCACCATTCAGCCGCTAACTGCGCTTCAAAAGCGCGTGTGTCTGGCGCAGCCACCACATAGCCCATCACTTCACTTTCACTCTCTAATACAAAAGCAAAGTCAGGCGCGAAGCGTGCATAAGGCACTGCAAAGCGCTGGCCAGGGTATTCAGGATCGGCATAAAGCGCGCTGGCATCGGTTCCCGCATTCGCTGTTTGCAGGCAGATGCGGTAAAGCGCCGGGAAGTCCGCTGGGGTTGCCGGACGAATAACAGGTTGATTCGCCATCATCGTTTCTCGTTGGTCAGGAGATGAACAGTTTTTACGTTAATGAAAGCTGACTTAGTTTTCAAGATGGAATAATTACCTTGTCGCACAGGAGTGGGGCCGGAAGCAATGTTTATAGCGCAACGGCGAGTACATCTGTGATCGCTAACACGCCCATGCTGCGCCGTCTGTGGCGCATTTAAGGCGTGATTAAACATCGGAAATGTGAGCGTGATAGGATTTTCATATGTTTTATCATGGGGTTATTTTGATGTGATAAGTACGAGATAAGATGCTGATAATTGACGCGGATGGTTGGTTTTTCATCGGTTGTGTTGCCGTTAACCAGTACACACGACGTGTAAGGGCGACGTGATGGTGTTTATTTGCGCAAGTTCACAACTCAACGTATCTCCGTATCGTCTGTTTGACTTTATTTTTTTATTAAAGTAAGTATGTGGGAGTGCAATTTCTGTGCGGCTTCAGTCTGCGGGATTGGCAGACGGTGAAATGAAGGGATGCCCGTTCTGTGATGGAGAAACCGAGCATTATGTCTAGTTCCTCAGTTCGTTCGTTCCGAATCCGTAATGTGCGTGCGCTGTCGCGCCTGATAGCGGCGGGCCTGCTGGTGAGCAGCGTTTCATATGCTGCACCCGCCGTCACCCTGAATGAATGGGATATCTACAACTATCCGCAGCAGACCGAAGCGGTGGATCAGGGCATTAAAGCGTTTTCGCAGCAGAATCCTGGCATTGTGATCAATCGCTCGGTTCACTCGTTTGAAGATACGCGCATCCCGCTCAAGCTGGCATTAACGGCCGGTGACGGCCCGCAGATCGCGCAGGTCAATCAAGGCGGTGGCGATATGGGTTCGCTGGTGAAAGATAAACTGCTGGTGCCACTCGACAGCTATGCCAGCAGCGACGGCTGGACCACGCGCTTCCCCGATTCCATTCTCAAACGTAACCGTTGGTCCGACAGCGGCGACTTCGGCAGCGGCAAACTGTATGGCGTGGCGAGCCTCGGTGAAATGGTCGGCCTCTATTACAACAAAGCGCTGCTGGATAAAGCGGGCATTGCAGTGCCAAAAACGTTGCCTGAGCTGGAAAGCGCGATGGCGAAGCTTAAAGAGCAGGGCGTTCCACCGATGATGCTGGGCTTGCTGGATGGCAACATGGGTCAGCAGCTGCTCAGCACGATTTGGCAGGCGCAAATTGAAAGCAGCGATCGTAAAAAACTGGATGATCTTATCTACGACGTGGGCGGCACCTTTAAAGATGACAAGCTGGTCAAAGCCGCCAATATGATGAAAAGCTGGAATGAGAAAGGCTATATTTTCCCGGGTTTTCAAGGCATTGGTCATGATGATGCCGCTACGCTGTTCCAAAATGGACAGTCAGCTTTTCTGATCAGCGGGACCTGGTATCTCGGCCAGTTTAAAGACAACAAAGATATTCATTTTGCTGCCATGCCAGCGGGCGAGGGCGTGCAGCATGCCTTAATGGTGGGCGGCACCGATTTAGCTTTCTCTGTTACCAGCACGGCTAAAAGCAAAGAGCAGCAAGATGCGGCCGCGAAATTCATCGATTACATGGTTTCAGACACCATGGCAAACCGCTGGTTAAGCGTAGGCTTCCTGCCCGCCAGCACCAACAAAGAGGCCAAAATGCCAGCGGATAATGCGCTGTTGGCTGAAGCTTATCAGGTTTGGTTAACGCTTAACGCCCATGATGGTTTAGGGCATTACGTGGACTGGGCTACGCCAACCATGAACGCCGAGTTGAATCAGAATGTGCAACTGCTGCTGGGCGGGCGTCAAACTGCCGATCAGATGGTGAACAATTTCGATAACAACTATCAGCGTTACCTGCAAACTCTGAAAAAGTAAGCTGAGCGGCCCGGCTCTGCGTCGGGCCAGATCGTTGTTCTGACCACGAGTACGGTTATGTTGAATCAAAGCGGTTGGCGTAATTTTCTCTATTTTCTGCCGGCGGTGCTGGTTTATGCGGTGTTTTTGTTATTACCGCTGCTGGCGTCGTTGGGTGTGAGTTTTACCGAATGGGATGGCACGTCGCTGCCGATTTTTACCGGTATCAGCAACTATATGCGCATGTTCAGCGATCCGATATTTTGGGTGGCGTTGGGCAACAATGCGGTATTAATGCTGTTTTACACGCTGCTGCCCATCAGCATTGGCTTGTTGCTGTGCAGCTTTCTCTACGACACCCGCAATAACAAAGAGCGCAGCGTGCTGCGTATCCTGTTTTTCCTGCCTTATATCATGCCGATGGCGGTGTTGGGCGTGGTGTGGCGCTGGCTCTACAATCCGGCTTTTGGCCCCATCGATCAGGTGTTACGCGCCATAGGCTTGCCACAATTAGCCCTCTCGTGGTTGGGTGATTTTACCTGGGCACTGCCCGCCGTTGGCATGGTCGCTACCTGGTATTTCTTTGGTTTTTGTCTGGTGCTGTTTATGGCGGGCTTGCAGCGTATGGATCCCTCATTGTTGGAAGCGGCCGATTTAGATGGATCATCCCGTCGGCAAAAATTCATGCGCATCACCTTGCCAGGCTTACGTCCTGAGCTGCGTATTGCACTGCTGTTGACCGTGATCGCCAGCCTAAAAGCCTTCGATCTGGTTTATGTGATGACGCAAGGCGGGCCGGGAACGTCAACCATGGTCACCAATATCTTTATGTATAAGCAGGGTTTCGATCTGCACTATTTCGGTTACGCCTCATCGGTGGCCGTGTTTAGCATGATGATTGTGTTGATCATTAACTACCTTATTCATCTGGCTTTAAAGGAGCGTTACTGATGCGCAGCACACCGGTAATCTCCCGCACGCTGATCTGGATTGTGGCGCTGATGACCATTCTGCCTTTTATCATGGCATTAATGACCTCATTCAAAACGCAGATGGAACTGTTTCAGGGCGTGTTCACGCTGCCCGCTTCCATCAACTTCAAAAATTATGTCACCGCCTGGCAGCAAGGCCATTTTAACGTCTACTTTTTTAACTCGGTGCTGGTGGTGATCCCGGTCGTGCTGTGCAGCATTCTGCTGGGCATTTTGGCTGGATTTGGTTTTGCCTGGCTAAAAATCCCCGGCAAAAAACTGATCGCTGCAATGCTGGCGTTGGGCATGGTGCTGCCGAGTGAAGCCTTTATTATTCCGCTCTATCATGAGCTGCGTTGGATGGGACTAACCAATACCTATCTGGCGCTGATCCTGCCGCAAATCGCGCTGTCGCTGCCCTTTACCACGTTGATGATTGCCAGCGCCTTTCAGCAGGTACCGAAGGAGCTGGTTGAAGCAGCGGTTATGGATGGTGCATCGCGAGTGAAAATTCTGTGGGGCATTCTGGTGCCAGCCATTTGGCCGACGTTGTCGACGCTGGCGCTGCTGCTGTTTATCTGGACGTGGAATGAGTTCCTCATCCCGCTGATTCTGGTCAACAAAGATGAGTTGCGTACGCTGCCGATCGGCATGATGTTCTTTCAGAACAAAAACACCATCGATATTCCCGTGCTGATGGCGGGCGCGATGATTGTAATTTTGCCGTTGGTGGCGGTATTCCTGATCTTCCAGCGCAAATTTATCAGTGGCGTGACCGAGGGCGCGGTGAAGTAATTTGCGAGACATCGCACAAAACAGCCATTAAGTCACCCAAATCGGTGCGGTGGCGACCAGACAAAGGTGCGCTGCGCCGAAGCGTGTTGCAATTCCTCTTCTTTAACCTTTCGGGAGACGCACGATGCCCCTTTCTTTGGCAGATTTTCATCCCGCCGCTGATGGTGAAACCCTCGACACCGCAGTGCTGCAACGCGCTATCGATCACGTTATGGCCGCTGGCGGTGGATGCCTGACGATTCCACCAGGTCGCTATCGCAG
Organism: Pantoea sp. T14; assembly: GCF_036663535.1. Classification (NCBI taxonomy): domain Bacteria; kingdom Pseudomonadati; phylum Pseudomonadota; class Gammaproteobacteria; order Enterobacterales; family Erwiniaceae; genus Pantoea; species Pantoea sp. T14. The sequence continues at coordinate 127,922 of NZ_JAWUEB010000024.1, forward strand.
CGGCACGCTAACCTTACCCTCAAATTTCGAGCTGCATTTAGAGGCGGGCGCGGTGTTAATCGCCAGCCGCGACGTTGCAGATTATCAAGGCATTCAAGCACAAAGCAGCGCTGAGAAGTCACATAACGTGTTGCTCTACGCGCTGAACCGCCGCAACATCACTATCAGTGGCAAAGGCTGCATTGATGGTGATGGCGAAGCCTGGTTTGCTGCGGAACGCGACGATCAGGGCTATCGTCTGCCCTTAGCCGATCGTCCGCGCATTATCGTGTTTGAAGCCTGTGAGCAGGTCACGCTCGAGGCGTTCAGCATTGTACAGGCACCGATGTGGACCGTGCATTTAGTCAGCTGCCGCCACGTACATATTGATCACTTAACCATCGATAACAGCATGACCATGCCAAATACTGATGCGCTGGATATCGACAGCTGTGAAGCCGTCTTCGTCAGCAACAGTTATTTAAGCGCAGCCGATGACGCAATCTGCATTAAAACTTCCCACAAACCGGCATCGCTGCGTCGTCCCGCGCGGCAAATCATGATCACGAACTGTTTGCTGCGTTCCTACAGTTGCGCTTTCAAAATTGGCACCGAAACCTGGGATGATATTGAAGATGTCACCGTGACCGGCTGCACTATTTTTGACTCGAATCGCGGCATTGGTATTTTGTCGCGTGACGGCGGCGCGATGCGACGTCTGCTGTTCAGCAATATCACTTTTGCTTGCCATTACGCACCGCCGTGTCACTGGGGCAAAGCAGATCCGCTGTTTGTTTCGGTGCGCTCGCGCGATCCCCTGATTCAACCCGGGATCGTTGAGCAACTGCAATTTGCTAACGTCAGCGGCGTCGCTGAAGGCGCGATCAATCTGCACGCCGCGCAGCCGGGTTGGATCCGTGATGTGTTGATTACCCAGGTTCAGTTAAGGCAAACCGTGGCGCAGGTTGAGCAAGGCTATTATGACGTGCGTCCACCCTGTAACCCCGATTCACCGACAGGCATGGGACTGGATAACGCCTACAAGCTCAACCCAGAGACCGGTGAAGCATTTGGCGTAGAGCGTTATCCCGGCGGTTTACCGGGACTGTATGCGCGTGGTGTAGAGAATCTTCAGTTGCATAACCTGGCGATTGAACGGCCTTCACCGTTACCGCCAGGCTGGCATTCCGATAGCGTGCGGGTGTTAACGGAATAACCGTGACAGAGCAGCTTAGAGCGCGGCGGCGATAGCAGCACCCAGTTCTTCGGTGCTGGCGCTGCCACCAAGGTCGCGTGTCAGGTTTTTCCCCGCAGCCAGCGTACGCTCAATCGCGTTGAGCACGGCGTCGCCCGCCTCTTTATAGCCAAGGTGTTCCAGCATCATTGCGCCACACCAAATCTGTCCAATCGGGTTGGCAACGCCTTTGCCGGCAATGTCAGGGGCAGAACCATGAACCGGCTCGAACAGGCTGGGAAATTTGCCTTCAGGGTTGATATTGGCGGAAGGCGCAATGCCAATGGTGCCGGTGCAGGCGGGACCAAGATCTGACAGGATGTCGCCAAACAGGTTACTGGCAACCACCACATCAAACCAGTCAGGATGCAGCACAAAGTTAGCGGTCAAAATATCGATGTGATACTTGTCGACGTTGACTTCAGGGTAATGCTCGCTCATCGCTTCAACGCGGCTGTCCCAATAGGGCATGGTGATCGCAATACCGTTCGATTTGGTGGCGGAAGTGAGATGCTTCTTCGGACGACGCTGTGCCAGTTCGTAAGCAAATTTCAGAATGCGATCGACGCCGACCCGCGTCATCACCGTTTCCTGAATCACCACTTCGCGATCGGTACCAGGGAACATGGTGCCGCCTACGCTGGAATATTCGCCTTCGGTATTTTCACGTACTACATAAAAGTCGATATCACCCGGTTCGCGATTCGCCAACGGCGCTTTCACTCCGGGCATCAGGCGCACAGGACGCAGGTTAACGTATTGATCAAATTCCCGGCGGAACTGCAACAGCGAACCCCACAACGACACGTGATCGGGAACAACGTCCGGCCAACCCACTGCGCCAAAGTAGATGGCATCAAAGGTTTTGAGATGCGGAAACCAGTCATCCGGCAACATTTTTCCGTGCTGCTGCCAATACTCGGCGCTGGCGTAGTCAAACCACTCCCAGCGCAGCGGAATATTAAATTTCTCTGCCGCCACGTTCATAACGCGAATGCCTTCTGGCATCACCTCTTTACCGATGCCGTCTCCGGGAATAACCGCAATACGATGGATTTTGTCTGACATAGGGTACCTTTGGATTTGCTGTTTGAGTTATAGCCACAGTATAACTGTGCATCTTGAGGAAATAATTAGCCTGAAAATTAAGCCAATGTTGAATCAAAGTAGAGAATCCCGTACATCGACCGACGATTTAGCCTTTTTTATTCGTATTGCCAGTTTGGGCAGTTTGACGGCAGCGGCACGCGAATTGGGTTTATCGCTGGCGGCAGTCAGCAAACGTCTTAGCCTGCTTGAACAACGGCTAGGCGTGCAGTTATTGCGTCGCACCACGCGGCGGCTGGAGCTGACAGTGGAAGGCAGGCGTTATTTCGACGGTGCGCGTCCGCTGTTAGATCAACTCATGGCGCTGGAAGAAGCGGTAAGCGGCGAAACCGAACAGTTACGCGGCACGCTCAACATCAACGCCTCTTTCGGCTTTGGACGTCGCTACGTTGCACCTTGCGTCTCGGCATTTGCTGCCTTGCATCCGCAGCTGTCACTGTCGCTGCAACTGAGTAGCCAGCCGCTTAACTTTTTGGATGCGCAGGTGGATGTGGATATTCGCGTCGGCGAACCGCCCGATTCGCGGCTGGTGGCGCGTAAACTGCATACCAATCCGCGCGTGTTGTGCTGCTCACCCGCTTACGCCCAAAAACAGGGTTTACCGCAATCGATTAGCGAACTCGCCCAACACAACTGCATCTTGCTGCGTCAGTATGAGAGTGATTTTGCCTTGTGGCGTTTTGTCTCGGGTGAACAGAGCCTGAATCAAAAAGTACGCGGAAGCTTGATCACCAATGATGGCGAAGTGGCGATGCGCATGGCGCTGGATGGTCACGGGATTTTGCTGCGTTCATGGTGGGATGCGCAACACAGCATCCATCGCGGTGACTTGCTGCATGTGCTACCTGAATGGCACGCGCCCGATGGCGATATTTTTGCTGTCTGGCAGGCGCAGCGCCAGCTTCCGGCGCGTATTCATGCATTTGTGGATTTTATGCAGCTCAGGCTAGCAGCGGATCTTCAGGTACAACAGCAGGAGTCGCAGAATCATCCTGTTAAATGACGTGCTGGCGCAATGGTGCGATCGCCTCACGTTCTACGTAGTGAATTGTTGGTAATCATAGCTTGCAGCTTTTTAGTGTTCTGCGACGAATTAAGCCGTTAATAGTGGCGCTTTCCTCTACACTGGGAGCACGCATCATAACGGAGTGGATCTTATGAACGACAAGAAAATGATTTCTATCGATCAGTTCAACACAGCGGAACGTGTTGAAGTTGACGAAGCATTGCAGGCGCTGATGCAAAAATATCGCACTAAGTCAGGCAAAGAGCCGGACAGCAAAAAAGAGAAAGAGCTCAGCGCAGAAGCACGCGAAGTGGTGATGACCGCTAAGTTGGCACGCGAAAAAGAGAAAGCCGAACGCACCGCCAAAAAACCGGCCCGCAGAAAGAAACCCTCTTCAATGGCAGCCAGTGAAGTCAACGATTTCAGTTGGTCAGCCTCTGTTGATCGCGGTAAGCGACGTTAAGCAACGCACTGGACAGGGTCATAATAACCTGTGACCCGCTGTGTCTATCCCACGCATCATTCCTCACCTTTTAGCCCTCGCCGATATTTTTCTGCTTATCTGCATCCGTGATATTGACCCTTGCTGCGCACTCTCGCGGACTACTGTGCATGCGGATTTGCAAGTGCGTGATTTTGCTGTTCCGCTGTGGAAAAGCCGGGTAGATCAGGCACGTAAGGCTAACGCGTTGCGTTTACATATTTTTTACTAATGCGTATGATTCTCATTCTTTTTATATTTCCCGCCGCGCTGCGGCCTGACGGGAGCCGTTCGTCCATTGATGGAGTTAAGAATGAAATCTTTGTTCAGCTCGCATAAAGCCGCGCTCGCGCTGGCCGTTGCCGCGACTTTTAGCCTGACTGCTTGCCAGACGCCTGCGAAAAAAGCCGAAGAACCGGTAGTAGCAGCCGCACAAGCACCAGCCGATACCAACCTGACACAGCGCGAGCTGGGCGATGGTTTGTATGAAATGGCCTATCTGCCAGCGAAAAACGCGCTTTACGTTGCCAGCGCGCAGGGCTTCAAAGATGTCAGCGGCGGCATGATTTATCGTCTGGATGCAACCACGCTGAAAACCACCGGCGAAGCGCATACCGATCTGAAAAACTTCGGCATGTTGATCGATCCAGACGGCAGCGCATTGTACGCGACCAACTCGCTGGATGGTGGCATCTCTAAAATCGATCCAGAAAACGGCAAAGTGCTGAAGCGTCTGATGTTCAGCGAGAGAAACGACAAGGGCTTCCCGTTTGGCGCGCGTGAAATCTTCTGGCACGAAGGCCAGCTCTATATCGGCGGGGTAGGCGATCCGGGTGTGATTTGGGTGGTTGATGCCAAAACCATGAAGCTGAAAACCCGCATCAAAAATGCCGGCAAATGGGTCACTGGTATCATCTACTCATCCGTTACTGATCGTATTTACGCAGCGAACGGCGGCGGCGAAATCCTGGTGATCAATCCGCGCAGCCACAAAATTGAAAAACGTCTGACCGCAGGCGATGGCAAAGAGTATCTGTTCCTGAACATGGCAGAAGATCCGGCTACCGGCCGTCTGTTCGTGACGGACAACTCTAAAGCGAAGAACACACTGGTGTTTGATGAGCGCAGCGGCAAAGTGATCAAGCGCCTGGATCTGGGTGATTCGTTGGGCATTAAATTCAACGCTAAGCGCAATGAGATCTATATCAGCCAGCGTGAATCGAAGAAAGTGCTGCAACTGGATGCCACCACTTACGCGGTGAAAAACAGCTGGTCATTCGACAGCCATCCAAACAGCCTATTCGTGTCGCCGGATGGACAGACGCTTTACGTTACTGTGAAGCAAGAGTTTAACAAGGACCACAGCACCAAAGGCCCTGACAGCGTGGCGCGTATCGCACTGAAATAAAAAAGGCGGCATCGCTGCCGCCTGATGACAAGGACGCTGCGGCGTCCTTTTTTATTTTTCTACGCCCTGAACCAGCACCACACGATAGTGGGCACCTTTCAGGCGATGCTCTTTAGCCGCCTGATATTCCGGGCTGTCATACCATGCGTGAGCCGCTTCCACACTGGGAAACTCCAGTACCACCACGCCTTCTGCTTCCGGGCCTTCCAGCGTTTCCAGCGCGCCGTAAAAGGCGAGGGCATTAATGGGATGATCGCCGCGAGCTTTGCCCGCTTTCTCGGCGTAGGTTGCCATTTCGGCGTCATTCAGGGTTTCATCACGAATAAATACAACGTAAGCGCTCAACAGAATTCTCCTTAAGCTTTTTTATCTTCGGTATTGGTATCAAAATCGGCAGCATCATGACGCTCATGCAGCTGATCGGCAGGTTCACCCATCACGCGGTTCACTTTGCGGCCACGAATCACCGCAGGACGTTGCGCAATCTCTTTCGCCCAACGCTGCACGTTTTTATAGGATTGAAGATCCAAATATTCAGCAGCACCGTACAGATCGTTAAGCACAAGATTGCCGTACCAAGGCCAGGTGGCGATGTCGGCGATAGTGTAATCGTCACCGGCAAGATAGCGGTTCTCGGCAAGCTGGCGATCCAACACGTCAAGCTGACGCTTGGCTTCTAACGTGAAGCGGTTGATGGCGTATTCAATTTTTTCTGGCGCGTAATGGTAAAAGTGACCCAAGCCGCCGCCAAGATAGGGCGCAGAACCTTGTAGCCAGAACAACCAGTTCAGCGTTTCAGTGCGCTTAGCGATATCTTTCGGCAGGAAGTGACCAAATTTTTCTGCCAAATAGAGCAGGATATTGCCCGATTCAAACACACGGATCGGTGGCGTTGCCGAGTGATCGCTGAGCGCGGGAATTTTTGAGTTAGGGTTAACATCAACAAAGCCGCTGGAGAACTGATCGCCTTCGCCAATGCGAATCAACCACGCGTCATATTCAGCGTCATTGACGTTCAGCGCCAGCAGTTCTTCCAGCAGAATAGTGACTTTCTGGCCGTTTGGTGTGCCCAGTGAATAGAGCTGAAGCGGATGTTTGCCAACCGGCAGACTTTTTTCGTGCGTAGGGCCAGCGAAAGGGCGGTTAGTTTTTGCGCCGTTGCCTTTGGCTTCGGGATCCCAGGTCCAGACTTTCGCGGGCTGATACGTATTTTCCGACATGGTAAAGGTTCGCCTTGTTGTGATTGAGTTTTCTTTCGAGTGTAGCAGGTGGCTAAAAGCCGGTTTAACCCTGCTGGCGGTGAACGATGGATGTATGGCTGGGATAAAGCATAAAGTCGACGCTGCCTTCGACATAGGAACAAAAGGGGATTCCCTTTTTCAGCCGTTGCAAAAGCAGGCTCTATACCCGCCTGCGGGGTGTTGCCTGTTCAGGCTAAAGAGTTACCGACTTTGCGGGGTGGATTACCGGTGCGGGCTGGTTGGCAATGTCAGGCGCATTGCTGAACGCAAAAAGGCAGCGGATGAGCTGCCTTTTTAGTGTTTATCTCTCTATTTTAACCCAGCAGTTCGCGCTCAATCAGCTCGCGCGTTTCAACTGCCTGCACTTTCATTTTTTCCGGATAACCAAACAGCGAAGAGGCGATGATCGATTCGCCGCCCACTTTGTAGCTGCGGTTAGCAAAGTCCATATCGCGCAGCGTCTGGAACAGCGTCGGGAAGTCGACTTCACCTTCGCCCACGCCCACGTGTTGGTGAATGGTGGCATCCACACCAGGCGGGTTAACAATGTAGCGGCAATGTTTGGTGTGGTTCATTGTATCGGCGATGAGTACGTGCGAAAGATCGTCTCCGGCATATTGCAGCATGCTTTTCACGTCGCCTTTGCCTTTGTCGTAGAAGAAGGTGTGCGGCACGCTGTAAACGTATTTGACGTTCTCACTGCGAAAAGACTTCACGATATCGGAGGTTTCGTTGTTCTCTTCGCAAAAATCCCACGGATGTGACTGGATTTCGACGCGGATGCCTTCACGTTCGATAATCGGCAGCAACTCTTCCATTGAGCGATAGAACATCTCTTCACAGATTTCCGGTTCGTTTGGCGTCCCTGATAATTCGGTGTTGATTACCTGAACGCCCATTTCGACTGCGATCTCGATCATGCGTTTCCAGTTTTTCACCGCCGCTTGACGACGCAGTTCATCTGGACCAGACCAGCGATACACCACAATAAAAGAGGAGATTTCAAGGCCGGTCGAGCGCAAGGCGTTCTTGTACTCCGTCATGATTTCGCGGCTGGCTTTGGGATGCTTATAAAACGGGTTAATCTGCGGATGCGGCGACTGTTCGATGTATTTATATCCCCAATCGGCTACCTGATTAACCATGCGGGTGATGCCCATATCTCTAATCACATCCACATCAAAAGCGATTTTCATCTGTCTACTCCGGGGGCGTTTAAGGTTGCAGTTCTTCGTTAAAGCAACTCTTCGTTAAAAACAATGCCGATCTGCTTTCTGACTTCGTCCATCGCGCTCAAGGTGAGAATCGCGGTGTCGAGAGAGTGGCGCGGTGAATCAATCCGGTTTTGACCAATGCACCAGGCAAAATGGTTAATTTCATGGCACAGCTGGTCATAACGGTTATTCGGTTCTTCCCAATGCAGCGTACGACTGCCGTCACTGGACGTGAGGCGGAAATGGCCTGGGGCATAAAACTGGCCATCCATGACAATGCTGGCACCGCGACCCGCAATGACGGCAGTGCCGGGCGTATTGCTGAACAGCGTGGTATGCAATACCGAATGCATGCCTTGCGCGTGGGTAAAGAGCATTGACGTTTGTCCATTGACGCCGCCACCAGCATCCTGACCTTTTGCCACGATGCTGGTGGGTGCGCCGCCGACAAATACGCTGAAGCCCACCAGATAGCTGCCAAGATCCAGCATTGGGCCGCCTGCCAGCTCTTGGTTAAAGATGCGGTGATCCGGCGTGAAAAATTCGCCATGATCGGCAATCAAGGTATGAACATCGCCGAGGGCACCATCATCGAGCAACTGGCGAATGACATCATATTTAGGCGCGAAATCGCACCACATGGCTTCCATACACAAGACGTTACGCGCCGCAGCCGCTTGTTTCAGCTGCTTAGCCTGGCCGGCATTCAGCGCCAATGGCTTTTCAATCAATACATTTTTGCCCGCTTCAATCACCCGCAGGCCGTCCGGGAAATGATGGTTGTGCGGCGTAGCGATATAGATCGCATCAACATCGTTACGCGCCAGTAATTCATCAATGCCGCCGCAGGCGTGGGCAATTGACCATTTGTCGGCAAAGCGCTGCGCTTTGTCACGGCTACGTGATGAAACGGCAACCAATTGCTGATCGGTATGATTGCGCAGCGCATGGGCAAAGTGATCGGCGATCCAGCCGGGGCCGACAATGCCCCAGCGCAGCACCGGAATCTGTTTGGCATCGGGCAAACGTGGAACAGGCAGCGTTGAAGGGAACATAACATCTCCATTTACAGGTGTTCGCGTTGGGTCACTCGCAGGCCGATACGTTCAACAGCCTTTCATTTCAGAACGTACGACACCGTTTTCACCCTTTAGCTGTCGCACATCGATGGATTCATCTCTTTTTAGCAAATGCGTGTTCTGGAATGAACCCAAAAAGAAATGAATGTTTCATTTTGCGAAGAGGATCAACTTTATGAGGTGTTTCCTATCAAAATTATGATAGGAAATTGGCCCGTAATGGGATAATAAAGTCAGGGTATAAATGAGATACAACGTGACAGGCGGAAAGATCGTCGCCGACGTTTATCAAAATGCTGATGAGAGTGAATAAAATGTCTGGAGAGAGTGATGTCGAAAGTCACCATGACCGCGATTGCGCATGAAGCAGGAGTTGGCGTGGCCACAGTGGATCGCGTGCTTAACCGACGAGCACCGGTACGCGGCGTAACCGAACAGAAAGTGTTAGCGGCGGCAAATCGGCTGGGCTACCGGCTGGAGCAGTCACGCATTTTACATCCGAACCAGCCTGCCGCTGCCATTGCGTTGCGCATGGGCTTTATTCTGCTGTCGGCAAGATACTCCTTTTATCAGCCGCTCAGTGATGCGTTACGTGAACAGGCGGAACCTTTCCAGCCGCCGGGTAGCGAAGCTGAATTTTGCTGGCATGACATCAACGAAGTGGAAGCGGTAGCAACGTCGCTGCGCAATTTGGCACAGCGCGTTGATGTCATCGGTATCGTTGCGCTGGATCATCCGTTAATCCGTCACGCTATTCAGGATGTATCGCGCAAGGGCGTACATGTTTACGCGCTGTTTTCTGATTTTTCACCCTGCGGTCATGCGGGTTTTATTGGCCTTGATAACCAAAAAGCGGGCCGCACGGCGGCGTGGATGGCACAGCATTTGCTGAAAAAGCCAGGCTGCGTAGGCGTGTTGCTTGGCGACCATCGATTCATCTGTCAGGAGCGTTGCGAAATCAGCTTTCGTTCTTACCTACGTGAAGCGGGCGTCACCCAGCGGGTGCTTGAACCCTTAAAAACGCACGAATCGATTGAGGGCGGATATTTGGCCGCTCAGCAACTGCTAAAAGATCATGATGATTTGGTGATGATCTATGCGCCCTGCGGGGGGATCGAAGGCGTGGTGCGGGCATTACGACAAAGCCAACGGAAAGGGATTACGCTGCTGTGTCACGGCCCGATTCAGGATGATGAGCTGGCGCTGATTGATGGCACAATTACGCTGATGCTAAGGCATCGTATTGAAGAGATGGCTAAAGTGGTCATTAACACCTGTGTGAATGCGCAGACTGAAAACAGTGGGCATTTTTCCCAGGTGACATTGCCATTTGACGTGGTGACGCGAGAAAACTTTTAGTTTTAATCGGTTATCTTATCAATGATAGTAAGCTATCAAAAAATGAAATAAAACAATGCGATCGTTATCAAAAAACGAAACTTCCATTGTTGTCTGATATGAAATTTTCGTTTGATACTGTCGGCAACTCTCATAGCATGGACAGATATCATGACAATTCATATTGCCAATGCGCCTTGTAGTTGGGGCGTGGATAATCCCAAAAATCCCTTTTTACCGCCGTGGCAGAAGGTCCTGAGCGAAGCGGCTCTGGCTGGATACAAGAGTATTGAACTGGGCCCGTGGGCTTATCTGCCTGCTGAACCCGCCGAACTCACTAAACAGTTGAACAACTTTTCGTTGTCGTTGGTCGCGGGAACGATATTTGACGATTTAGTCAGTGAAGCTCATTTCCCGGCAATAGTGGAGTTAACGCACAATATCTGTCGCAATCTCTCCAACGTGCCCACCGCAGAAAAAGTCCATGGCAAGAATGCGCCGGCACCTTATCTGGTGATTATCGACTTTGGTAATCCTGAACGCGCTAAATATGCCGGACAATCTGACAAAGCGCCGCGCCTTTCTACCGAAGAGTGGCAGCGTATGATGCAGCACATCACCATGTTGAGTGACATCGCCTGGCGCGAATATGGCGTAAGGCCGGTGATTCATCCGCATGCGGGTGGCTGCATTGAATATGCGGATGAGCTGGCGCAGCTGGTAAACGACATTCCTCACGAGGTAGCGGGTTTGTGTCTCGATACCGGGCATCTTTACTACTCCGGCATGGATCCCATTACCTATCTGCAACGCTATTGGGAGCGTATCGATTACCTGCATTTTAAGGATATTAACGATGCGGTGTGGCGTGATGCCATTGCGCGCGGACTCGATTTCTTTACCGCTTGTGCCGAAGGCGTGATGTGTCCGATTGGCAAAGGGGCGATTGATTATCCTGCGGTGCGCGCCTTTCTGGCGGAGCGCAACTATCAAGGTTGGATCACCATCGAGCAGGAGCGCGATCCGCGTAATGCGGATACCAGCCTGCGTGATGTGACCGCCAGTCTGCATTATCTCCAGTCGGTCGGATTTTAGGGGAAACACTATGATCAATGGTAAAAAAGCGATTGGCCGTTCACTACGCTGGGGCATGGTAGGCGGCGGCGGAACCAGCCAAATTGGTTATATTCACCGCTCGGCAGCGTTGCGTGATGGTAACTTTTCACTGTTAGCGGGCGCATTTGATCTTGATGCGCAGCGTGGCCGAGATTTCGGGGTTGCGCTCGGCGTGGCGGCGGAGCGCTGCTATCCCGATTATGAAACGCTGTTCGCGGCGGAAGCAGCACGTGAAGATGGCATTGAAGTGGTCTCGATTGCTACCCCAAACAATACGCACTTTGCAATCTGCTGCGCTGCCATCAACGCTGGGCTGCATGTGGTGTGTGAAAAGCCGCTCTGTTTCACTACCGCCGAGGCGGATGAACTGGAGCGCTTGTGTGCAGAGAAGAACAAAATCATTGGCGTTACCTACGGCTATGCCGGGCATCAACTGATTCATCAGGCGCGTGAGATGATCGCCGCCGGGTTGTTGGGTGAGATCCGTATCATCAACATGCAATTTGCCCACGGTTTTCACAATGAAGCGGTTGAGTTGCAGAGTGAGAGCACGAAATGGCGCGTGGATCCGCGTTTTGTCGGGCCCAGTTACGTGCTGGGCGATTTGGCGACGCATCCGCTGTTTATTGCCGAAACCATGGTGCCAAACTTACAGGTGAAGCGGCTGCTCTGTTCACGGCAAAGTTTTGTTGCTACGCGTGCGCCGCTGGAAGATAACGCCTTTGTGATGATGGAATACGATAACGGTGCGGTGGGCACCATGTGGGCTTCAGCGGTGAATGCCGGTTCGATGCATGGCCAGAAAGTCCGCGTCGTGGGCGCAAAAGCCAGCCTGGAGTGGTGGGATGAGCAACCTAACCAGCTGCGCTATGAGATTCAGGGCGAGCCGGTGCGCATCATGGAGCGCGGGATGGGGTATCTCAATGAGCGTGCGCTTGCTGACGACCGCATTGGTGGGGGTCATCCTGAAGGGTTATTTGAAGCCTGGTCAAATCTCTATCATCGTTTCGCGCAGGCCATTGATGCCACCGACCGTGGCGACAGTGCTTTCCTGCAAGATTTTTGGTATCCCGATGTCCATGCTGGCTTGATGGGCGTGCGCTGGGTGGAGCAATGCGTGAAATCAGCAGATGCCGGCGCGGTATGGGTAGATTTTTGACGTAAAGGAGGGTCGAAAATAGGTTCGACCGCAAAAACGCAAAAACCCGCCAGAGGCGGGTTCTTTAAATAGGGTGCCCGAACCCGGACAAAAATGCCGGGAGCATTTTTGCTCAGCGCGCCTGCGCGATGACCCGCAGGGCGAGCCACAGGGATGTGGCGAGATCATCGAACGGTTCGATGAACGGGTTCGGCCCGCAGAAACGCAAAAACCCGCCAGAGGCGGGTTCTTTAAATATGGTGCCCGAACCCGGAATCGAACCAGGGACACGGGGATTTTCAATCCCCTGCTCTACCGACTGAGCTATTCGGGCAACGGGGCGCATTAAACCGTAAAGGCTTCGGCCCGTCAACGGCTTTCATGAAAAAACCGTGGGAAACGTGACTGATTGCCTGAATTTCAGGCAAGGGCGGTGAAATATCAGGCTAATGCGCCATTTTTGCGGCACAACGCGATACCCAAAACATCTTCGGCCAGGCTTTTCGCTGTCGTGACATCCTGCACATTCCGCTTCACCAGCAGTTTGCTCAGACAACCTTCAAGTATCAGTTCAATCTGATCGGCAACCATGGACGGATTATCCAACGCTAGCGCAACTAAAATGTCGTGGGTAAATTGCCATGAAGCACGCTTTTGCTGCTCTGCCAGCTGATGTATCGGCTGATCGGGTTGTGGATAGAAGCTACAAGCTGCAATAAACAGGCAACCAGGAAAGCGTCCAATGCTGACTTGTTGGCTGAGTACCTGATAACGCGCCATCAGCTTCTGTTCATGGCTGAGCGTCTCATCCAGCAAAATCTGTCGGCGCCAGGTATCAATTTGCTGAGCATGATAACGCAGGGCATCGTACAGCAAGGCATCACGGTCGGGCCAAAAACGCTGCAATTGTTCAATCGGAAATTGACTCTCGCCTGCCAACTGTTGCAGCGATGTGGTGGCGGCAAGGCCGTTCTGTTCAAGCACATTCAACGCATGCTCGAGTATTTGTTCACGTTGCAAGTGACTCTCCTCTGGTATGCGAACCCGCTGATACGCGCGGGCGGTGTCCTGAATCCAGTTTTGTTTACTGGCCCAGTTTCTGCAAATGTGCGCGGAAATCAGCGGCATTGAGGAAGCCGGTGACCCGCGAATCAGGAATTTCTGTGCCTGTAGCGTCAAAGAACAAAATGGTGGGCAAGCCCAGTACATTAAGACGTTTTAACAGCGCATTATCGCTGGCGCTATTGGCGGTAACGTTGGCCTGAAGTAACTGCACTTTACTCAGCTGATCGCGAACTAAGGGGTCGCTAAAAGTATATTTTTCGAACTCTTTGCAGGCGACACACCAATCGGCATACAGGTCGACCATAGTGATACGCCCTTGCGCCTGCTGTAAAGCGTTGTCGAGCTGTGAGGCAGACGCAATCGATGAGAAGGGCAGATGAGCCACGCTTTGTTGCGCCACGCTGTTACCGAAGGCCCACTCTTGTAATGGGCGCGCACTGATCAACGCGGCGGCGAGCATGATGATTTGCACCACACGCCATTTGCCGCTGTGGGCGCGCAGGCTAGCGCTGAACGCCCACGCGAAGAAGGCCACGCCAAGCAAACTCCAAAGCCGTAATCCCCAGATGTCACCTAAAATCCGCTCCAGCAAAAACACCGGCAAGGCGAGAATAACAAAGCCAAAGCCTTCTTTGACCATTTGCATCCACGGCCCGCTTTTCGGCAGCAGCTTATTGCCAAACATCGTGACAACAACCAGCGGTAGCCCCATTCCTAGCGCATAGAGCCACAACGTGCCTGCGCCGGCCCAGAGATTTCCGCTTTGAGCAATATAGAGAAGAATGGCGCTGAGCGGCGCGGTGGTACAGGGCGAGCAGATCAATCCGGCCAGTGCGCCCATCAGGAATACGCCAATTAACGAGCCGCTTTGTTGGCGATTGCTCCAGAGTGTCAGGCGTGTTTGTAGCGTCGAGGGCAGCTGCAAGGAGAACAGCCCAAACATCGACAAGGCCAGAATAATAAACAGGGCGGATAAACCGATTAATACGTAAGGATGCTGGAGCGCGGCCTGAAAACGTAATCCCGCCGCCGCCACGATCACGCCTAACAGCGTGTAAGTCAGCGCCATGCCCTGTACGTAAACCATCGCCAGAGCAAATAATCGACCCAACGAATAGTTACGCTGACCGCCAAGAATAATGCCCGAAATCAGCGGGTACATCGGCAGTACGCAAGGCGTAAACGCGACGCCAATGCCAATTAACAGCGCCCAAAGCGGCGAGAAAGGCAGCGAATCGGTGGGTGCGGGTTGCGCATGGGCGACAGGCGGCGTGCTGTTAGCCGCAACCGCACTTAAAGGAACGGTGCGTGTTTCAGGTGGATAACAGAAACCGGCTGCAGCACAACCTTGGTAAGTAACGCTGATCGTCGCCCCTTTCGCGGCCTGTTGCAGCGTCACGGGGATCGTCAAATCTTGCGGATAGATTTCACTTTTGCCGTAGAACTCATCTTCATGCGGCTGACCAGCCGGGAGATTGAGCGGAGCGATCTGCGCATTTTGCGGTGTGACATGAATCTGCTGCCGATAAAGGTAATAACCCGATTTCACCTTCCAGCTGAGCTGGAGTTGTGAACCTTGCTGATTGAAATCAAAAGTAAACGCCTGATCGACCGGCACAAAGCGGCTGCTGTTGTTGGGAGAAAAAAGCGACGCCTGCGCCTGCAGGCAGATAAACAGCGCAAAAAATAGCGTGATTAGGCGAGAGATGCGTGCAGCCATGACAAGTATTCACTGTCTCCATGTTGAACCGGCAACGCCAGCAGTTCGGGCACATCATAAGGATGTGCACCTTTAAGCAGATCCATTAACGCTTGCTGATGATTGCTGTCGCATTTCAACAGCATCTGCACCTCGTTAGCCTGTTCGAGCTTGCCTTGCCAGACGTAATAAGAGGTTGCGCCAGGCAGCAAGGTCACGCAGGCAGCCAGTTTCGCTTCTAACGCCACTTTGGCTAGCTGTTGAGCACAAGCTTGATCGGGTGCGGTGCAAAGGATAATGGCGGCATTCATCGCGCGGCTCCTGAGTAAAAGAGCGCCGATGATAGCACGCTCCAGGGGCAACAACGTTTACAGGTTGTAACCGCGCTATAACACCAATCCACCAAAGACAAAGCCGAACAAAACCGACAGCGTAATCGCCAGCACGCCAGGAATGATAAACGAGTGATTAAAGACAAACTTGCCAATGCGGGTGGATCCGGTGTCATCCATTTCAACCGCCGCCAGCAAAGTAGGATAGGTAGGCAAAACAAACAGTGCAGAAACAGCAGCAAACGAAGCAATTGCGGTCAGTGGAGAGACGCCCAGCAGCAGCGCGGCGGGCATCAGCGCTTTGGTGGTGGCCGCTTGTGAATAAAGTAGCGTCGCGGCAAAGAACAGCACCAAAGCCAGCATCCACGGGTAAGTTTGCAGCGTATCGCCCGCCAGCGTTTGTATATCGCTAAGGTGCGCTTTGACAAAGGTGTCGCCCAACCAGGCAACACCCATCACGCAGATACAGGCGCTCATGCCCGATTTAAACGTGCTGGCGCTGAGAATTTCCCCGGTATCGATCTTGCAGGTCAAACAGATCAAGGTCGCGATGGTAAGCATAAACACCACAATCGCTTCGTTACGTGGCAGCACCGGATTGGCGATTAGCCCGACACTTTCACTGGTTGCGGTGGCATACAGCACCACCGCAACAATGGCGATTAAGAACAGCCAAACGGACTTTTTCGCGCCGGGTTTAGCCACAAAATGCGTCGCGCCGCGCAGCACCACTTCACCTTTGGCTAATCGCGCTTGGTAAACCTCATCATCTTTTAACTCTTTGCCAAGGAAATTGGTCACCAGCGCGGCAAGGAAAATCCCGACCATGGTTGCCGGAATGGCGATAGCCAGCAGGGTAATATAGCTGACGCCGCGCGGTTCCAGCAGTGTGGCAAAAAACACCACCGCAGCAGAAATAGGTGAAGCAGTAATCGCAATTTGTGAAGCCACCACGGCGATGGAAAGTGGACGAGAAGGGCGCACGCCTTGCTCTTTGGCAACTTCGGCTATCACCGGCAGCGTTGAGAAAGCGGTGTGGCCGGTTCCTGCCAGCAAGGTCATCACGTAGGTGACCAGCGGGGCGAGAAAGGTGACGTAGCGTGGATGCCGTCGCAGCAGGCGTTCGGCCAGGCTGACCAGATAATCCATGCCGCCTGCCACCTGCATGGCAGCAATCGCGGCGATCACCGCCATGATGATTTCAATCACGTCGAAGGGGATCACGCCGGGCTTCAGGCCGCAGAACAGCGTCAGAACCAGTACGCCTAAACCGCCGGCGAAACCAATACCAATGCCGCCGAGGCGTGCACCTAACCAGATCGCCAATAAGACAATTGCCAGCTCAACGAATACCATCCTGCCACTCCAAAAATTGACCTGCGAAAAATGGCGTGTAGCTTGGCAAAAAAAAAGGCACATCGCGTTGATCGCGGCGTGCCTTTAAGAAAAGAGTTAATTTAAGTTTTACTGCTCGCTTTCATCGGTATAGCGTTTTGCTTTATATACCGGATACATCAGGTTCTGCACCGAGAAAATATCGTCCAATTCGCTTTCCGTCAGCAGACCGCGCTCCAGCACCACTTCACGCACGCTCTTACCGGTTTCGGCACAGATCTTACCGACAATGTCACCATTATGATGACCAATGTAGGGGTTGAGATAGGTCACGATGCCGATAGAGTTGAAGACATAGGCTTCACATACTGCTCGGTTGGCGGTAATGCCGTTAACGCATTTTTCCAGCAGGTTGTAACAGGCATTGGTCAGGATGCTGATCGATTCAAACATCGCCTGACCAATCACCGGTTCCATTACGTTCAGCTGCAACTGACCCGATTCAGAGGCCATCGTCACGGTAATGTCATTGCCGATGACCTTGAAGCAAACCTGGTTCACCACTTCAGGCACCACCGGGTTCACTTTGGCTGGCATGATTGAAGAGCCGGCCTGTAATTCTGGCAGGTTGATTTCGTTCAGCCCGGCACGCGGACCTGAAGAGAGCAGGCGCAAATCGTTACAGATTTTGGATAGCTTCACCGCCAGACGCTTCAATGAAGAGTGCACCATGACGTAGGCGCCGCAGTCTGACGTCGCCTCAATCAAATCTTCAGCCGGGATAACCGGCAGGTTGCTGACTTCCGCCAGACGCTGTACCGCCAAATGTTGATAACCGTCTGGCGTGTTCAGGCGCGTGCCGATGGCCGTCGCGCCAAGGTTAACTTCCAGCAGCAATTCCGCCGTGCGGAGAATGCTTTTGGTTTCTTCATTCAGCAGGACGCTAAAGGCGTGGAATTCCTGGCCCAGCGTCATTGGCACCGCATCTTGCAGCTGTGTACGCCCCATTTTCAGGATGGTTTGGAATTCGTCAGATTTGCGCTGAAAGCCTTCGCTGAGCTGATGGATGCCGTCGAGCAGTTTCAGGATTGAGCTGTAAACCGCAATGCGAAAACCGGTGGGATAAGCGTCATTAGTCGACTGGCATTTATTGACGTGATCGTTGGGGTTCAGATACTGGTATTCACCTTTCTGATGTCCCATCAACTCCAGCCCGATATTCGCCAGCACTTCGTTGGTGTTCATGTTAACCGAAGTGCCTGCGCCGCCTTGGTAAACATCCACCGGGAACTGATCCATGCAGCGACCATTATTTAAGACTTCATCACAAGCCTGAATGATGGTGTTAGCAATGTTGCGTGGAATGGTTTGTAGCTCTTTGTTTGCCATTGCAGCGGCTTTTTTTACCATCACCATGCCGCGAACGAATTCGGGAATGTCGCTGATTTTGCTGCTGCTAATGTAAAAATTTTCAATCGCACGCAGAGTATGAACGCCATAATAGGCATCCGCCGGAACCTCGCGCATACCTAACAGGTCTTCTTCGATACGAATGTTGTTCGCCATGGTAACCTTCTTGTTGTTGCCGCTTTGAAATGCCGCTATCCATCACAGATGATCTGTTTTATTTTGTCTTGAAGAGCCAGCACCGTCATTTTATCCATCTTCGAACGGGCGAGCACGATCATATTCTGATGCATCTAAAAAGCATGAATGCAGATCACCTTACCGATGTCGCCGGGTTAACGATATGTGAAGTTGGTTACAAAATTAACCCCAAAGTAAAAATTTGGCAGGATCGGTTGAAATCGCGGCGGCGGGAGCCCATCTCTTTTCATATCATCACTCTGATGAACGCTTTCTGCTGTTTGGCATGACGCCGGGCAGCCACAACTCACAGGAGTATTCGGTGCGCTGGTTACCGTTAGTGATCTTTTTTGTATTGGCCTGGATTGAGATTTCCCTCTTCATCCAGGTTGCGCACGTCATCGGCGTGCTGTTCACCATGTTGTTGGTGATCTTTACCTCATGTATTGGTGTGTCGCTGGTGAAAAATCAGGGCATGAAAAACTTCATGGCGATGCAGGAAAAACTCGCACGTAATGAAAGTCCGGCTAACGAAATGATCAAAAGCGTTTCGTTGATTATCGCCGGTTTTTTGCTGCTGCTGCCGGGTTTTTTCACCGACTTCCTCGGTTTGCTGCTGCTGTTGCCACCGGTGCAAAAACACCTGACATTGAAGTTGATGCCGCATCTGCGCGTCTGGCGTGGGCCGGGAGCAGGCCCAGACAGCGGTTACACGATGGATGGTGAATTCGAACGCAAAGAGGGCGATCGCATTGAGCATAAAGACGATCCCAAGGATCGTTAATATAAGCAGCTGATAAAACGCGACGAAAGTCGCGTTTTTTATTTATCCGTTCACATTCCTGCTTCAAAGACGCATTGATCGGTCAAAAAGTGGTCGGTTATCACATTCAAGTAAAAAAATTGTTGTCCAGCCCCTTGAAAGCACAAGAGCCCGCCCCTACTTCTCTGGTCACGAGGCCGGAAGCCAAACAGACCGGCGTTCAACCCAAAAATGAATGATTGGACTTCTCAAAGGAGAGCTATCAAATGAAAATTCGTCCATTGCACGATCGCGTTATCGTCAAGCGTAAAGAAGTTGAATCCAAATCAGCTGGCGGCATCGTGCTGACCGGTTCTGCAGCCGCTAAATCCACTCGTGGTGAAGTGCTGGCTGTCGGCAACGGCCGCATCCTTGAAAGTGGCGACGTTAAGCCGCTGGACGTGAAAGTTGGCGATGTAGTGATCTTCAGCGAAGGTTACGGCGCGAAAACGGAAAAAATCGACAATGAAGAAGTGCTAATCATTTCTGAAAGCGACATTCTGGCAATTGTTGAAGCGTAATTTTTTACGCGTAATTCACTGAACGAAACGAATTTAAGGGATATTTGAAATGGCAGCTAAAGACGTAAAATTCGGTAATGACGCACGCGTAAAAATGCTGCGTGGCGTAAACGTACTGGCAGATGCAGTAAAAGTTACCTTGGGTCCAAAAGGCCGTAACGTAGTTCTGGATAAATCTTTTGGTGCACCTACCATCACTAAAGATGGTGTTTCTGTCGCACGTGAAATCGAACTGGAAGACAAGTTCGAAAACATGGGCGCGCAGATGGTGAAAGAAGTGGCCTCTAAAGCGAACGACGCTGCAGGCGACGGCACCACCACCGCAACCGTTCTGGCTCAGTCTATCGTTAACGAAGGCTTGAAAGCTGTGGCTGCGGGCATGAACCCAATGGATCTGAAGCGCGGCATCGACAAAGCGGTTATCGCTGCAGTTGAGAAGCTGAAAGAACTGTCTGTTCCTTGCTCTGATTCAAAAGCTATCGCACAGGTTGGTACCATTTCTGCTAACTCTGATGAAACCGTTGGCACCCTGATCGCTCAGGCGATGGAAAAAGTGGGTAAAGAAGGCGTTATCACCGTTGAAGAAGGCACCGGTCTGCAAGACGAGCTGGACGTGGTTGAAGGTATGCAGTTTGACCGCGGTTACCTCTCTCCGTACTTCATCAACAAGCCAGAAACAGGCGCCATTGAGCTGGAAACCCCGTTCATCCTGTTGGCTGATAAGAAAATCTCTAACATCCGCGAAATGCTGCCTGTGCTGGAAGCCGTTGCGAAAGCAGGCAAACCACTGCTGATCATCGCTGAAGATGTTGAAGGTGAAGCATTGGCAACGCTGGTGGTGAACACCATGCGCGGCATCGTTAAAGTGGCTGCGGTTAAAGCACCTGGCTTCGGCGATCGTCGTAAAGCCATGCTGCAGGATATTGCTATCCTGACCGGCGGTACCGTGATTTCTGAAGAGATCGGCATGGAGCTGGAAAAAACAGCTCTGGAAGATCTGGGTCAGGCAAAACGTGTTGTGATCAACAAAGACACCACCACCATCATCGATGGCGTGGGTGAAGAAGCGACCATTCAGAACCGCGTAACTCAGATTCGTCAGCAGATCGAAGAAGCAACGTCTGACTACGACAAAGAAAAACTGCAGGAGCGCGTAGCGAAACTGGCAGGCGGCGTGGCCGTACTGAAAGTGGGCGCAGCGACTGAAGTTGAAATGAAAGAGAAGAAAGCGCGCGTTGAAGATGCCCTGCATGCAACCCGTGCTGCGGTAGAAGAAGGCGTGGTTGCTGGTGGTGGTGTAGCGCTGGTTCGCGTTGCAGCACAGCTGGCTGATCTGCGTGGTCAGAACGAAGACCAGAACGTAGGTATCAAAGTTGCGCTGCGCGCAATGGAATCTCCACTGCGTCAGATCGTTTCTAACGCCGGTGAAGAGCCTTCTGTTGTCGCTAACAACGTTAAAGCAGGCGACGGTAACTACGGTTACAACGCGCAGACTGAGGAATATGGCAACATGATCGACTTCGGTATCCTGGACCCAACCAAAGTAACCCGTTCTGCTCTGCAGTACGCGGCTTCTGTTGCGGGCCTGATGATCACCACCGAATGTATGATCACTGATGCGCCTAAAGGCGATACCCCTGATTTAGGTGGTGGCGCTGGCGGTATGGGTGGCATGGGCGGTATGGGCGGCATGATGTAATTGCCGTTGACTGCTTAAGTCACGAAGCCCCCGATCGGAAACGGTCGGGGGTTTTTCTTTTTGTATGGAAAATAGTATAAGTAGTGGCGCAATAGTTGGGCTTAACGGGATTAGGGCAATGAATGTTCAGAAAAAAAGTGCGCTTTTCTGCTACGCTGCCACCCGACTCTGATGATAATAAATGGGGATTACAATGCGGATTAACCTCTTGCTCGGACTGGCGGCTGGCGCGTTACTGCTGGCGGGCTGCAGCAGCTCAACTCAACTCTCTTCTGGCGGCCAACGTGTAACATTTACCGATCAGCAGCCCGGCAACGAGTGTCAGCTTCTGGGTAACCTTACCGGCTCACAAAGCAACTGGCTGACCGGTGCGGGTGGCGAAACCAGCGCACTGCGTGGAGCAGCCAATGATTTGCGTAATCGCGCAGCAGAAATGGGTGGCAACGTTATTTACGGTGCAACCAGCCCAACACAAAATATCTTGTCTGCCTTTGCACCGCTCGACAGCAAAATGAGTGGTCAAGTCTATAAGTGCTCGCAAAGCTAAACCGCGTTTGATGCGAAAAGATTTTTCTACTGGCCGGATTTGACTCCGGCCATTTTTATTCCTGCTTGAGTTGCAGATCCAGCGGCGTTTTGCTCGGCTCGCCACCGATTTCACGTGCCAGCTTCGGCACCAAATACCCCGATACCAACGGTAAGAGATTGCGCACCAGCGCACGCGCTTCTTCATCAGAAACGAAGAAATGCGCCGCGCCCTGTACTTTGTCCAGTACGTGCAGGTAATAGGGCAGAATACCGGCGTCGAACAGCGCATTGCTTAAGGTTGCCAGCGTTTGCGCGTTGTCATTCACGCCGCGCAGTAACACGCTCTGATTCAACAGCGTGACGCCTGCGCGCTTCAGCTTGTGCATCGCATCACGCAGCGCATCGTCAATTTCCTGCGCATGGTTGATGTGCGTTACCAGCAGCACCTGTAACCGTGTTTCGCCCAGCAGCTGGCATAATACGTCAGTGATGCGCGCCGGAATCACCACCGGCAAGCGGCTGTGAATACGCAAGCGTCTGAGATGCGGAATTTTTTCCAGCTCGGCAATGAGCCATGCCAATTCATGATCTTTTGCCATCAACGGATCGCCGCCGGAGAAAATGATTTCATCCAGTTCCGGGTGGTCCGCGATATACTCCAGCGCCGCTTGCCAGTTGCGCTTGTTGCCTTGGTTATCCTGATAGGGGAAATGACGGCGAAAGCAGTAGCGACAGTTGACTGCGCAGCCGCCTTTTACCAATAAAAGTGCGCGGTTTTTATACTTATGCAGTAAACCGGGCACAACGTTATTTTGTTCATCCAGCGGATCGGTGCTATAACCTGGCGCATCAATGAATTCCTGACGACTGGTCAGTACCTGCAACAGCAGCGGATCCTGTTCATCGCCTTTTTTCATACGGGCAATGAACGCGCGGGGCACGCGCAGGGCGAAGAGGCGACGTGCATCTGCACCTTGCGCCAGCTCTGCATGCTGATCCAGGGCTAAAATTTGCAGTAATTCATTAGGTTCAGTGACAACATCAGCAAGTTGCTGCAACCAATCTTCTCTGGAAGGTGTATTTAGGGTTACAATGTGTGCCATTTTTTTGGCTAAGTACCAGTATCAATTTTCGTAGAGGGCCTTCATGGCGACTTATTCTAGCAACGATTTCCGTCCCGGTCTTAAAATCATGTTCGAAGGCGAACCATATGCCATCGAATCCAGTGAGTTCGTTAAACCGGGTAAAGGTCAGGCATTCGCACGCGTTAAAATGCGTCGCCTGCTGACGGGTTCTCGCGTTGAGAAAACTTTCAAATCCACCGACTCCGCTGAAGGCGCAGACGTAGTGGATACCAACCTGAACTATTTGTACAACGACGGTGAGTTTTATCACTTCATGCACCCGGAAAGCTTTGAGCAGTTCCAGGTTGAAGAGAAGACCGTTGCTGAAGCAGCGAAATGGCTGCAAGACAATGCTGAATGTATCGTTACGCTGTGGAACGGTCGTCCGATCGCTGTTCAGCCGCCGAACTTTATCGAAGCAGAAGTTATCGAAACCGATCCGGGCCTGAAAGGTGACACCGCAGGTACCGGCGGCAAGCCAGCTAAGCTTTCTACTGGCGCAGTGGTGAAAGTGCCATTGTTCGTTCAAGAAGGTGAAGTGGTTAAAGTTGACACCCGCTCTGGCGAATACGTGTCACGCGTTAAATAAGTACATAATCAGGCGCATCCATCGATGCGCCTTTTTCTTGTGTGAGTTGAGAAAATGAAAAAGCTGGCAAAATTTATCGCATTCGCGTTGCTGGTCTCCTCTGCGCTGAGCGCCTGCAACACTTTCCACGGTTTTGGTGAAGACGTTTCCCATTTAGGCGGAGCGATTTCGCGCGCAGCAAACTAATTTCCCGACTGTTTTCTTTTGTGGTACTGACAGCAGCAACGCGCTGAATTCCGGCTATGCTTAAATCGCTGTACTTTTACTGCAACCAAAAAAAGGAAATTAGTATGTTAAAGAAAAGTATTGTCACAATCTTCTCTGTATTGCTGCTCTCTTCATTGCTTTCGGCATGCAATACCACGCGTGGCGTTGGTGAAGATGTAGAAGCAGGCGGCCAGGCTATTCAAAACAGCACGAAGTAATTCTAACCGGTGCGAAACAGCGCGTTTCGTACCGGATTTTCTTAGCTACCTTGTTTCACCCAGATCAATTCCTCTACCGGGAAACCGGCCTGACGCGCCTGCTCAACCAATTTCTGTTTAACGGCTGGCTCAAGCTGAGGCGTTCGAGACAAAATCCATAAATAGTGACGATTCGGGCCGCATATCAGCGCATAACGGTATTCCGGGTCAAGCGCGATAACGTTATATCCGCCATAGAACGGGCCAAAGAAAGAGACTTTCAGCGCGGCTCGCTGCTTGTCGCCAGTAAAGTAGGCTTTACCTACACTTTCCTGCCAGCGCTGTTTCTGGGCGTTAAAGCCGCGGTTTACGACCTTCAAGCCGCCATCTTCTCGCGGGCTGTAGTTTGCTGTGACCTGCTCAAGCCCACGCTCGAACCGATGATTTAATCTGGCGATCTCATACCATTTACCGAGATAACGCTGACTATCAAAGTTTTCGATAACGGTAACATTCTTCGGCGGCGTGGTGCTGCAGGCTACAGAGAGAAAAGCGCTGAGGCTGGCGACGAGAGTTTTCCATGGTGACATGTGCGATTCCTTTGTGATTTAACTGCTTAAGTATAGAAGAGCTGCCGATATTTTTTCCCGCTTCGGCATGAGATTGTTTGCCGCAGGCAATGCGGGTAGACTTCCCTCCCTTATTTGTATCAGGAGTCATCACCATGAGCGAAACGGCAAGCTGGCAACCTAGCGCATCCATTGCCAATTTGTTGAAACGCGCCGCTATCTTAGCGGAAATACGGCGTTTCTTTGCCGATCGCGGCGTATTAGAAGTTGATACGCCTGCCATGAGCCAAGCCACGATTACCGATATCCATCTGGTGCCTTTCCAGACACGATTTGTCGGGCCCGGCGCGGCGCAAGGGCGCGATCTTTGGTTGATGACCAGCCCGGAATATCATATGAAACGCCTGCTGGCAGCGGGAAGCGGTCCGATCTACCAAATGAGCCGCAGCTTTCGTAATGAAGAAGCGGGACGCCATCACAATCCAGAATTCACCATGCTGGAGTGGTATCGCCCACACTATGATATGTACCGGCTGATGAATGAAGTTGACGACCTGATGCAGCAAGTGCTGGAGTGCGACAGCGCTGAATCACTTTCTTATCAGCAGGCGTTTATTCGTCATCTTGAAATCGATCCGCTTTCAGCCGATAAAGCGCAACTGCGTGAAGTTGCAGAGAAGCTGGGCGAGGGCGAATTAGCGCGTGCAGAAGACGATCGCGATACGCTGCTGATGCTGCTGTTTATGCTGGGCGTTGAGCCAAAAATCGGACAGGATAAACCCTGCTTTGTTTATCACTTCCCTGCCAGCCAGGCAGCATTAGCAGAAATCAGCACGGAAGATCACCGTGTAGCAGAGCGCTTCGAGGTTTATTACAAAGGCATTGAGCTGGCGAACGGTTTCCGTGAGCTGACCGACAGCCGTGAGCAGCGTCAGCGCTTCGAACAAGATAACCGCCGCCGTGCCGCGCGAGGCTTACCGCAACATCCTATCGATACCAATTTGTTAGACGCGTTGGCGCATGGTATGCCCGCTTGCTCTGGCGTTGCACTGGGTGTTGATCGATTAATTATGCTGGCTCTGAAAGCGCAGTCGCTGAATGAAGTGATCGCTTTTCCAGTCGATCGTTGCTAAAGGCTTTATCTCATGCGGCAATGCGCAGCTGTTCCCGATGCGATGCGCACTGAAAAAGGCAGGTAAAAACGCGGCTCCTACAAGGATGTAGGTGATTTGATATGTCATCCCTGACTTATCATTGAATTGGGAGCGACAGATAACAACGTTACTGGCTGTTGTCTGGGAATTCCTGAATGGTCACCGGTAGCGTTAATTTCTGATCGTTACGTAAAACCTGCACGTCTATTACTGAACCCGGGCGAATCTCCGCCACCTGATCCATGGTTTCCTGTGCGGAAATGGCCGGTTTATTATTCACACTCAACAACACATCATTGACCTGAATGCCGCCTTTGTCTGCCGGCCCATCTGGCGTCACCACGCTGACAATAATGCCTTGTACGCGATCCAGATTGCTGCCCTGACCATGTAGCGGCGGCAATTCACGGCCTGTAATCCCGATATAACCACGAATCACACGACCATCGCGGATCAGTTTATCCATGATTTTTGACGCCAACGCGGTGGGAATGGCGAAACCAATCCCTTCCGGCGTTTCACCATCGTTACTTTTGTCGAACGTTAAGGTATTAATGCCCATTAACTCGCCCAGCGAATTAATCAGTGCGCCGCCGGAGTTACCTTGGTTGATTGAGGCATCCGTTTGCAGAAAGTTTTGCCGCCCGGATGAACTCAAGCCCACGCGTCCGGTTGCGCTGATAATGCCTTGGGTCACGGTTTGACCGAGATTGTAGGGGTTACCAATCGCCATCACCACGTCGCCAATGTGCGCAATACGTTGCGAATTAATTGGAATTACCGGCAGGCCGGAAGCGGTAATTTTTAGCACCGCTAAATCGGTCATTGCATCGGAACCTACCAAGGTGGCTTCGAAAAAACGGCCATCTTGTAACGCGACAATAATTTGATCCGCGTTATTGATAACGTGTTTATTGGTGAGGATGTAGCCTTTTGCGTTCATGATTACGCCAGAACCCAGCGTAGTAATGCCACGATTGTTATTACCGTGCGCGCTGCGGTTATAAACATTCACTACCGCAGGCACGGCGCGGCGCACCCCTTGATTGAAACTAAAGGGTGTTTCGTCATTGCTGTTATCTTGGATGTGCAGGGCTTCGCTGCCCATGCGCAGTGCAGGCAAGGCCGCAAGTAAAATACCCGCAACAATCAGGCCCAACACAACCGAACGCAAAAGTTTAAGAAACATGGTGTTAAATCACGCCAGGGGAGATCGCTGGGGAGAATAACATGAGTGCGGCGGACACACACGTGCTTGTGTCCGCCGCAGTAGAGGGTTTATCTATCTCGACAGGCCGGTTTGTCTTAAAAGCGACTTACCTTAAAAGCCGCTTATCTTAAAAGCAGATAGATATTTTCATCGCCACGTACCACATTCAGAGCCAGTACTGGCGGTTTACCTTCCAGTACCTTGCGCATTTCTGCGATAGATTGCGTGCGATTGCGGTTAACGCCAACAATCACATCCTCTTTCTGCAGGCCAACCTGCTCGGCAGGCGTACCTTTTTCGATGGTATCGACTTTAACGCCTTTATCACCGGTTTTGGTCTGGCCGTCGCTCAACGTAGCGCCTTGTAAGGCTGGCGACATCAGTTGTGCGCTGGCGGTACTCTGCGCGCTTTGCTCAAGCGTTACGTTAACCGTAATTGGCTTGCCTTCACGCAGCAGTCCTAACTTCACCTGTTCGCCCGGTGCGGTGGTGCCAATTTTGACGCGCAATTCAGCGAAGCTGGTAATCGGTTTATCATTCACTGAAGTGATGATATCCCCAGATTTAAGCCCCGCTTTCTGCGCTGCTGACTGCGGCAGCACTTCAGAAACAAAGGCACCGCGTTGTGCATCAACGTTAAATGCTTTCGCCATATCGGCGGTCATTTCTGTGCCTTTGATGCCTAACTGGCCGCGCTTCACTTCACCGAATTTGATCAGCTGCTGCGCCAGATTCATCGCCATGTCGCTTGGAATCGCGAAACCAATACCGATATTGCCACCGCTTGATGCCAAAATAGCGGTGTTGATACCGATCAGTTCACCATTGAGATTGACCAGCGCGCCGCCAGAGTTGCCGCGGTTAATGGCTGCGTCGGTTTGGATAAAGTTCTCCAGCCCTTCAAGGTTTAAGCCGCTACGGCCCAGCGCAGAAATAATCCCGGAGGTTGCGGTTTGACCAAGGCCAAACGGGTTGCCAATGGCCACGGCAAAATCACCCACTTTGAGCTGATCTGAGTCGGCAATTTTCACCTGCGTCAGATTTTTTGCTCCTTCGATCTGGATGAGTGCAATATCAGTCTGCTCATCATGGCCGATCAGCTTGGCGTCATATTCGCTGCCATCGCCCAGTTGGACATTGATCTTGTCTGCGCCATTCACCACGTGATTGTTCGTTAGCACGTAGCCTTTTGCGGCATCAATAATCACACCCGAACCCAGTCCTTCAAACGGCTGCGGCTGATTATTGCCACCCGGCATCTGGCCAAAGAAACGTTTTAACGGTTCGGGAATCTCCTGCGTTTGTGCAGCAGATTCAGTGCCTTCAACATGAACGCTAACCACAGCAGGCAACACTTTTTCCAGCATTGGGGCCAGGCTTGGAAGCGGCTGACCTTGGATTTGTGCTGGCAGCGTCGCCATCGCGCCAGGCGCGGCGGCAAGACTCATCCCAATACTCAAGGCTAATGCGCTAAACAGTCGTGCTTGTTTTTTCATTGCTACAACGCTCTCGCTGCAAAAAGTGGGGGGGAATAAAAGAGTGTGACAGTCGTTTGAGGCCAGGGTTCGTAAAAACAAAGGGCGCAGACTCGCTGCGCCCCAAAATGATTAATCGCGTGCTGCTCGTTCGCCACGCAACAGGCCGGAAGCACCTTCCGAATAATCACGCGGCATCTGAACAGGCGCTTGATCATTATCGGCTTCCGCTTCAGTCAGCTGATAAGCAAAAGGGTTTTTCTCGCCTGGCAGATTTGGCAGCAGGTCATTGGAGCCTTTTGCCATGTGTTGATACAGCTGGCGGTAATCGCGCGCCATATTATCCAGTAACTCCGCGCTTTGAGCGAAGTGGTTGGTTAGCTCTTCGCGGTAGTCCGAAAGCTCCGCTTTGGTCTTTTCCAGTTCGTACTGCATGCTGCGTTGCTCACGCAATTTTTTGTTGCCAAAACGCATTGCAACCGCGCCGACAATAATGCCTACCACTAAACCAATTAGCCCGTATTCCCAGGTCATAATGACTCCCGTGTAATTTCCGTTGTTCCGTAGGGCATTGCACCTTTCCATAATAGTCACTATACCCGTTAATCTTATGGATGTGGAACTCTGGAGCGGCATCGCTTAGTGTAGAGTGGCCTTTTTTTCGACAACTGCTGTGTGAATAAGACAAATTTCAGGGACTGTGAGAGAACAATGCAAACTTCATCTCCGCTTGCACGCTATGAGCAAGCGTTATCGCAAGGCGAGTTTAAGCCCGATGATGTCCAACGCGACGCTATCACTCGATTAGACGTGCTCCAGCAAGGATTAATAGCACGTAAGAATAGCGCTGCGCCATCTGCTCAGGGCCTGTTTGGCCGCCTGTCAAAACTGATAGGTAAAGAGAAAAGTGAAGTGCAACCGCCGGTACGAGGTCTGTATATGTGGGGCGGCGTGGGGCGCGGTAAAACCTGGGTCATGGATTTGTTTTTTCAGTCTATTCCTGGCGATCGCAAACTGCGTTTGCACTTCCACCGATTTATGTTGCGGGTACATGAAGAATTAACGGCCCTGCAAGGCCAAAGCGATCCGTTACTTATCATCGCCGATCGTTTCAAAGCTGAAACCGATATCCTCTGCTTCGACGAGTTTTTTGTTTCCGATATTACCGATGCCATGCTGCTGGGTACGTTGATGGAAGCGCTGTTTGAGCGCGGCATTGCATTGGTTGCCACCTCTAACATCCCGCCTGACAATCTATATCGTAATGGCCTGCAACGTGCCCGTTTCCTGCCCGCTATTGAGCAGATCAAAAAGCATTGCGACGTGATGAATGTGGATGCGGGTATCGATTATCGCTTGCGCACCTTAACGTCCGCGCATTTGTGGAAGTTCCCCTTGAATGACCAAACCCACAAAGAGATGGAACAGATGTTCCTGGCGTTGTCGGGCAGCAAACGGGAAGCGGCGCCGGTCCTGGAAATCAACCATCGCAGTATGGCAACGTTGGGCGTTAGCGAAGGCGTATTAGCTATCGATTTCCTGACGCTATGTGGCGAAGGGCGTAGCCAACATGACTACATTGAGTTGTCGCGCCGTTTTCACAGTGTGTTGCTGTATGATGTGCCGGTGATGATCTATAAAACCGAAGATCAGGCGCGCCGCTTTCTGGCGCTGGTCGATGAATTTTATGAGCGCCATGTCAAATTAGTGGTTGCGGCAGAAGCCTCGCTGTTTGAAATCTACCAAGGTTCACGTCTGAAGTTTGAGTATCAGCGTTGCCTGTCGCGATTGCAGGAAATGCAGAGCGAGGAATATCTTCGCCTTAAGCATCTGCCTTGAGCAATAAAGTGGGGAAATGGTGAAATAGGGTTCGATTTTTGTAATCGACTTCTCTATAATCTTGCGACCCCACGTTACAGCAAAGGATTTTTTTCCCAAATCCTCTGTGTTCCAGTAACTCTATCCGAAGGGGTGGCTTGCTGGTCAAAATGGTCGTGTGAGCCTCAATCGTTTACTTAAGCGTTTGGGATTTCACCAACGTGTAACTTAATTTGGGTAAGCTTTTCGATGAAAACTTTTACAGCTAAACCAGAAACCGTCCAACGTGACTGGTATGTTGTTGACGCAACTGGCAAAACTTTGGGTCGCCTGGCGACTGAACTGGCCAGCCGTCTACGTGGTAAGCATAAAGCGGAATACACTCCGCACGTTGATACCGGTGATTACATCATTGTTCTGAACGCAGAAAAAGTTGCTGTAACCGGCAACAAGCGTTCTGACAAGATCTACTATCACCACACTGGTCACATCGGTGGTATCAAACAGGCGACCTTTGAAGAGATGATTGCTCGCCGTCCTGAGCGTGTGATTGAGATCGCGGTTAAAGGCATGCTGCCGAAGGGCCCGTTGGGTCGTGCTATGTACCGTAAACTGAAAGTTTACGCAGGCAACGAGCACAACCATGCGGCACAGCAACCGCAAGTTCTTGACATTTAATCGGGATTAAAGGCAATGGCTGAAACTCAAAACTACGGCACTGGTCGCCGCAAAAGCTCATCCGCACGCGTCTTCATCAAGCCGGGTAGCG
Source organism: Pantoea sp. T14 (assembly GCF_036663535.1). Classification (NCBI taxonomy): domain Bacteria; kingdom Pseudomonadati; phylum Pseudomonadota; class Gammaproteobacteria; order Enterobacterales; family Erwiniaceae; genus Pantoea; species Pantoea sp. T14. The sequence goes on from NZ_JAWUEB010000024.1 coordinate 158,943, forward strand.
GTAACATCGTAATTAACCAACGCTCTTTGGAGCAATACTTCGGCCGCGAAACTGCACGCATGGTTGTGCGTCAGCCGCTGGAGCTGGTTGATATGGTTGGTAAATTCGATCTGTACATCACTGTTAAAGGTGGTGGTATTTCTGGTCAGGCAGGTGCGATCCGTCATGGTATCACCCGCGCTCTGATGGAATACGACGATTCTCTGCGTGCTGAACTGCGTAAAGCGGGCTTTGTTACCCGTGATGCGCGTCAGGTTGAACGTAAGAAAGTCGGTCTGCGTAAAGCACGCCGTCGTCCACAGTTCTCCAAGCGTTAATTGTTTGTTGCTTCGGCAACGTCAATTGGCTCAAAAAACCCGCTTCGGCGGGTTTTTTATTTTTGGGCTTTTTTCATCAAATAGTGTCTAAAACGCCCACGCTGCTCGCAAAATACCCTCAAAAATTCATTCCTCGCCCACAAGCTGCCTAAAATCTGGTAAACTCTGTGTCACTTTGCGCCCGCTGAGCCGGCGCGTTATGCGCTTTCCCCTCGGTCGGGACGTCAGTCGACGCTGCTAACGCGGGCTGCGTGCGAGATCTATAAGCAGGTGAGTCGCCGAGTGGTTGGCTATTCGCAGTAACTTTTTGTGAACAAACTTGGAGGTTTTCATGGCTGTCGCTGCCAACAAACGTTCGGTAATGACGCTGTTTTCTGGTCCTACTGACATTTTCAGCCATCAGGTACGTATTGTCCTGGCGGAGAAGGGTGTCAGCGTAGAGATCGAGCAGGTCGAAATGGATAACCTGCCGCAGGATCTGATTGACCTCAACCCGTATCGCACCGTGCCGACGCTGGTAGATCGTGAACTGACGCTTTATGAATCACGTATCATCATGGAATATCTTGATGAGCGTTTTCCACATCCACCGTTGATGCCGGTTTATCCGGTTGCGCGTGGTGAAAGCCGCCTGATGATGCATCGCATCGAGCAGGACTGGTACAGCCTGATGAGAAAGGTTGAGAACAGCAGCGGTCAGGAAGCTGAAGCAGCACGTAAGCAGTTGCGTGAAGAGTTGCTGGCCATTGCACCGTTGTTTGGTCGTACGCCGTTCTTCATGAGCGAGGAGTTCAGCCTGGTTGATTGCTACCTGGCTCCTTTGCTGTGGCGTTTACCTTCAATGGGTATCGATCTGATTGGTTCAGGTTCTAAAGATCTGAAAGGCTACATGAATCGCGTATTTGAGCGTGACTCTTTCCTTGCTTCATTGACTGAAGCCGAACGTGAAATGCGCCTGCAAGTCCGGGGCTAATTTATGGAAATGTCGCAACTCACTGCACGTCGTCCCTATCTGTTACGTGCTTTCTATGATTGGTTGCTCGATAACCAGTTAACGCCGCATTTGGTGGTCGACATCAATTTGCCCGGTGTGCAGGTTCCGTTAGAGTATGCGCGTGATGGACAGATTGTCTTGAACATCGCGCCGCGTGCAGTCGGTAACTTGGATCTGGCCAATGATCAGGTGTCATTTAATGCACGTTTTGGTGGCGTTCCACGTCAGGTAAACGTGCCAATGGTGGCAATTCTGGCAATCTATGCCCGTGAAAACGGCGCAGGCACCATGTTCGAACCTGAACCCGCTTACGAACATTCCGCACCGGAAGAGTCAGAAGCGCAGGAAGAGACTGTGATGTCAGTGATTGATGGTGATCGTCCTGATGATGCCAGCGATAATGAAACGCCGCCTGATGATGAGCCGCCGCCGCGTGGTGGCAGACCTTCACTGCGTGTAGTGAAGTAAGCAAAGCAATATGATAAATGCCTGTCACTCGCTGATGGGCTTTTTTTTGCGCTAAAGATAATAATAACGGCAAAAAAAATCCGGGAACGCGCACGTTACCCGGATTTTTTTATTCGCTAGTCATCGCGGTGACGATTAATAAACGTCACGCAGATAGCGCTTCTCTTTCTTCAACTGATCGATGTAATCAGCGGCACGCTCGCTGGAAAGTCCGCCATATTGACGAACGATTTCATACAGCGCACTGTCCACATCTTTGGCCATGCGCGAAGCATCGCCACATACGTAGAAGTAAGCACCTTCCTGCAGCCAGGCGTATAACTCTGCACCTTGCTCTAACATACGGCTTTGCACATAGACTTTTTTGTCTTGATCGCGAGAAAACGCCAGATCAAGACGAGTCAGTAAGCCGCTTTCCTGCCATGCCGTCAGCTCATCACGATAAATAAAGTCATGTTCCTGATGCTGATCGCCGAAGAATAACCAGTTTTTACCCTGGGCACCGGCAACCTGACGTTCCTGCAGGAAAGCACGGAACGGCGCGATACCGGTACCTGGACCCACCATGATCAGCGGCGCATTAGTATTCGACGGTACGCGAAACGCTTTGTTAGGCGAAATGAAGATAGCTGGCTTTTCACCACGACGGACGCGTTCGGCCAGGTAGGTTGAGCAAACACCGCTGCGATTACGTCCACCGCTGTGATAACGCACAGAAGCTATCGTTAAGTGCACCTGATTCGGATGCGCTTTGGAGCTGGAGGAGATGGAATAGGCGCGATGCTGTAAAGGGCGCAGCAAGGCAACAAATTCTGATACTGACAGCGAACGTGTCAGTTCAAGTTGCAGCAGATCTAATGTGTCCTTGCCCCACAACCAAACGCCCAGCGCATCTTTGTCATCATGTTGCAGTACGTGGCGCAGTTCCTGGTTAGTGGTATTTTGTCCTACCCACTCAATGAGTTTGCGCGACGGCTCTGAAATCTCAAATTGATAAGTCAGCAGATCGCCCAAGCTTCTGTCGAAGCCGGAAACAGGCGTTTGGTAATCCGCATTTAACTGCGTTAACAGCAGGCTAACCAGTGAAGGTTCGTTTACAGGAATCACACCCAGCGCATCGCCCGCTTCATATTTCAGGCCGCTGTCGGTCAAATCAAACTCGAAGTGACGGATGTCCTTAGCGGATTGTTCGCCTGACAGACGCTTATTGGTAACCAGCGCGGCGGCATACGGGTTGGATTTATTGCTACCTGGAATGACCGGTGCTTCTGGTGCGCTATCCAGCACGGTACCGCTGCTGCCAGCACTTGACGCAAACTGCGGCATTGAGCTGTTTAACCACGCGTTAGAGGGCTCTTCGTAGTCGATGTCACAATCAATACGATCATAGACACGCTTCGCACCCAGCTGCTCAAGACGCATATCAATAAATTTACCGGCCTGGCAGAAACCATCGTAGCCAGTATCGCCAATGGCCAACACGGCAAAATGCATCTGCTCCAGACGCGGCGCGGTGCTGGCAGAAATTGCATTCCAAAACAGCTGTGCGTTATCTGGCATCTCACCTTCACCATAAGTGGAGGTAACAATCAGCACGTGACGCATTGTCGCGAACACATCGAGATCGACTTCACCCAATGCCTGAACCACCGGCACCAAACCTTTAGCGCGTGCAGATTTAGCTGCAGTTTGTGCCAGCGCTTCTGCATTACCGGTTTGGGAACCGTACAGAACATGCAGCTGAGTTGTCGCGGCTGCACCAGTACCCGCTGCGACCTGCTGTTTATCTTCTAACACTAACAGACGGGAGTGGAGACCGGCGAGAAAGCCCGCCAGCCAATACTTCTGGTCGCCATTAAATGGCGCATCTTCAGGAATGTAAGGAATTTTCATGGATACTTTTACTCAATCCCGTTCTTACCCATCCTATTTCGTGTTGCAGAAGTGTGGGCTGCGTCGTTTCCCCAGTTACAACATGATTGCTGTTGCTGGGGATTCGTCGTTAGCCAACTGCCTGTAACACAAACTATTTAAGGCAATTATTAATGTTCATATTCGTTTTCGTCAGTGTTGCTGTTAGGACAGTTTCCCGACAGCAGCAGCAATTTCTGGCAAAGCAGCGCGTGCGAACAGCTCTTCGAAATCAGGCAGATGACCTAACACCTCACGGTTGCAGGCGTCCTGATACATGATCCAGCCATAGGTTGCCAGGCTGTCCATTGAGCGAATGTTGCGTTGCGTCAGCGCAGCCTTGTAATCCGTCATACGTTTAGTGCCGATCAGGCTAGCCAGCTCATCGTCGGTGTAGCTCTCAATCGCCGCACGTGCGTGGCGTTGAAGTTTGCTGATCAACGAGAAGTCTTCAGTCATCAACAGGTTACGTACCGCTTTCTCTACCGCAGGATCTTCCACAGAAGTGCCTTTAGGTAATTTACCCAGCGCCAGCTGTTGTGCAAAGCTCAACACGGTGTAGTTGTTCAGCAGTACGAACATTTCCAGCGTATCGGTTGCGCCATAAGCCGGCACCGCGCCATTAGCGATAGTTTTGCCTTCACGCCAGGCTGATTTGAACTTAGCAACCTGATGTCCAGCCAGCGCAGTTGATAACTCTTCCAGCAAATCTTTACGTGATTTCGCCTTCAGGATTTCGCCACCATCTTGATACAGCAGCAGTGAGCGCGGCATCACGTAAACAAAGTGGTGACACTCTGTTTCCCAATTCTCTAACAGCCAGGCAGCGCGTGGTGAGTGGGTCGCTTCCAAATGCCAGTTCAGCATCGTCAGCACCGCTTGCTTGTGCGTTTGCGCCATCTCGTCCTGATCGGCGATAGAACCGAACAGTACTGAGTCACCTGCGGCATGGCTGGCGAGTGATCCATACGGGTCATACTGGTAAGCAAAACCGCCGCTCATGCCGTTGCCGAAGCCTGTACCAAATGTACCCAGGTTCAGGATTGCGCCATTAGTCATGTATTCGCAACAGAAGTCACCCACACCTTCAACTACTGCGGTTGCGCCTGAATTACGTACGGCAAAACGGTCACCCGCCTGACCTTGAACAAACAGGCGTCCACCCGTTGCGCCAAACAGCGCAAAGTTACCGATCAGCACGTTACCATCGCTGTCTTGTGCGCCGCCGCCCGGAGACATTACCACCAGCTCGCCACCACATTGACCTTTACCAACACCATCATTACAGGTGCCGTAATGCTTTATTTGCATACCGTCATTGCAGAAGGCGCCGAAAGATTGGCCCGCAGAACCAGAAGTGCTGATCTTCACCGTTTCAGGTGCCAGATAGCGACGACCACGATCATCCTGCAACACCGCTGGCATTGCGCTCAATTGCTCAGCCGTCAGTTGATGATTGAGCTTGCGTTCAATATCAATCGCTAGCTGGCCGCCGACACTCTTGTTGCGGTTGTTCAACGTGATGTTATTGCCCAACGAAATGTCATTTTTGCCTTGAGTAACCAGTTCAGTGTTCAGCTGCTCAATCCAGGCATCATCCAGTTCGAAATCTTTTTCCAGATACACGGGACGATCGATTTTCAGCTCGGGCACCACGGTTAACATGGCGCGGAAATCGAGTTTACCGACTTCCAATGGGTGATCCATTAAGTGCAGCAGATCAGAGCGTCCACGTGCTTCACGCAGCGAATGCAGGCCCATGCGCGCCAGGATTTCACGCACCTCATGCGCAACGTTCATGAAATACTGTGCCAGCTGACGGGGATCGCCATCAAAGGCTTCGGCATTAGTGGTTAAACCTGCCGGGCACTTAACGTTACAGTTTTTCGCCATCACACATTTCAACATCATCAGTGCGGTGGTACCAAATTCAAAGCTGTCGCCACCCAGCAGCGCCGATTTCACGACATCGCTGCCGGTCTGCTGTGCGCCAGAGCAACGCAGCAAGACTTTCTCACGCAGGCCGTTAGCACAGAGCGCCTGATGTACTTCCGCGATGCCGATTTCCGCCACGCGTCCAGTGTATTTCAGACTGGTAACGGAAGCTGCGCCGGTGCCGCCAGTATTCCCTGCAACGTTGATAACGTCTGCGCCTGCTTTCGCTACGCCAACCGCAATCGTACCGATGCCTTCCGATGAAACCAGTTTAACGATGACGCGAACGCGAGCGGCTTTACAGTCGTGGATCAGCTGCGCTAAATCCTCGATAGAATAGGTGTCGTGGTGAGGTGGCGGTGAAACCAGCTCGACACCCGGCGTACCGCCACGGGCTGCTGCGATTTCCACGGTGACTTTAGGCGCAGGTAACTGACCCCCTTCGCCTGGCTTCGCACCTTGGCCAATTTTGATCTCCAGCTCTTCCAGCATCGGGTCAGCTAAATAAGCCGCCCATACGCCAAAACGGCCCGAGGCCAGCTGTTTGATACGTGATGCACGGATGGTGCCGTGGCGTGAATAGTGTTCACCACCTTCACCGCAGTTGCTCATGCCGCCAACCATATTGGTGCCGTGTGCAACCGCTTCATGGGCCGGAGCGACCAGCGCGCCGTGGCTCATCGCACCGGAAGCAAAGGTGCGGGTGATTTCACAGGCTGGCTGGATTTCGTTCAGTGGCAGTGAAGGCAGCGTGGTGAAAATCCGTGACAGATAATCTGCGGCCTTGCCATAAGCGGTGACATTCAAGCCATTGCTCACCACTTCGGTGCTTTCAATTTCATCATTGAAGCGTGATTTCAACGCACGTGATAGCGCTGCGAGGCGTTCGCTTTCCGGCTTCAGGCCGTTGATCGCATCCGTTAAACGCAGCGTAAAGTGGTTAAGGCTGCCGTCAACGGCTTCACAGACCAAACCACGTATAGCAAAACCGTTGTTGGTCAACGAGTAACGTCCCAGCTTACGACGGAATTCTGCTTCACTGTCGATGTGCGTCAAATCCGCCGGAAAGGCCAGAATATCGCGCAGTGCAGCTGGACGACGCTTACGTTCTTCATACATCAGACTAGAGAACTGACGATAATCTGAAGTGATGGCGAAGTTGTTGATCACTTCATTTGGGATACGCTCAAAGCTGCTGTCCTTAAAGGATTCCGCTTTGATTCCAAACGCGTTATCCAGCTTGGCCAGCGTCATCAAACGGATGAAGTTATCTTCTTCACGCGCTTTGTCGGCAAAGCGAATAGGCTCTTCAGTCATGTCGATAAAGGTGCGAACAGCGATGGTGCCATAAGAGTGACCGGCACCTTCAGCACGCTCTTTAAACAGGCCAAGCAATGGCACTTCGGACTCGCCCTGAATTTTCAGGGCGCTCTGATGCCAGTCAACCGCCATCTGCGCGATAGTGGCAAAACCTGCGCCACCGACCGGGGTGCGGATATTTGGAAAATATTTTTTCAGTACTGGATCGTCAGTATTAAGGAAGTTCGGCTCAAAGAACTCACCGCAGCTGTAACTTTCTACGGTGCACAGGCCAACTTTACCCATGGTTTTCATCAGCGCTTTTTCGGCCGCTTTGGCATAGCGTTTAAACGCTTTATTGCCTTCTTCACCTTCGCCATATTTCTCTTCGGCACGCATCTGCACGCCAAGCGGATAAATAGCGGAAGCACCAAAGCCCAAGGCTGCCGCGATATGGTGTGAAGAGATGCTCTGGCCACTTTCAACCACCAGCGAAACATCAAGACGCAAACCTTCCTGCACCAGACGCTGATTGATAGCAGAAACCAGCAGCAGCATTGGAATCGCAGCTTGAGTTGAAGAGATGTGGCGATCGGTAAGCACCGCAATGCCGCCTTGGGTGCGGGCAAAATCAACGACCTGTTGCGCCAAATCGTCAATGGCTTTTTCTAGCGCATTGGCATTTGCTGTGCGGCTCAGCAGATCTTTGCCAACGACTGGCTCGTACAGCATCTCAAAGCGTGCGTAAGGTGCAACGTCTTGCTCACGCAACTGCAGCATATCGAGATGGCTAAGAATCGGCGTTGGCACGATGATTTGGCGGCCTTTGCTGCGGCCCAGATGCGGTTTCGCACCCAGCGCTACGCGCAGCGTCATGCCATCTACTTCACGGATCGAGTCCAGCGGCGGGTTAGTAACCTGCGCAAAACGTTGAGAGAAGTAGTGCGCCATCCCACCTTCATGATCGGATAAGCCGTTAATGGCGTTGCCGTAACCCATCGCGGAGATTTTCTCTGCGCCGGTTGCCAGCATGGGATCCATCATGAATTTGAAGCTTTCTTGGTTGTAATAGTACGCCACGAAGCGTTGATAGGCTTTCAGGTCGCCACGATAGCGCAGCGGCGAGCCTTGCTGCTCTGCTGGGATCACCGGCAGATCTTGCAGATCGACACGGGCTGTAGCCAGCAGGGCAGAATAATCTTTTTCAGCTGCCAGTTTTTCCAGCGCCTGATGCGTGGTGTAGCTGCGTTTTTCGCGATGATCGAAATAGAGCATACCGCCTGCTTCGATACGGCCGCGACGCAGAACACTTTCCGGTGGGAAAGCAATTTGGCCCGCTTCGGACATCGCGCCAATATAATCTACTGTTTCAACAGAACGCAGTGGACGCAGGCCAAGACGGTCGAGGCGTGCACCGATGACTTCACCATTACCAAAAATCAACGCAGCCGGGCCATCGTTCTTCTCTTCATACAGCGAGAAGTACTCCAGCATGTCACGCACCTCATTGGATAAGGAGGTGTCGTTTTCCCAGGCTGGCGGCATCATGGAAACAACGGCGGTGATCAGATCGAGGCTGTCTTCCATCAAGCGGCTGTGAATACTTTGGTCGAGACGCGAGCTGTCGGATTGGCCTTTTGGACGCACAATCTTCTTACCCCGCGCCAGCGCCAGAGCCGACTCCGCAATGCGGTTTTTACGGTCGGTGTTTAACTCGCCGTTATGCGCCATCAGGCGGAACGGCTGCGCCATGGTGGTATGCGGATCGGTATTGGTAGAGAAACGGGTATGGAAGAATAATCCACGTACCTGATGATCGGGATCGGTCAGGTCTTTGAAGTAAGGAATCACTTCGTTTGAGTTCAGACGCGCCTTGAATACCTGCGTCCGTGATGAGAGCGAAAGGGGATAAAGCCCACCAAACTCGCTTTCAGTAAAGGCACGCGCTTCGATAGCCAGCAGGGCGCGATAGATGCGTTGTTCAAAGTCGTTTTGATCGACGACATCCTGCGGTGCAGTGAAAATCCACTGCACAATCGGTAACTGGAATTGCACAGCGGCCGGACGCGTCACGCTGCTGTCTAGCGGCATGTCACGTTTCATGATGATAGACAGGCCAAAGCTGTTCAACGCTTCTTCTACCAGACGTTCAGCATTTGCACGCAGCTCGGCATCTTTTGGCACAAAGAAGTTACCGACGCCAAAACGGCCCGCTTCCAGCGCCTGGCCCGTAATCTTACGGAAGAAGTGCAATGAAAGGTCAACGTTTACCCCAGCACCGTCACCGACGCCTTCAGCCGACATGCCCCCGCGGTGAGGTACAGTACAAAGGGCGCTGTGCGCCATCTGCAGGATCTCATGGGTCTGCTCGCCGTCCTTACGCGTAATGAAACCTACACCACAGCTATCACTCCCTGCTGCTGGGTCATACAAGCCATAGGGATTAGGTTTTTTATTGGACATTGAGGGTCTCCTTAAACTGCTTTAGACATTACCTGCATTATTTCAAACACTAAGCGCCAATGAGCGCAGTTTCATTTTCATTGCCACACGCTGTCGAGCGGGCATTATTGCTCCGAGCAGTTCACTCCAGACAGGTTTAAAACGTCCTTGATTGAGCTGCTCTTAGATTTCCGGTCTCTTAAAGGAGATGACTTACACCACGCGGGAGTCTTCTGATTGCATAGATATGCCGAGACACTGGCCCGTCAGGAAAGCTTTCAGCGGATTTCCAACTTATCGGGAAAGCGGAAACAGGTCAAATAACGATACTTGTCAGGGTTATTTGAGTCTTTTCGTCATTAAATACATGATTTTAAAGTATTAAACAGCTAAATTTATCGCTGTTAGCCGGTACGTTAATGGCCCATAAATGTGAACTGTCTCACTGTGGTGCAGCGATCAAATCTCTGCACCATGCTGGTGATAGGGTCTTTAACAGCATGAAATGCTGTTACGGCCATTTCATGCACAGGATGTATCTGTTTTTCTTATATGGGTATATTTGAATGAAATATGGCGATGTTATAAGTAAAATTAATTAAGCCGAATATGCTTAAAACAGTGCTTAAGATGAATGAGTATGCAAATAGATAAGTAAGCCTGTGCAACAGAACGCTGCCAGGATATTGAAAAAGGGGAATGCTAATCGGTCGCCATCGTTCAGGCGGCCCTACAGATTATTCAGTTAGCACAATTAGTCAAGGGTTTTAAGCTTAATGTCATAAACGTCGGCGATTGATGCGGCTGATGCACCAAAATAGAGCAATCACGTCTTTAACCCGCTGATGCATGACGCCGCCAGAAGCGTAATTACGCTATCATGTGCCTGTTTCTCTTTCAGGGAGTCTTTATGAAACAAATTCGCCTGCTGGCGCAATATTACGTTGATTTGATGGTTAAGCTTGGCTTGATACGCTTTTCGCTGCTTTTGGCCTCAGCGCTGGTGGTATTGGCGATGATTGTCCAAATGGCAGTCACGATGGTGCTGCGTGGGCATGTCGAAAGTATCGACATGGTGCGATCGGTATTTTTTGGCCTGCTCATTACACCTTGGGCGGTCTATTTCTTATCGGTGGTGGTCGATCAACTGGAAGAATCCCGGCAGCGACTGGCACGGCTGGTTGATAAACTGGAAGAGATGCGTACCCGCGATCTTGAACTCAATCAGCAGATGAAAGAGACCATTTCACAGCTGAATCAAGAGATCGCTGACCGTAAAAAAGCTGAACTGGCGCGCGAGCAGGTTATGGATAAGCTGCGTGAAGAAGTGGCGCGACGTGAGCAGGCACAAATTGAGCTTGAGCAACAATCCTCCTTCCTGCGTTCTTTCCTGGATGCCTCTCCCGATTTGGTTTTTTACCGCAATATTGATAAGCAATTTTCTGGCTGTAATCGGGCAATGGAATTGTTAACCGGAAAAAGCGAGAAGCAGCTGATTGGTCTGACGCCACGCGATATTTATGATGACGATGCGGCGACAAAAGTGCTGGAAACCGATGAGAAGGTCTTCCGTCATAATGTTTCTCTGACTTACGAACAATGGCTGCAATATCCTGATGGTCGCAAGGCCTGTTTTGAAATTCGAAAAGTGCCTTATTATGACCGCGTAGGTAAGCGTAGTGGGCTAATGGGTTTTGGACGCGATATAACGGAGCGTAAGCGCTACCAGGACGCTTTAGAGAACGCCAGCCGGGAGAAGACGACCTTTATCTCTACGATCAGCCACGAGCTGCGCACGCCGCTTAATGGCATTGTCGGTCTCAGCCGCATTTTGCTGGATACCGATCTCAATCAAGAACAGCTCAAATACCTCAAAACCATCCATGTTTCCGCCATCACGCTCGGCAATATCTTCAACGATGTTATTGAAGTCGACAAAATTGAGCGGCGCAAAGTACAACTTGATAATCAGCCGATCGACTTCACCAGTTTCCTTGCCGATTTAGAAAATCTTTCTGGCTTGCTGGCTCAGCCAAAGGGGCTGAAGTTTGTCATGGCGCCGCAGTTGCCTTTACCGCATAAAATTGCCACTGATGGCACGCGTCTGCGCCAAATTCTTTGGAACCTTATTGGTAATGCCGTGAAGTTTACCCAACAAGGTGAAATTGTCGTGCGCGTTGCTTACGAGCAGGATGAAACGTTGCGCTTCGAGGTTCAGGATTCTGGCTTAGGTATTCGCCAGGAAGAGCAGGACAAGATTTTTGCGATGTATTATCAGGTGAAAGATCAGCATGGCGGTAAACCTGCAACCGGTACCGGTATTGGTCTGGCCGTTTCACGTCGGCTGGCACAGGCAATGGGCGGGGATATCACCGTTAGCAGCGCACCAGGCCAAGGTTCTTGCTTTACCGTGAAGATCAAAGCGCCGCGTGTCGCTGAAGAGGTGGAAGATGATGGCGTTGATGACAACATGCCGCTGCCTGCGTTACACGTATTGCTGGTTGAGGATATTGAGCTCAACGTAATTGTCGCGCGTTCGGTCCTTGAGAAATTAGGCTGTAGCGTTGAAGTAGCCATGACGGGCGGCGAGGCGCTGGCCATGTTTGATCCACTGGAATTTGATTTAGTCCTGCTGGATATCCAACTACCTGACATGACCGGCCTGGACGTTTCACGCGCCATTCATCAGCGTTATCAAAACAGCGACCTGCCGCCGCTGGTCGCGCTCACCGCCAATGTGCTCAAAGACAAGAAAGAATATTTCGATGCCGGTATGGATGATGTGCTGAGCAAACCGTTGGCCGTACCCGCGTTAACGGCAATCATCAAAAAGTTCTGGGATTATCAAACCGAGACTGATGAAGAAGAAACCGAATCCGCGCAAGAGACAACGCTTACGCTGCTTGATGTGCCGATGCTTGAGCAATATATCGAGCTGGTTGGCCCAAGCTTGATCACGCAAAGCCTCGACATGTTCGAAAAAATGATGCCGGGATATGTAGATATTTTAGAGTCCAATTTGATGGCGCGCGACCAGAAAGGTATTGCTGAAGAAGGGCATAAAATTAAAGGTGCGGCGGGTTCGGTGGGTTTACAGCATTTACAGATGCTGGCGAAGCAGATTCAAAGCCCTGAGCTTCCTGCATGGTGGGATAACGTGGCTGAGTGGATTGAAGAGCTGAAACATGAATGGCGTCATGATGTACAGGTGCTACGCGAATGGGTAGCTGAGAAAGAAAAGCAGATCGCTAGAAAAAAATGACCCCAGCCGAGGCCGGGGTGCGCGAATACTGCGCCAACACCAGGGAAAAAGGCGCTGCTGCTATGCTTAGAGTATTTGAGCGCAACAGCGTGGTATTGGTTAACACTGTCATCACCTTAGCAAATTCATCTTAACTTGTGACAAGATTCATTAAAATGTGTGATGTTGAGCAGCGTTTAAATACAGAAAACATTAATTTGGCAACACAGTCAAGTAAGGAATTAATTTCTGCGATGCATTGCTTTATTTTTAACCAGATGTGGGGTTTTTTGCACGCTTTTGCGTCACTTGAGAAGCTTAAAAGAAAAAGCCAAACGGCAATTTAACGCTCACACAGCAAATTGGGATATTTTCTTAGTTAAGTTTATAAAAAATAAAGCTAAATGTTTCATCGGGCATGGGTTATCCAAAACGTTTTGGAAACCTTAAAGAGAAATTTCCAGTTAAAGGTTCTACCAATTGATTTCCGTCTAACGTTAGGTGAAAACTTTAACTTTTTTTGTTTAAAGTAAAAGGATTAAAGATCGGAATTTGCACATTCTTTAGAATTTATCGATCAATCAATGAAGAGTAACGAACTAATCATTTTGCGATAGTTAAGTGTAGTGAAACATTTATGATGGCGTATATCACAAATTGTTAAGTGTTTTTTTGAAAAAAGTCTAACTGAAGCAGGGTAATGGAACCGATTCCTTTTTGCTGGAAGTGCTTGAAGTAACTGGATCTGTTAACGCTGATTTGCAATTTTACTGCGTAATCTGTCTGTAAAATAACCCGTATGGTTTGGCTTTATTGCCTGATAAATCCATTTTAAGCCTGTGATTTCTACAGCAATTGATTAATGCCTAAAACAAGTAAGAGAAGATTGCATGAGTAAGTATAAAGGAAGCCTCGGACAACGTATTAAGCGCATTGTTGTCCGCATGCTGTTGGCATGGTTAGGGATTTGGGTAGCAGGCATTGTGCTTTTTTCGTTTTTGCCGGTTCCTTTTTCCGCCGTCATGGTTGAGCGACAACTGGTCGCCTGGATAAATGGCCGGTTCGATTATGTGGCGCATTCGGATTGGGTAGGGCACGACGAAATCTCACCATGGATGGCATTAGCCGTGATTGCATCAGAAGATCAAAAATTTCCGGTGCACTGGGGATTTGATGTAGCAGCTATAGAGTCTGTGTTGGATAACAGCAATGAAAAAATGCGCGGTGCATCTACACTGTCACAGCAAACGGCCAAAAATCTGTTTCTGTGGGATGGACGCAGTTGGGTGCGTAAAGGTCTGGAAGCCGGTTTGACCGTGGGAATTGAAACCGTGTGGACCAAACGCCGCATTCTGACGGTTTACCTGAATATTGCTGAGTTTGGGGACGGAGTCTTTGGCGTTGAAGCGGCATCGCAGCGTTTCTTTCATAAACCTGCCAGCCGCCTCAGTATGTCGGAAGCCGCGCTGCTGGCTGCTGTGCTGCCTAATCCTATTCGTTTTCGTGCCGATGCGCCTTCAGGTTATATCCGGCAACGTCAGCAATGGATCATGCGGCAAATGCGCCAGCTGGGCGGCGAGGGATTCCTGCAACGCAATAAGCTGGATTAATCAGTCTTCGTCAAAACCTGCATCAAACAGCTCAATGACAGCAGCTAGCGCCTGAATTTCTTCCGGGCCGCTGGCTTCAATTTCGATATGGCCGCCTTTGGCAGAGTCCAGCATCAGTAACGCAATAACGCTACTGGCTTCGGCTTCAGTACCCGCTTCATTGCGTAATAGTACTTCTGCGTCAAAACTTTGTACCAACTCAAACAGCTTCATTGCCGGGCGCGCATGCATGCCCAGCTTATTTTTGATTTCTACAGTTTGTTTGACGGTCATGATTTGCGTTTTTCCAACGTACGATGACGAGACTGTACATTTTTACCGCGGGAGCGGAAATAATCTGCTAGCTGTTCAGCAATATAAACTGAACGGTGTTTTCCCCCGGTACAACCGATGGCTACGGTTAGGTAACTGCGGTTGTTGGTTTCCAGCATCGGTAGCCACAATTCAAGATAGCTACGCGTCTGATAGATAAAGTTGTGCACTTCAGTGTGGCGATCCAAAAAAGCCGCTACCGGACGGTCAAGACCGGTCATCGGACGTAATTTGGGATCCCAATGCGGGTTCGGTAAGAACCGAACATCAAAGACATAATCAGCATCTATCGGAATACCATGCTTGAAGCCAAACGACTCAAATACCATGGTCAGTTCGCGTTCGCGCTTGCCCAGCAGACGGGTACGCAGCATTTCAGCCAGTTCATGCACGGACATTTCTGACGTATCGATAATTAAATCGGCACGCGAGCGTAGCGGCTCCAGCAGATCGCTCTCTTCGTCAATGGCACTTTCCAGCGACAAGTTTTTGCTGGAAAGAGGGTGCAAACGACGCGTATCGCTGTAGCGGCGAATCAACGTATTACGATCAGCGTCGAGAAACAGCAGCTGCGGTGAAAACGTATCAGGCAGATTATTCAGAGCGGTTTCGAAGATTTCCGGCGATTCTGGCATGTTACGCACATCAATGCTGACAGCAGCGGAGATGTTGCGTTCTGCCAACGAGTTTGCTAACTCCGGCAGCAAGACCACCGGCAGATTATCGACGCAGTAAAACCCCATGTCTTCCAGTGCGCGCAACGCCACTGATTTTCCTGAGCCTGACCGACCGCTAACGATCATCAGCACCATGACCTTCTCTCCCGTTTTAAAACCGGCACCGGGCCGGTAAAGACGCTTTACTGTTCTGACTGGCCTTCTGTAATAATCGCGTAGAGCTCTTCATTACTTTGCGCCGCTCGCAGGCGACGACAGACGGTTTTATCTGCCAGTCTTTTCGCCACCAGTGAAAGAGTATGCAAGTGCGTTTTGCATTGATCTGCGGGAACCAGAAGGGCAAACAACAGATCGACCGGCTGATTATCCACCGCGTCAAAGGCGATGGGCTGTTCAAGACTAATGAACACGCCTACCGCGCGCAATGTATCTTCATCCAGCTTGCCGTGAGGAATCGCAATTCCATTGCCAATACCGGTGCTTCCCATGCGCTCACGGGTAAGAATTGCTTCGAAAAGCGTTTGGTGCGGCAGGTTGAGCTGCTTGGCGGCCAGTTCGCTGATAATTTCCAGCGCCCGTTTTTTGCTCTGGCAATGTACGCTGCTGCGGGTGCAGTCCAGCGAAAGTACGGAGCTCAATTCCAGTGTCAGATCGTTGTTCATCATCGTTTCACTTGCGAGTTCACTTAGCCACTCACGTTCGCATATAACCGCTATGTTGACGTCAGATGGCGCTGGCTTAGATGACAAAACGGGGCGGTTAATCCGCCCCATCCTGTGCGCTCTAGCGCGTTAAGCGCTTAACCAGCGTGAAGGTTAGTGTTTTTTCAGTTTGTCTTTGTGTTTGGTCAGTTGACGGGTGAGTTTATCAATCAAACCGTCAATAGCCGCATACATATCTTCCGCTTCCGACGTGGCGTGCAGTTCGCCACCGCTGACGTGTAAAGTCGCCTCGGCAATTTGATTGACCTTCTCGACTTTCAGAATAATATAAACCTGATTGATACGATCAAAGTAGTGTTCCAGTTTGGCAAACTTACCGTTAACGAATTCACGCAGAGGTTCGGTGATTTCGACATGTTGCCCAGTGAGGTTCAGCTGCATAGGTCTTCCTTCTCATTTCTGTCAAACCAGCTGTTTACGCTGGTTCGATGGCGGGATGGATAAAGACTCGCGGTACTTAGCGACGGTTCGACGCGCCACCATGATCCCTTGTTCAGATAACATGGAGGTGAGCTTACTGTCGCTCAAGGGCTTGGCAGGATTTTCCGCCGAAATTAATTTTTTGACCAATGCACGAATCGCAGTAGACGATGCTTCGCCGCCACCTTCGGTATTCACGTGACTGGAGAAAAAATACTTCAATTCAAAGATGCCACGCGGGCTATGTAAATATTTTTGCGTGGTAACGCGGGAAATTGTCGATTCATGCATTTCAACGGCTTGCGCAATATCTGCCAATACCATTGGACGCATAAACTCTTCGCCTTGTTCAAAAAAAGCGTGTTGTTGTTCAACAATACAACGAGTCACTTTTAGCAACGTATCGTTGCGGCTTTCCAGGCTTTTAATGAGCCACTTTGCTTCCTGCAAATTACTACGAATAAATTGATTATCGCTGTCGTTGCGCGATGAACCCCCCATCGCAGCATATTGCTGGTTGATCTTTAAACGTGGCACGCTGTCAGCGTTGAGATCCACTGTCCAGCGTGTGCCGACTTTACGTACCAGCACGTCGGGAATCACATACTCAGGTTCGCCGGTATTCACCGATTGGCCAGGACGCGGATCCAGTGATTGGATCAGCTGCATGGCCTCTTTCAACACATCTTCTTTTAAACGCGTTACGCGCATCAGACTGCGGAAATCGTGATTAGCCAATAAGTCGAGGTGGTTGCTAACGATCAGTCGCGCCTCTGCCAGCATCAGCGTATCAGGAGCATATTGTGAAAGCTGCACCAGTAAGCAATCACGCAAGTCACGAGCGCCAACGCCGATGGGATCAAAACGTTGGATACGTTTTAATACGGCCTCAACCTCATCAAGCTCAAGCTCTTCATTGCCGATGCTGTCGAGGATCTCTTCAAGCGAAACGGTAAGATACCCGGTATCATCGATGGCATCGACAATGGAGGTCGCAATCGCGCGATCGTTATCGGTAAAAGGTGTTAATCCCACCTGCCACATCAAATAATCTTGCAATGATTGTGTTGTTTCGCCTTGATAAATAGGCAATTCATCATCTTGATAATCGGTTCCGGTGCCTGAAGGCGTGCCTGCGGTATAAATCTCGTCCCAGGTTGCATCAAGCGGCAGCTCTTCCGGCATATCTTTCTGCTCTAACGCTTCACGTGTATCCAGCGCTTCGGCTTCTTGATATTCGCGGGAATCAACTTCGTCGTGCAGATCGGTTTGTTCAAGCAGCGGATTACTTTCCAGCGCGAGTTGTAGCTCTTGCTGAAGTTCAAGCGTTGAAAGCTGCAGCAGACGAATGGCCTGTTGCAGCTGTGGTGTCATCGCCAGCTGTTGGCTGAGCCTGAGTTGTAAACCTTGCTTCATAGACAGGATTGATTTTCCTCAGCAAACGTCAGTGTTAGCGACACCTTATCAGAGTCTGAACTCTTCGCCCAAATAAACCCGCTTAACTTGCTCATCTGCAAGAATTTCTGTAGGCGTGCCGTGGGCAATCAAGTGACCTTGGCTCACGATATAGGCGCGTTCACATACCGCCAGCGTTTCACGAACGTTGTGGTCGGTGATTAGCACGCCAAGGCCGCTATCACGCAAGTGTTCAATGATCTTTTTGATGTCGATAACTGAGATGGGGTCAACACCGGCAAACGGTTCATCTAACAGAATAAATTTTGGATTTGCGGCCAGGGCACGCGCAATTTCGACGCGACGACGTTCACCCCCAGACAATGCCTGTCCCATGCTGTCACGCAGGTGTTCGATGTGGAACTCTTCCATCAGCTCGTTAGCACGATCCTGACGTTGCTCTTCAGTCAGATCATCACGGATTTGTAACACCGCCATGAGATTGTCGAACACGCTCAGGCGGCGAAAAATGGACGCTTCCTGAGGAAGATACCCGATGCCACGACGCGCGCGCGCATGCAGCGGCAGGATACTGATATCTTCATCATCAATGATAATGCGGCCCGCATCGCGCGGCACAATGCCCACGACCATATAAAAAGTCGTGGTCTTGCCCGCACCATTGGGACCCAGCAGGCCGACAATCTCGCCGGACTTCACTTGCAGACTAACGTCTTCTACCACGCGACGGCCTTTATATGCCTTCGCCAGGTTTTCTGCGATTAATGTGGCCATAGCTATCAGTTACTCTTTTTTCCGCTGTTGGACGAACCTTGCTTATCTTGCAACTGCGATGGCACCAGCACGGTGGTCACTCGTTTGCTTTGACCCTGACTGTACGCCTGCATTTTTTGTTCTTTAACCAGATACGTTATGCGATCGCCTTTGATGTTGCTGTCTTGCTGTTCGATGTACGCATTGCCAGTTAACTCAACGAAATCGTTGGCCAGTTCGTAATGCAATTTTGAGGCATGGCCCTGAACCGGTTTGCCGCTGTCCTGCATTTGGTAGAAAGTGGCGGGGTTACCGTAAGCATCAACAATGGTTTTCTTGCTGTCGCCGCCAGGACGCGTAACCACCACTTTGTCCGCAGTGATTTTGATCGAGCCTTGCGTCACGATAACATTGCCGGTAAAGGTGGCCACGTTGCCTTGCAGATCCAGCGCCTGGTTCTGCGAATCGATATTCACGGGTTTATCCGAGTCACCGGTCAAGGCCAGCGCTGGAACACTGGTCGCAAGCAGCACGCTGGCCAGTAAATACTTAAGGCTGTTTTTGTTCATTTTGAATTTCATAAGAAGTTTTGACCTTTTCGATTAACTCGGCGTTTTTTGTCCGTAAATTACCGCGCATTTTCATGCCGGTAGAGTTAAAGCTGCGGCCATAGAGCGTTACCTGGTCGTCAGACGTCACGTCCTGACTGACAAGGTTCACTTGAGCGTTGTCAGTTTTGATACGCTGAAGCTGAGAATCCTGCGTCAGCGTAGTGAGCTCAACATGTCCATACAGATAAAGCATACGATCTTTGGTCAGCTTTGCTTTATCTGCGCGTACCGACCAGGTTGGCACTTTGTTTTCATCGTAAGTGGTCATCACTGGATTATCGAACCAGCTCAACTCATCGACTGAAAAGTAGGTCACCTTGTCTGAAACCAGCTTGTACGTCAGGGCACCTTGCGGGTTATACACCACCGTATTGGAGTCTGCGCTGGTGTAAGTTGGCGCCTGATCGTTAGCAACGGGCGCGCTAGTGTCGTCCTGATTAGTCAGATTCCAGCCGATAAGAACCAGTGCAATCAAAGTCAGAATCAGCGTTATCCAACGCCTGCTTTTACTCATACCGATTGCCCTTTGGCATCCTCAAATTTATCTTGCGCCATTAAGATCAGATCGCATAATTCACGTACCGCACCGCGTCCACCGGCGATACGCGTCACGTAATTGGCGCGTGGCAGTAAAACAGGATGTGCATCTGCAACAGCAACACTCAGACCTACTTTGGCCATAACCGGCCAGTCGATGAGATCGTCACCGATGTAGGCAACCTGTTCATCAGAAAGAGACAGTTTATCCAGAAGTTCACGATAGGCCAAAAGCTTATCCGACTGGCCCTGATAAAGATGACGTATGCCGAGGGTTTTGCAGCGATCTTCCATCAGTCGAGCGTTGCGGCCGGTTATAATAGCCACTTCTACATCGGAGGTCAGCAGGCAGCGAATGCCGTAACCGTCGCGGACATTGAAAGCCTTCAGCTCTTCACCGTTATTTCCCATGTAAATGACGCCATCTGACATCACGCCATCAACATCACAAATCAGCAAACGAATCTCACTGGCGCGCGCCATTACAGCGGCACTAACCGGTCCGTAACACGTTTCAACGGTGGCACTTTCTAACGGCATTCTCTTTTCCTGTTCAGACCACGCCTGCGCGCAGCATGTCATGCATATGTACCACACCGAGCAGACGATCGTCATCGGCCACCAGTAGCGCGGTGATGTTTTTGGTTTGCATCAAATTCAAGGCATCCACCGCCAGGACATTAGGGCGAACGCGAATGCCGCCACGCGTCATTACTTCTGCAATGGTTGCCCGCTGGAAATCGATGCCCATGTCGAAGATGCGGCGTAAATCACCATCGGTAAAGATGCCTTCAATTTTCATCAGATCGTTAACGATAACGGTTAACCCGAGGTTTTTACGCGTAATTTCCAGCAGCGCATCACGCAGAGAAGCGTCGTGCGTGACATGCGGCATTTCATCACCGCTGTGCATAATATCACTGACGTGCAGCAGCAGTTTGCGACCCAACGCGCCGCCTGGGTGTGAAAGGGCGAAATCTTCAGGCGTGAAACCGCGTGCTTCTAATAGCGCAACGGCTAATGCATCACCCATGACCAGGGTGGCGGTAGTACTGGTGGTGGGCGCAAGGCCGAGCGGACAAGCTTCCTGCGGCACCTTAATACATAAATGCACATCAGCCACGCGTCCCATGGCGCTTTCAGCGCGGCTAGTCATGCAAATGAGTTTGATTTTTTGACGCTTGATCACCGGGATCAACGCCAGAATTTCGTTAGACTCACCGCTGTTTGAAATGGCAATGACAACATCATTACTGCTCACCATGCCAAGATCGCCATGACTGGCTTCGCCAGGATGAACAAAAAATGCTGGGGTGCCGGTGCTGGCAAACGTTGCTGCCATCTTTTTACCGATATGACCCGATTTGCCCATTCCCATGACCACAACTTTGCCTTTACAGGCGAAAATCATGGCGCAAGCACGCGCGAAATCCTCATTGATATATTGGTCGAGTTGTTCCAGTCCTTCACGCTCAATGCGCAGCACCGCTTTTCCTGCTTGCTGGAAATCAAAATCACCGATCGATTGCTGATGTGACATGGCAAATCTGTCCTTTTTATCCGTCTATAAACGCCGGCTGTAACCACAGCAGCGTAACCCAGACGATGAACCCACAGAGTAAAAGTGTACCTGCGGTGCGGCCTATACGGCGGCGGCGCAGTAAGCAAAGCAGAGCAAAGAGGGCGCTTACGCCGAGCATGACCCAATAATCACGTGCGAAGGCGTGATAATCTACGCTGCCAGGATGCATCAGTGCCGGCAGGCCCAGCACAATGGCAATATTATAAATGTTGGCACCGATCAGATTACCGATAGCGATATCATCTTCACCTTTCAGCGCACCCGCGATGACGGTGGCCAGCTCTGGCAAACTGGTGCCGACTGCAATTATCGTCAGGCCCATGACGAGTTCACTGACGCCGAAATAGTCTGCAAATACCGTGGCGTTATCGATCACCATACGTGTCGACATCGGTAAAATAATCAGCGCAACGGCCAGCCAGAGAAAGGCTACCGTGTTATTGCCCTCTTCGCGTGGCAGTTCAGCCAATTGTTCACGCGTTAACGTGTCATTGTTATTAAGTTCGGCTTTACGAGCAATGCGGATCACCACGATCAAATAGAGGGCGGCAATGGCAATCAATCCCAGACCATCAAGTCGACTAAGATGATTATCAAACAGCATAATACCGCTCAGTAATGAGACCAGCAGCATTAGCGGCAGTTCGCGGCGAATCAGATTTGAATGGACAGTCAGCGGGTGCAGTAAAGCCGCTCCTCCCAAGATCAGCAATATATTAGTAATGTTCGAGCCCAGCGCGGTGCCAACAGCGAGATCCATTTGACCATGCTGCGCCGCTGAGAAGGAGAGAATGATTTCTGGCAACGACGTACCCATGCCGACCACCGTCATGCCTATAATCAACGGTGGTATGCCAAATGAGCGGCAGAGAATCGAGGCGCTAAACACCAGACGATCGGCACCATAAGCCAGTAAAAGCAGACCGATAATCAGCAGTGCGGTAGCTACGAACATTAAAAATCCTTGCGTGTAAATCGGGGTCGGCACGCTTTGTCCGACTGATTTAAGATTCTGTGTGCTGAAACAGGCGCTGATTTTGACCGCCTAAACGACAAAAGTAAATTTTATGCCCGTTTTCGCTAAATCTTAGCGGTAAGTTTCTGTAAAGCTATCGTGCAACAAGGTTGAACAGGCTACCATCGTACCCCATGTTTACGCCCGATCTGCATAAGAGGTAAGAATGATCCAGCAGCAAACGAATCTGGTAGAGGTTCGTGGCGTGAGTTTTTCGCGCGGAGATCGCAAAATCTTTGATGACATTTCGCTCACGGTGCCGAAAGGTAAAGTGACGGCGATAATGGGACCATCGGGGATAGGTAAAACTACGTTGCTACGCTTGATTGGCGGCCAGCTTCAGCCTGATGGCGGAGAAATCTGGTTCCGTGGCGAAAATATCCCCACGCTTTCACGCGCTAAATTGTACGAAGCGCGTAAAAAAATGAGCATGTTGTTTCAGTCTGGCGCGTTGTTCACCGATCTTACCGTCTATGAAAACGTGGCCTGGCCGCTGCGTGAACATACCCAATTGCCGCCGGCTCTGCTACACAGCACGGTGCTAATGAAGCTAGAAGCGGTGGGTTTGCGCGGCGCGGCCCAGCTGAAACCCGCCGAGCTTTCCGGCGGTATGGCACGTCGCGTGGCCCTGGCGCGTGCAATTGCGCTTGAACCTGAATTAATCATGTTTGACGAACCTTTTGTCGGCCAGGATCCCATCACTATGGGCGTGCTGGTTAAATTGATCGATGAATTGAATCACGCCTTAGGTCTGACCTGCATCGTCGTGTCGCATGATGTGCCAGAAGTGTTAAGTATTGCGGATTACGCTTATATCGTGGCAGGACAAAAAATTATTGCACAGGGTAGCACGCCGGACCTGCGGGCAAATCCCGACCCACGCGTGCGCCAGTTTATTGATGGGATTGCGGATGGACCTGTCCCATTTCGTTTTCCGGCCGGCGATTATCTTGCCGATTTAACCGGCTCAGGGAGAATTTAAGCTGATGTTATTGAAGGCACTGGCGTCATTTGGACGTCAGGGAATTGAAACCTGTGCCAGCTTTGGCCGCGCAGGCTTAATGCTGTTTCACGCACTGGTGGGTAAGCCAGCGTTTCGCAAACACGCGCCGCTGCTGATAAAGCAGCTTTATAGCGTCGGCGTCCTGTCATTGCTCATTATCGTGGTTTCCGGTTTATTCATCGGCATGGTCCTTGGGCTGCAAGGATATCTGGTGCTCACTACGTACGGTGCAGAAACCAGCCTCGGCATGCTGGTGGCTTTGTCGCTGCTGCGTGAACTGGGGCCGGTGGTTACCGCGTTGCTCTTTGCCGGTCGTGCGGGTTCAGCATTGACCGCTGAAATCGGGTTAATGAAAGCCACAGAACAGCTCTCCAGCATGGAAATGATGGCGGTAGACCCGTTACGTCGCGTGGTTTCACCGCGTTTCTGGGCCGGCTTTATCAGTATGCCGTTGTTAGCGCTAATCTTTACGGCGGTGGGAATCGCGGGTGGTGCCTTGGTTGGCGTGAGCTGGAAAGGCATCGATCCGGGTTTCTTCTGGTCTGCGATGCAGAACGCCGTCGACTTTCGTACCGACGTGGTCAACTGCATCATTAAAAGCGCCGTGTTTGCCGTGACGGTAACCTGGATTGCCTTATTTAATGGATATGATGCGATTCCGACTTCTGAAGGAATCAGTCGCGCGACGACGCGCACCGTAGTGCACGCTTCACTGGCGGTGCTCGGTTTGGATTTTGTGCTGACAGCACTGATGTTTGGGAATTGATGCAATGCAAAGCAAAAAAAGCGAAATCTGGGTTGGCGTATTCATGATCATGGCGTTACTGGCCATGCTATTTCTCTGCCTGCGCGTAGCAGATCTTAAATCTATGGGGACCGATCCCACATGGAAGCTGTTCGCGACCTTCGACAACATTGGTGGCTTGAAAGTCAGCTCACCCGTCAAAGTGGGTGGCGTGGTTATTGGTCGCGTTACAGATATTTCTCTTGAACCGAAAACGCTGCTGCCGCGTGTCACCATGGATATCAGCGACCAGTACGCGGATAAAATCTCCGATACCAGTTCACTGGCGATTCGTACGCAAGGCTTGTTAGGTGAGCAATTTCTGTCGTTGAATTTAGGGTTTGACGATCCCGAGCTGGGCTCGGCGATGCTGAAAGATGGCGATACATTACGCGATACTAAGTCGGCGCTGGTGCTGGAGGACCTGATCGGTCAATTCCTGTATAAGAGCGGCGATAATAAAGACAATAACGATAATAAGGATGCGCAGGGCAGTACCAATGCTGCTGCGGCACCGGTTCAACCTTAAGAAAGAGGTCACACACGATGTTTAAACGTTTACTGATGATTGCCATGTTGGTGTTAACACCGTTAGCAGCGAATGCCGCCGATCAGAGCAATCCTTATAAAATGATGAATGAGGCGGCGCAGAAAACCTTTACGCGCTTGAAAGTAGAGCAGCCGAAGATCAAGCAGGACCCCAATTATTTACGTGAAATCGTACGTCAGGAGCTTCTGCCATATGTGCAGATTAAATATGCAGGCGCATTAGTGCTGGGTCGCTACTATCGTGATTCGACTCCGGCGCAGCGTGAAGCCTATTTCAGTGCATTTGGTGATTATCTGGCGCAGGCTTATGGTCAGGCGCTGGCGTTGTATAACGGCCAATCCTATCAAATTCAACCAGAGCAGCCGATTGGCGATACCAATATCGTGGCGATCCGTGTGTCGATAATTGACCCCAATGGCCGCCCACCGGTTCGCCTGGATTTCCAGTGGCGTAAAAATAGCCAAACAGGAAACTGGCAGGCTTACGATATGATTGCTGAAGGCGTTAGCATGATTACGACTAAGCAAAATGAATGGAGCGATCTGCTGCGCACCAAAGGTATTGACGGTCTGACGGCGCAACTGAAGCGTTCTGCTGCTCAGCCGATCACGCTGGATAAACAGTAACAATGGGCGAATCACTTCGCTGGCAGCGTGATGCCAGCACGCTGTTGCTCAGCGGCGAGCTTGATCGCGATACGTTGCTGTCCCTATGGCAGCAGCGAGATACATTGATCAAGGATGTTCAAACCATCAATGTTGCCGCGCTGGAGCGCGTAGATACGGCAGGATTAGCTTTGTTGGTGCATCTACGAGAAATTGCCCGCGCTCAAGGCATCACGCCATGTTTCAGTGGGATCAGCGATAAACTGCAATCTTTGATTACCCTTTACAATCTGCAGCAGATTATTGTTTCTGCGGATAAAAACGCCTGATTTCCTTCTGTTAAGCTAAGCCCCTGTTTTGTACAGGGGCTTTTGCGTATTTAAGAGTCAGGCGCTTTCCTCTAAGATGTCATCCTTATTATTATCAAGTGAAGTTAAAAGCAATGGAAAACAGTGAAATTCAGGCTGTGCTAATGCAAGCACTGCCTTTGGACGAAGTCCATGTGATGAGCAATGATGGCAGCCACTTCCAGGTTATCGCGGTGGGCGAGCTGTTTGGCGATCTTAGCCGCGTAAAGAAACAGCAGGCTGTCTACGCGCCGCTGATGGAATATATTGCGGATAATCGCATCCATGCTGTCTCCATCAAAACCTATACTCCCGCTGAATGGGCACGTGACCGTAAACTCAACGGTTTCTGAGTCGTCAGCGTGGCGAGCTCGCCACTGGCGAGCCCAATCTTTAGCTAGTTAATTGAGAGCCGTGTTAATGGACAAATTTCGTGTGCAAGGCCCCACCCGCTTAAGTGGTGAAGTAACCATCTCTGGGGCGAAGAATGCCGCGCTGCCTATCCTGTTTGCCGCGTTGTTGGCTGAAGAGCCGGTTGAAATTCAAAATGTGCCAAAGCTGCGGGACATTGATACCACCATGAAGCTGCTGACCCAGCTGGGTGCAAAGGTTGAGCGCAACGGTTCCGTACACGTCGACGCCAGTGCAGTTGATATTTTCTGTGCGCCTTACGATTTGGTTAAAACCATGCGTGCTTCTATCTGGGCGCTTGGCCCACTGGTTGCACGTTTTGGTCAAGGACAGGTTTCACTGCCAGGCGGCTGCGCAATTGGCGCGCGCCCGGTTGATTTGCACATTACCGGTCTTGAGCAACTGGGTGCAGAGATCAAGCTGGAAGAGGGCTATGTTAAAGCCTCTGTGAATGGCCGCCTGAAAGGCGCGCTTATTGTCATGGATAAAGTCAGCGTTGGCGCAACCGTGACAATCATGAGTGCTGCAACATTGGCAACCGGCACCACCGTGATTGAAAATGCCGCTCGCGAGCCGGAAATCGTCGATACCGCGAACTTCCTGAACACGCTGGGCGCAAAAATCAGCGGAGCGGGCAGTGATAAAATTACCATCGAAGGTGTTGAACGCTTAGGTGGCGGTGTTTACCGTGTTCTGCCCGATCGTATTGAAACCGGTACGTTCCTGGTAGCAGCGGCCATCTCTGGCGGGAAAGTACTGTGCCGTAACACGAAACCTGACACCCTGGATGCGGTGTTAGCAAAATTGCGTGATGCTGGTGCCGATATCGAAATCGGTGAAGACTGGATCAGTCTCGATATGCATGGCAACCGCCCGAAAGCGGTTAACGTGCGTACCGCGCCACATCCAGGTTTCCCAACCGATATGCAGGCACAGTTCACGTTGTTGAACATGGTTGCAGAAGGTACCGGTGTTATTACCGAAACCATTTTTGAAAACCGCTTTATGCATATCCCAGAATTGATTCGTATGGGCGGTCATGCCGAGATAGAAAGCAACACGGCGATTTGTCATGGTGTAGAGACGTTATCGGGTGCGCAGGTTATGGCCACCGATTTGCGTGCTTCTGCAAGCCTGGTGCTGGCAGGCTGTATTGCTGAAGGCACGACGTTTGTTGATCGTATTTATCACATCGATCGCGGCTACGAACACATTGAAGACAAACTGAAAGCGATGGGTGCGGATATTGAGCGCGTCAGTGGCGAATAAGCACGCCTAAAGCTTTGGTTGAACAAGCCAGCCTCGGTTTCCGCGGCTGGTTTTTTTTGTGCACTATCCAACAATCTATTCTGAGTCCGATTCGGCTTTTAGTGCTGCGCTATCGGCCAAGGGCCGGATACGTTTTTTCCGATCCAATAAACATTGGGTGATGGGATCGTAATAGCGACTTGGCCAAATTTCTGCAGGATGGACCTTGATCGCATCCGCGATCAGCCATTCGCCTTTGGGCCAAGGGCGCGATAACGCATTTGCCAACGTTGATGAACTCAACCCTGCTTCGCGGGAAAGCGCGGCCAAAGTCGTACCACGTTTACGTAGTGCCGCGATAATGTCGGCGGGGTGCCAGTCTTCATTCCTTTTTTGCATAAACCTGTTCTCCTTGTCCTTGTTAATGCGTCACCCTGAGGGCGATCCTCATTCTCTTTGAATATCATAACTGGAAAGTTCTGGGTCTTTATAGCAAATAATTTCCATTAAGTTCCAGTAATATTCGGATCGAACGCATAGAACTGCGCGGCCTGGCGCAAAAGCCTTGCAAAAGATGTAAGCCAGACAGAAGAAGGGGGGAAATCAAAGAAACGGAGCCGTTTAAGGCTCCGTGAGGATTAGAAATCGCGTTGTACTGACATGTGCGCGAGCGATTCCAGCGCGCGACGCCACGGTGTTTCCGGCAGGATTTTCAACGCAGCAATCGCTTTATCCGCTTCTTGCTCTGCGCGCGAGCGCGTCCATTCTAATGAACCGCATTGATGCATTGCTTCTAGCACCGGCTCCAGCAAATGACGTCCGTTGCCTTGCTCAATCGCTTCGCGGATCATCTTCGCCTGTTCCGGCGTGCCGTGCTGCATGGCATGAAGCAGTGGCAGAGTTGGCTTGCCTTCGCTGAGATCGTCGCCTGTGTTTTTGCCTAGCGTTTCACCGTCGGCACTGTAATCCAGTAAATCATCAATTAACTGGAAAGCGGTACCAAGAAAACGGCCATAATCCTGCAACGCTTTTTCCTCTGCAGGTGTGGCTTCAGCAAGAATCGCGGATGCCTGAGATGCAGCTTCGAACAGGCGCGCAGTTTTACTGTAAATCACGCGCATGTAACTCTCTTCGGTGATGTCGGGATCGTTGACGTTCATCAACTGTAAGACTTCACCTTCTGCAATCACATTCACCGCTTCAGACATCAATGCCAGTATGCGCAGCGAGCCCATGCTGGTCATCATCTGAAAGGCGCGAGTGTAAATAAAATCGCCTACCAGCACGCTTGCTGCATTACCGAATGCAGCATTCGCTGTCGCTTTGCCACGGCGCATATCGGATTCATCCACCACATCATCATGCAACAGCGTGGCGGTATGGATAAATTCGATCAGCGCCGCATTGGTCACATGCAGGTCACCCTGATAGCCCATTGCGCGAGCGGAAAGCACGGCAATCATCGGACGGATGCGCTTTCCGCCGCCACTGATGATGTAATATCCCAGCTGATTGATGAGCGAGACATCTGAATCGAGCTGGTCGAGGATGGTCTGGTTAACGGCAGCCATATCCTGCGCGGTTAATTCATTTATCTGTTCTAAGTTCATTCGTCTTTTCAGCTATGACTCGTTTCTCTGCCATGGTAATTGCTTTTACCCAGCCAGCGTTCAGGTTATCTGTTACTGATTGTACTTGAATTTTCAGGTTGATAAACGTTTGCGTTCAGCCTGTGTTTTTTTTCTGCAAGAGAGTGCAAAGTGCTCTTGTCTTCTCCTAGAGTTTTGCGTAGAATTCGCGCCCTATTGTGAATATTTAGCGCGCCGCCTGATCAACTAAAAAGGCAAGCGCAGAAGCGGAGTTTTATATGTACGCGGTTTTCCAAAGTGGTGGTAAACAACACCGAGTAAGCGAAGGTCAGACCGTTCGCCTGGAAAAGCTGGACATCGCAACCGGTGAAACCATTGAGTTTGACCAGGTTCTGATGATTGCAAATGGCGAAGACGTGAAAATCGGCGCGCCACTGGTTTCAGGCGGTGTTATCAAGGCTGAAATCGTTGCTCATGGTCGTGGCGAGAAAATTAAGATCGTTAAGTTTCGTCGTCGTAAGCACTACCGTAAGCAGCAAGGCCACCGTCAGTGGTTCACTGACGTGAAAATCACTGGCATCACTGCCTAACAGGAGATCTGAGAAATGGCACATAAAAAGGCTGGTGGCTCGACTCGAAATGGTCGTGACTCCAATGCAAAACGTCTGGGTGTTAAGCGTTTCGGTGGTGAATCTGTTCTGGCAGGTAGCATCATCGTTCGTCAACGTGGAACCAAATTCCACGCAGGTAACAACGTAGGTTGTGGTCGTGACCATACCCTGTTTGCTACCGCAGACGGCAAAGTACAATTCGAAATCAAAGGTCCGAACAACCGTAAATACATCAGCATCGTTGCTGAGTAAGGTTGTCGTGACGCAGACGTTTAACGTCTGAACGCACGAATTGAAGGCCCCGCAACTCATGCGGGGCTTTTTACATTCTGCGCTTGGTTGCCTTAAAGGCGACGCATCACAAAAGTTTGCTGTACACTTTATGTACGCACTGGCGAAAGCCAATCCTGATTTATCCGCCGCTGGTCAGCGCAGAAGACCCTGGCGGACCCGTTTGCAACTGTGTTGCAGACGATTGTGTGACGGAGAGAGAAAATGAAGTTTGTTGATGAAGCAACAATTTTGGTTGTTGCAGGCGATGGCGGTAATGGTTGCGTCAGCTTCCGCCGCGAAAAATATATCCCGAAAGGGGGTCCAGACGGCGGTGATGGTGGCGATGGCGGTGATGTTTATCTGCTCGCTGATGAAAACCTGAACACGCTGATCGACTATCGCTTCGAAAAATCCTTCCGCGCAGAACGTGGACAGAACGGCCAAAGCCGTGACTGTACCGGTAAACGCGGCAAAGACATCGTTATTAAAGTCCCTGTAGGGACGCGAGTAATTGACCAAGGCACCGGTGAAACGCTGGGCGACATGACGCGCCATGAGCAGAAGCTGATGGTCGGCAAAGGTGGCTGGCACGGTTTAGGCAATACCCGCTTCAAATCCTCGGTAAACCGCAGTCCACGCCAAAAAACCATGGGTACGCCTGGTGAGAAGCGCGACTTGCAGCTGGAGCTGATGCTGCTGGCAGACGTCGGTATGCTTGGCTTACCGAATGCCGGTAAATCGACATTTATCCGTGCTGTTTCTGCCGCTAAACCTAAAGTTGCGGATTATCCGTTTACTACGCTGGTACCAAGCCTTGGCGTCGTGCGTATGGATAGCGAGCAGAGTTTCGTGGTCGCTGATATCCCGGGTCTGATCGAAGGCGCAGCGGAAGGCGCAGGCTTAGGCATTCGCTTCCTGAAGCACCTCGAGCGCTGCCGCGTATTACTGCATCTGATCGATATCGCGCCAATCGATGAAAGCGATCCGGTTGAAAACGCGCGCATTATTCTTGGTGAGCTGGAAAAATACAGCGAGAAGCTCTTCAACAAGCCACGCTGGTTAGTGTTCAACAAAACTGACCTGCTGAGCGAAGAAGAGGCGCAGTCGCGTGCTAAAGCGATTGCTGAAGCGCTGGGGTGGGAAGATAAGTATTACCTGATCTCTGCTGCCAGCCGCAATGGCGTTACTGATTTGTGTTGGGACGTGATGAGCTTCATCAACGCCAATCCAAAAGAAGCCGATGTCGAAGAGAAACAGCCGGAGAAAGTGGAGTTCATGTGGGATGATTACCACCGTGAAACCATTGAGAATACGGTTGAAGAAGAAGATGACGAAGAGTGGGACGACTGGGATGAAGAAGACGACGAAGGCGTCGAAACTGTCTACCAGCGTTAAGCATTTACGTCTCATCAAAACTTGCCCCATCGGGGCAAGTTTCGTTTTATCCTAGCACCGCCACACTGAGCCGCGCGCTACAGCACAATTGATCCCGCTTGTTACGAATTTCAATCTGCCATACCTGACTACGCGAACCCAAATGCAGTGGACGACAAATGCCGCGCACCTCGCCGCTGGAAACCGCACGATGATGGCTGGCATTGACTTCAACGCCCACCACGCTGCTGCCTTCATCCACGCACATGTACCCCGCAATCGACCCCATTGATTCAGCCAATACCACAGACGCACCGCCGTGTAACAGACCAAAAGGTTGATGAGTACGCGCGTCTACTGGCATTGTGGCCTCGAGATAGTCATCACCGATCACGGTGAAAACGATCCCCACATGCGCCACCAGTGAATTTTCACCCAGCGCATTCAATGCGTCTAAACCGATGGATCGTTTCCAGATCGCTGCCATGCCTTACGCTCCTAACGTTGCGCCGCCGTCGACCACAATATCTTGCAGCACCACATGGCTGGCCAGATCAGAGGCGAGGAATAGCACGTTAGCCGCAACTTCTTGTGGCTTAGCGATTTTACGCAACGGAATACCCAGCTTGAATTGTTCCGGGAAGCCCTCAATCATCTCCTGCTCGCCGGTTGGCGTGTGCCACAGGCTGCGCTGCATATCGGTATCGGTCGATCCTGGCGAAACGATATTACAACGCACACCGTATGGCGCCATTTCTAGCCCAACGGTTAAACACAGGCTGCGTAGCGCAGCTTTCGATGCGCCGTAAGCAGACATACCGATGCGCGGCGCATGTGCTGCGTTAGAGGCAATGGTGACAATAGCGCCCGCACGTTGTTCACGGAACACCGGCAAGGTTTGCTGGAACAGGTTAAATGCGCCGCCAGCATTCACCGCCAAACACGCTTGCCAGTCAGCGAAGGTCAGTTCATCGGTTGCACCAACGCGTAAAATTCCCGCTGCATTGACCAACACATCAATACGCGGCTGCGCGGTCAGAACACGCTGGCAAACTGTTTTCACCTGGTCAGGGTTGGCGACATCCATGGTGTGGCAAGGAAACGGATAATCATGCTCGTGAAAACGCAGATCGAATGCTTCTACCTTCGCCCCAGCCTGGTGAAAAGCCAACGCAGTATGATAACCAATCCCTTGTCCGGCACCGGTTACCCACACAATCTTCCCGCTGAAATCAAACGTGTTATTCATTACGCTGGCTCCCGTGAAAGCAGCGCCCACCAGCCATCTATGCTCGGATTTTTTGCCAGGCTGACGAAATCAATATCGCTATGAACCTGACGCCAGCGTGCCGCCAGCGACATTACGCGCACTGAATCCAGACCGTAATCGATCAGGTTTTCGTCATCTTCTGGCACGTCATCATCTTCCAGCAGCGGCAGGATCAGCGCACGCAGATCATCTTTACTGAGCGGCAACGGCATTAGGTCGGCGGTCATTACCACTTTTCCGCTGCGGCCTGCTGTATAAGTCAGCGCCATCATGTGTTCGTCGCGGGTAAAATCTGCCAGCGCATCCGCCACCATAAAGGGCTGAATATTACGCATAAAGGCATCCGTTGCGGTCGTCAGGCAGCCAATGTGCGCGTAGACACCCGTGATGATCAACTGATCGCGGCCCATCTCTTTCAGCGTTGCTTCCAGTGGCGAACGATGAAAAGCGCTGTAACGCCACTTCGTCAGCACATGGTCATCTGCATCCGGGGCTAGCGCCTCAACGATTTTCTGCTGATCGGGATGCTTGTTCAGTCCCGGTCCCCACATATCATTGAGCAGGGCGCGATCTTCATCGCTTTGTTCATTGGGCTGCGCGGTATAAAACACCGGAATACCCTGCGCTTTACAGTAGCGGCGCAGTCGGGCGATGTTCTCGACCACTTGATTGACGAGCGGGCTGTTTTCGCCCCAGAAGTTAAGGAAATAGGCCTGCATATCGTGAATCAGTAAAGCTGCGCGCTGAGGCTCCAGCGTCCATTTCACTTTGTTGTTTGGCAACTCGGTGGCAGTTGGCAGCGAATATGAGGTCAATTTTGGAATAGCCATTAAAATCTCCAGAACAAATCAGGCTTGCGCTTGTTGATCAGCAAGTTGTTGGCGCAGACGTTTTTTGTCCACCTTGCCGACGGGGGTCAGCGGCAGGGCATCTACGCAGGTAATACGATCGGGCAGTTTAAATTCGGCAACGCCCAGCTCACGCAGGTGGCGACGCAGCACCACCGGTTTGATCGGTTGGCTGGCGACAATAAAGGCACAGCTTTTCTCGCCCATCAGCTCATCGTTCATTGAAACCAACGCCGCATGGATCACATCTGGATGGCGTTGCAGCAAGTTCTCTATCTCTTCCGCCGCGATTTTTTCGCCGCCACGGTTGATCTGATCTTTTTCACGCCCCTGCACAATAATGTTGCCGTCTGGCGTCATTTCGATCAGATCGCCGGAGCAATAAAATCCATTTTCATCAAAGCTGGCGGCATTGTGTTCCGGGCTGTTGTAGTAGCCGCGGAAGGTATAAGGGCCACGCGTCATCAGGCGGCCAACTGCGCCAACGGGCAGCGGATTACCGTTCTCATCAGCCACCCAGACTTCATCATCAGGAGAGATCGGGCGGCCTTGAGTGGTGAGAATGGTTTTCTCATCATCGTCCAGTCGGGTGTAGTTGACTAAGCCTTCGGCCATGCCAAACACCTGTTGCAGCTTGCAGCCAATCTCAGACTGAATGCGCGCGGCTAAGGTTTCGCCTAGCTTGGCACCGCCAACCTGAATGCGTTGCAGAGATGCCAACGGCTTGTTGGTTCCCCATTCCTGGATGGCCTGTAACCACAGACTCACCGCGGGCGGTACTAAACCGGTGTCAGTGATTTGATGCTTTTCGATCAAGGGGAAGCAGAGCGTCGCGCTGGGGTCAGCCGCTAAAATCACTTGCCCGCCTGCGTCAAATACGCCAAGCGCGCCCGGCGAACTCATTGGAAAATTATGTGCAGCGGGCAGGGCGATCAGATAACGCGTTTCTGCCGTAACGTGGCAAATCACATTGCTGTCGCGGATGCTGTAATAGTAGTCGTTATGGGTACGCGGAATCAGTTTTGGCGTACCGGTGCTGCCGCCGGAGAGCTGGAAAAAGGCCACTTCATCGCCCGCTGTTGGCGTCGCGTTGAATTCTCCTGCCGCTTCTGCCAGCAAGGATTCCAGGGTGTTTTCCGGTTGAGTATCATTGCGCAGAATAACCTGTTGCAGTGAAGCGTGTTCACGGCAAAGCTGTTCAATAAAGCGGTCATCAGCGAACAGCGCGTGGCTGCGATCGGCGATCAACAGTTTCGGTTCGATCTGGCTGGCGTAGGCGCTGAGTTCGGTGCGTTGATGGCTGAACAGCGCATTCACGGGCGCAACGCCAATTTTAAACAGGGCAAACAGTGTCAGGTAAAACTCCGCCACGTTGCCGAGTTGAACCAGCGCAGTATCACCATTTTTTAGGCCGCGTCTTTGCAGCGCAGCAGCCAGGTTATCGCTGAGTTCAGCGAGCTGACGATAGCTGAACTGACGATCGCCATCGATTACTGCCACGGCATCGCTGTTTTTATGTCGTGCCAGAATGTCGGTCATCGGCACATCAAGCCAGTAACCTTTTTCGCGGTAGCGCGCGGCGAGATCTTCAGGCCAGCGGCTGTATGAAATTGTCATGGAATACCCTTTATTGCAGTCCAAATGCGCGAAGCATGGTATCGAGTTTAACGCCAGTTTCACGCCATTCTGATTCAGGTTGTGAATCGGCAACAATACCTGCGCCAGCAAAAAGTTGAACGCGTGCACCTTTAACCGTGCCGCAACGAATCGTGACAACCCACTCACCGTTGCCTTGATCGTCACACCAACCGACGATACCGCCAAACAGCTGGCGTTCGAACGGCTCCAATGCCTGAATCAGGCGCTGAGCGCGCTGGTGCGGGAAGCCACTTAACGCCGGGGTTGGATGCAGCAGGCACGCCAGCGACAACGCATTTTCCTGCTCATCCAGCACTTCGCCATCAATCTGCGTGGCAAGGTGCCATAAGGTCGATGTGGTGATTAATGAGGGAACAGTGGGCACTGAAAGCAAACGGCTACGCGGTTGCAGCGTTTCGCGCATCGCATCGGTCACTAATTTGTGTTCATGACGATCTTTATCAGAGTTCATCAAGGTTTCGCCGGCGGCGCGGTCGCGTTGGCTATCATTCTCACGGCGGGCAGAACCCGCCAGCGGACAAGAGCTGAAATCGCGGCCCTGTTTACGCAGCATCAATTCCGGGCTCGCGCCGACCAACGCGCCGCCTTCCGGCAGCGGCAGGTGGAAGTGATAGCTGTTAGGGTTTTGCGCGACAATACGTTGCATCAACGCCGCCGTATCAACGGGCTGTTCGGTAGCGATATCCATCAAGCGCGACAGCACCACTTTATCCAGATCGCCGCGCTGCGTTGCCGCAACAGCTTGCGCCACCATCGAAGTAAAAGCGTCGTGATCCGGCACCGCAGTACGACGGCGCACATGCGGCAACGTCTCTTCGGGCGCCGTTTGCGGCACGTTTAAATCTGCACGATTGAAGGTTTGATAAGACTCAGGAATAAACAGCGCAGAAGGCTGATTGACGTCAAACGGGATTGCGCCCACCAGAATCGGATTCGCAATGCCCTGTTTTCTTGCAGATGCAAAGTGCTGCTGCAATTGTTGTTGAAAATCCCCGCCCAACGCCGCGCCATCTTTTACCGGCGTGGTAATGGTAGTGAAACAGCCTTGGGTTGTCAGACTGCGCCACGGGGAAGTAAACAGAAAGCCACGGCACAGCGCCGAGAAATCCTGCAACAAGGGATTTTCAAACGTCAACGTTTCCACCATAATTTTCACCTATAAATGATAAGATAATTAATAATGATTATCATTTGTATTGTGGCTCTGTAAGCTACGTTGATTAGTTTGGAGTGTCAATAAATTCGCGGGGTTTCGACTGCGTTTTCATGCTAAATCAGCATATTGAGCAGGGTTTTTGTCACAGCTAAAGGTGGATTGGATCTTATGTATAAACGGGATTTTTGGGCGATGATCGCCCTCTTTTTCGCCAGCATGCTGGTTCTCAGTGGCGTTGCTCACGCTGAAAATGGCTGGCCGCGCACGGTGCAGGGCGCCAAAAACAGTATCACTTTGCAGCAGGCACCCACGCGCATTGTTTCCACCAGCGTCACGCTCACCGGTTCTTTATTGGCGATTGATGCACCAGTGATCGCCAGCGGCGCGACAGCACCTAATAGTCGACTCGCTGATGCACAAGGTTTCTTTCGTCAGTGGGGCGATGTCGCAAAACAGCGCGGGGTAAAACGTTTATACATTGGCGAACCCAGTGCAGAAGCGATCGCCGCTGAAGCGCCTGATCTGATCGTCGTCAGTGCAACAGGCAATGATTCAGCCATCAAGCTGGTTGATCAGCTTTCAGCCATCGCGCCGGTGTTGGTGGTGAATTATGACGATAAAAGCTGGCAGCAGCTGGTGGGTGTTTTGGGTGAAGCGACCGGGCACGAAGCCCAGGCAACGGCGCGCGTCAAAGCTTTTGACGATCATGAAAACGCGCTGAAAAGTAAATTAACGCTGCCACCACAACCTGTTTCTGCCATGGTGTGGAACGGAGATGGGCGCGCGGTAAATCTGTGGACTGCTGAATCTGCGCAGGGCAAGTTGCTGCAACAGTTGGGTTTCACGCTGGCGACGCCGCCGGTCAATATTCAGCAAGGGCACAGCATGGGGCAGCGCAAAGACATTATTCAGTTATCGGGTGAAAACCTGGCGGCTGGCCTAAACGGCAACAGTTACATGCTGTTTGCCGCCGAGGATAAAACCGCCCATGCGGTGATGAATAATCCATTCCTGAAGCAAACGCCTGCGGTAGAAAAAAAGCAGGTCTATGCGCTAGGTCTGGACACGTTTCGCCTCGATTATTACAGCGCCAGCAACCTGCTGACGCGTCTTGAGCAGCTGTTTGTTAAATCATAAGCTTTGTTCCGCCAGCTTTGGCGCTGGCGGTTGATAACGTCGCAACTGTCCCATTACCATCCACATCAGCACACCCAACAGCGCGGCAGCAAAACCAAACAGGCTTGCCGCCTGTTGCGGCAGCAGCAAAGAACCCATTGAACCAAGGATGGCAGCGCCTATTGCATCGCCTGTGACGTTCTGCGCCGTCCACAAGCTATTAATGCGACCTAACAGCGCATCCGGCGTCAAGGTTTGGATCATCGCGTACTGTACCAGGCTGTTGATCGCGCTGAAGTAGCCAAACGCCACTAAACAAACCAACCCCAATTCAAAGCGTGGCATCAGGCTAAACAAGCCGAGGGCGATAAAGGCTGCAATCGCGCTGGCTAATACTAAGAGACCCGGACGCGACGAATGGGTCAGTCGCCCGCTGGTCAGCGCGCCTACGGCAGCGCCGAGCGGCACGGCGGCATACATCAGCCCGAGCTGATCAAGGTCAACCTGCCAATGCGGTGCCAACGATGGATAAAGCACCCGTACCGCGCTGGCTAACGTGACCAACGCCCCAATCAGCGCAACCATGCCGACAATCGGGCTGGCAAACAGAAATTGCACGCCGGTGGCTAAGGCTTTAAGCGGATGTTCTCGCGGCTGAGGCGGCGGAGATAACGCCGGTAATCTCAACAGCGTTAACACCGTCAGTAGCGTACCGAAAGCGGCTAACCCATAATTCCAGGCGACGCTGCCGTGGGCAATCACTAATCCTGCAATGGCTGGCGAAAGAATAGAGCCAAAGCGCACTGTTAACATAGTAATCGCGCCCGCTTTCATGATGTTTTCACGGCCTACCAGCGCGGGCGTGGCGGCCAGCAGCGCCGTTACGCCAATCGCGCCAAAAAAGCCGTCCCACAATCCCAGCGCAAAGACCGCGATTACCGAAGGTTCAGGCAGCAGCGCATTAATGCACAGCGCGACAAAACCCAAGCCGCAGGTGGAGCGGGCAAACAGAATAAGACGACGACGTTCATAGCGATCGGCTAATACGCCACCGGTAAGCAGGCCGATAAACATTCCCGCGCCTGCCAACGTGACGGATAACCCGACCAACAGCGGCGAATGGGTGAGATGTTGAATTTGTACCGGAACGGCAACGGCTAGCATGCCGAGCGAAACAATGGAGATAAAGCGAGCAATAAACACGGCGCGAAAAGCGGGATGTGTTTTAAGCAGGCTGAGATCGATAAAGTAGGAGGGTTTGTTCATTTCATCGCCTATAAACGCCGATTTTCCTCGTCATTGAGTGAATAAGTCATGGTAACATACAAAAATACGAGTAATAACGATAATAAGTATCATTATCAAAGTGGCTTGCCCGCAGTGTCGTTGATCAGTGAAGGTTTAAAACGTTATGCGCCAACTCCGTGCGATAGCAGGTTCAGGGATGCTGTTGCTGCTGCTTCTTGCGCTCAGTTTAATGCTGGGAGCAAAATCTATTGCTTTACATGATGTCACGCACGCGCTGTTTTCAAGCTGCACCAGCGCCGACTGCGTAATAGTACGTGATGCGCGCTTGCCGCGAACCCTGGCGGGCTTATTAGCGGGAATTGCGCTGGGCATTGCTGGCGCTTTGATGCAGAGCCTGACGCGTAATCCGCTCGCCGATCCCGGTATTCTGGGGGTTAACGCTGGCGCGGGCTTTGCCGTGGTGATTGGCATAGCGCTGTTTGGCGCAGATTCACCGCTGGACTGGCTCGGCTTTGCTTTTGCCGGTGCGCTGACCGCCTCTTTGCTGGTGGCCTTAACGGGCGCGATCGGCGGCGGCCGCGTGAACCCGGTTCGCCTGACGCTGGCGGGCGTGGCGCTCGGCGCAGTGCTTGAAGGCTTGACCTCCGGCTTATCGCTGCTGAATCCTGAAATCTACGATCATCTGCGCTTTTGGCACAGCGGCTCGCTCGATATCCGCAACTTCTCTGTCCTGAAAACCACCTTTCCTGCGGTTGTGATTGGCTGTGCCGTGGCGCTGCTTCTGGCACGATCCTTAAATAGCCTGAGCATGGGCGGTGATATGGCGACCGCGCTGGGCACGCGCGTGGCACGCACGCAACTGTTTGGACTGCTGGCAATTGCGCTGCTCAGCGGGGCTGCAACCGCTGCCGTTGGGCCGATTGCGTTCGTTGGATTGATGACGCCTCATTTAGCGCGCTGGCTGGTGGGCAACGATCACCGCTGGCTGCTGCCGGCTACTTTATTGATGACGCCTTGCCTGCTGCTCGCGGCCGATATTCTGGGCCGCATAGCGGTACCGGGTGAACTGCGTGTTTCGATTGTTACCGCGATTCTTGGCGCACCCATGTTGATTGTGTTAGTACGACGCAAACTGGGAAGAGGGCAAATATGAGTCGGATGATGATCAACAGCATTGTCCTGCTGGTCGCGTGCCTGTTGCTGGCCTTTTTAGGCGTAACGCGCGGGACCTTACCGATTTCCGCTGAGCAGCTGTGGCAAGTGATTAATGGTGATGCAGCACGCAATATCCAGTTAATCGTGATCGAATGGCGCATGCCACGCGTGTTGATGGCGCTGTTGATTGGCGCGGCACTAGGCGTCAGCGGCGCGATTTTCCAGTCTCTTCTGCGCAATCCGCTGGGCAGTCCCGATATTCTCGGCTTTAACACTGGCGCTTACAGCGGCGTATTGGTGGCGCTGGTGCTGTTTCAACAGAACATCGAAGGCATGACGTTGGCCGCGCTGCTGGGTGGCTTGATCACTGCTGGCGTGGTGTATCTGTTTGCCTGGCGAAACGGTGTTGATACCTTTCGGTTAATCATTGTCGGAATCAGCGTGCGCGCCCTATTAATGGCGCTGAACAGCTGGCTGATCATCAGCGCTTCGCTGGAAGCCGCACTCAGCGCCGGTTTATGGAGCGCCGGATCGCTCAACGGCATTACCTGGGCCAAAACGACGCCTGTTATCCTCGTATTGCTGTTGGCAATGGTAGCAACCGCCTTATTAGCACGGCGCATGCGCCTGCTGGAAATGGGTGACGATACCGCTTGTGCGCTGGGCGTGCCGGTCGAACGCAGCCGCATCTGGCTGATGTTGATCGGCGTAGTGCTAACGGCCGCGTCTACTGCATTGGTGGGACCTATCTCGTTTATTGCCCTGTTGGCACCGCAAATTGCCCGCCGTTTGTCGGGCGGCGTGAAAGGCGCTTTGCCGCTGGCGGCATTGTGTGGCGCGCTATTGCTGACGGCAGCAGATTACGCCGCACAGCACTTTTTCTTGCCTTACCAGTTGCCGGTTGGCGTGATTACCGTCAGCCTTGGCGGACTTTATCTGATTGCCTTACTGATACGGGAGGCGCGACGCCAATGACAGGCACATCCAGGTTACAAGGTGATGCACTCACGCTGGGCTACGATAAGAAAATCGTGGCCGAAAATCTCTCGGTAGCCATTCCTGATGGCGAATTAACAGTGATTATAGGCCCCAATGCCTGCGGTAAATCCACGCTGTTACGCACCTTAAGTCGTTTGACTGCACCGCTGAAAGGGCAGGTCATGCTGGATGGCGAAGCCATTGCGCGTTATGCCACTAAAGAGGTCGCGCGACGGTTGGGCTTGTTGCCGCAAAGCTCTAATGCACCCGCCGGGATCAGCGTCAATGAGCTGGTGGCGCGCGGGCGTTATCCACATCAAGCCTTATTTGGTCGCTGGCGTGACGAAGATGAAGCAGCGGTGCAGCAAGCGATGCTGGCAACCGGTGTCGCAGATTTGGCTAATCAGCAGGTTGATACACTTTCTGGCGGTCAGCGGCAGCGCGTGTGGATTGCGATGGTGCTGGCCCAGCAAACGCCGCTGCTGCTGCTGGATGAGCCGACAACCTGGTTGGATATCACCCATCAGATTGAATTATTAGAGTTAATGCAGGATTTGAATCAGCAGCATGGCCGCACGCTGGTGGTGGTACTGCACGATCTTAATCAGGCGTGCCGTTACGCCACCCATCTGATTGCGATGCGCCATGGGCGCATTATCGCGGAAGGCAAACCCAGCGAAATCATTACACCTGCGTTGATTGAATCGATTTATGGACTGCGCTGCATGATTGTTGATGATCCGGTCGCGCATACGCCAATGATTGTACCGCTGGGTCGGTCACGCACATAAACAGATTTCAACGGACAGTGTGCGTGTTGGTCACTGACGTATTCAGGCCAAAAAACCAGAAGCAATGACCCAGAGAAAAAAACAACACGCCAGAAACAACACAGGGCGGTGATGCCGCCCTGTGTTGTTATACGTCATTGTCAGAGCGTCGCCAGTAACCGCTGCAAGCGCGGCCCAATCTGCTCAAACATGCGTGGCGAGATGATATCAACGTGCGCACAATCCATTGGCCAGATCTCCAGCTCCGCAACATACGGCGACCAGGCACGAGTGGCATCTTGTCCCGGCTGCTGCGTTTGTTCTGCGAGGAACAGCGTGGCGCGACCGTTGAAACGGATGCTGCGTGCCGTCGCCAGCAAACGTACTGAACTGGCGTAGTTGGCTTCGATAGTGTTAAACATCGCTTCCATCCCTTCGCCTGCCTGCTGACGCTGCGCAGCGATAAACTGTTCACGCTCGCGGTTTACCTCCTCCAGCACCGCCGGATCCAGGACATTTTCACCGCGCTTCTCATCCCAGTTCTGTGTTTCGGGTGGCCAGGTATCGAGCAGGCCAAGGAACGCCACTTTTTCGCCAAGCGCTTCGAGACGCGCAGCAATGCCTTGCGCCAGCGTGCCACCTAGCGAATAACCGATGAAATAGTAAGGGCCGTGCGGTTGCTGCTGACGAAGCGTGGCCAGATGTGCATCGCAGACCGCATCAAGATGCTGAGCCTGATTCAACGGACTATCGATATCCGGCGATTGAATGCCCATCAACGACCAGCGCGCATCCAGATAGCGTTGCAGCACGCTGAACTGCCAGGCAAAACCGGAAGCGGGATGGAAGCAGAACAGCGTTGGGCCATCGCCTTTACGTAACGGCAATACGGCTTCAAATCCGGCGCGACCCGCATCTTCCTCACTGCTTAACAGCGCAGCGAGTTTTTCTACCGTTGAAGCCACCATTACTTGCCCAACCGAAACCGGCAGGTTTAGGCTACGGCGCAGTTGCGCTGCAAGGCGCATCGCCAGCAGTGAATGGCCGCCCAGAGCAAAAAAGTCATCCTGTGCGCTGATATTGTCACGCTCAAGCAAGGCGGAGAATGCAGCGGCCAACGTGGTTTCCAGGCCGGGATGCGGCGCACGACCTGCGGCTGCAGCCTGGCTTTGCGGCATTGGCAGCGCTTTGCGATCGAGCTTGCCGTTGCTACTCAGCGGGAAAGCGTCAAGTTGAACCATTGCCACCGGCACCATGTGCGCGGGCAGATGAGCGGCGAGGGCGGCGCGCATCGCCTCGCTGTCAATCGGGTGATCCGCAACGACATATCCCACCAACTGTCGCGCATCGCCTTGCTGAATGGCATTGCCCAGCACCACGGCATGTGTCACCGCTTGCTCCACGCCGGGTAATGCCGCCATCGCATGATCGATCTCATTCAGTTCAATACGTTGACCACGAATCTTTAGCTGATCGTCGCTGCGGCCTAGATATTCCACCGCGCCGTTTTCCAGCCAGCGTGCTACGTCGCCGGTGCGATACATCCGCGTGCCGTTGCCGTAAGGATCGGCGACAAAACGGCTGGCAGTAAGATCAGGGCGATCAAGATAACCGTGCGCCAACTGCACGCCAGTCAGGTAAAGATCACCGGCTACGCCTGGCGGCACCGGCTGCAAGCGCGCATCGAGAATGCGTAAGCCGGTGTTCCACACCGGGAAGCCAATCGGCACGCTGGCACCCTGGACTGCCGCCAGTTCTGCGCCAAAAGCAGGATAGTAACTGACATCAACGGCGGCTTCGGTTGGACCGTATAAATTATGC
This sequence comes from Pantoea sp. T14, assembly GCF_036663535.1. Lineage (NCBI taxonomy): Bacteria > Pseudomonadati > Pseudomonadota > Gammaproteobacteria > Enterobacterales > Erwiniaceae > Pantoea > Pantoea sp. T14. The sequence goes on from NZ_JAWUEB010000024.1 coordinate 202,021, forward strand.
AGTTCAACCTGAGTAAGCGCCTGCCATTGGCGTGACAGATCCGCAGGCAGCGCCTCGCCACTGCAAAAAACACGCCGCAGGCTGGCACATTGCGCTACCGCTTTATCATCGTGCAGCGAAGCGACAAAGGCCGCTAACATTGAAGGAACGAAGTGCGTGGTGGTAACGCGGTGGCGTGCGAACAGGTGTTGCAGCGCTTCGGGATCGCGATGCGCATCGGGTGGGGCCATCACTAATTGCGCGCCCACCAGCAGCGGCCAGAAAAACTCCCACACGGAAACATCAAAGCTGCTCGGGGTTTTTTGTAACACCACGTCGTCAGCGGTCAGCGGATAGTGATCCTGCATCCATAGCAGGCGGTTGACGATCGCTTCATGCCCGACCAAAACCCCTTTCGGACGACCGGTAGAACCGGAGGTATAGATGATGTAAGCGCCATCTTGCGGATGCGGCAAGAGAGAGGTGATTTCAGCAACCGGAGCCAAAAGTGCATCGTAGAACATCGGTTCCACGGGAGAAATCGCGGCCAGGCGCTGGGCCAGATCGCGGCTGGTTAGCAGCGTTTTCGGTGCGGCATCTTCTAACATCATCTGCAAACGATCGTCTGGATAGCCGGTATCCAGCGGCAAATACGCGGCGCCAACGCTAACAATTGCCTGTAGCGCCAGTGATAGAAACACAGAGCGCGGCAACGCCACGGCGACGATGTCACCGCGCTGAACGCCTTTAGCGATCAGTTCACTGGCCAGCGCCTGAACCTGTTGCTGCATCTCCTGATAATTTAGGTTGTGCAGGTTATCGGCCAGCGCGGGTGCATGCGGCGTACGCTGTGCCTGCTTGATCAGCAGGCTGCTTAAGGTTTCAGCGGGCAGCGTCACAGTAGTTTGATTGATCTCTGCCAACTGAAGATGTTCATCAGGTGTGAGCAGATTCAGTTCACCGCAGGCGCGATCTGGCTGCGTAGCGAGTTGGTTCAACAGTAAAGTGAAGCGATTGAGGTGCTGTTTCAGCGTGTTTTCACTGTAGCGTTCAGCATTTGCCAACAGTTCAAGGGTTAAGTCACCTTTTTCGCTGATGTAAATGGCGATCTCAAGATCGCGAACCGGGCCAGAAGCGAGCTGATGCGTGACGCCTTCAATGCCAGCGAAATCCAGCTGGTAATCGAACATTTTGAGATTGATCACCGGGCCATAAAGCGGATCGGTATCGCCAAGGCGACCCAGATCGCGCTGCACCTGCTCAGCATCAAAGCGTTGGTGACGGCGCATCTTTTTTACTTCTTTCGCGAGCTGCGTCGCCAGTGTGATCAACGGTTGTGTAGGATCGTAATGCACTGCCATCGGCAGCACATTGATCACCGGGCCGGTGGCGCACAGCGCGGCCGATCCGATACGGCGCATAAAAATAAAGCCAGCGGCAAAATCATTTTGTCCGCTCAGGCGTGCCAGCCAGAGCGCGACCAGCGCAAAAGCGGTATCCGCGGCGTTGAGATTATGTTGCTGCGTATGTGACAACAACGTCTGGAAAGAAGGGCGATCCAGCGCCAGTTCCAGACGCAGCAGATCGGTGCTGGCACTTTGCCCTGCCAGCGGCTGTGCGGCCAGCGAGGCGGGTGGCGGAAGCTGAGCCCCTTTTTCCCGCCAGAATTCACGGTCGCGCTGCCAGGTCGCCGATTGCTGGTAACGCTGATACTCCTCAACCACGTCACTGAATGGCACAAACGGCGTGGGTTCCGGCGCTTCGTTACGTTGCCCAGCGGTATAAAGATTGGCGATACGACGCGTCAAAGCGGTAAAGCTAAAACCATCAACTACCAGATGATGATAGCGCTGATACCAATACCAATGCTGATCGCCAAGACGCATCAGGCTGTGATGCCACAAGGGTGCACCGCTTAACACACGCAAATCGCCAGACATATCCTGATGCATCAAGGCGCGAGCCGCTGCTGCGGGATCGGTTTCGTGACGTAAATCGATGACATTGGGTTCACTAAAGGTCTGCGGAGAAGACCACTGCTGTGGCTCGCCATCTTGCTCGCCAAACGCCATATTCAGCGTATCCGCTTCTTTCATGCCAGCGACAATGGCCTTGGCCAGCATGGCACTGTTTAGCTCGCCGCGCAGCTCAACAAAGTGTGCGACCGCGTAAGCGTTGTGGTGTTTCGACAGCTGATCGGCAATCCAGATGCCAGGCTGCGCAGCGACCAGCGGCAGAGTGATATGTTCAGTAGGATTTCGGCTCATCAAGGTTTCAGACATCGTCGCTCCGGTTTGGGTTTTCGGTAACCGGACGGATGTCGTGCCAGTTTTCGTTTAACCAATGCAGGCAGGCTGCTTGCGGTTGCGGGCCGAATACGGTTTGCCATCCTGCGGGAATCGCATTGAAGGCGGGCCATAAACTGTATTGTTGCTGCGCATTTTTTAGCACATGACAATCCTGCTGGGGATCGTCAAATGGGTTGAGATGTTGCATGTCTGTCTCCTGCTCATAAAAGGCGAGCGAGATAAGCGGATTACCGGTGTTGCCACATTGCTTTCAGTCCATTCAGCAGGCCACCGCGCCAACACAGCGCATCGTGACCGCCTTCGACCGGGTGATAGTCGACCTGATGTCCACATTGAGTCAGGTCACTTTGAAGTTGTTGATTTGCTGCCAATATCAGGCGCTCGCGCTTGCCCGCTTCCAGGTAAAAACGGCGCGGTGGCGCAGCCAATAAACCTTGCTGCAATTGCTGTGGCAGCCAGCCGTTGGCCTTACCGCGTTCTGGCCACCAAAAGGAACCCGATAAGCTGACGGCGGCACCAAAGGTTTCTGGCCAGCTCAACGTGGCGTAAACCGATGAGAGGCCGCCGAAGCTTTGTCCGACAATAACCGTGTCAGCCGCTTCATGAGAATAGGCGGCCCATTGCTGTATTTGGGGCAGCAGCTCCTCTTGAATCGCCAGCCAAAAGTCGGCGTTACAAGGGAGTTCCTGGGTGCGGTGCTCGCGATCAATGATATCAATCATCACATAGACCGCAGCAGGCAACTCGCCCGCATCGGTAAGCTGCTGTAACGGCCCCGCAACAGGCATGGTATGTGCCCAAAACTGGCCATCTAAAAGTAGTGCCAATGGACGGTGTTCAACAGACGTATCGCCTGTGGTGTATAGCCAAATTGAGCGTTCATTGCCCAGCCGTTCACTGCGCCAGATGTGATGCTGCAACGGCAGTATTGGCGCAAGGCCTTCATCAACAGCGCGCCAGACATCCTGATTCGGTGAGTGCGGCAGATGCAGCGGAGAAACGCCCATGCCGCGTCCACCTGACCAACCGCGCAGAGGATTGAGCGAATCGATTTGTGCCGTAGGGAATTTATCGCGCCACCAGTTGCGTAGCGTATGCATGTCGGGCTGCCCCTGAAAGGCATCCGCCTGATCATCGGGCATCAGGCAATAGCTGCCGCGCCAGGTTGCAGGCAAGGTGGTTTGCCAGAACCAGACATCGGTCTCAGGAATGCGCGCTAAAGAGGGGGGAGCAGCTTGCTGATGGTGATCGGTCACGCCGGTAATATTGATCCAGACCCGCTGAGTTGATGACTGTGATTCATTACCTTGCGGGTCGCGCCAAAAAAACGTGACGTTGCAATCACCGGTTTCACTGGCCTCAACGAAGGGAATACCACGTTGTTGTTGTTCTTGCCACCAGCCTTCACTTCCGGTCATTTCATTTAACCACGTCATATACACCATCAGCCGATCACTGCACGTTGTTACTTTCATGAATGTTATGAATAATACTATTGATAATTATTTGCATTTGCAATAGGGTGTTTCCGCTCTACGGGGAGCGCGCGCGTTCCGTCTACCGCATCTGCTCTAATGAAGAGACGATGTTCTCCAAAGGACGGCCCGGTTAGATCTGGAATGCGTTGCAGGCAAGGTAAATACCTTTCACCGGCGCGCCAGCAGTTGCAATGCTGTTGGCAATCCAGGAAATAAAAAATGAAGAAATTATCACGGCTTTCATTAGCCATTTTGCTTGAAATCGGTTTGGCCGCATCTTTTGTTCCCGCAGCGCTTGCCGCGGAAACCACCTCTGAATCAAACACATCCAGCGACGATAACGCATCCACTGACGGTAGTAATGGCACGCTGGTGGTCAATGCAGCAGAACAGACGCTGCAAGCCCCAGGTGTTTCGACTATTACCGCTGACGAAATCAAAAAACGCCCGCCGGCACGTGATGTCTCTGAGATCATCCGTACCATGCCTGGCGTTAACCTCACCGGGAACTCTACCAGCGGCCAGCGCGGCAACAACCGCCAGATAGATATTCGCGGTATGGGCCCGGAAAATACCTTGATTTTGGTTGATGGCATGCCGGTTTCCAGCCGCAACTCGGTACGCCTTGGCTGGCGTGGCGAACGTGATACGCGCGGCGATACCAGCTGGGTTCCCCCTGAGATGATCGATCACATCGAAGTGATTCGCGGTCCGGCTGCGGCACGTTACGGCAACGGTGCGGCGGGCGGCGTGGTGAATATCATCACCAAGAAAGAGAGCAGTGCGTGGCACGGCTCCTGGAATACCTACTTCAATGCGCCAGAGCATAAAGAAGAAGGCTCGACCAAACGCACCAACTTCAGTTTGATGGGACCGTTAGGCGATGACTTTAGCTTTCGTCTTTATGGCGGACTCGCGAAAACTCAGGCTGATGCCCAGTTTATTAACGAAGGCCATCAGTCGCTTCGCACCGGCTCTTATGCAGATACCGTGCCTGCAGGGCGTGAAGGCGTAGAAAATAAAGATATCAATGCGTTGCTGCGCTGGGCTTTCGCTCCCATGCAGGCGCTTGAATTTGAAGCGGGCTATAGCCGTCAGGGCAACCTGTATGCAGGCGATACGCAAAACACCAATACCAGTGCCTTGGTGCAGAGCAAATACGGCGAAGAAACCAACCGGTTATATCGCCAGAACTTTGCGGTGACCTGGACCGGCGCGTGGGATAACGGCATCAGCACCCGTAGCTATGCGCGGTATGAAAATACCCGCAACTCGCGCATGGACGAAGGTTTGGCGGGCGGAACAGAGGGCATTTTCTCTGATGACGGCTTCTCAACCATTCAGTTAGATGACGTGATGCTGCACAGTGAGATCAGTGTGCCGTTTGAGTTGTTGGTTAATCAAACGGCGACCTTCGGTACCGAGTGGAACCAGCAGCGCATGAAAGATGGTTCCTCTAACAGCCAGGCGCTTTCGGGTGGCAATATTGACGGTTTATCTACCGGCACGCGCAGTCCTTATTCGCAGGCTGAAATCTTTTCACTGTTTGCCGAAGATAATATCGAAGTGACAGACAGCACGATGCTGACGCCAGCATTGCGCTTTGATCATCACTCGATTGTGGGTGACAACTGGAGCCCATCGCTGAATCTGTCGCAAGGTTTGGGTGATGACTTCACGCTGAAGTTAGGGATTGCGCGTGCGTATAAAGCGCCAAGCCTGTATCAGACCAACCCGAATTATGTGCTTTATAGCCGTGGCCAAGGCTGTGCGGCCAGCGCGGGTGCCTGTTATCTGATGGGGAATGATGACCTTAGTGCCGAAACCAGCATCAATAAAGAAGTTGGGCTGGAGTGGAAACATGACGGTTATCAAGCGGGCGTGACTTGGTTCCGCAATGACTATCGCAACAAAATCGAAGCGGGTTATTTGCCGACCGGAACGTCCACTTCCGGCACCACGGATGTCTATAAGTGGGAAAACGTACCGAAAGCGGTCGTTGAAGGTTTAGAGGGCACGCTGAATATTCCTTTCTCCGACACGGTGGCGTGGAACAACAATCTGACTTATATGCTGCAGAGTAAAAACAAGGAAACAGGCGATCGCTTGTCGATCATTCCTGAATACACCTTGAACTCTTCCCTAAGCTGGCAGGCCACACAGGATCTGTCGCTGGAAACAACCCTAACGTGGTACGGCTCGCAAACGCCGAAGAAATATAACTACAAAGGGGAAGCGGTGACCGGCAGTGAGAAGGATCAGGTTAGTCCTTATTCAATCGTTGGTATGAGCGGCACCTACGACATCAATAAGTACGCCAGCGTGACGCTGGGTATTGAGAACCTGTTCGATAAACGTCATTTCCGCGAAGGGAATGCGCAGACAACCGGTAACGAAACAACCGGCGCGTATATGTATGGCGCAGGCGCGAATACTTATAACGAGTCAGGTCGTACGTACTACGTGAGTGTTAATACTCACTTCTAATAAGCCGCAATAAAAAACGCAGCGGGTAGCAAGCCCGCTGCGTTGATCGTATTACTTCACTCAGTTGTTCTTATTGATATCGCTATATAACCTGCTCTCGAAACGCACCAGCGGAATTCGGCGTTGGCGTTGATCCTCTGGCGGCACAGCATAACCAGAAAGGAACTGCACGAAAGCCACACGCGTACCGCTTGAGGTCGTTATAAAGCCTGCCAGGTTATACACGCCTTGCAGTGAACCGGTTTTCGCTGAAACTTTGCCATCCAGTCCCGCTTCATGTAATCCGCCGCGATATTGCAATGTGCCATCGTAGCCCGCTAACGGCAGCATAGAGATGTAATCCAACGTATTGTCGTTCTTGGCGATGTATTGCAGCACCTGCATCATGGTTTCTGGCGAAATCAAATCGTGGCGTGATAAGCCCGATCCGTCGACCTGAATGCTGTTGCCCAGATCAATATTGGCTTTCTGCTTCAGGATGCGGCGTATCGCATCTGAACCCGCACGGAAAGTGCCCGGCACGTTGAAATAGTGATGGCCGATGGTACGGAAAACGGTATCGGCAATCATGTTGTCAGACTTTTTCAACATCATGCGCAACAGCGTATGCAGCGGCGCGGATTGCGTCGAGGCTAATACGGTGCCTGGTGATGTGGCTTGCGCTTGACGAACCAGATGGCCGCTGTAATCGATATCCGCTGCACGCAGTTCCGATTTTAAGATTTCGCCAGCCCAGGCTGCACCATCCTGTACTGCAAACGCCAGGGGCAGGGGTTCTGCGCGCTGTCGCATACAACCGGTTAAGGTATAGCGGTTCAATTCACCCGGCACCACATCCAGTTCACAATATTGACCTTCACCGCTGTTGCGGCCAAGGGTGCGAACTTGACTAAACATGTGTGCAGGATAATAAGAAGCGATGCGTACAAAGGCGTTCTCGCCTGGCGTATTGGCGCTATAAAGTGAAACTGAGAAACAGTTTTTATCCACTATTGCCGCCGCAGGAGGCGCACTAAAGCACTGTGTGAGATCGTTCCACGGCCAGCCGGGCGCCATGTCATGGCTGGCAAACACCGAAGTATCAATCACCAGATTGCCTTTGATATGCGTCACGCCCTGCTTTTTTAACGCAGCGACCATGTTACGCAGATCCTGACGGCTCAGCGTAGGATCGCCCGCAAAACGTGCCACTAAATCGCCGTTCAGCGTGCCATCAACAATGGCACCTTTGGTTTCAAACGTGGTTTGAAAACGGTAGTCGCCGCCTAATTCCAGCAAGGCCGCCAGCGCAGTAATCACTTTCATGGTACTCGCGGGCAACGCCATTTGCTTGCCGTGGTAATCGATGATCGGAGTTGATGCGCCGATTTTCTGCACCATCAACGCCAAATTAGCGCCGTCGGGCAAATATTGCATATATTCATCAACGGGGGCTGCTTGTGCCTGCAGCATAAATGCACAGGTTAATCCGGTAACAAGTCGTGAAAATCGCATAATCTCGCGGTAACTGGCATGTGAGGACGTCAATACTACGTCCCTGGACGGTGCAAAGTAAACGATGACCCGCAGGGAACTCTGGGGTAAAATACGTATCAAATTGCAAAACCTTTTCTGGCCTGGAAACTTATCTGGGTCAGGATTCTTTTGTTTTCAAAACGGCACAACGTGTCGCAGAACGCTTTTTTCTGCAATCACCGGTCAGGATGACACCGTTAAACAGGAAAGATGACGAGGAGCTTAAATGAATCAGATTCCGATGACGTTAAGAGGCGCTGAAAGATTGCGCGAAGAGCTGAACGAGCTGAAAACCGTGAAGCGCCCGCGCATCATCGCCTCGATTGCTGATGCTCGCGAGCATGGCGATTTGAAAGAAAATGCTGAATATCACGCTGCGCGTGAAGAGCAGGGCTTTTGTGAAGGCCGCATTCAGGAGATCGAAGCAAAACTCTCCAATGCACAGGTGATCGACATCACCCAAATGCCTAAAACCGGTCGCGTGATTTTTGGTTCAACGGTTAGCGTGCTGAACCTTGATACCGATGAAGAGTCAACCTATCGCATTGTGGGCGATGACGAAGCGGATTTTAAACAAAATCTGATTTCGGTGAACTCGCCAATGGCACGCGGGCTGGTGGGTAAAGAGGCCGATGATGTTGCTATCATCAAAACGCCTGGCGGCGATGTGGAATATGAAATCCTGAAGGTGGAATACCTTTAAGATGTTGCTACGCTTTGAAAAGCACAGAAGCACAATGTAAAGAAAGGAAAAAGGCCGCACTGCGGCCTTTTATCCTATGTGAGAGCATGGCACTTTCACTGCCCGATTATCGTGGCAGAGAAATTTTGCTCTCTTTAGCAGGGCGATACAGCACCAGCGTTTTGCCGATCACCTGAACGTTGTTGGCGCGTGTTTCACGCACGATTGCTTCAACGATCAGCAGTTTGGTTTCACGATCTTCCGAGGCAATTTTCACCTTGATCAATTCGTGATGTCCTAATGCGTATTCGATTTCGGCCAGCACGCCTTCGGTAAGGCCATTTCCACCGATCATCACGACCGGCTTGAGCGGATGGGCAAGACCTTTCAGGTGCTGTTTTTGTTTGGTACTTAGATTCATCGTATTTTTTACTTACTCAGGGATTGAAAACGGTTCATTCTACCGCCATCTCGGGTATATCGCCAAATCGACGCAACCCATTGCGTGCAGGTTTATCGCTACGATGACGATTTAGTTGGAAAAATTATGACGGGTAAAAAGCGTTCAGCCAGTTCTAGCCGCTGGCTCCAGGAACACTTTAGCGATAAATATGTGCTTCAGGCACAGAAAAAAGGGTTGCGCTCGCGCGCCTGGTTTAAACTTGAGGAAATACAGCAGGGTGACAAGCTTTTCAAACCCGGTATGACCGTGGTAGATCTGGGTGCAGCACCCGGTGGCTGGTCGCAATACGTTGTACAGCAGATAGGTGCAAAAGGTCGGGTCATCGCTTGTGATATTCTGCCGATGGATCCGATTGTCGGTGTCGATTTCCTTCAAGGTGATTTTCGTGAAGAATCGGTGATCAAAGCGCTGCTTGAACGCGTTGGTGATCAGAAAGTCCAGGTTGTCATGTCCGATATGGCACCTAACATGAGTGGTACACCTGCCGTAGATATTCCCCGGTCGATGTATTTAGTGGAACTGGCGCTGGAAATGAGTCGGGATATCCTGGCACCCGGCGGCAGCTTTGTAGTGAAAGTGTTTCAGGGAGATGGCTTCGATGAATACCTACGGGAAATTCGCTCCCTTTTTACGAAAGTGAAAATTCGGAAGCCAGACGCTTCGCGTTCACGTTCGCGTGAAGTGTACATTGTGGCGACTGGGCGCAAACTATAACCAAATTGCTGGAGAAGTAGGCTAGATCGCTGCGATTCCATGTATGAAGGATATATAGTACCCTACGCTATCTGTTAACACCGTTGTAATATGAGGTTAATCCCTTGAGTGACATGGCGAAAAACCTGATTCTCTGGTTAGTCATCGCGGTCGTGCTGATGTCTGTATTCCAGAGCTTTGGGCCCAGCGAGTCGAATGGCCGAAGGGTTGATTATTCAACCTTCCTGTCGGAAGTGAACCAGGATCAGGTCCGCGAGGCACGTATTAACGGGCGTGAAATTAACGTAGTTAAAAAAGACAGCAATAAATACACCACTTACATTCCTGTCAATGACCCCAAGTTGCTCGATAACCTCTTGACCAAAAACGTCAAAGTGGTTGGCGAACCGCCGGAAGAACCGAGCCTGTTGGCTTCAATCTTCATTTCGTGGTTCCCGATGCTGCTACTGATTGGCGTGTGGATCTTCTTTATGCGGCAGATGCAGGGCGGCGGTGGCAAAGGCGCGATGTCCTTTGGCAAAAGCAAAGCCCGCATGTTGACAGAAGATCAGATCAAAACCACGTTCTCTGACGTCGCTGGTTGCGATGAAGCGAAGGAAGAAGTTGCTGAACTGGTGGAATACCTGCGCGAACCAAGCCGCTTCCAAAAACTGGGTGGTAAAATTCCGAAAGGCGTTTTGATGGTTGGCCCGCCAGGTACAGGTAAAACGTTGTTGGCAAAAGCGATTGCCGGTGAAGCTAAAGTACCTTTCTTTACTATCTCAGGTTCTGACTTCGTAGAAATGTTCGTAGGTGTGGGTGCATCTCGTGTGCGCGACATGTTTGAACAAGCGAAGAAAGCTGCACCTTGCATCATCTTTATCGATGAGATCGATGCTGTAGGTCGTCAACGTGGTGCCGGTTTAGGCGGCGGTCACGATGAGCGTGAGCAGACGCTTAACCAGATGTTGGTTGAGATGGATGGTTTCGAAGGTAATGAAGGCATTATCGTTATCGCAGCAACTAACCGTCCTGATGTGCTTGACCCAGCGCTGCTGCGTCCGGGTCGCTTCGACCGTCAGGTTGTGGTTGGTTTGCCAGACGTACGTGGACGTGAGCAGATTCTGAAAGTACATATGCGTCGCGTTCCATTAGCGACCGATATTGATGCTGCAATCATTGCTCGTGGTACGCCAGGCTTCTCCGGTGCGGATCTTGCTAACCTTGTGAATGAAGCTGCGCTGTTTGCTGCTCGCTCTAACAAACGTGTTGTGTCGATGGTTGAGTTCGAAAAAGCGAAAGACAAAATCATGATGGGTGCGGAACGTCGCTCTATGGTGATGACGGAATCGCAGAAAGAATCAACCGCATATCATGAAGCAGGCCATGCAATTATTGGTCGTCTGGTTCCAGAACACGATCCGGTTCACAAAGTAACAATTATTCCACGTGGCCGCGCGTTGGGTGTGACCTTCTTCTTACCGGAAGGCGATGCAATCAGCGCCAGCCGTCAGAAACTGGAAAGTCAGATCTCTACGCTATACGGCGGTCGTTTGGCTGAAGAGATTATCTACGGTGCTGAACGTGTTTCTACCGGTGCGTCGAATGACATCAAAGTCGCGACAAATCTGGCACGCAACATGGTTACACAGTGGGGCTTCTCGGAGAAACTCGGTCCATTGCTGTATGCGGAAGAAGAGGGTGAAGTGTTCCTTGGGCGTTCAGTTGCTAAAGCGAAACACATGTCTGATGAAACCGCGCGCATCATTGATCAGGAAGTTAAGCACCTGATTGACAGCAACTACCAACGTGCTCGCCGCATTCTGGGTGAAAACATGGACATCCTTCATGCGATGAAAGACGCGCTGATGAAGTATGAAACCATTGATGCACCACAGATCGACGACCTGATGGCACGCCGCGAAGTGCGTCCACCAGCGGGCTGGGAAGATCCAGGCAGCAGCAATTCTGACAGCAACGGTACGCCAAAGGCGCCACGTCCGGTTGATGAACCGCGTACGCCAAATCCTGGTAATACTATGTCAGAGCAGCTCGACAAATAAGCTGTAACGTCGTCAAATAAAACCCCGGCTGGTCCGGGGTTTTTTATATTCTGAAATTGTTACTCAAGGAGTTTTTCGCCATGAAGTTGTTCGCTCGTGATTCCCATCTCGATTTATCTTTTCCCCATGTGATGGGTATTTTAAATGTCACGCCGGATTCCTTTTCAGATGGCGGTAAACATAACGTCTTGGTTGATGCGCTCACGCATACCAACGAAATGGTCAATGCAGGTGCCACCATTATTGATGTTGGTGGAGAATCGACACGTCCCGGCGCAGATGAAGTCAGTGTTGAAGAAGAGCTGGAGCGTGTTATTCCGGTTGTTGAAGCGATTGCCCAGCGTTTTGAAGTTTGGATTTCAGTCGATACCTCAAAACCTGAAGTTATTCGTGAATCTGCACGTGTAGGGGCTCACATCATCAATGACATTCGTTCATTATCTGAACCGGGTGCACTTGAAGCAGCGGCTGAAACGGGACTACCTGTGTGTCTGATGCACATGCAGGGCGAGCCGCGTACTATGCAGCAGGCACCAGAATATGAAAACATTTTAAGCGAAGTAGACGCTTACTTCGTTAATCAGATCGCACGCTGTGAAGCCGCAGGGATTAAAAAAGAGAATCTGATACTCGACCCAGGCTTTGGTTTCGGTAAAAATCTGAGCCACAACTATGAGCTGCTGGCTCACCTTAGCGATTATCACCATTTTGGTTTACCGCTATTGGTGGGTATGTCGCGTAAATCGATGATTGGCCAATTATTAAATGTCGGTCCTGGCCAACGTTTAACTGGCAGCCTTGCCTGTGCGGTTATTGCTGCTATGCAAGGCGCACAAATCATTCGCGTACACGACGTCAAAGAAACTGTCGAAGCGATGCGCGTAGTTGAAGCAACGCGTAGAGCAAAAGGATAATTAGGCATGAGTAATCGTAAATATTTCGGTACAGATGGCATTCGCGGCAAAGTGGGTGAAGCACCTATTACACCTGATTTTGTACTGAAATTGGGCTGGGCGGCCGGTAAAGTGCTGGCGCGACACGGCTCAAAAAAAATTATTATCGGCAAAGATACGCGTATTTCGGGTTACATGCTGGAATCAGCATTAGAAGCGGGTTTAGCCGCGGCAGGATTATCCGCAGCCTTTACAGGGCCAATGCCTACGCCCGCCATCGCTTATCTGACTCGCACTTTTCGTGCCGAAGCTGGCATTGTGATCTCCGCGTCGCATAATCCTTTTGACGATAATGGCATTAAATTTTTCTCATCTGAGGGCACTAAATTGCCTGACGAAGTAGAGGAAGCCATTGAATTAGAAATGGAAAAGCCGATTACCTGTGTCGAGTCAGCTGCATTAGGGCGCGCAAGCCGTATTGTCGATGCTGCCGGACGTTACATTGAATTTTGCAAAGGCACCTTTCCAAGCGAACTCAATCTCAACGGACTGAAAATTGTGGTGGATTGCGCGAATGGCGCGACGTATCACATTGCTCCTAACGTATTGCGCGAATTGGGTGCGACGGTTATTGCTATTGCCACCCAGCCGGATGGGATGAACATCAACAAAGAGTGCGGCGCGACCGATCTGAAAATGCTTCAGCAGCGTGTACTCGCCGAAAAAGCGGACATCGGCTTAGCCTATGACGGCGACGGCGATCGCATCATGATGGTTGATCATCTTGGCGAAAAAGTGGATGGCGACCAGATTCTCTACATCATCGCGCGTGAAGGCTTGCGTCAAGGCCAATTGCGCGGCGGTGTAGTCGGCACGCTGATGAGTAATATGGGCTTAGAGTTGGCGCTTAAGCAGTTAGGCATTCCTTTTGTTCGGGCTAAAGTCGGTGATCGCTATGTGCTGGAAAAAATGCAGGAAAAAGGCTGGCGCTTAGGAGCAGAGAACTCTGGTCATGTCATTTTGCTGGATAAAACCACGACGGGTGATGGCATCGTAGCAAGTTTGCAAGTACTCACTGCAATGGTGCGTAACCATATGAGCCTGCACGATTTGTGCAGCGGTATGAAAATGCTGCCTCAGGTATTAGTCAATGTACGCTTTACGGGTGAACACGATCCGCTGGAAAGCGAAGCAGTGAAAGCGGTAACCGTAGAAGTGGAAAAAGCCCTGGCTGGACGTGGTCGCGTATTGCTCCGAAAATCAGGAACTGAACCTCTGATTCGCGTCATGGTTGAAGGTGAAAACGAGGCACAGGTAATTGAATTAGCCAATCGTATCGCCGATCAAGTGAAGGCTGTTTAAGCTGTTTAAAGGCGGTAGGCAATAGGCCGAACCGCCTGTAAAATCACCGGGATGGCGCTTTTTTCTGCAATCAGCGTGTCTGTTGCAAATTGCACTTGCAGAGGTATGCGCCTTTGGTTAGTATTCACACCCGCTTCTGATGGGTGATGACGAGATATCCCATCAATACTGGTTGAAGCTTTAACTGTACGATTACCGTGCAAGGAACAGGTTGAATATGTACGAAGCTCTTTTAGTTGTTTTCCTTATTGTAGCTATCGCCCTCGTGGGTATGATCATGCTGCAGCAAGGCAAAGGCGCTGATATGGGAGCCTCATTCGGTGCAGGCGCATCCGGTACGTTGTTTGGTTCAAATGGGTCAGGAAACTTCATGACTCGTATGACTGGCATCTTAGCGGCATTGTTCTTCATCATCAGCTTGGTTCTGGGTAATTTGAACAGCAATAAAACTTCGAAAGGAAGCGAGTGGGAAAATCTTTCTGCGCCAGCGCAGTCTCAGCAGACTGAACAGCCAGCGCAACCGGCAACGCCGGGTAACGATATTCCTAAGTAAATTCGTCAACGCTTGCGACGCAACTGATTCACGTTGCGGTCTGAAAAGTGCCGAGGTGGTGGAATTGGTAGACACGCTACCTTGAGGTGGTAGTGCCCGATTGGGCTTACGGGTTCAAGTCCCGTCCTCGGTACCAAATCTTAGTATTACTTGCATTTAATGCATGTTCGGCGTAATATTCGCCACGTTTTCGGACGCGGGGTGGAGCAGCCTGGTAGCTCGTCGGGCTCATAACCCGAAGGTCGTCGGTTCAAATCCGGCCCCCGCAACCACTTTCCCTTAGAGTTCTTTTTCAAATATACTGTATGCATCCACGGGCGCATTCGCAGCGAATTTTAAAAAAATTCTTTTGGATTGGGTCCGAGCCGCTTCGCGGCATACAGGGTCCAGTGATAAAAAGCCCCGAATTTTCGGGGTTTTTTGTTATTAGCGAATCGTAATACTGGGCTTTAGGCCCTTTTTTTATGTCTTGGGGGTGGGCTTGTCCACATTAGAGCAAAAATTGACAGATTTGATATCGGCTCCGGTAGAAGCACTGGGCTACGAACTGGTGGGAATTGAATTCGTTCGGAGTCGCACATCAATCCTGCGCATCTATATTGATAGTGAAGATGGCATCAATGTCGATGATTGCGCGGATGTCAGCCACCAGGTGAGCGCAGTAATGGATGTTGAAGATCCCATTACCGTGCCTTACAACCTTGAGGTGTCCTCACCGGGACTCGATCGTCCGCTGTTTACCGCTGAACATTATGAGCGCTATGCAGGTGATGAAGTGACTCTGGTGCTGCGTATGGCCGTTCAAAACCGCCGTAAATGGCAGGGAATCATCAAGTCTGTAGAAGGCGAGATGATCACGGTAAACGTTGAGGGTAAAGATGAAGTGTTCGCGCTGAGTAATATTCAGAAAGCGAACCTGGTCCCCCACTTTTAAAAGTCCGGATTGAGGCTAACCAGGATGAATAAAGAGATCTTAGCTGTTGTAGAAGCCGTTTCTAACGAAAAAGCCCTGCCGCGTGAGAAAATCTTCGAAGCGCTGGAGAGCGCGCTGGCTACTGCGACCAAGAAAAAGTACGAGCAAGAAATTGAGGTGCGCGTAAGCATTGATCGCAGAAGTGGCGATTTCGATACTTTCCGCCGTTGGGAGATCGTAAACGAGGTTACACAGCCAACGCGCGAGATCACACTGGATGCGGCCCGCTTCGAAGACGAAGCATTCAATCTGGGCGAATATGTTGAAGATCAGATTGAATCGGTTACTTTTGACCGCATTACTACTCAAACCGCGAAGCAGGTTATCGTACAAAAAGTACGTGAAGCTGAGCGTGCGATGGTGGTTGATCAATTCCGCGAGCAGGAAGGCGAAATCATTACTGGCGTGGTAAAAAAAGTTAACCGCGACAATATTTCGTTAGACTTAGGCAGCAATGCCGAAGCGGTGATTCTGCGTGAAGATATGCTGCCGCGTGAAAACTTCCGCCCAGGCGACCGCATTCGTGGCGTACTCTATTCAGTACGACCTGAAGCGCGTGGCGCGCAGCTGTTTGTGACGCGTTCCAAACCGGAAATGTTGATCGAACTGTTCCGCATCGAAGTGCCAGAAATTGGCGAAGAAGTGATTGAAATTAAAGCCGCTGCTCGTGATCCGGGCTCGCGTGCCAAAATTGCTGTAAAAACCAATGACAAACGTATCGATCCGGTAGGTGCTTGTGTGGGTATGCGCGGTGCGCGTGTTCAGGCTGTATCCAGCGAACTGGGTGGCGAGCGTATCGATATCGTGCTGTGGGATGACAATCCGGCACAGTTTGTTATTAATGCCATGGCTCCGGCTGATGTGGCATCAATCGTGGTTGATGAAGATAATCACACCATGGATATCGCTGTAGAAGCTGGAAATCTGGCTCAGGCGATCGGCCGTAACGGCCAAAACGTGCGTCTGGCTTCCCAATTAAGTGGTTGGGAACTGAACGTGATGACCGTCGATGATCTGCAAGCTAAGCATCAGGCTGAAGCACATGCAGCTATCGATATGTTCACCAAACATCTCGACGTTGATGAAGAATTCGCTACCATTCTGGTGGAAGAAGGATTCTCTTCGCTGGAAGAATTGGCTTATGTGCCTATCGACGAGCTGTTGGAAATTGACGGCCTCGACGAAGAGACCATTGAAGCCCTGCGTGAACGAGCAAAAAATGCGTTAACCACCCTGGCATTAGCGAAAGAAGAGAGCCTTGGTAATCAGGAGCCCGCTGAGGATCTTCTGAATCTTGAGGGCTTGGATCGTGCGCTGGCTTATCGCCTGGCAGCAAAAGGCGTTTGCACGCTGGAAGATCTCGCTGAGCAAGGTGTTGACGATCTGACGGATATTGAAGGCATGACTGATGAGCAAGCAGGCTCGCTAATTATGGCCGCACGAAATATCTGCTGGTTCGGCGATGACGCGTAATAACAGGAAGGAACAGCATGACAGATGTAACCGTAAAATCGCTGGCCGCAGAAATTCAGACTCCGGTCGATCGCCTGGTACAGCAATTTGCTGATGCGGGGATCCCTAAGTCTGAAAACGACGCCGTATCCCAGCACGAGAAAGAAACCTTACTGTCTCACTTGAATCGTGAGCATGGTCAGGCCGGTTCAAGCAAGCTGACGTTGCAGCGTAAAACGCGTAGCACCTTGAATATTCCTGGCACCGGGGGTAAAAGTAAGTCGGTGCAAATTGAAGTCCGCAAAAAGCGTACATACGTGAAAGGCGATGCAGATGCTGAGCAAGCTCAGGCAGAAGCTGAAGCCGAGGCACAGCGTGTAGCGGAAGAGCAGGCGCAACGCGAGGCTGAAGAAAAAGCCCGTCGCGATGCTGAACAGAAAGCGCAACGTGAAGCCGAAGAAAAAGCCAAGCGCGAAGCCGCTGACAAGGCCAAACGTGCAGCAGCGGAAAATGAGAAAGTGAATAATCAACCTACCGATGACGTGACCAAGGCTGCGCAATCTGACAAAGCCCGTCGCGAAGCAGAAGCTGCCGAACTTAAGCGTAAAGCTGAAGAAGAAGCACGTCGTAAACTCGAAGAGGCTGCCCGCCTCGTAGCAGAAGAAGCCCGCCGTCTGGCCGAAGAGAAATCGGCCGAATGGGAGAAACCAGAAGAAGAGGATAAAGGCGACTATCACGTCACCACCTCGACTCACGCCCGTCAGGCGGAAGACGAGAATGATCGTCAGGTTGAAGCGGGTCGTGCACGTGCGCGTACTACTGCTAAAGCAACGCGTCCGGCTAAAAAAGGCAACAAGCATTCTGAAGCCAAAACTGACCGTGAAGAAGCGCGTGCCGCTATTCGTGGTGGTAAAGGCGGAAAACATCGCAAGCCAAGTGCTCTGCAGCAGGGCTTTAACAAGCCAGCTCAGGCCGTGAACCGCGATGTTGTCATCGGTGAAACCATTACTGTAGCTGAACTGGCTAACAAAATGGCGGTGAAAGGTTCTCTGGTCATCAAAGCGATGATGCGAATGGGCGCTATGGCGACCATCAACCAGGTTATCGATCAGGAAACCGCTCAGCTGGTTGCTGAAGAAATGGGCCATAAAGTTACCCTTCGTCGTGAGAACGAGCTGGAAGAAGCGGTAATGGACGATCGTGACACCGATGCTGCACAGGAATCTCGTGCACCGGTTGTGACCATCATGGGCCACGTTGACCACGGTAAAACCTCTTTGCTGGATTACATCCGCTCTACCAAAATCGCCTCTGGCGAAGCGGGCGGCATTACTCAGCATATCGGTGCTTATCACGTCGAAACTGACAACGGTATGGTGACCTTCCTTGATACCCCGGGACACGCCGCGTTTACCGCAATGCGTGCACGTGGTGCTCAGGCTACGGATATCGTAATCCTGGTTGTTGCAGCCGATGATGGCGTAATGCCACAGACCATCGAAGCAATCCAGCACGCCAAAGCAGCGAAAGTGCCGGTTGTTGTTGCGGTGAACAAGGTTGATAAGCCAGAAGCCGATCCAGATCGCGTTAAAAACGAACTGACTCAGTACGGAATCATTCCGGAAGAGTGGGGCGGCGAAAACATGTTCGTTAATGTCTCTGCTAAAGCAGGTACCGGCATTGATGATCTGTTGAATGCGATTCTGCTGCAGGCAGAAGTATTAGAATTAACCGCTATCCGTGAAGGTATGGCGAGCGGCGTGGTTATCGAATCGTTCCTCGACAAAGGTCGTGGTCCGGTTGCAACCGTGCTGGTACGTGAAGGTACGCTGAACAAAGGCGATATCGTACTGTGTGGCTTCGAATATGGCCGCGTACGTGCGATGCGTGACGAACTGGGCCGCGAAGTGATGGAAGCAGGTCCTTCGATTCCTGTTGAGATCCTGGGCCTTTCTGGTGTGCCAGCAGCAGGCGACGAAGCGACTGTTGTACGTGACGAGAAGAAAGCGCGTGAAGTTGCACTGTATCGTCAGGGTAAATTCCGCGAAGTGAAACTGGCGCGTCAGCAGAAGTCGAAGTTGGAGAACATGTTCGCCAACATGACCGAAGGCGAAGTGTCCGAACTGAACATCGTGCTGAAAGCCGATGTACAGGGTTCAGTGGAAGCGATCTCCGACTCCTTGCTGAAACTCTCCACCGACGAAGTGAAGGTGAAGATTGTTGGCTCTGGCGTGGGTGGTATCACCGAAACCGACGCAACGCTGGCTGCAGCTTCTAACGCAATCATCCTTGGCTTTAACGTACGTGCCGATGCATCAGCACGTCGTGTCATCGACGCTGAAAGCGTAGATCTGCGTTACTACTCGGTCATCTATAGCTTGATCGATGAAGTTAAAGCAGCGATGAGCGGCATGTTGGCACCTGAGTACAAACAGCAGATTATTGGTCTGGCTGAAGTACGTGACGTGTTCAAATCACCGAAATTTGGCGCTATCGCAGGTTGTATGGTGACGGAAGGTAACATTAAACGTCACAATCCAATTCGCGTTCTGCGTGACAACGTGGTGATTTACGAGGGTGAGCTCGAATCACTGCGTCGCTTTAAAGATGACGTTAACGAAGTACGTAACGGCATGGAGTGTGGTATCGGCGTTAAGAACTACAATGACGTACGTACCGGCGACATGATTGAAGTCTTTGAAGTGATTGAAGTTAAACGCACCATCGAGTAATAGACGATGTGATGCAATTTGGGAGGCCGCTGGCCTCCCGAATTATTTGGGAGAAATAATTATGGCGAAAGAATTTGGTCGCCCGCAGCGTGTGTCACAAGAGCTGCAAAAAGAGATCGCGATGATTTTGCAACGCGAAATTAAAGATCCACGTCTGGGCATGATGGTTACTGTCTCCGGCGTTGAGGTTTCCCGCGATCTCGCTTATGCCAAAGTGTTTGTTACCTTCCTCAATGATAAAGATGAAGAAGCGGTCAAGAATGGCCTGAAGGCATTAAAAGAAGCCTCTGGCTATATTCGTATTCTGCTGGGCAAAGCCATGCGTCTGCGAATCGTGCCTGAACTGACTTTCTTCTACGACAACTCGTTGATCGAAGGGATGCGCATGTCGAATCTCGTCAGCAGCGTAGTGAAAAGCGACGTTGAACGTCGTGGTACAGATGCAAAGGATGAGGACGAGGAAGCGTAATGAGTCGTCCTCGTCGTCGCGGCCGCGATGTCCATGGCGTTCTGTTACTGGACAAGCCGCAAGGTGCCTCTTCCAATGATGTCTTGCAAAAAGTGAAGCGTATCTTCAACGCCAACCGCGCAGGACACACTGGCGCGCTCGATCCACTGGCAACCGGTATGCTGCCGATTTGCTTGGGCGAAGCCACCAAGTTTTCTCAATACCTGTTGGATTCCGATAAGCGTTATCGTGTTATTGCTCGTCTTGGTGAGCGAACAGACACGTCGGATGCTGACGGAAGCGTAGTGCAAACGCGCCCAGTAGAATTTAGTCAGTCTGAACTCGATAGCGCGCTAGAGAGTTTCCGCGGTGATACTTTGCAGGTACCTTCAATGTTTTCAGCATTGAAGCATCAAGGTCGCCCGCTCTATGAATATGCACGTCAAGGCATTGAGATTGAGCGTGAAGCACGTCCCATCACTGTTTACGAACTGCAGTTTATTCGCTGGCAAGATGATGAGCTTGAGCTGGAAATACACTGTTCTAAAGGCACTTATATTCGCACCATTATCGACGATTTAGGTGAAAAGCTTGGCTGTGGTGCGCATGTCATCATGCTGCGTCGTGTACAGGTTGCGCGTTATCCCTTTGAGAAAATGGTCACGCTGGAGCAGCTCACTGCGCTGGCTACCGCAGCAACAGAATCCGGTCTTTCTTTAGAAGAACAGCTTGATCCTCTGTTGTTACCGATGGACAGCCCGGCATCTGATTTTCCTGAAGTGAATTTGCCCCTGGCTGCTGCGGCCTACTTCAAGCAGGGCCAGCCTGTGCACGCCAGCAATTCGCCTGCCTCGGGATTGGTTCGCGTCTACGAAGGTGATGAGCGCAAATTCATCGGCATGGCTGAAATTGCCGATGACGGGCGCGTGGCGCCACGTCGTTTGGTGGTTGAGTATCAAGATTAAGCCACGCCCTGTTTTTGTCTGAGGGGATTTGCGTTGCTATCGGACGAAGAGTAGAATGGAGCGGCTTTAAAGCGGGATGCTGAATTAGAGATCGGCACCCATACATTCATTTAACTGGAGTTTATTATGTCTCTAAGCGTAGAAGCTAAAGCAGAGATCGTTGCTAAATATGGTCGTGGTGCTAACGACAGCGGTTCAACTGAAGTTCAGGTTGCTCTGTTGACCGCGCAGATCAGCCATCTGCAGGGCCACTTCTCTGAGCACAAAAAAGACCACCACAGCCGTCGCGGTCTGCTGCGTATGGTATCACAGCGTCGTAAGCTGCTGGATTACCTGAAGCGTAAAGACGTTGCACGCTACAGCAGCCTGATCGAAAGTCTCGGTCTGCGTCGCTAAGTCTGAAGAATCTGATCGAAGGTGCTGCGCAGTAATTTGCAAAGAACATCTCATACGATCAGATTTGTGCGAGTTTCGCGAAAAGGGGGCCTTTATGGCCCCTTTTTTCGAGCAATCCGCAGCAATCCGGGCCAAACTCATGTATTGTTGCTTAGAGTGATCTTCGATTGCAGAGGTTCGCGCGGCTAATGAGAGGCTTTACCGCATGGGCGGTTAAGGTTGTCATTAGTCGCGAGGATGCAACAGAAGATCGGTAATCAATGGCAGGCTAAAGATGGCTTGCCCCGAAGTTAAGGATTTTAATTTTGCTGAACCCGATCGTACGCAAATTCCAATATGGTCAGCATACCGTCACGCTGGAAACTGGCATGATGGCACGCCAGGCCACTGCAGCTGTTATGGTAAGCATGGATGACACTGCGGTATTTGTTACCGTTGTAGGCCAGAAAAAATCTAAACCAGGCCAGGATTTCTTCCCGCTGACTGTAAACTATCAAGAACGTACCTATGCAGCAGGTCGCATCCCGGGCAGTTTCTTCCGTCGTGAAGGCCGTCCAAGCGAAGGCGAAACGCTGATCGCGCGTCTGATTGACCGTCCGATTCGCCCGCTGTTCCCAGAAGGTTTCGTTAACGAAGTTCAGGTTATCGCGACTGTTGTTTCTGTAAACCCACAAGTTCACCCTGACATCGTTGCGATGATCGGTGCGTCAGCAGCGCTGTCGCTGTCTGGTCTGCCTTTCAACGGCCCGATCGGTTCTGCACGCGTAGGCTACATTAACGATCAGTATGTGCTGAACCCAACTGCAGATGAGCTCAAAGAATCTCGTCTGGATCTGGTGGTTGCAGGTACGCAGAATGCTGTACTGATGGTTGAATCTGAAGCAGAGATCCTGTCTGAAGAGCAAATGCTGGGTGCCGTAGTATTTGGCCACGATCAGCAGCAAATCGTTATCGAAAACATTAACTCACTGGTTGCTGAAGCAGGTAAACCACGTTGGGATTGGCAGCCAGAAGCGCCAAACGTTTCACTGAATGCACGCATTGCAGCTCTGGCTGAAACTCGCCTGAGCGATGCTTATCGCATCACTGAAAAACAGCAGCGTTATGAGCAGGTTAACCTGATCAAGAGCGAAACTACGGCTGCTCTGCTCGCTGAAGAAGAAACGCTGGATGAAGGTGAAATCAGCGATCTGCTGCACGCTATCGAGAAAAACGTTGTACGTACTCGCATCCTGAACGGTGAATTGCGTATCGATGGTCGCGAAAAAGATATGATTCGTGGTCTGGATGTGCGCACTGGCGTACTGCCGCGTACTCATGGCTCCTCTCTGTTTACCCGTGGTGAAACTCAGGCGCTGGTAACAGCCACGCTGGGTACGACACGTGATGCGCAGAATCTGGATGAGCTGATGGGTGAACGTACCGACAGCTTCCTGTTCCACTATAACTTCCCTCCGTACTCCGTAGGTGAAACCGGTATGGTGGGATCGCCTAAGCGTCGTGAAATTGGTCACGGTCGTCTGGCAAAACGCGGTGTGTTGGCAGTTATGCCAAAAGCGGAAGATTTCCCTTACACCGTTCGCGTTGTGTCTGAAATCACCGAATCTAACGGTTCATCTTCAATGGCTTCTGTATGTGGTGCATCGCTGGCCCTGATGGATGCGGGTGTACCGATCAAAGCGGCCGTTGCGGGTATCGCGATGGGCTTGGTTAAAGAAGACGAAAAATTTGTCGTGCTGTCAGACATCCTGGGTGACGAAGATCACCTTGGCGACATGGACTTCAAAGTAGCGGGTAGCCGTGAAGGTATCACTGCGCTGCAAATGGATATCAAAATCGAAGGTATCACGCGCGAAATCATGCAAGTGGCTTTGAATCAAGCTAAGGGTGCGCGTCTGCACATTCTGGGCGTGATGGAACAGGCTATCAGCACGCCGCGTACTGAAATCTCTGAATTTGCGCCACGCATTTACACCATCAAGATCAGTTCAGACAAGATCAAAGATGTCATCGGTAAAGGCGGCTCAGTAATTCGTGCATTGACTGAAGAAACCGGCACTACCATTGAAATTGAAGACGACGGCACCGTGAAAATCGCGGCAACCGACGGTCTGAAAGCGAAAGAAGCGATTCGCCGTATCGAAGAGATTACAGCTGAAATCGAAGTAGGCCGTATCTACAGCGGTAAAGTCACCCGCATCGTAGATTTTGGTGCCTTCGTCGCTATCGGTGGTGGTAAAGAAGGTCTGGTGCATATTTCTCAAATTGCTGACAAGCGCGTTGAGAAAGTCACCGATTATCTGCAGATGGGTCAAGAAGTGCCCGTTAAAGTGATGGAAGTTGATCGCCAAGGCCGCGTACGTCTGAGCATCAAAGAAGCCACAGAGACAAAACCGCAGGTTGAAGAAGCTGCAGCTGTGAGCACACCTGACGCAGAGTAAGACGTTCCTGATTTGCCTCTCCTTGCTTAGCAGGGAGAGGCGTTTGTGTTATCGCGAGGGCGGGAATCCTTGTGCGCAGCAGGCGGATGACAGGACGGTTATCCTAATGTTTGTATTCGGGAGTGGGAAATGAAGCCTTTTTTGCGCTGGTGTTTTGTTGCGACAGCTTTGACGCTGGCAGGATGCAGCAACTCCAATTGGCGTAAGAACGAAGTTCTTGCAGTACCTTTACAGCCCACACTGCAGCAAGAAGTGATTCTGGCGCGCATGGAACAAATTCTTGCCAGTCGAGCCCTCACCGATGATGAACGCGCACAGCTGTTATATGAGCGCGGAGTGTTGTATGATAGTTTAGGTCTGAGGGCATTAGCGCGAAACGATTTTTCGCAAGCGCTGTCTATAAGACCGGATATGCCAGAAGTATTTAATTACCTCGGCATATACTTAACGCAGGCTGGCAACTTTGATGCCGCCTATGAAGCGTTTGATTCTGTACTTGAGCTTGATCCAACTTACAACTATGCGCATTTAAACCGTGGTATCGCCCTCTATTACGGCGGTCGATACAAGTTAGCGCAAGATGATCTGCTGGCGTTTTATCAAGACGATCCTAACGATCCTTTCCGCAGTTTGTGGCTTTATCTCGTTGAACGCGAGATGGATGTCGACAAAGCAAAAGTAACTTTGCAACAGCGTTACGACAAAGCGGTTCGAGATCAATGGGGATGGAACATTGTCGAGTTCTACTTGGGCGATATCAGCGAAAAAACGCTGATGGAACGTCTCAAGATGGACGCAACGGATAACACCTCGCTCGCTGAACATCTCAGTGAAACCAACTTCTATTTAGGTAAGTACTACCTAAGTCTGGGGGAGAAGGACGACGCGAAAGCGTTGTTCAAACTGGCGGTGGCCAACAATGTAAATAACTTTGTTGAACACCGATACGCATTGTTGGAACTGGCGCAACTCGGCCAGGCACAAGACGATTTATCAGAATCTGACCAGCAATAGCTGACGAACTTTTATTGCCTAAAAACCTGTAAAGTCATCATCTTGATAGGTGAGGGCTTTCCTGTTCGTCAAAACTTCTAATTTGAGCCGGTTCACACTTTTTGATGAAAATAACTGAAAGTTTTCACGACGAGTTATGTAGACTGGCCGCCGCAATCTAAGAGGCACGTGTACTACATGACTGATATTCAAACCACTTTTGCTGACCTTGGCCTGAACGCCGACATCCTCGAATCACTGAACGGTATGGGCTACGTTAAGCCATCCCCTATCCAGGCTGAGTGTATTCCTCACCTGCTGGCGGGCCGTGACGTGTTAGGCATGGCGCAGACCGGGAGTGGTAAAACCGCGGCCTTTTCTCTGCCGCTGTTAAACAACATTGATCCAACCGTCAAAGCACCACAAATTCTGGTGCTGGCACCGACCCGCGAATTGGCGGTTCAGGTTGCTGAAGCTGTAACTGATTTTGCTAAACACATGCGTGGACTGAACGTTGTGGCCCTTTACGGCGGCCAACGTTATGACGTACAGCTGCGCGCTTTGCGTCAGGGACCACAAGTCGTTGTGGGTACACCTGGCCGTCTGCTGGACCACCTGAAGCGCGGCACGTTAGATCTTTCTAACCTGCGCGGTCTGGTGTTGGACGAAGCTGACGAAATGCTGCGTATGGGCTTCATCGAAGACGTTGAAACCATCATGGCTCAGATTCCAGCCGGTCATCAGACCGCTCTGTTCTCTGCAACCATGCCAGAAGCGATTCGTCGTATTACTAAACGCTTCATGAAAGATCCTCAGGAAGTGCGTATTCAGTCAAGCCTGACCACGCGCCCGGACATCAGCCAGTCTTACTGGACCGCTTACGGTCGTAAAACCGACGCGCTGGTTCGTTTCCTTGAGTCTGAAGATTTTGATGCCGCTATCATCTTTGTGCGCACCAAAAACGCAACACTGGAAGTGGCCGAAGCGCTGGAGCGTAGCGGTTACAACAGTGCTGCATTGAACGGTGACATGAACCAGGCGCTGCGTGAGCAGACTCTGGAGCGCCTGAAAGATGGTCGTTTGGATATCCTGATTGCAACCGACGTTGCTGCACGTGGTCTGGATGTTGAGCGCATCAGCCTGGTTGTCAACTACGACATCCCGATGGACGCAGAATCTTACGTTCACCGTATCGGCCGTACCGGTCGTGCGGGTCGTGCTGGCCGCGCGCTGCTGTTCGTTGAGAACCGCGAGCGTCGTCTGCTGCGCAACATCGAACGCACCATGAAGTTGACTATTCCAGAAGTTGAGCTGCCTAACGCAGAGCTGCTGGGTGAACGTCGTCTGGCTAAATTTGCTGCTAAAGTTCAGCAGCAGCTGGAAAGCAGCGATCTGGATCTGTATCGCGCGCTGCTGGCTAAGATGCAGCCGGAAGATGAGATGGATTTAGAAACGTTGGCTGCTGCGCTGCTGAAAATGGCACAGGGTGAACGTCCACTGATTCTGCCACCAGAAGCACCGCGTCCAGCACGTCGTGAGTTCCGCGATCGTGATGAGCGTGATGGCCGCCGTGACAGCCGTGATTCACGTGGTCCACGCGAAAACCGTGAAGGTGGCGATCGTCCACGTCGCGAGCGTCGTGATGTCGGTGAGATGCAGCTGTATCGTATCGAAGTAGGCCGTGATGATGGTGTTGAAGTTCGTCACATCGTTGGTGCTATTGCTAATGAAGGCGATATCAGCAGTCGTTACATCGGTAACATCAAGCTGTTTGGTACGCACTCAACAATCGAGCTGCCGAAAGGCATGCCTGGCGATGTGCTTCAGCACTTCACTCGTACGCGTATTCTGAACAAGCCGATGAATATGCAGTTGCTGGGTGATGCACAGCCAAACGAAGGCCGTGGCGGCGAACGTCGTCCAGGCGGTCGTGATGGCGGTGGCGAGCGTCGTGGCGGTCCAGCCGGTGCAAACCGTGAAGGTCGTGAAGGCGGTCGTCGTTTCTCTTCCGAGCGCCCAGCTGGCGGTCGTGAAGCAGGCGGACGCACTTTCAACCGTGAAGGTAGCCGTGGCCCACGTCGTGAAGACGGTGCCGCAGTAGCACCACGTCGTCGTGATGCATAAGACTTTGCTGGGCGGTAACGCCCACTGAGTTGCAATAAAAAAGGAAGCCCATGTGGCTTCCTTTTTTTATGCATTTAACCCGTCCGGAATAGCGCTGGTCGCCTGCTGACGACGCGAACCTTTTTAAAATCCAGCATCATTCTGATCAGCGCTTCATTCCCCAGCAAACAAAGCGCATTGCACTTCAGCAGCCTTCAAGCATTTCAACGAGAAAATCCCGGTCCAAACTTTCGTCAATAAGCGGCGATAAAAAGCGCCACCACCAGAATAATTACAGGGTTCGAGCGGCTTCCATGGCAATGGCAAACGACCGCAAACGTGCTTGAGGATCATGAATCTGGCCGTTAACCATAATTTCATCTGCCTGCGTTTCACGCTGCAAGGCTGCTAATCCGTGACGTATTTTGTCAACGTCACCCACCAAAGACATGCTCAGTGCTTGTTGCACGCCATACTGTTCAGAAGGCGACCACAGATTATCCATGTTCTTAACTGGAGCAGGCAGCGGACCTGGTTTACCGCGACGCAGATTTATAAACTGCTGCTGTTGTGACGTAAACAGGAAGCGTGCGTCGCTGTCGCTATCAGCAGCGACGATGTTAATGCACACTGTCGCGTAAGGTTTGGCCAGTCGCGCAGAAGGTTGGAAGTTCTCGCGATAAACATGCAAAGCCTGGAATAACTGATCGGGCGCAAAATGCGAGGCAAAAGCAAACGGCAAACCCATTTTGGCAGAAAGCTGCGCGCTATACAGGCTGGAACCGAGTAACCAGACGGGAATCTTCATCCCTAAACCGGGTACGGGCTGTACAGCGGGATGTTCGCCTTCTTCTGCATCGAACCAGTTGATCAATTCCTGTACATCTTCCGGGAAAGTATCAGCATGAATCCCCGAAAGGTGGCGACGCAGCGCCATCATGGTCCGCTGATCCGAACCTGGCGCTCGGCCCAGTCCCAAATCTATACGGCCAGGATAAAGTGAAGCGAGCGTACCGAACTGCTCAGCGATCACCAATGGCGCATGGTTAGGTAACATGATGCCACCGGAACCTAACTGCAGTGTTTCGGTATTCGCGGCAAGATAGCCAATCAGCACAGCGGTTGCTGCGCTGGCAATGCCGGTCATATTGTGGTGCTCAGCCAGCCAGTAACGCTGGAAGCCTAAAGTTTCAGCCTGGCGGGCCAGCGCCAGCGAATTATGGAAAGCGTCACGCGCCGTGGCGTCTTGCGGAATTGGGGCCAGATCCAATACGGAAAGGCGGACGTTTTTTTTCTCAGACATGGGTACTCCAAAGTGTATGGCGCAGGCGTTAAACCCTTCTCCAACCAGTATTACGCATCATTACCCATATTAAAACTGTTAACACTGACCGAAATATAGCCTCTATGTGCCTTTCAGGGTTGCGGCGTTAATGCCATACCGGCGAGCTTGCGCCAGTAACCGTTACAGTCATTGCCTTTTGCTAGCAGCAATGGACTCTGGCCCTCTTCATTAGCGCGAAAGCGCTTAATTTCTGAAAGCGTACCGACGTTTTGCGGCGATAAGCGCACGATATCAACCCAATTATGCATGCCAACCAGATCGTTGCCGAGGTTATAGCAGTAGCCGCTCATGGTCTGAATGCCGTTAAGCACAAACACCTGCTGGCGTTCTTGTGACATCACGCGACGGCCATTGGGATAATTGATACAACAGGTTTCGCAGGCATCTTTGGCGCGATTTTCTGAACGTGCAGTAAAGCAGCGCGCCGATAGCGCCAGCGGCAGATTGCCGTAGCCAAGAATCTCAACTTCAAACTGCTGACGAATACCGCGCTCATCACACTGCTGAAGCAGCAGTAAAAGCCAGTCACGCGACATCTCAACCGGCATGCACCAGCGCGTCATTCCCTCTTTCACCAACAGTTGCAGCGTGTCGGCGTTATAAATATTGAGTGTTGGTCCGGCAACAAAGGGAAGATTGCGTTCCGCCGCCATATTCACCGTGCCGAAGTCATTCGCTTCAATGAGAAATTCGCCATTTTCGACATAACGCTGCAACTCTTTCAATTCAGAAGGGGATTGCAGCAGCGCCAGCGTGCTGATAACCACCTGTTTACCACTTGCTGCCAACTCGCGCGCCAGCGTCATCCAACCCGAAAAAGAGGTGGCCCGGCGTTTGCTACAGACGGCTTCGCCCAGGTAAATGATTTCTGCGCTGCTGCTCGCGGCTTGATGATAAAACGCCTCCAGCTGATCGGTGGGCCAATACCAGAGCACCGGCCCAAGGGCATATTTCATAACGACTCCTTATTGCCACTCGCGGTGGTACGCACCTAACGTGGTCTGCGTACCTTCAGAAAGTGCACCCAGCGAATTCATCCATTGTGGTGCCACCACAAACTGTTCGGGTTGTGCGATACAGCGGTCAATCGCCTGTCGCCAGACACGGGCAACGTCAGCCACATACGCGGGGCTGCGTTGGCGTCCTTCAATCTTCACCGATGCCACGCCAGCCTTAAGCAGTTCTGGTAGCAGTTCCAGCGTGTTCAGACTGGTCGGCTCTTCCAGCACGTGATAAAGCTGCTCATCAACCTGGTAGCGGCCTTTACACAGCGTGGGATAACCGGCGCTTTCATTAGGCGCATAGCGATCAATCAACACTTCATTCAGCCGGGATTCCATGCCTGCAGGAGTTTGCTGCCAGCGGACAAATTTTGCTGGCGAACAGGCGCCTGCGCTGTTGGGAGATTCACCCGTCAACCAGGATGAAAGATAACAACGGCCTTCAGCCATAATGCATAAACTGCCAAAGGCGAAGACTTCCAGCGGCACCGGCGTGCTGCGTGCCAGTTGTTTAACCTGATGAATCGATAGCACGCGCGGTAGCACCACACGATGCAAATTAAAATGGCGATGATAAAAACGAATCGCTTCAAGGTTGGTTGCTGAAGCCTGCACCGACAGATGACGTTCAATCTGCGGATAATGTTGAGTGGCATATTCCAGCGTCGCGATGTCAGCAAGGATTAACGCATCTGCGCCGTTTTGTGCCGCGACATCAATGGCTCGCTGCCAACGTCCTGCGCCATCGGGATGTGCGAAAGTGTTGATCGCCACATGCAATTTACGGCGATGCTGATGAAGATAGCGCGCCGCTTCCGCTAGCTTCTTATCGGTGAAATTCAGCCCGGCAAAATGGCGTGCATTGGTGTCATCTTTCAGGCCAACGTAGACCGCGTCAGCCCCATTTTCTACCGCAGTGCGTACTGCCGGCAGATTCCCTGCTGGGCAAAGCAGCTCCATGGTCAATCCTCACGATATGCAATGGGCATTGAGTCTAGGCATACGTGCGGAAGAAAATGTTGATTTAAGGCAGTGAAACCCTAAATCATCAACGTGGCTGCTGTTTTTTTGGGCATTATTAGTCGGGTTTTATTGATCTGAGCGGACGCACGGGCAACATGATGTGGCACTATACGTAAAATTTTTTTAAGGGAGTAAAGAGTGTGTTTAGCCAGCTGCATGCGCATTGTGTCAAAAAAGGACCAAAAATCTTAGGGTTACCTGCATCACTCACCCCGTTTTTCGTTAAAAAGTTGTTACTGCAACAACTCTTAAACTGGCAATTTCGTCATTCTTTGGCTGAAGGTGAGTTAAACTTTCTGGAAGGGCGCTTTCTGGGTATCGAAATTGGTGATGTGAATTTAACATGGGTCACCACGATTCAGAATGGCCAACTGGCGGTATTGCAGGATGCCGAAGCGGATGTCTGGTTTCGGGGCAATGCCAACGATTTATTGCTGGTGGCAGCACGTAAAGCAGATCCCGATATGTTATTTTTTCAACGCCGACTGGTTATTGAAGGCGATACAGAATTGGGACTGGAGGTGAAGAACGTAATGGATGCAATTGAACTTGACGCCATGCCCACGCCGTTACGCACGGGATTGCAGCAGCTTGCTGCTTTTGTGGAAGCTGGTATGACACTGGACTCAAAAGCCGCTCAGGCACGCGCAGGTGACACATGTTGATTCGAACCGAGATTGGTGTCGATGCAGCAGGTATCGACAGTTTACTGAAACGCTGCTTCAAGAGCGCCGCCGAAGCGGAATTAACACAGTCATTACGCGAAGATGGTTTACTCACGCTTGGCGTAGTGGCCACGGACGATGAAGGTCAAGTTTTAGGTTACGCGGCTTTCAGTCCAGTGACGTTGCAAGGTGAAGATCGTGGCTGGGTAGCCTTAGCCCCGTTGGCGGTGGATGAAAGCTTGCGCGGTCAGGGCATCGCCAAGCAGCTGATTTATGAAGGGCTGGATACGCTCAACGAGTTCGGCTACAGCGCGGTCGTGGTGCTAGGCGATCCGGCATTTTTTAATCGCTTTGGTTTTGAACCGGCGGCGCGACACGGCCTACATTGCCGCTGGCAGGGCGCAGAAGCAGCTTTCCAGATCTACCGTCTGGCGGAGGACGCTTTTGAGGGCGCAGAAGGACAAGTCGAGTTCGGCGAACCCTTTAATCGCTTCGACTAAACCAGTCCTCAAGGCTGGCAGGTTGGCTGGCGACTAACAGCAGTTTTTGCTGACGCGTCAGCTGCTTAACCTGATACTCCAGTTGCGATGCTCGGGCACGATCGCCAGCTTCGCAGTGGAACACTAAATCAAGAGGACCTTTGCCGCGCAGGGCGCGAGCACCGCGTCCATTTTGATGCTGATTAACGCGACGAATGACGTCAGTGGTAATTCCTGTGTAAAGGATGCCTGCGGCAGTGCGCACAATGTAGAGCTGCCAGCTCTGATTCATAACCCATTTCTCTCAATAATGCCTGCCGGGCAGTGTAGCGCGCTTGTGGCGTGGCGGCTATCTGGCGAATTGCGCATTGAATGGAGCGCCTTGTGTCCGACCGTCCTCATCTGGTTCGTTACCTGAAAAAGCAACACGTTCTTTCTCTCTGCTGTGCTGCGGACAGTGAATTATGGTGCGCCAACTGTTTTTATGTTTTTGATGAAACGCGCATGGCCTTTTGGATCATGACGGAGACAGATACGCGCCACGGCTTGTTGTTAATGAAAAATACGCAAGTGGCGGGCACCGTGAATGGTCAACCCAAAACGGTGTTATTGATAAAAGGCGTACAGTATCGCGGGCGAATCGCGTTATTAAACAGTGAAGATGAGACTGAATCGATAGCGCGTCAGGCTTATCAGAAGCGCTTCCCTATTGCGCGCAAAGTTTCCGCACCGCTTTGGGAGATCCGTTTAGACGAATTGAAAATGACTGATAATGCCTTGGGATTCGGTAAGAAGATTATCTGGCAGCGAGCCAATCTGGACTGAAAATTCCCTTTCCCTGGCGGGAAAGGGAAATAAGCTTACAGCGCTTGCAGAATCCGCACTGACTCGCGGTTAAACGCCGGTAAGTCATCAGGCGTACGGCTGGTGACAAGCTTGTCATTATCCACAACGACTTCTTTGTCATGGAAATCCGCCCCGGCATTAATCAGGTCGATGGCGATAGCCTTGACCGAGGTCATTTTGCGTCCACGCACGCCGTTAGCGCTAATCAGCAACTGCGGACCGTGACAGATAGCAAAGATCGGCTTGCCGGTGGCGACAAAATCTTTCGTGAACGTGACAAAACGATCATCGCCGCGCAGTGAATCTGGGGAGTGTCCGCCTGGTAGCAGCAGCGCATCAAATTCAGCAGGGCTGACATCATCGATGCTGCGATCGATTGTCACTTCTGCTTCGCCTTTTTTGCCTTTAACGGTTTTCCCGGCCTGCATCTCAATGGTTACAACGTCAAAACCTGCTTGCTTATAAGCATCTGCAGGTGAGGTAAATTCTGAGTCTTCGAATTCATCGGTGATCAAAACCGCAACTTTCTTGCTCATTTATTCCTCCTTAATAGTGTGTAGCGCGACTTACGCTATTCTCTACCCATCGTGCTTCACGCTGCAGCAGCACTGCTGCAATCTGAATAACTCAGGATATTCATACCCATTAAGCCTGGTCGGCAATGATGAAAATGCAAGCCAAGCCGGGGATATGAGCACTCTTTTTGTCATTAAGTAGAATAATGTATAAGGGGATGCGATGAATCGCGTATTACTGACTGGTGCAACCGGGTTGGTGGGGTCATATCTGCTACGCCTGTTGATTGAGGATTCACGCATCGACGAAATCATCGCGCCCACGCGGCGGCCATTACCCGCGATGCGTAAAGTGGTGAATCCCGTTGAAGCGGATCTCACAGATGTTTTGGGCCCGCTAGAAGCCTCGCTGGATACGGTATTTTGCTGTCTGGGTACCACGCGCAAGCAGGCGGGCAGTAAAGAAGCGTTTGTACACGTTGATTACACGTTGGTGGTAGATAGCGGATTAAGCGGCTTACGGCTCGGAGCAAAACAGATGCTGGTGGTCAGCGCACACGGCGCTAATCGTAGCTCGCCGTTTTTCTATAACCGGGTAAAAGGTGAGATGGAAAACGCGCTGCGTCATCAAGGCTGGCCGCACCTTACGCTGGTGCGACCTTCACTGCTGCTGGGTGAGCGGTCGAAGAAACGTGGCGGTGAAAGTCTGATGGCCCCGCTGTTCACTATGTTGCCTGGCAACTGGCGTTCGGTGCAGGCACGCGATGTCGCGCAATGCCTGCACGATCAGGCATTTTTACCGGGAAAAGCGCGCGTCACCGTCATTGAATCCGGTGACATTCCGCGCAACTTAACGTAAATACCAGAGTTGTTGATTGCGGCTGCCGCGCCATTGCAGCGTGGCATCTTTCTCTGCCTCAATGAAACGCCCATCAATTAACACATCGATAAAATCCAGCACTTCGCGCTGTGACGCATTCAGTTCGTCAATTTGATAGCCGGTCCACAGCCAAATATCTTTCCCCGCGCACTCTTTGCGTACTCGCTTAACCAGACGGCGAATGTGCGGCACGTTATGCGGATGCAGCGGATCGCCACCGCTTAGCGACAACCCCTGGCGCGGAATGCGCGTATCCATTAAATCTGCCAACAGACGCTCCTCCATTTCCAGGCTAAAGGGCACGCCAGAATCGAGCCGCCAGGTGCTTTGGTTGTAACAGCCGCGACACTGATGCTCGCAGCCTGCCACAAACAGCGTGCAGCGAGTGCCGGGTCCATTCACGACATCGACGTCGTAATAGCGATGAACATGCATCATCCCAGCGGCCCGCTGTCGAGATGTTTGACGCGGCGCTGTACTTCCTGCTGCTTGCCGCTGTTAAAGGGTCGGGCATCCGGGCTGCCGAGATAACCGCAGACGCGCCGCGTAACCGAAACGCGCGCCGGATCGTGATTACCGCATTGCGGACAAGTAAACCCGCGGCTGGTACAGCTAAACTCGCCGCTGAAGCCGCAGTCGTAACATTCATCGATAGGCGTATTGGTGCCGTAATAAGGCACGCGGTCGTAGCTGTAATCCCAGACATCCTCCAGCGCTTTCAGGTTGTGTTGCATGTTGGGATATTCGCCGTAACAGATGAACCCGCCACTCGCTAACGCCGGATAGGGCGCTTCGAAGTCGATTTTGTCGTAGGGATTAACCTTTTTCTCCACATCAAGGTGGAAGCTGTTGGTGTAATAGCCTTTATCGGTGACGCCTGCGACCACGCCAAATTCGGCCGCATCAAGGCGGCAAAAACGGTCGCACAGATTTTCACTTGGCGTGCTGTAGAGGCTGAAGCCATAGCCGGTTTCGGCTTTCCAGGCTTCTGTGGCTGCCCGCATATGCGTAATAATGGCAACGCCTTTGTTACGCAGCGCCGCACTGTCGTAAGGATGTTGAGCGCCGCCGCTCAGTGCATTCAGTGTTTCATGCAGGCCGATAAAACCCAGCGAAAGCGATGCGCGACCATGGCGAAAAATCGGGCCAATCTCATCATCCGCTTTAAGCCGAACGCCACATGCGCCTTCCATATAGAGAATCGGCGCGACGCGCGCTTTGGTTTTCTCCAACCGTGCCACACGCGTCATTAATGCGCGTTTCGCCAGCGCCAGTCGCGTATCCAGCAGCGACCAAAAACGCGCATCATCCCCTTGGGCTTCCAGCGCAATGCGTGGCAGGTTCAGGCTGATTACGCCAATGTTATTGCGTCCTTCGTGAATCTGCTGGCCGTTCTCTTCGTACACGCCCAGAAAGCTGCGGCAGCCCATGGGCGTTTTGAATGAGCCGGTGACCTGAACCACCTGATCGTAATTCAAAATGTCGGGGTACATGCGTTTGCTGGCGCATTCAAGCGCCAGCTGCTTGATATCGTAATTGACGTCGCCCGCGCGGCGGTTAACGCCTTCACGAATCGCAAACACCAGCTTAGGGAACACCGCCGTTTTATGATTTTTACCTAATCCTGCCAGTCGGTTACGTAAAATGGATTGCTGAATCAAACGCGACGCCCAATCGGTGCCGAGACCAAAGCCAAATGTCACAAACGGCGTTTGTCCGTTGGCGGTATGCAACGTGTTGACCTCATATTCCAACGACTGAAAAGCGTCATAACACTCTTTTTCAGTGCGTGCCCGCGCATAGGCTTCTGGCTCCGCGATCTGCCATTCGTCAGCCACCGCGCGATGTTTCGCCAGGCTCAGCGCCACAAACGGCGCGAGCACTTCATCAATGCGGTTGATAGTGGTGCCGCCGTAAATATGACTGGCGACCTGCGCAATAATTTGTGCGGTCACGGCGGTTGCAGTGGCAATGGATCTCGGCGGTGCGATCTCCGCGTTGCCCATTTTGAAACCGTTGTTCAACATGCCCGTTAAATCGATCAGCATGCAGTTAAACATCGGGAAGAAAGGGGAATAATCGAGATCGTGATAATGAATTTCACCGCGTTCGTGCGCCAGCACGACATCACGCGGCAGAATTTGCTGTTGCGCATAATGTTTAGCGACGATCCCCGCCAGCAAATCGCGCTGCGTCGGGATCACTTTGCTGTCTTTATTGGCGTTTTCATTGAGCAAGGCCGCATTGGTCTGATCGACCAAACCGCGAATAGCGTGATGCAGTTTGCCACGTTGTTCACGTGCGACATCGCGGTCATGACGATACTCAATATAAGCACGCGCCAGATGCGGATAAGGCCCACACATCAAGGTTTCCTCAACGGCATACTGAATATCACGAATATCGACTTCATGCTTTTCTGCCAGCTGCGCGCTGACGTTATCTGCCACCGCTGCACACCAGGCCGCATCATCAACTTTTACTGCTAATGCTGCGGCTGCAACCGCATCACGAATGCGCTGCGCATCATACCCAATGCGACACCCGTCGCGTTTTATTACCACCGTTGCCATCTTCCTGAATCCATATATAGATGTTTTTAAGGAGCATACGCACTACATGTAGTTATTTCCTTAAAATAATGTTGCTCAATTTGACCGAAAACAAAGAAGCGATATCCAGTTTTGAAAAGGCGTCCGCAGCCTAAAAACGGGGATAGGTTCACACTTCTCTGCGACTCACTTGATTTACGCCGCGAAACAACTTTAATGAAGCCTTTGTGCTCTCTTCTCGTCATTGACTCTACAAGGATGCCCGCCGATGTCGTTACGCCGTTCTTTTGTTGCCTGTTGTTGCGCTTTGTCCTTCTCCGCTTTTGCCGAAAACTTGTCTTTAATGCCTTGGCCGCAACAGGTTGAGCAGCCTGCCAGCGGAGAGAAATTACGTTTGACGCCACAGCTAACGCTGAATATTTCTGGCGATCATCTGGCTGGCGCTGAGTCGCGTTGGCTGGCGCGCATTGCCCGGCAAACGGGCTGGCCATTGCTGCCAGCGGCGCAGCCGGTTGAACATCCAACCATTCGCGTGGTGATTGCGCGTGCCGTTGACCCGCTCCCTAAACCGGACAGCGATGAGAGCTACCAGTTGCAGGTCAACGGTGACGGTGTGCTGCTCAGTGCAAATACCCGGTTCGGCGCGATGCGCGGTATGGAAACGTTGTTACAGCTGATTGAAAATGGGGACAAAGAGACGGCAATACCTTACGTCACCATTCACGACAAACCGCGCTTTCCATGGCGTGGTTTGCTGATCGACGGCGCGCGTCATTTCATGCCGATTGAAACCATCAAACGGCAGATCGATGGTCTTGCTGCTGCGCGTATGAACGTTTTTCACTGGCATTTGACTGACGATCAGGGCTGGCGCTTTGCATCCAGCCATTGTCCGCAGCTGCAACAGAAGGCCAGCGATGGCCTGTTTTATAGCCAAGAAGAAATGCGCGAAGTGGT
Organism: Pantoea sp. T14; assembly: GCF_036663535.1. NCBI lineage: Bacteria > Pseudomonadati > Pseudomonadota > Gammaproteobacteria > Enterobacterales > Erwiniaceae > Pantoea > Pantoea sp. T14. Next base: position 239,264 of record NZ_JAWUEB010000024.1, read on the forward strand.
GCGCTATGCTACCGAGCGCGGCGTGCGTGTGGTGCCGGAACTGGATGTACCGGGACACGCTTCTGCTATCGCGGTGGCAATGCCTGAACTGATGAGCGCGCCGGGACCTTACAAAATGGAGCGTGGCTGGGGCGTATTTAAGCCGCTGCTCGATCCCAGCAATGAGCAGGTTTATCACGTGATCGATACGCTGGTGGGCGAAATGGCGGCGATCTTCCCCGATCCCTACCTGCATATTGGTGGTGATGAGGTGGATCCCACTCAATGGAATGCGTCCAGCAAAATTCAGCAGTTCATGCGCGACAATAACCTGAAAGATGCCCATGCGTTACAGGCTTACTTCAATCTGCGGGTCGAGAAGATTCTTGAAGCGCATCATCGTCAAATGGTGGGTTGGGATGAGATTTATCATCCTGACCTGCCACGCAGTATTTTAATTCAGTCGTGGCAAGGTCAGGATGCGCTGGGCGCGGTGGCCAAAGATAATTATCGCGGCATTCTCTCTACCGGTTTTTATCTCGATCAGCCACAACCTGCCGATTATCACTATCGCAATGAAATCTTCCCGCAAGGTCTGGAAGCACAGGATGAGATCCACAGCGGCGAACAGGCGCAGAGCTGGTCATTTACTCTGCCACGCCTCAAAGGCAAGGCCGTCGACGGCAGTTTTACGCTGATCGAGGGCAAAGAGGGTTGGCGTGGCTTTATCGATTTCGCTGGTAAATCGCGTCGCATGGTGAAGAGCATTACCTGGCTTTCATCGCAGCAGGTGAGCTTCGAGGTTGATACCTGGATGGGGCCTCTTAAACCGACCCTGACGCTCACGCCAGATGCGCTTAGCGGTTACATGCTGGTTGGCAATGTGCGTTATGCCACACAAGGGAAGCGGATGGCGAAAGTGCCAGCAGGTATCGCCCCAACGCTGCCGAATCCGCAGCAGATGCAGCAAAACCTGTTGGGCGGTGAAGCCGCACTCTGGGCCGAGAACGTTAACAGCAGCATCATTGATACCAAATTATGGCCACGTGCTTTTGCGGTTGCTGAACGTTTATGGTCGGCAAAAGACGTCACTCAACCCGACAATATGTATCAACGCCTTGAAGCTATGGATCGCTGGACCACGATCTCAGTCGGCACGCAGCAACATGCACAAGCTGAACAGCAGATGATGCGATTGGCGAATCGTAGTGATATTCAACCGCTACGGCTGTTCGCACAAGCACTGGAACCGGCGCAATATTACACGCGTCAGCATCTGAAATTTCAGGCGGGACATTATGATTATCACGAACCCTTGAATCGTCTGGCGGATGTGCTGCCAGCAGAAAGTCTTGCGGTACGCGCCCTGGACAAACAGGTGGATGCGCTGATTGCCAACCGGGCCAATTCATCCGCAGCGGCAGCGATTCGTGCGCAGTTGCACATTTGGCACGATAACAACGATCAGTTAAAACCGCTGCTAAGCGCCAGTTATATGTTACAGCCGCTCGAAAACAGCGCCAAACAGGTCAATGAGCTGAGCCAAATGGGAATTGAATTGGTGAATGCCTATACGCGTAATCAGGCATTTGGTGCCAACGACGTGGCCGACATGCATGCCAAACTGGATGCAGCGGCGCAATTGCAGGATGAAACGGTGATTGCACTGGTGCGGCCGCTAGAGAAATTGTTGCGCGCCTTTAAATAAAAGAGCGCGTCGCTTGAGGCGGCAAGCGGGTAAGTCCCCGGGCGCTTACGCAGGTAAGTGGCCGGGGCGAACATGCGCAGCCAACGCATCTGTCGTTCGGAGTAGACAGCGGGATTAAATGGGCCTGCTGACAGAATGACGCCGCACCAGCGTCGGACTAAACATATTCGTCACTTCAGGCAGCGGCTGGTCGTTAGCCAATGCTAACGCCAGTTCTGCGGCCTGCTGCGCCATGGTGACAATCGGGTAGCGCACCGTGGTAAGGCGCGGACGTACATAGCGCGACACCAACACATCATCGAAACCAATCAGTGACATCTCTTCCGGGACACGTACGCCGTTGTCGCTTAGCACCGCCAGTGCACCGGCAGCCATCGAGTCGTTATAGCAGGCGACGGCGGTGAAATTTCTGCCGCGTCCTAACAGCTCAGTCATTGCCTGTTCGCCGCCGACTTCATCCGGTTCGCCCCACGTCACCAGGCGGTCGTTACACGGCAAACCGTGCTCTTTCAGCGCGTCGTAATAGCCTTGCAAACGATCTTCCGCGTCGGAAATGGTATGAGTAGAGCAGACGAAGGCAATATTTTGATGGCCCAACTGAATCAGATGGCGCGTCGCCAGCCAGGCACCGTAGCGGTCATCGAGCGCGATGCAGCGTTTTTCAAAGCCTTTGAGCAGCCGATTGAGCAGCACCATCCCCGGTACTTGCTTCATTAACACTTCCAGTTCGGCATCAGGAATTTTTTTGGCGTGAACCACCAACGCTGCACAGCGATGACGCATTAATTGCTCAATCGCCTGCCGCTCTTTTTGCTCATTGTGGTAACCGTTACCAATCAGCAAAAAGTTACCGGTTTGTCCTGCCACCTCATCAACAGCTTTAACCATTGCGCCGAAAAAGGGATCGGAAACGTCACCCACGACTAAACCCAAGGTTTCAGTGGATTGCTGCGCCAGAGCGCGTGCATTGGCGTTTGGATGATATTGCAGTTGCTCCATTGCCTGGCCTACAGCCTGACGCGAGCTTTCACTGGCTTTAGGGGAATTATTGATAACGCGAGAAACCGTGGCGACAGAAACGCCCGCCAGTCTGGCAACATCCTTAATGGTCGACATGCGTTTACCTGCTTCCGGGGAAAACGTTTACACATGGCATCAGTGTTACGGAAAAGCAGGCTCACATCAACCCAACAGAATGCCAGCGTCGTCGCAAAAGAGCGCAAAATCAGCCCTTGTGCAGCGGCTTACAAGGGCGACGCGTTGCATGTTATGCTGTTTTTCCCCAACACCTGCTGTGAAAAACAAAGATGAAAACAAGAGTGCCACATCTGGCGCACTGGGGCGCCTTTAACGCCGTGACAGAAAATGATCGTCTGATTGGCTGCGAACCGTTTTTCGCCGATGCCGATCCGTCACCGATGCTGAATACTATTCCTGAACTGGTCTACTCCGATAAACGTATCCGCCAACCGATGGTGCGTCGCTCGTGGCTAAAATCGCGCGAAAACAGCGATCGCACATTGCGTGGCCGGGAAGATTTTGTCGCGGTGGATTGGGATACCGCGCTGGATTTAGTGGCAGACGAAAACCGCCGTATCCGCGAGCGCTACGGCGCATCGGGCATTTTCACCGGTTCGTATGGCTGGTCTTCTGCGGGCCGTGTTAACCATGCGCGCACGCTGGTTCGCCGCTTTTACTTTAAGGGCGGCGGCGGTGTTGATCAGCAGGGGAATTACAGTTGGGGCGCAGCACAGTTTTTCCTGCCGTATGTGATTGGCACGTATATGCCGCTTACCGGTCGCGTGACCGATTGGCCAGAAGTGGTTGAACACGCGGAAATTTTTGTCGCCTTTGGCGGTTTGGCGCTGAAAAATGCGCAGGTCGCTTCCGGCGGTGCCGGTCAGCACACGTTGAAACCGGCGCTGGAACAACTCGTCGCCAAAGGTACGCCGATCATCAACATCAGTCCGATGCGTGACGATTGCCCCGCCTTTGTTAACGCCGACTGGATCCCGATTCGCCCCAATACCGATGCCGCATTAATGATGGCGCTGGGCTATGAAATTCAGCAGCGCGGCGCGGTAGATGAGGCTTTTCTTGCCAGCCATTGCACCGGCTGGCCGCAGCTGCGTGCTTATCTGCTGGGCGAAAGTGACGGCGTGGCCAAAACCGCCGGTTGGGCCAGCCGTATCACCGGGATTCCGGCAGAGCGCATTGTGCAGTTGGCACAGCAGCTCATCGGTAAACGCAGCTTTATTACCTGTTCCTATTCGGTACAGCGCGCGCACCGTGGCGAGCAGCCCTATTGGATGATGATTGCGCTCTCTTCAATGCTGGGCCAGCCAGGCTTACCGGGTGCGGGCTTCTCCTTCGGGCACGGTTCGATGAACAGCGTCGGCAATCCGCGTCAGGAAGGGCCTTCGCCATTAATGAGTACTGGACCCAACCCCGGCGGCCTGTCGATTCCTGTGGCTCGCATCAGCGACATGCTGCTGAATCCTGGCCAGCCTTATCCATTCCAGGGCGAAACGCTGACCTATCCCGATATCCATCTGGTGCACTGGGCGGGCGGCAATCCATTCCATCATCACCAGCAGCTCAACCGTCTGGTGGAAGGGTGGCAGAAGCCCGATACGGTAGTGGTGCAGGATATTGTCTGGACGCCGGCGGCACAGATGGCGGATATCGTATTACCCGCCACCACTACGCTGGAGCGCAACGACATTGGCGGGTCATCTCGCGATCGCTTCGTGTTTGCGATGCATCAGGCGGTTAAACCGCAGCATCAGGCGCGCAATGATTTTGATATTTTTGCTGATCTTGCTGAGCGTCTTGGCTACCGCGAAACCTTCACCGAAGGACGCAATGAGATGGAGTGGATCGCGCACCTTTATCAGCAATGTGCGGTGGCACATGCGCATAAAGGCATCGAGTTCCCCGAGTTTGACGCATTTTGGCAACGCGGCTTTGTTGAGATTCCAGAAGGCGGCAAGCCTTATGTGTTTATGGATAATTTCCGCGCCGATCCAGTCGCCCATCCGATTCAAACCGCCAGCGGCAAGATTGAGCTGTTTAGTCAGACCATCGCCGATTATCAGCTGGACGATGTTGCCGGACATCCTGAATGGCGTGAGCCGCAGGAGTGGTTGGGTTCGCCGTTGAGCCGTGACTATCCGCTGCACATGATCTCGATTCAACCCTCTGATCGTCTGCACAGTCAGCTGGATGCCACGGAAACCGTGCAGGGCAACAAAACGGCCGGGCATGAAACGCTCTACATGCATCCGCAAGATGCCGCTGTGCGTGGCATCGTGGAGGGTGATGAGATCGAAGTCAGCAATACGCGCGGCACGATGCTGGCAGGCGTGCGTGTGACCGACGGATTAACGCCGGGCGTGGTGATCGTGTCTACCGGTGCCTGGTTTGATCCCGGCTTCGGCGGCAAATGGCAGCCGTGGGATCGCGCGGGCAACCCAAATGTGCTGACGCTGGACATCGGGACCTCGTCGCTGACCCAAGGTCCTAATGCCATGAGTTGCCTGGTAGAAATCAAAAAACATCCCGTTTGCAAAATAGCGTAGAGATCTCATGGCTGGTTACATTTTGCGGGTAACTGTTGCGTTTGAGTGATAGCAGCCGATCAATCCACCTTGCTACAGTCAGGGTCCCAGAGGTATTGATGGGTGAACATCAATAGATTTTTTTTGATTACACCAACCTGCGCAGATGCGCAGGTTTTTTTTGCCCAAAATTCAGTGATTAACATTCTCCAGAGCGTTCGGCTTGCAGGAAGGCGGCAAAGGAATCAATCTCGATGCGCTTACCGGAGTCAGTGATTCGAATGAACCAGAGCCGTCAACGCATCTGCAAGCTGAAATTTAACGAGGATTACGAACTGAAACACAGTTTTCCTGTTATCCCGGCAGCGCTTTCTTTATAACTGCTGACTTAAGCCTCTTTTCATTATTTAGCGCAGCGGAATGCCATGCCCCGGATTAAAAAACTACTGGGAAAAGACCAGATTAAAGCCTCTTTCAACCCTTTTCGATTTCGTTTGATCTGCCTGGGCGTGCTGGCCTGCATGGTGGTGCTATTGGCGCGCGTAGCCGATTTGCAGTTCCTGAATCAGCCGATGCTGGAGCACGAAGCCGATCAACGCTCGCTGCGTACCGTTACGCTGCCAACCAGCCGCGGCACCTTGCTGGATCGCAACGGCGAAGCGCTGGCGCTCAGCGTACCGTCGCGCGATATCATTGCCGATCCGCTGCGCGTGTTGGAGGGCAACCCCGATTTTACCAGCGAGAAGTGGGCCTATCTTGCTGCCGCATTGAATATGCGTCCTGAACAGATTGCCGCGCAGATCACTGCCAACCCTAAACGTCGCTTCCTCTATTTGGGCCGTAAAGTCGAGCTGGGTATCGCCAAAGACATTAAACAGTTACGACTAAAAGGCGTCAGCGAAGTGTATGACGACAGCCGCTTTTATCCGATGAGCGAAGCCTCGGCACCGTTGATTGGTATTGTCGGGGCCGATAATGTCGGCCTGAACGGGCTGGAAAAGGGCTTTGATAAAGTTCTGCAGGGCGTGCCTGGCAAAGAGGTTTATCGGCAAGATGCGATGGGTAACATCATCTCAATGATCAACTATCAGCCGCCAACCCAGCCGCCAACAGTGCAGCTCAGCATTGATAAGTTCGATCAATACACGCTGTACAGCAAGCTGCGTGATGGTGTGTTGCTGAATAAAGCCGATTCAGGTGCCGCCGTATTGGTGAAGATCGACACCGGCGAGATCCTGGCAATGGCCTCTTATCCATCGTTCAACCCCAACAATTACGATGGCGCAACGCCTGCGCAAATGCGTAACGCCGCGATCAACGACAGTTACGAACCCGGTTCTACCGTGAAACCGCTGGTGGTGATGGAAGGGCTGGAGCGCCATTTAGTGCGGCCTGATTCGGTTATCGACACCACGCCGTATCGTGTGAATGGGCACCTGATCCGTGATGTTGGCCATTGGCCGCGCTTGACCATGACCGGCATCTTGCAGAAATCCAGCGACATTGGCGTTTCGCATATCGCGCTGGCGATGCCAGCTGAAGCGCTGGTGAACACGTATCACGCTTTTGGTCTTGGCAAACCCACGGGATTAGGGCTGACGGGTGAAAGCGTGGGTTACTTCCCGCTGCACCGCACGCGCTGGGCGGATATCGAACGCGCCACGTTTTCCTTTGGTTATGGCTTACGCGTCACGCCACTGCAAATCGCCCGTGAATACGCCACGCTGGGTTCTTACGGTACCTATCGTCCGCTCTCGATCACCAAAGTGACGCCGCCGGTGCTCGGCGAGCAAGTCGCGAACCCGGAAACCGTTAAGCAAGTGGTGCACATGTTAGAAAGCGATGTTTTACCGGGCGGTACCGGGCTAAAAGCGGCGGTACCGGGTTATCGTCTGGCGACCAAAACCGGTACGGCGGAGAAGATGGGCACCAGCGGCAAATACGATGGCGGCTATGTGAACTATACCGCGGGCTTGGCGCCTGCCAGCCATCCTGAAGTCGCGCTGGTGGTAATGATCAACCATCCAACCGCAGGCGACCACTTCGGTGGTTCGGTGGCTGCGCCGGTATTCGGCAACATCATGGGGCCAGTACTGAAGCATATGAACGTCGCACCGGATGCTATCTACAGTAAACCTTCGGATAAATCTTAGTAAAATCAAAGTGTAAGTGAGGTGTGTGAGTTTTTCACACCTCGTTTCATTTCCGCGTATTCATTTGCTTTTTCCGCCTGTCGCTCAGCGCGCAACGGTGCGAGGATAAAAGTCCCAGAGGTATTGATGGGTGTGAAAACAAAGCTGCTCCGGCAGTTATAACCCTGTTATTACACCGACCCACGCAGATGCGTGGGTTTTTTTTTGCCTTAATCGCGTGGCGGTTAACCCGCTACATCGAGTTGTAAACATTTCACGAGGTCGGCGACAACGAGGCTGACCTGATGCTGTGATTAGCTGCTCACACCTCTTAACCCGCCCTTTACGCTTACCAACAAACGTAAAAACATCTGCTGCAGTAAGCTGACAGCCTGGCGACAACACGCCTGGAGACAGCGCTTTCTGAACATAACGTGCGAAAGGTCCGCACAGAAAGTTTAGGATTTTCGATTCGAAAATATATTTTACGCTTCCTTAACAGCGTACTTCTTTTGACCTCCCTACAATGAACGCCTTTGAGAGTGGTCACTCTCGTTACTTTTACCTTCTTGTTGAGAAAAACTATGCGCATGAAAGTTATTTCAGCCAGCGTGGTGTTTTTACTGGCTGCTTGTGACCAGGGAGCGACGCAGCCTGCTGCTGCAACCACGCCGGAAGTTGGCATCGTCACACTCAAAAGCGAGCCGGTAACCTTGCTGACTCAATTGCCGGGCCGCACGACTGCAGTGAAAACTGCGGAAGTCCGTCCGCAGGTGAGCGGTGTGATTCAAAAACTGCTGTTTACGGAGGGGGGCGAGGTAAAAGCGGGCCAGCCTCTTTATCAAATCGATCCGGCCACTTATCAAGCAGCCTATGACAAAGCCCATGCAACCTGGCAAAACGATGCGGGGGTGGCAAAACGCTATCAGCCTTTAGCGGCTGCACATGCCATTAGCCAGCAAACGTATGATGATGCCGTCGCGGCCGAGCGTGAAGCGAAAGCCGATGTCGAAAGCGCGAAGGTCAACCTGGATTACACCTTGGTTAAAGCGCCGATTACGGGCCACATTAGCCGGTCACTGGTCACCGAAGGTGCTTTGGTCACTAGCGGACAAACCGATTATCTCGCCACTATTCAACAGCTCAATCCTGTCTATGTTGACGTCAGCGAATCCTCCACCGATCTCCTGCGCCTGCGCAAAGCCTTGGCCGACGGCAAGCTAGAGAAAGTGGGCGATAACGCGGCCGCGGTAAAACTGACGCTGGAAGATGGCAGCACTTACGAGCAGCAAGGCAAATTAGCCTTCTCGGAAGTGAATGTTGATGAGGCGACCGGCAGCGTGGTGCTGCGAGCGGTGTTCCCTAATCCGCACAATGAACTGCTGCCGGGAATGTACGTGCACGCCAGTTTCCCGCAGGGCGTACAGCAGCAGGGAATTATGGTGCCGCAAGAAGCGATCATGCATGACAGCAAAGGTCAGCCCTATGTCTACGTAGTGAAAGCTGACGACAGCGTTGAGCAGCGCAGCGTAACCACCGGTGAAATGATCCAGGCAAGGTGGCTCATCACCCGCGGTCTGAACAGCGGCGAAAAAGTGGTGGTGAATGGCCTGCAAAGCGTGCATAGCGGCAGCAAAGTGAAAACCGTGGCGGCTAACGTCAACGACACGCCCAGCGCTGACAGTGTCAGCCTGACAATGACCGATCCCTCGGCCCAATAAGGAGACGTCATGTCTACGTTCTTTATCCAGCGTCCAATATTCGCCTGGGTTGTGGCGATTATTGTGATGCTGGTAGGCGCTATCGCCACGCTGAATTTACCGGTTAATCAATATCCCAACATCTCACCTCCCGCCGTCTCTATTTCGGTGACGTATCCGGGTGCCAGCGCCGAAACCACGCAAAACACCGTGGTGCAGGTCATTGAGCAACAGCTGAATGGCCTGGATGGATTGCGCTATCTGGAATCGAACAGCGCCAGCGATGGCAGTGCGCAAATCATCGCCACCTTTAATCAGGGCATTGATCCTGATATCGCTCAGGTTCAGGTACAGGATCGCGTTTCTCTGGCGGAATCTCAGCTGCCCACTGATGTCACACAGCAAGGCATCCGTATTCGTAAATACCAAAAAAACTTCATGATGGTGATAAGCCTGGTGTCGAAAGATGGCAAGCTGAGTAACGGTGATCTCGCCGACATGTTGGTATCGAAGCTGGAAGATCCCATCTCGCGCACCAAAGGCGTTGGCGACTTCATGGTATTGGGTTCTGAGTATGCGATGCGCATCTGGCTCGATCCGGCCAAACTCTATAAGTACAGCCTGATGCCGAGCGACGTCAGCACCGCTATTGATAACCAGAACGTGCAGGTCTCTTCCGGTTCGCTCGGCGGCTTGCCGACCATTCCTGACGCTAAAACGAATGCCACCATTCTGGGTAAATCACGCTTCACCAGCGTGAAGCAATTTGAAAACGTGCTGCTGAAGGTAAACAGTAACGGTTCGCAGATCCGCCTTAAAGATGTGGGTAACGTGGCATTAGGCCCACAAAGCTACACCATCGACTCAACCATGGATGGCAAACCTTCTGCCGGTATTGCGTTGCGTCTGGCAACAGGCGCCAACGAGCTGGATACCGCCAAAGCGGTGCGCGCCACGGTAGAAGCGCTGAAAGATTCGCTGCCGGATAACGTCGAGGTGCAATATCCCTACGACACCTCGCCAGTGGTCAGCGCGTCAATCGAAGAAGTCGTGAAAACGTTGCTCGAAGCGGTGGTGCTGGTGTTCTTCGTCATGCTGATTTTCCTGCAAAACCTGCGCGCAACCTTTATCACCACACTGGTGGTGCCGGTGGTCTTGCTGGGAACCTTCGGCATTCTTTCTGCTTTTGGCTACAGCATTAACACCCTGACGATGTTCGGCATGGTATTGGCGATAGGGTTGCTGGTGGATGACGCCATCGTGGTGGTGGAAAACGTCGAGCGCGTGATGCACGAAGAGCAGCTCGATCCCAAAACCGCCACCATTAAGTCGATGCAGCAGATTCAGGGCGCGCTATTTGGTATTGCCTTGGTGCTGTCGGCGGTGCTGCTGCCGATGGCGTTCTTCTCGGGATCGACCGGCGTTATCTATCGTCAGTTCTCCATCACCATTGTGTCAGCCATGGCGCTGTCGGTGCTGATGGCGCTGATCTTTACACCGGCGCTGTGCGCGACGTTGCTTAAATCCTCTTCCGCCGAGCACAAAACCACCGGGCTGGCCGGTTGGTTTAACCGCAAGTTCGACAGCGGCACGCTGCATTACACCCGCGGCGTCAGCAAAGTCATCTCGCGTCGCGGCCTGTTTCTGGTGGTGTATCTGGTGATTGTTGGCGTCACCGGCTATCTGTTCACACGCGTACCGACCACCTTTTTGCCGGATGAAGATCAGGGATTGATGATGGTGCAGATCACACTGCCGGTGAATGCCTCATCGCAGCGCACCCAAAAAGTCATTAACGATCTCAACGACTATCTGCATGACAAGCAAGCGTCGGTGGTCACTACAGTATTTGCGGCCAACGGTTTTAACTTTGCCGGACGTGGGCAAAACAGTGCTATGGCGTTTGTTCGTCTCAAAGACTGGAGTGAACGTACCCAATCGAGCCAGAGCGTGAAAACGCTGGCGGCGAATATCATGGGGCACTTCGCCAATTATAAAGACGCGAAAATCTTTGCCATGGTGCCACCGGCGGTCATGGAGTTGGGGAACGCCACCGGTTTTGACTTCTATTTACAAGATACTGCGGGCCATACGCATCAGGAAATGATGAATGCCACGCACACGTTTCTTGCGCTGGCTAACAACGATCCACGCCTGAGCGCCGTTCGTCTCAACGGCATGGAAGATGAACCGCAATATCAGCTGGAGATCAATGATGAACGCGCCAGCGCGTTGGGTTTGAGCATGGCTGATATCAACAACACCCTGTCGGTCGCTTGGGGATCCAGCTACATCGATCAGTTCATGTATAACGGCCGCGTCAAAGAGGTTTACCTGATGGGTAAAGCCGATTCGCGCGTGACGCCGGAAGATCTCAACAAATGGTACTTTCGTAACAGTAGCGGAACCATGGTGCCGTTCTCGGCCTTTGCCAGCGGCGAATGGGTTAGCGGTTCACCGCACTATGAACGCTTTAACGGCATGACGGCAGAAGAGATTCTCGGCTCGCCAGCATCAGGTTACAGCAGCGGTGAAGCGATGAAAGCGGTGGAAGAGATTGGCGCGAAAATGCCAAAAGGCTTCCGCGTGCAGTGGTACGGCATCTCCTATGAAGAGCAGGCGTCTGGCTCACAAACAGCGCAGCTCTATGCTATTTCCGTGCTGGTGGTGTTCCTGTGCCTGGCCGCGCTTTACGAGAGCTGGTCGATTCCGTTCTCAGTGCTATTGGTGGTGCCGCTTGGCGTGCTGGGCACCATCAGTGCGGTGCTGCTGCGCGGTTTGCAAAACGATGTGTTCTTCCAGGTCGGATTGCTCACCACCGTTGGGCTGGCCGCGAAAAATGCCATTTTGATCGTGGAGTTCGCCAAAGAACTGCACGAACGTGAAGGCAGAACGCTGGTGGACGCTGCGGTAGAAGCAGCACGCTTGCGTATTCGACCCATTATCATGACGTCGATGGCATTTATTCTTGGCGTACTGCCGCTCACTATCTCAAACGGGGCGGGTGCGGGCAGCCAGCACTCCATTGGTACGGCGGTAGCGGGTGGAATGCTTACCGCGACATTCCTCGCCATTTTCTTTGTACCGATGTTTTACGTGGTGGTTTCGCAGCTCTTTTCCCGTAAGAAAAAGCCTGAGGTTGTTCACAATGATAACTAAAGCAACGCGCTGGACGCTGCTGCCATTGGTGGCCGCCCTTGGCTTAACCGGTTGTACGTTACAGCCCAACTATCAGCGCCCAACGCTGCCGGTGGATACGCATTACGATCAAAATACGCCGGTCGGCAATGTCGCCGATCTGCCGTGGCAGAACTTCTTCAACGATGCCACGATGCGCCAGCTGATCGACCTGTCGCTGCAAAACAACCGCGACCTGCGCGTCGCAGCATTGAATGTTGAACAGGCGCGTGCCTCGGTGCAGATCGATCGCGCTGCGCTGCTGCCGTCGATTAACGCCACCGCCAGCCAGACGTCGGCCCATGAACCCGCGAACCTCTACAATACGCAATCGACCGGCGCGGTGACTTATCACGAGTTAAACGCCGGATTAGGCGTGACTTCATGGGAGCTGGATTTCTGGGGACGCTTGCGTAGCCTGCGCGATCAGGCCCAGGAGACCTATCTCTCCACTGAAGCCACCGAACGCGCAACGCGTATTTCGCTGATTTCACAGGTGGCATCGGCGTGGCTAACGCTCTGTTCCGATAATGATCTTCTGCATCTCGCCGAACAAACTGTGCAGAGTCAGCAGAAATCCTATGATCTGACCAAAATAAGCTACAACGGCGGCGTCAGCAGCGATCAGGATTTGGCACAAGCAGAAAGCACCGTGCGCAGCGCCGAAGCGGATGTGGCGAGCTATACGCGTCAGGTACGACAGGATGTGGATGCGCTGCGGCTGTTGGCTGGCACTGATTTACCCGCCACGCTGCTGAAAAACGCCACACTTGACAGCAACTGGCAATTTCCGCAGACGCCAGCGGGATTGCCATCGGATCTGCTGACGCGCCGCCCGGATATCATCGCTGCTGAGCACACTCTTAAAGCCGCTAATGCCAATATCGGCGCTGCGCGCGCGGCCTTCTTCCCGAATATCACGCTAACCGCATCGGGCGGCTCAACCAGCAGCTCGCTGGGGCATCTGCTGGAAGGCGGTACAGGCGCCTGGTCGTTTGCACCCTCGATCTCTCTGCCGATCTTCGACGGCGGAGTGAATCAGGCCAATCTGGATATCGCTAAAATCGAAAAACGTATCGAGATCGCCAACTATGAGAAAGCGATTCAGACTGCGTTTAAAGATGTTAACGATGCGCTGGCTGGGCAGGATACCTGGCAGAGCCAGCTCATGGCGCTGCAAAAAGAGGTCGCGGCCAACCAGCGCGATTACGACTATTCAGATTTGCGTTATAAGCAAGGCGTTGATAACTATCTCAATGTGTTAGTCGCACAGCGTTCGCTGTATACGGCACAGCAGGCGCTGATTGCGGCACATTTGGGGCAGCTTAATCAAAAAATTACGCTGTACGAAGCATTGGGCGGCGGCTGGAAATCATAATGACGAGCCGTCTCGTCACGCATTTAGCGAGGCGGCTAGTCGCGATTTTAAGCGTCCCTGTTCGGCAACGCTTTTCGACACACCTTGCCGGTTAATCAAGGTTTATCTCAGCTTAACCAGACCAGGTCTAAAGCAGAGTCATCGCGCTGAACCGAGCGAAACCCTGATTCTTCTTAACGAAAACCTTACGGTTTGGCGATGGAAAATCGCATCAAATTTAGCCGATAATGCGTGCCGTGATAATTGTGCCCGTTATACGTTACGTTGCCTCTTTGTTGGCTATGCTCACTTACCCGAATCCTGTCGTTCACTACGCCTATCGGGATTCGTCAGCGTGCTACCGTCATGCAACGCAACGTATTTAGAGTACGCACCACGAAATAATCCCCTGTTTTTAAGGGGGAATTCCTTATTCCTTGTTTACCTGAAGAGTTCGATGATTACTAACGCATCCCGTTCCCCTCGTTCCCGCTGGCTTAAATGGCTGCTTCTTTTAATCGTGGTATTGATTATTGCCGCTGTTGCCTGGCGTTTGTTGCCGTTTGGCAAAGGATCGAGTGGCGGTATGCCGCCAGGCGGTCATGCAGGTCGCGGTGGTCCTGGCATGATGATGGGCGGCGGCGCAACGCTGGTACACAGCGGCGTGGCCAGCACCGCAGATGTACCGGTTTATCTCAATGCACTTGGCACCGTCATCCCCAGCGCCAGCGTTACCGTTACCAGCCGTGTCGATGGACAGCTGGAGAAGGTTTACTTCACTGAAGGGCAGAAAGTTGAAGCAGGACAGCTGCTGGCGCAGATTGATCCGCGTAGCTATCAGGCGACGTTGAATCAATATCAAGGTGCGTTAAATGAGAACCAGGCACTGCTGAAAAGCGCAGAACTGACGCTGGCGCGCTATCGCAAGCTGGCGGCGCAAGATTCTCTCTCCCGCCAGGATCTGGATACGCAGATAGCCACGGTAGGGCAGTATCGCGGTGCGGTTGCCACCGATCAGGCGCAAATCGACAGCGCTAAACTCAGTATCGAATACGCTCGCATCACTGCGCCGGTTAGCGGCCGTGTTGGATTGCGTCAGGTTGATCCGGGCAACATGGTGCAAAGCTCCAGCAGCACCGGTTTAGTCACTCTGACTCAGATGCAGCCCGCCGCCGTCACGTTTAGCGTGCCGCAGAGCAATATCCCCACGCTGGTCAAAGCGCTGCATAACAATCAAAGTCTGCCCGCTACGGCGTTTGATGAGGACAATACCAGCACGTTGGCCAACGGTGAGGTGAAGTTCATCAGTAACCAGATCGATACCTCCACCGGCACGGTTGAGCTAAAGGCCACCTTCCCCAACCAAGACGAAGCGCTGTTCGCTAATCAGTTCGTTAATCTGCGTTTGCAGACCAATCTATTGAAAGGCGCGACGGTGATCCCAACACAAGCGTTGCAGATGAGCAGCGACGGCAGCTTTGTTTTTGTGATCAACAAAGACAATACCGTGACGCGCAAAGCGGTGACCGCCGGGCCGGCATTGGATGACGATCGGCAAGCGATTTTAAAAGGCGTAGAGCCGGGCGATCGTCTGGTAACGGAAGGCATTGATCGCCTGACCAACGGCAGCAAAGTGTCGGTGGCGGATGAAACGCAAACCACCGCAACCGCCGAGGCCAAATGAATCCGTCACGCTTGTTTATCCAGCGTCCGGTCGCCACCATCTTGCTGATGGTGGGCGTGCTGATCGCCGGTATTTTTGCCTATAAGTTTCTTTCCACCTCGGCGCTGCCGCAGGTCGATTATCCGACCATTCAGGTCACCACGCTCTATCCCGGCGCCAGCCCGGACGTGATGGCTTCATCGGTGACTTCGCCGCTGGAGCGTCAACTCGGTCAAATGGCGGGTTTGAGTCAGATGACCTCCACCAGTTCCGGTGGATCATCGATCATCACTCTGAAGTTCAGTCTCGACCTGTCGCTGGATGTGGCGGAGCAGGAAGTGCAGGCGGCGATAAATGCCGCGAACAATCTGCTGCCCAGCGATCTGCCAAACCCGCCAACCTACAAAAAGGTCAATCCGGCGGACAGCGCGGTGATCACCTTAGCTGCCAGCTCAGAGAACTTGCCGCTGACGCAGGTGCAGGACTTGGTGAATACGCGCGTGGCGCTCAAGCTATCGCAAATTTCTGGTGTCGGCATGGTGACGCTGGCGGGCGGACATCAACCGGCGATTCGGGTGCAGATGGATCCAAAAGCGCTGGCGGCGCACAATTTGACGCTGGAAGACGTCAACACCCTGATTAGCAACAGCAACGTTAACGGTTCGAAAGGCGGCTTTGATGGTAAATACCATTCGGTCACTATCGACGCCAACGATCAGCTGCGTACCGCAGACGAGTACGGCAATTTAATCATTACTTATCAAAACGGTGCTGCGCTGCGTCTGAAAGATATTGCGCATATTGAGCAAGGGCCGGAAAACAGCTTCCAGTCGGCGTGGGCGAATAACAGCCCGGCGATTGTCATCAGCGTGCAGCGCCAGCCGGGTGCGAACGTGATTCAGGTCGTGGATGGAATTAAGGCACAGCTGCCGACTTTGCAGGCCGCGCTGCCAGATGGCGTGAAAATGACGGTTCTTTCGGATCGCACGCAAACCATTCGCGCCTCGATCAGTGACGTGCAGTTTGAGCTCATGCTCTCGATTGCGCTGGTGGTGATGGTCACTTTCCTGTTCCTGCGCAATGTGGCAGCGACACTGATCCCCAGCGTGGCGGTGCCGCTGTCGTTGATTGGCACCTTTGGTGTGATGTACCTCGCTGACTTCAGCCTGAATAACCTCTCGTTGATGGCGCTGACCATCGCTACCGGTTTCGTTATTGATGATGCCATTGTGGTGGTTGAAAACATCTCGCGGCGGCTGGAAGAGGGCGAACCGCCAATGGAAGCGGCGCTAAAAGGCTCGCAGCAGATTGGTTTCACCATCATTTCACTAACCTTTTCGCTGATTGCGGTACTGATTCCGCTGCTGTTTATGGGCGACGTGGTCGGACGCTTGTTCCGCGAGTTTGCTATCACGCTGGCGGTATCGATTCTGGTCTCAATGGTGGTGTCGCTAACCTTAACGCCAATGCTGTGCGCCTATCTGCTGCGCCACATTCCAGTCGAAAAGCAGTCGCGCTTTTCACGCAAGGGCGGTGAATTATTCGATAAGCTGATTCGCGGCTATGATCGCTTGCTGACCATCGTGTTAAATCACCAAAAGCTGACGCTGCTGGTGGCGCTGGCCACCTTCGCGCTGACCGCGCTGCTCTATGTCATGGTACCGAAAGGCTTCTTCCCGACGCAGGATACCGGTCTGATTCAGGGCGTGACCGTGGCGTCGCAGGATGTCTCTTTTAATGAGATGGCAAAGCGTCAACAGGCGCTGGCGAAAGTGATTTTGCAGAATCCTGCGGTAGAGAGTCTGTCCTCTACGATTGGCATTGATGGCAATAACACCAGTCTGAACAGCGGGCGTATACAGATCAACCTCAAGGCATTTGATGAGCGCAATGACAAAGCCGATGCAGTGATCAAACAGCTACAACAGGCGGCGACGCAGGTGGCTGGTATTCAGCTCTATATGCAATCGGCCCAGGATTTGACAGTCAACGACCAGGTTACGCCAAGCCAGTATCAGTTCACGCTTGACGATGCAGACAGCGAAAATCTGGTGCAGTGGTCGCCGAAAATGGTGGCGGCACTGCAACAGCGTCCAGAGTTTAATGGCGTGGTAAGCAATCTTCAGGATCAGGGACGCGTGGCGTATGTCGAGCTGAACCGCGATAAAGCGGCGCGTTACGGCATTACTGCTTCGGATGTGGATACCGCGCTCTACAACGCTTTTGGTCAGCGTTTGGTGTCGACTATTTTTACTCAGTCGAATCAGTATCGCGTGGTGCTGGAAGTCGCGCCGAGGTATCAACAAGGCCCGGCGTCATTTGATGATGTTTATCTGCAACCTTCCAGCAGTTCAGACGAAGAGAGCGACAGCAGCACGAGCAGCAGCACGTCGAGCAGTAGCAGCACCACGTCAACCACCACCAGCAGTAGCGACAGTTCCACCACCAGCAGCAGCGGCATGGTGAAACTGACGTCGATTGCCACCCTTCACCAGCGCACCGGTTCGCTGATGCATATGCGTTTGAACCAATTCCCGGCAGTGATGATCTCCTTCAACCTGAATGCCGGTTATTCACTGGAAGATGGGCAGAAAGCGATTGCCGAGGTGCGTGAACAGCTGCAACTGCCATCGAGCGTGACGCTGCGTTATCAGGGCGAAACGTCAGCGTTCCAGAGCGCGACGGGTAACACGCTGTGGCTGATTTTGGCGGCGCTGATCACCATGTACGTGGTGCTCGGCATTCTGTATGAAAGCTTTATTCATCCGGTGACCATCCTTTCCACGCTGCCGTCGGCTGCGGTGGGCGCCTTGTTGACGCTGATGCTGGCGGGCACCGAATTCAGCTTGATCGCGTTGATTGGCGTGATCCTGCTGATCGGCATCGTGAAAAAGAACGCCATTATGATGATCGACTTTGCGCTAGAAGCGGAGAATAAGCAGCACCTCAGCCCGCGTGACGCCATCCATCAAGCCTGTTTATTGCGTTTCCGCCCGATTCTGATGACCACCATGGCGGCGCTGCTGGGTGCGTTGCCGCTGATGCTGGCGTCCGGTTCGGGCGCAGAGCTGCGTCAGCCGCTGGGTCTGGTGATTGTTGGCGGTTTGATCGTCAGCCAGGCGCTGACATTGTTCTCTACACCGGTGATTTACTTGTGGTTTGACGCGATTGCACAGCGCGGCAACGCGTGGGTGAAACGCCGTCAGCAGCAGACGCGGAGTGGGCAATGAATTTGACCCGGCTGTTTATCTTCCGTCCGGTTACGACCTTGCTGCTCACCATGGCGATCCTGCTGCTGGGCGCCTTGGGCTATCGCTTGTTGCCGGTCGCGCCGCTGCCGCAGGTTGATTTCCCGACCATTATGGTCAGCGCCAGCCTGGCGGGTGCCAGCCCGGAAACCATGGCGGCAACGGTGGCCACCCCGCTGGAGCGCTCGCTGGGGCAAATCGCGGGCGTAACGGAAATGACCTCAAGCAGCTCGCAGGGTTCCAGCAATATCATTTTGCAGTTTGAGCTTGATCGCGACATCAACGGTGCGGCGCGTGACGTTCAGGCGGCAATCAACGCCTCGCGTAGTCTGCTGCCGAGCGCCATGGAATCGCTGCCAACCTACCGTAAAGCCAATCCGTCCGATGCGCCGATAGTGATGCTGGCGTTGACGTCTGCAACCCGCACGCCAGGCGAACTCTACGATCTTGCTGAAAGCAAAATTGAGCAGGCGATGGGGCAGGTGAAAGGGGTAGGCGAAGTGTCGCTGATGGGCAGCGCCTTGCCTGCAGTGCGCATCGATCTGCAACCGCTGAAGCTGACGCAATATGGCATTTCACTCGATACCGTGCGCAGCGCGGTCGCCAACAGCACCACTAATCTGCCAAAAGGGATGTTACAAGGCAGCACGCAATCTTGGGTGGTGGACAGCAACGGGCAGCTGGATAAAGCCAAAAGCTATCGCGATTTGATCGTTAGCTATAAAGAGGGAAAAGCGGTGCGGCTGCACGATGTCGCAACCGTTTATGACTCGGTTGAAGATCAATATCAGGCGGGGTTCCTTAACGCGTCGCCTTCGGTGATGGTGGGTATCAAACGCCAGGCGGGCGCTAATATGCTCGACACCATTGATGCGATCAAAGCGCAACTGCCGGAGCTGGAAAAAAATCTCCCTGCGGATACCGCGCTGAAAGTGGTGGTGGACCGTTCGCCTGGGGTGCGCGCCTCGCTTTACGACACGGAAGAAACCTTGCTGGTAGCAGTGCTGCTGGTGATTGCGGTGGTGTTTGTCTTTCTGCGTAATCTGCAGGCGGTGATCATTCCCGCGTTGGCCTTGCCGGTTTCGCTGATTGGCACCTGCGCTGTGATGTATCTGCTCGGCTACAGCCTCGATAACCTGTCGCTGATGGCGCTGATTATCGCCACCGGCTTCGTGGTGGATGATGCGATCGTGGTGCTGGAAAACATCACGCGCCACATTGAAGAGGGGCTAAGTCCGCTGCGGGCCTCGCTGCGCGGTGCGCAGGAAGTGAGTTTCACCGTGCTGTCTATGACCATGTCGCTGATTGCGGTATTCATTCCCATCTTGCTGATGGGCAGCATCGTCGGGCGTCTGTTCCGCGAATTTGCCGTGACGCTCACCGTGTCGCTGCTGATCTCAATGTTTGTGTCGTTGAGCCTGACGCCGATGCTCTGCTCGCGACTGCTCAAACCCAAGCCCAAGGTCACTAAACGGCCGCATCCGCTCTATCAGTTTATTGAAAACCGGCTCAATCGCTTGCTGGACGCCTATTCGCGCGGCTTGAATTGGGTGATGCGCCACCAAAAGCTCACCATGTTCAGTTTGGTGCTGACGGTGCTGCTCAACCTGTTTCTGTTCTCGGTGGTGGAAAAAGGCTTTTTCCCGAATCAGGACACCGGCCTGCTAATGGGCGCGCTGCGTGCCGATCAAAACATCTCGTTTCAGGCGATGAAGCCGAAGATGTTGGCGTTTACCAAGATCATTCAGTCCGATCCGGCGGTGGAAAGCGTGATGTCATCGATGGGCAGTGGGATGTTCGGCTCGCGTAACAGCGCGAACTTCTTTGTGCGCCTCAAAGATTTTGATCAGCGCGATGCCACGGCCACCGAAGTGGCGAACCGCCTGAGCATGAAAACCAGCCATATCGCTGGCGCACAGATGTTCCTGATGGCAGCGCAGGATCTGCATATCGGCGGACGCAGCGCCAACGCGACGTATCAGTACAGTTTGCAGGCTGACGATCTTGATCTGCTGCGCGAATGGACGCCCAAAGTACAGGCGGCGCTGGCGGCAATTCCGCAGTTCAACAGCGTCGATTCCGACTCGCAAACGGGCGGTCAGGAAGTGGTGATGAACATTGATCGCGACCGCGCCACCCGGCTTGGCGTTGACGTTCAGATGCTCGACACGCTGCTGAATAATGCTTTTAGCCAGCGGCAAATCGCAACGCTGTATCACACGCTGAACCAGTATCACGTGGTGATGAGTTTGCAGGATAGCTACACGCGCGACCCAGAAATTCTCAAACAGCTTTATGTCATTAACGATAATGGCGACCGCATTCCGCTGTCGGCCTTCGCCACGTTTGTGGGTGGCAATGCGCCGCTGTCAGTGACGCATCAGGGCCAATCAGCGACCAGCACCGTGGCGTTTAACCTCAATGATGGCGTTTCGCTGGAACAGGCGCAGGTGCTGATCAAACAGGCGATGGCGAAACTCGGTTTGCCTTCGACGATCCAGGCTGGTTTTGCGGGTACCGCCGCGGCGTTTGCGCAGCTCACCGCCACCATGCCGTGGTTGATCCTGGCGGCGCTGGCGGCGGTCTATATCGTGTTGGGCGTGCTGTATGAAAGTTATATCCATCCACTGACCATTCTTTCTACGTTGCCTTCGGCGGGCGTGGGCGCGCTGCTGCTGCTGCTGCTCACCGGTACGCAACTCACGGTTATCGCCCTGATCGGCATTATTTTGCTGATTGGTATCGTGAAGAAGAACGCCATCATGATGATCGACTTTGCCATCGACGCAGAACGCAGGTTGGGCATGTCGCCGCAGCAGGCGATTACTCAAGCCTGCCTGATGCGCTTTCGTCCGATCATGATGACCACGCTGGCGGCCTTTTTCGGTGCCTTGCCTTTGGCGCTGGGCAGTGGCGGCGATGCCGATCTGCGCAGCCCGCTGGGCATCGCGATTGCGGGCGGTCTGGCGCTGAGCCAGCTGCTGACGCTGTTCACCACGCCCGTTATTTACCTCTGGCTCGATCGTTTGAGCCGCGCAACTCAACGTCAATGGCGCCGTTTGCGCCATGCGGAATCCTGATTCATGAAAGTATTGACCCCAATTATGCTGGCGCTGCTGCTGAGCGGCTGTACCCTTGGCCCCGATTATCATCGCCCTGAGATGTCAGTGCCGGTACATTACAAAGAAGCCAAAGGCTGGCAGCAGGCGACGCCGCAGGATGATCTGCACAAAGGCGAATGGTGGGCTGTTTATCACGACGCCACGCTGAGCAGCCTGCTGAGTCAGGTAAGCATCAATAACCAGAACGTTGCCAACTACGCTGCGCAGTATCGTCAGGCGCAGGCGCTGGCGTCGCAATCTCGCGCTGAGCTGTTTCCCTCGTTGGGTTATGACAGCAGCGTGACGCGCAGCGGCAGTCATGCCACCACCGGCAGCAGTCAACGCACCACCAGCAGCAGCCATCAGGCTGAGCTAAGCGCCAGCTGGGAGCTGGATCTCTGGGGCAAGCTGCGTCGTACGCTGGAGGAGAACAAAGCCAGTGCGCAGGCGAGCGCGGCAGAGCTGGCGAACATCACGCTGAGCGCACAGTCTGAACTGGCGCAGGATTACTTCCAGCTGCGCATCATGGATCAGAAAATTGCGCTGTATCAGCAGAGCATCGACGCCTACCAGCGCTATCTCACGGTGATTGAAAACAAATACCAAACCGGCAGCGAATCGCGTGCCACGTTAGCGCAGGCGCAGATGCAGCTGGAGAGCGCCCGCGCCTCGGCGCAGGATTATCAATGGCAACGCGCGCAGATGGAACACGCTATCGCGTTGCTGGTGGGCAAAGCGCCCGCTGATTTCTCCTTACCGGTGGCGAAGCTGGATGCCACGCTGCCAACCGTTCCTGCCGCCTTGCCGACGCAACTATTACAGCGTCGTCCTGACATCGCCTACGCCGAACGTAACGTGGCAGCAGCGAATGCGGCGGTGGGCGTGGCCATTGCCGGTTACTTCCCGGATTTAACCTTAAGCGCCAGCGGCGGCGTGAGCGCTTCTACGCTGCATAATCTCTTCTCGCTACCGAATCGCATCTGGTCGCTGGGGCCTGAACTCAGCGGTACGCTGTTGGATTTTGGCGCCACTTCTTCGCAGGTCGAACAGGCCCGAGCGTCGTATGACGCCAGCGTCGCCAGCTACCGTCAAAGCGTGCTGGAAGCGTTGCAGGAAGTGGAAGATGAGCTGGTGGAGCTGAACACCTTACAGGGCGAAATGGCTTCCCAGCAGCGTGCTACCGCCGCCGCGCAAGAGTCGGCCCGCGTAACGCGCAATCAATATGATGCCGGAATGATCGACTACCTCGACGTCGCCACCACTGAAAACAGTAGCTTGAGCGAACAGCAAAATCTTCTGTCCCTGCAAAGCACTCAGTGGGTCAGCAGCGTAGCGTTGATTGCCGCGCTGGGCGGTGGCTGGCAGGCGCCAAATAAGTAGTTGTCGAATACTTCCAGATCCTGCATCGTGAGGGGCTAATTTTAACGATGCTATGGAGCTGGCATGTTATTCAAAATCTTACGTCTGGTTTTCCGCCTGTTATGGCGTGTCGAGCTGCGTGGTGATGTCGCTGAACTGCATAGAGACAAGGTGCTCATCACGCCCAACCACATGTCGTTTCTGGACGGTATGCTGTTGGCGCTGTTCTTACCCATCAAACCGGTTTTCGCTGTCTATTCGACGATCAGCGAAAAATGGTTCATGCGGGTGATCAAACCGTTTATCGACTTCGTGCCGCTGGATCCCACCAAGCCGATGTCGATCAAACATCTGGTTCAGGTAGTCAACAGCGGTCGTCCGGTAGTGATCTTCCCGGAAGGTCGCATTACCGTTACCGGATCGCTGATGAAGATCTACAGCGGTGCCGGTTTTGTGGCGGCGAAATCGGGCGCGAGCGTGGTGCCGATGCGTATCGACGGTGCAGAATTTTCGCCGTTTGGTCGCCTGGCGGGCGTATTCAAACGCCGCCTTTTCCCGCGTATTACCTTGAGCATTTTGCCTGGGACACGTATTCCTATGCCCGACGCAAAACGGGCACGCGAGCGCCGCATTTTAGCCGGCGAACATCTGCATCATGTCATGATGGAAGCCCGCATGGCGGTACGCCCGCGTGAAACGCTGTTTGACGCGTTTCTCAATGCGCGTATCCGCTACGGCGCGTTCAAACGCTGCATTGAAGATGTCAATTTCACACCCGACAGCTACACCGGTTTGCTGAAAAAAACGCTGGGCGTGGGACGCATCCTTGAGCGTTATAGCCAGCCAAAAGAGGTTGTTGGCCTGCTGCTGCCCAATGCCACCGTAACGGCTGCGGCGATTCTCGGTGCCTCCATGCGTGGCCGCGTTCCGGCGATGCTGAACTACACTGCGGGCGTCAACGGCATGCGCGCTGCACTAACGGCTTCGCAGGTGAAAACGGTGTTTACGTCTCGCCAGTTCCTCGACAAAGGGGACTTGTGGCATCTGCCGCAAG
The DNA here is from genome assembly GCF_036663535.1 of Pantoea sp. T14. Taxonomy (NCBI): domain Bacteria; kingdom Pseudomonadati; phylum Pseudomonadota; class Gammaproteobacteria; order Enterobacterales; family Erwiniaceae; genus Pantoea; species Pantoea sp. T14. The sequence continues at coordinate 263,302 of NZ_JAWUEB010000024.1, forward strand.
GCTTGAGCGACGTGCAGTGGATCTATCTGGAAGACTTGAAAGAGACGGTAACGCTCAAGGACAAGCTCTGGATCCTTGCGCATCTGCTGATGCCGCGCCGGGCGCAGGTTAAGCAGCAGCCTGAAGACGCCGCGATGGTGCTGTTTACCTCGGGATCGGAAGGCAATCCCAAAGGTGTGGTGCATTCGCATAAAAGCCTGCTGGCCAACGTTGAGCAGATTCGCACCGTGGCAGATTTTACCCCGCGTGACCGCTTCATGTCGGCGCTGCCGCTGTTTCACGCCTTTGGCTTAACGGTTGGCCTGTTTACGCCGCTGATGACCGGCGCGCAGGTATTTCTTTATCCCAGCCCGCTGCATTACCGCATCGTGCCGGAACTGGTGTACGACCGAAACTGCACCGTGTTGTTTGGCACGTCAACCTTCCTTGGCAACTATGCGCGCTTCGCGGCCCCGTACGATTTTGCTCGCTTGCGCTATGTGGTGGCTGGGGCGGAAAAATTGCAGGAAAACACCCGTCAGGTCTACATGGAAAAATATGGCATACGCATCCTTGAAGGTTACGGCGTGACTGAATGCGCGCCAGTGGTGGCGATTAACGTGCCGATGGCGGCGAAGGCGCATACCGTAGGCCGCATTCTGCCGGGCATGGATTCGCGTTTGATGTCGGTGCCGGGCATTGAGAAGGGCGGGCGATTGCAACTGCGTGGGCCGAATATCATGAAAGGCTATTTGCGCGTTGAGAACCCTGGCGTGCTGGAACTGCCGGTGGCGGATAATGGCGAAGGGCAAATGGAAGCGGGTTGGTACGATACCGGCGATATCGTCAGCTTTGATGAAGGCGGTTTTTGCCAGATCCAGGGTCGCGCCAAGCGCTTTGCTAAAATCGCAGGAGAAATGGTTTCGCTGGAGATCGTTGAGCAGATCGCGCTGAAAGCTTCACCGGATAAGCAGCATGCGGCTTCGCTGCGCCCGGATGGAAATCGTGGTGAAGCCTTGGTGCTGTTTACCACCGATAACGAACTGGCACGCGATCGCCTGCAAAAAGCCGCGCGTGAGATGGGTGCGCCGGAGTTGGCGCTGCCGCGTGATATTCGCGTGGTGAAACAGCTGCCGCTGCTGGGTAGCGGCAAGCCCGATTACGTCACCCTGAAGAAAATGGCGGAAGAGGAGCAGGCATGAGTGCGCGACCTGAACGCGATGCGCCGCTGATGTCGCGCAGCATGTTGGCGGTGATCGTCGCACAGTTTTTCTCCGCATTTGGTGATAACGCGCTGCTGTTTGTCACGCTGGCGGTGCTTAAAAACCAGTTTTATCCCGACTGGAGTCAGCCGATTTTGCAGATGCTGTTTGTCGCGACTTACATCCTGCTGGCACCGTTTGTGGGGCAAATGGCAGACAGTTTTGCCAAAGGTCGGGTCATGATGTTTGCCAACAGCCTGAAGCTGCTGGGCGCGCTGGTGATCTGCTTCGGCTTGAGTCCTTTCATTGGCTATACGCTGGTGGGTATTGGCGCAGCGGCTTATTCTCCAGCGAAATACGGCATTTTGGGGGAAATTACCCAAGGCGAAAAACTGGTGAAGGCCAACGGCCTGATGGAAGGATCGACCATCGCAGCGATTCTGCTGGGTTCGGTGGCAGGCGGCATTCTGGCTGACTGGAATTTGCTGGTGGCGCTGGCGGTTTGTGCGCTGACGTATGGCATTGCGGTAGTGGCGAACCTGTTTATTCCCAAGCTGCAGGCAGCACGACCCGGCCAAAGCTGGCATTTCGCGGCAATGTTACGCAGCTTTATCGCGGCGTGCCGCGTGCTGTGGCGTGACGCAGAAACCCGCTTCTCCTTACTGGGAACGAGTCTGTTTTGGGGCGCGGGTGTGACGTTGCGCTTTCTGCTGGTGTTGTGGGTACCGGTAGCGCTCGGCATCACTGATAACAAAACGCCAACTACGCTGAATGCCATGGTGGCGATTGGCATTGTATTGGGTGCGGCGGCTGCGGCGAAGCTGGTGACGCTGGAAACGGTCCGCCGCTGTATGCCTGCAGGCGTGCTGATTGGCGTGATGGTGGTGATCTTCTCAATGCAGCATTCGTTGCTGAACGCCTATTTATTGCTGATGGTCATTGGCGCGCTGGGTGGCTTTTTTGTCGTTCCTTTGAATGCGTTGTTGCAGGCGCGTGGCAAGCAAAGCGTGGGATCGGGCAATGCCATTGCGGTGCAGAACCTTGGCGAAAACACCGCGATGCTGTTGATGCTAGGACTTTACACGCTGGCGATCAAAGCAGGCGCACCGGCAGTAGCAACCGGGATTGGCTTCGGTATGCTGTTTGCGCTGGCAATTGCCGTGCTTTGGGTATGGCGTCCGAGTAAAGGTTAGATTGTGCTGGCGCTGTCCCCCACCTCAATCCTCCCCCATAAATGGGGGAGGAAGACGCTGCTATATGTTAGTGATGAGGCTGCATGTGGCAGCGTCTCCTTCCCCCGCTTTGCGGGGGAAGGCCGGGATGGGGGACAGCGCGCAGAGGAGGTAGGAGACAGCGCACGCTTAACCAACGTGCGCAGAGGACAAAATCAACGGCGAACCGCGATCGCCTCAATCTCAATCTTCACGTCTTTCGGCAAACGCGCCACTTCAACACATGAACGGGCTGGGAAACTGGCGTCATGCTCGGTGAAAAACGCTTCATACGTGGCGTTCACGGTAGCAAAGTCGTTCAGGTCTTTGACGAAAACGGTGGTTTTCACGATATCGCCCACTTTCAAACCTGCCGCTTCAACAATCGCCTTCACATTTTCCAGTGACTGGCGCGCCTGGGCTGAGACATCGTCTGCAACAGTGCCGGTTGCCGGATCAACGGGAATCTGGCCCGAAGTGATAATCATGCTGCCAAGATCAACGCCCTGAACATAAGGACCGATTGCTGCCGGGGCTTTTTCCGTACTGATTTCGCGAGACATTATTGCTCCTGGGTTGTGTGCAATAGCGGCATCACAGCGCCGCCGACGGTTCCATTATAGGGAGGAGAAAACGGATTACCAGTGACCCAACACCACATGACGAGCGAACTCTTTCTCGCAATATTTGCACTTCAAATGCACATCATCGGCACGACTTTTCACCGCAAAGCTGGAGAACACCGGCTCGCTGCGGCTAATGCAGTTGCTGTTCGGGCAAGTCAGCACACGGTCGATGCGGTCCGGCAAGGTGGGCGCAATCTTTGCGACCACTTCATATTCGTCGATACGGTTGACCGTCGCATGTGGCGCGTAAACTGCCAGCTGGTTGATCTGGTCATCAGTGAGAAAAGTGTTTTCAATCTTGATCAAATCTTTGCGGCCCATTTCACCTGACGGCAAATTCAAGCCGATAGTAATGCGCTGATCGGTCTCGGTCAGGCGAAACAGCGACAGCAGCTTAAAGCCAACCTGAGCGGGAATGTGGTCGATTACTGTGCCGCGTTTGATCGCTTCGACCTGCAATTTATTGTCGTGAGTCATGCTGTTTGCTCCTTACAGGGCGAGTTCGCTGTTAAGTACCAACGCCAGCAGAGCCTGACGCGCGTAAATGCCATTGCCGGCCTGCTGGAAATACCAGGCGTAAGGCGTTTTATCCACATCGGTAGTAATTTCATCGATGCGCGGCAGCGGATGCAGCACCTTCATATTGTCACGCGCATCGGCTAAATCGGCGGCACGAAGAATGAACTGGGCTTTCACGTTGGCATATTCGGACGGATCAAGACGCTCTTTCTGCACGCGCGTCATATAGAGAATATCCAGCTCTGGCATCACCTCTTCAAAACTGTCGTGACGCGACCATTTAATGTTCTGCTCATCCAGCATGTCAGTGATGTAAGCCGGCATCGCCAACGCATCGGGTGCAATGAAGAAGAAGCGGTTGCCATCAAATTTGGCCAGCGCCTGCGTCAGTGAATGCACGGTGCGGCCATATTTCAGGTCGCCGACCATGGCGACATTTAGGTTGTCGAGGCGACTTTGCGTTTCGCGAATGGTAAACAGATCCAGCAGGGTTTGTGTCGGGTGCTGATTCGCGCCATCACCGGCGTTAAGCACAGGAATACCGCCGGAAAACTCCGTTGCCAGACGCGCTGCGCCTTCTTGTGGATGACGCATCACAATCGCATCAACGTAGGTGCTGATCACTGAAATAGTGTCCGCCAGCGTTTCACCTTTTTTGCCTAGCGACGTATTGCTGCCGTCAGAAAAGCCGACAACCGAGGCGCCTAAACGATGCATGGCGGATTCGAACGACAAACGGGTTCGCGTCGATGCCTCAAAAAAGCAGCTGGCGATCACGTTGTGTTTTAATAACTCCGGCTGCGGGTTGGCTTTGAGCTGCGCGGCGGTATGCAGCACCAACTCCAGCTCGTCGCGGCTGAGATCGTTAATTGAAATAATGTGCTTGCGATATAGCGGGTTAGCCATAGCTCTCTCCTCTGCGCTGCCGGATTTCAGACAAAAAAAAGCCCCTGATTAAGGGGCTTTTTTAAGATCGGGTCGATGACGGAAAGAAACAGATGCGCCGCCTGCATTCAGGCGAGATTGGGCGTCAAATTTTTCGTTGCGCTGTTGCATGTTTCCTCCGGCAAATTGTGGCGCATTATACGCATTCAGTAATTTGCTTCAAGGGTAAATCGCACACAACGAAAACGTTTGCTCCGGCTTATTTATCGCTGGCCGAGCGTCGCCACCATCACCGCCTTAATGGTATGCATACGGTTTTCCGCCTGATCAAAGACCACGCTGTGCGCGGATTCGAACACCTCATCACTGACTTCCATACCCTTGTGCAAACCATATTGTTCCGCCATCTGGCGTCCCAGGGTGGTTTGATCATCATGGAAGGCGGGCAGACAATGCAAAAATTTCACCGCTGGGTTGCCGGTCAGCGCCAGCATCTCGCTGTTAACCTGATAACCCCGCAGCAAGGCGATACGCTCTTCCCACACCGCTTTAGGTTCGCCCATTGATACCCAAACGTCGGTATAGATAAAGTCCGCACCTTGTACGCCTTCAGCAATGTTTTCGGTCAGCGTGATTTTGCCACCGGTTTGCTGTGCCGCCTGGCGACAATGTGCCACCAGCTCTTCTTCCGGCCAGCAGCCTTTTGGCGCCACTAAACGCAGATCTAACCCTACCAACGCGGCGGCTTCCAGCATGGTATTCCCCATGTTGTTACGCGCATCACCAACGTAGACCAACGTCATTTCGCTGAGTTTTTTAGTCGGCAGCTGTTCCTGCATGGTCAGTAGATCGGCGAGTAACTGCGTAGGATGAAACTCTGTGGTTAAGCCATTCCACACCGGCACACCGGCATATTCAGCCAGAGTTTCAACCAACGCCTGGCCATAGCCGCGATATTGTATGCCGTCATACATGCGGCCTAAAACGCGTGCGGTATCTTTCATCGATTCTTTATGGCCAATCTGGCTACCGCTTGGGCCGAGATAGGTGACGTTAGCGCCTTGATCGTAAGCGGCAACTTCGAAAGAGCATCGGGTACGGGTCGAGTCTTTTTCGAAGATGAGCGCAATGTTTTTGCCTTTCAGATACTGCTTTTCAGTCGCACTTTTTTTTGTGCTTTTTAATTCAGCTGAAAGGGTAAGCAGATAATCGATTTCGGCAGGGGAAAAATCCAGTAATCTCAGGAAATGGCGTTGATAAAGCTGACTCATGCAGCGCTCCATGTAACCAATACAAATGAATTAAAATTCAATCTAACCGTATGAATATGCATTTTCAACCCCGACGTGAATAAACTTTTCGTTTTGTGTAGTGGCGCGCCGGGCAGTGTGGGAAAATACTTGATTATTGCCAAACTCAGAGAGGACATCGCCATGGCATATGAAGCATTGTTGGAAGAGCAGCGTGAAGAGACGCGCCTGATCATTGAAGAGCTGCTGGAGGATGGCAGCGATCCCGACGCGCTCTATACCATTGAGCATCATCTCTCATGCAACAACTTTGACTCACTTGAAAAAGCCGCTGTAGATGCGTTCAAGCTGGGCTATGAAGTGACCGAGCCGGAAGAGCTGGAGCTGGAAGATGGCACCACGGTGATGTGCGTGGATATCATCAGCGAAGCGGCGTTAAAGCCTGAGCTGATTGATGCACAGGTCGAGCAACTGGTGAATCTGATTGGTAAATACAACGTCGATTATGACGGTTGGGGCACCTATTTCGAAGATCCAGACGCGGAAGATGAAGACGACGAAATCCTCGATGACGAAGAAGATGACGGTATTCGTCACTAATTTCTAGCGGGCGGAGCATGCTCCGCCTCCTTTTTTTAACCCACGTTTTAATCTAATGAACTACGCACCGTTACTCGAACCCATCTATCAATTCCTTCATTGCCGCACGCCGCAAGCCTGGATAGACGAAGCGCGCAAGCCGGAAAACCTTACACTGTTACTGACCGATCATCTGGTTTGCGAGCTCAAGGCGGCACAAACCGCGGTGTGGTTGATCCGTAAATACGTCGCCGACAAACCCAGCGGCGAGGCTATTCGTGCCTGGTTGAAGCCGTATGAAGATTTTATCTTTCGCGAAGATGGCGACAGCGATTTCATTAACGCGCATAAAAACCTGACCAAAAGCATTATTGTTCGCAATGAATTACCGTGGGCGGATGATTTGGTTGAGAAGATGGTGCTGCTGATTAAAGAAGAGCTGCATCACTTTTATCAGGTTTGGGAAATTATGCAGTCGCGCGGGTTGGTTTATCAGAAAATCACCTCAAGCCGTTATGCCAAATCACTGCTGCGCGAAGTCACCACGCACGAGCCGGATACGCTGATCGACAAGCTGATTTGTGGTGCCTATATTGAAGCGCGCTCCTGCGAACGGTTCGCCAGTTTAGCGCCCTATCTGGATAGCGAACTGGAGGCCTTTTATATTTCGCTGTTGCGTTCAGAAGCGCGTCATTATCAAGATTATTTGACGCTGGCCGCGCAGATTTCACCCAAGGATATTGCGCCAAGGGTGCAGATGATTGGTGAAACTGAAGGGCGGTTAATTAGCGAGCCGGATAACGAACTGCGTTTTCATAGCGGTCTGCCCGCGTTTTGACGGTTTTTTTCCCTCATCCGCAAGCGGATGAGGGACAGGATTACAGCACTTTCAACATCCGCACTTCACAATCGACATGGCCGGTGCAGCCCATGGCGCGATCAATTAATTCAAAACCCAGCGACTCATAGAGTTTGATCGCCCGCGTCAGGCTGGCGGTGGTTTCAAGATAGCAGCGACGAAAACCGCGCTGGCGCGCATGTTCCATGGCACAGATTGCCAGTTCACGCGCTAAACCTAAGCCGCGCACATCGGGCATGAAATACATCTTTTGCAACTCACAGATATCTGGGGCGCTACAGGCCAGCGCGGCGATGCCGCCGCCGCCCATCACTTTGCCTTGATATTCGACGATCCAATAAGCGCTGTGTTCGGCGCTGTAAACCTCAGAGAGTCGATCAAGGTCAGGATCGGAAACGGTATAGCCTTTGTCGGCAGTCAGGCCGAACTCCGCAGAAACAACTCGAATAACCTGCGCGATATGCGGATTGTCGGCGGCAGTGATTGGACGCACCTGAAGGTCACGTCGCGTTGCGGTGGTAGTCATCATCTCTTCCGAATCTATTGCGAAATAAATAAAAAAAGCCGGGCTTAGCCCGGCTTGATAATTAAGCAGTCAGACTAAGACGCTTACAATGCCGCAATCACGGCCTGCTGTTCAATCAGTTTTGTTTTTGATTGTTCCAGATCAGCCACACGCTCGCGTTCTTTCACTACCACCGCTTCCGGGGCGCGTGAAACAAAGCCTTCGTTAGCCAGTTTGGCCTGGATCTTATCGATTTCGACATCCAGCTTAACCAGCTCTTTCGCCAGACGCTCAAGCTCGGCTGTTTTATCAACCAGATCGGCCATTGGGATCAGCAGTTCAGCACCTTCAACGATCTTGGTGACGGAAACGGGACCTTTCTCGCCCGCAGGTAGCACGGTCAAACTTGCCAGACGCGCCAGGCGTGACAGGAAGTTGCGGTTATCTTCAACGCGACGCAGCGCAGCAGGCGAGGCGTTACGCAGCAACACATCCAGCGGTTTGCTTGGCGCAATGTTCATTTCTGCACGAATATTACGTACCGCGACAATTGCCTGTTTCATCCAGTCGATGTCCGCTTTCGCTTCAGCATCTTCTTTCGCCGCGTCGTAGTGCGGGAAAGGCTGCAACATGATGGTGTCGTCGCTGATGTTTTTCAGCACTTTCACACGCTGCCAGATGGTTTCGGTGATGAACGGAATAATCGGATGTGCCAGGCGCAGTAACGCTTCCAGAACGTGCAGCAGCGTGTGACGCGTGCCGCGAAGCTCAGATTCGCTACCGCTAGTCATCACCGGCTTAGTCAGCTCCAGATACCAGTCGCAGAACTGGTTCCAGGTGAAATCGTAAAGCAGGTTAGCCGCGATGTCGAAACGGTAGCTGTCCAGCGCTTCACGGTAGGCTTTCACCGTGCTGTTGAACTCGGTCAGGATCCAGCGATCCGCCAGCGACAGCGTCATTTCGCCGCCGTTTTGGCCGCAATCTTGATCTTCAGTGTTCATCAAGACAAAGCGGCTGGCGTTCCACAGCTTGTTACAGAAGTTGCGGTAGCCTTCCAGGCGCTTCATGTCCCAGTTAATGTCTCGACCGGTTGAAGCCAGAGCTGCCAGGGTGAAGCGCAGCGCATCGGTACCTGACGGCTCAATGCCGTTCGGGAACTGTTTCTCGGTGCGTTTACGGATCTTCTCAGCCAGCTGCGGCTGCATCATGTTGCCGGTGCGTTTTTCCAGCAGCGACTCCAGTGAAATGCCGTCAACCATATCCAGCGGGTCAATCACGTTGCCCTTGGATTTCGACATCTTCTGGCCTTCTTCGTCACGAATCAAACCGGTCATGTAGACGGTTTTGAACGGAACCTGCGGCTTGCCGTCTTCATCTTTGATGAAGTGCATGGTCAGCATGATCATGCGGGCAATCCAGAAGAAAATGATGTCGAAGCCGCTGACCAGCACGCTGGTCGGATGGAAGGTACGCAGCGCTTCGGTGTTTTCCGGCCAGCCCAGCGTAGAGAATGTCCACAGGCCGGAGGAGAACCAGGTATCAAGCACGTCATCATCCTGACGCAGCGCCACATCGGCGGCCAGGTTGTTTTCGCTGCGCACTTCGTCTTCGGTGCGGCCAACATAGACGTTACCGTCGTTGTCGTACCATGCCGGAATGCGATGACCCCACCACAACTGACGTGAAATACACCAATCCTGAATATCGCGCATCCAGGAGAAGTACATGTTTTCGTACTGCTTCGGCACAAACTCAATGTCGCCATTTTCAACCGCTTCTACGGCGACTTTCGCCAGCGGGGCAGTACGCACGTACCATTGGTCGGTCAACATTGGTTCGATGACCACGCCGCCACGGTCGCCGTAAGGAACGGTCAGATCGTGGGGTTTGATCTCTTCCAGCAGGCCACGTTCATCAACAGCCGCGACAATCGCTTTACGTGCAGCAAAACGCTCCATTTTCTGGAACTCTGCTGGGATATCATCGGCACAGGCATCGCTGACTTCGCCGTTGGTATCGAACACTTCCGCGCGCTCGCGGATATCGCCATCGAAAGTCAGAATGTTGATCATCGGCAGCTTGTGGCGACGACCAACTTCATAGTCATTAAAGTCATGCGCTGGCGTGATTTTCACGCAGCCGGTGCCTTTTTCCATGTCGGCGTGTTCGTCGCCAACGATTGGGATCAGGCGGTTCACCAGCGGCAGCAGAATAAACTTGCCGATCAAATCTTTATAACGCGGATCTTCTGGATTGACCGCCACGCCCGTATCGCCCAACAGGGTTTCTGGACGTGTGGTGGCTACCACCAGATAATCTTTGCCATCTGCGGTTTTCGCGCCATCAGCCAGCGGATAGCGGATGTGCCACATCGAGCCTTTGCTCTCGCGGTTTTCCACTTCCAGATCGGAAATAGCGGTGCGTAATTTCGGATCCCAGTTAACCAGGCGCTTGCCACGGTAAATCAGGTTCTCTTTATAGAGACGTACGAACACTTCTTTCACCGCATTGGACAAACCATCATCCATGGTGAAACGTTCACGCTCCCAATCCACTGAGTTGCCCAGACGGCGCATCTGACGGGTAATGGTGCCGCCCGATTCTGCCTTCCACTGCCAGATTTTTTCGATGAACGCATCACGTCCGTAATCCTGACGTGTTTTGCCCTCTTCAGCGGCAATTTTGCGCTCAACCACCATCTGCGTGGCGATGCCCGCGTGGTCAGTACCGGCTTGCCACAAGGTATTTTTACCCTGCATGCGCTGGTAGCGAATCATGGTATCCATGATGGTTTGTTGGAAAGCGTGACCCATGTGCAAGCTACCGGTGACGTTCGGCGGCGGGATCATGATGCAAAAGCTTTCCTGGCTGGTATCGCCATTCGGTTTAAAGTAGCCCTGCTTTTCCCAATGCTCGTAAAGCGGCTGCTCGATATCTTGCGGGTTATATGTCTTTTCCATGTTCTGCTATGTCGTTTGCGGCTGTGGCGGCGTTGCCGTATTCAATTGGAAACCAACGCTGCGATACGCTTTGTAGCGATCACGCGCCAGCTGTTTGAGAGATTCTTCGTAAGGGACGAAGTCTACCACTTCATGGAAAGCAGTGGCAAAATCTGCGAACTGTGGCAGCAGGCTTATGAGCAGATCGCGAGGCGAACTGCCGCGACGCTGCGGCCAGGCCAGCTCAACCGGCGCGCCGTAGCGCGGGCCTTCGCCGGCAAGATTATGCGGCACGAAGGCGTTTGCCGGTCGTTGCCACAGCGCTTCGTCGAGACGAATGGCTTGCTGCTCATCTTCACAGGCGATCAGCACCCGTTTGCCCGCCCGCCAGCGCGTTTCAGCCAGATCGCACACCAGCGCTTCAATGGCGTTCAGGCCGTCGCTCGGTGCATCGGTTTCCATCACGTAGAAGGTTGCGTTTTTCATCGGCATGCTCGTCAGAAGATAAAAAGGGCGGAATCTCCGCCCTTGCTTTCAATGTAGAAGAAGCTGTTAATCGTCGCCGTTCAGTCCCGCGCGATTCAACAGGAACTGCGACAGCATCGGCACTGGACGTCCGGTTGCGCCTTTGGCTTTGCCTGAACGCCAGGCGGTACCCGCGATATCGAGGTGCGCCCAGTTATATTTGCGCGCAAAGCGAGCCAGGAAGCAAGCGGCGGTGATCGCACCACCGGGACGTCCACCGATATTCGCCATATCAGCAAAATTGGACTCCAGCTGCTCTTGATACTCATCCGCCATTGGCAAACGCCACGCGCGATCGCCGGATTGCTCAGAAGCACCAATCAATTCATGCGCCAGCGGATTATGGTTCGACAGCAAACCGCTGACGTGATGACCTAGCGCAACCACGCAAGCCCCGGTCAGCGTCGCGACATCAATCACCACTTCCGGTTCGAAACGTTCAACGTAGGTCAGCGCATCACACAGCACCAGGCGGCCTTCTGCATCGGTGTTTAACACCTCGACGGTTTGGCCAGACATAGTGGTCAGCACGTCGCCTGGGCGCATTGAACGGCCATCCGGCATATTTTCACAGCCCGCCAGCACGCCCACTACGTTCAGCGGCAGATTAAGTTCCGCTACCATGCGCATCACACCATACACTGACGCTGCGCCGCACATGTCGTACTTCATCTCATCCATGCTGTCGGCCGGTTTGATCGAGATGCCGCCGGAGTCGAACGTTAACCCTTTGCCCACCAGCACGATAGGGCGCGCTTCGGGATCGGGATTACCTTTGTATTCAATCACCGACATCAATGATTCGTTCTGCGAACCGGCACCTACCGCCAAATAGGCGTGCATGCCAAGCTCTTTCATCTGCTGCTCGCCAATCACGCGGGTGGTAACATTTTTGCTGAAGGCATCCGCTAACTGACGCGCCTGCGACGCCAGATACGCGGCGTTACAAATATTTGGCGGCATATTGCCAAGATCTTTAGCCGCTTTAACGCCTGCAGAGACGGCTAATCCATGCTGAATCGCACGTTCGCCGCTGGTGAGTTCACGGCGTGTTGGCACGTTAAACACCAGTTTACGTAGCGGACGGCGCGGTTCAGCTTTGTTGCTTTTCAGCTGATCGAAGTTGTACAGCGCCTCTTTGGAGGTTTCCACCGCCTGACGAACTTTCCAGTACGTGTTACGTCCTTTGACATGCAGTTCTGTCAGGAAGCAGACCGCTTCCATCGAGCCGGTGTCATTCAGCGTATTGATGGTTTTTTGGATAACCTGCTTGTACTGACGCTCGTCCAGCTCACGTTCTTTGCCACAACCAATCAGCAAAATACGTTCGGACAGGATGTTCGGCACATGATGGAGCAGTAGCGTCTGGCCCACTTTTCCTTCCAGCTCGCCGCGACGCAGCAGGGCGCTGATGTAGCCATCGCTGATTTTATCCAGCTGTTCGGCTATCGGTGACAGACGGCGCGGTTCGAAAACGCCAACGACAATGCAAGCACTGCGCTGTTTTTCCGGGCTTCCGCTTTTTACACTGAACTCCATGCACTCTCCTGAATCTTAAAGACAACGGCCGTCGCTGTCGCTAGAATGTAGCGCGCTCGTGACCCATTTATTCATCGTGGCGGCATGACATTTAGCCACTGGAGGTCATAATGAATCAGGGTGACAAGATGTTGTTTTTTCACCACCCAAACGCGATTGTCATACAATTTTAGCTGCGATAACGGCCATTGATGAAGAAAAATGGCTGATAAGCGTTGAAACTAGCGATTTTCCTGCAAAAAGACAAGTTTTCACAGGCGTACTAAGCGTGATCATCATTAGATATCTGGTTCGTGAAACGCTCAAAAGCCAGCTGGCTATCCTCTTCATCCTGCTATTAATCTTCTTTTGTCAGAAGTTAGTCAGGATTTTAGGAGCCGCGGTGGATGGCGAAATCCCGACAAACCTTGTTCTGACACTGTTAGGCCTCGGTGTGCCTGAAATGGCACAACTTATTCTGCCCTTGAGTCTGTTTCTGGCGATTTTGATGACCCTTGGGCGGCTCTATACGGAAAGTGAAATTACCGTCATGCACGCCTGCGGCCTGAGCAAAGCTGTTTTGGTCAAGGCTGCAATGGTGCTGATGCTGTTCACGTCGATTGTGGCGGCGATAAATGTCGCCTGGCTGGGACCGTGGTCATCACGTTATCAGGATGAAGTGACGCAAAACGCCAAAGCTAACCCTGGCGCAGCGGCGCTGGCGGCAGGTCAATTCCAGACCTCCAGCGATGGCAATGCGGTGTTGTTCATTGAAAACGTGAAAGGCAACCAGTTCGGCAACGTGTTTCTGGCGCAGCTGCGGCCGAAAGGTAACGCACGTCCCTCTGTGGTGCTGGCAGACAGCGGCCACATGGAACAGCGTAATGACGGCTCGCAGGTGGTCACGCTGGATAAAGGCACGCGCTTTGAAGGCACGGCAATGCTGCGTGATTTCCGCATCACCGACTTCAATAATTATCAGGCGTTTGTCGGCTATAAAGAAGCCACGCTCGATCCCAACGATGCTGAGCAGTCCGATTTTGTCGGCTTGTTCCACAATGACACGCCAGAGTTTCGCTCTGAGCTGCATTGGCGCATCACGCTGGTGTTCTCGGTCCTGATCATGGCGTTGATGGTGGTGCCGCTTAGCGTGGTGAACCCACGTCAGGGTCGCGTACTGTCAATGTTACCGGCCATGCTGCTTTACCTGATTTTCTTCCTGTTACAGAGTTCGTTGAAATCGAGTGGTGCCAAAGGCCGCCTCGATCCAGCCCTCTGGATGTGGGTGGTGAATCTGAGTTATCTGCTGCTGGCGGTGCTGCTTAACTTGTGGGATACGGTGCCGATGCGTCGCGTACGCGCCCGCTTTACTCGCGGAGGGTCGGTCTGATGTTTCGCGTTCTTGACCGTTATATCGGTAAAACCATCTTTAACACCATCATGTTGACGCTGTTCATGTTGGTGTCGCTCTCCGGCATCATCAAGTTTGTTGATCAGCTGCGTAAAACCGGGCAGGGCGCCTATACCGCCCTGGACGCGGGTTACTACACGATTCTCAGCGTGCCAAAAGATATCGAGATCTTCTTCCCGATGGCGGCATTGCTGGGCGCGCTGCTGGGCTTGGGTGCTTTAGCCCAGCGCAGCGAGCTGGTGGTCATGCAGGCGGCGGGTTTTACCCGTACGCAAGTCGCGCTGTCAGTAATGAAAACTGCTATTCCGCTGGTGCTGCTGACAATGGCAATTGGTGAGTTTGTTGCGCCGCAAGGCGAGCAAATGGCACGTAATTACCGTGCGCAGCAGCTGTACGGCGGCGCGCTGCTTTCCACGCAAAATGGCTTGTGGGCGAAGGATGGCAATAGCTTCATCTATATTGAGCGCATCAAAGGCAACAATGAAATTGATGGTGTGAGCATTTACAACTTCAACGATCAGCGTCGTTTGCTTAGCGTGCGTTACGCCGCCAGCGCGACCTGGGATATGAATAAAAAACGTTGGATGCTGTCGCAGGTTGATGAATCTGACTTAAACGATCCCAAGCAAATTACCGGTTCACAGAGCCTGGGTGGCGAATGGAAAACCAACCTGACGCCGGACAAACTCGGTGTGGTGGCGCTGGATCCCGATGCGCTATCCATTAGCGGCCTCTACAATTACAGCAAGTATTTGAAGCAGAGCGGCCAGGAATCTGGACGATATCAGCTCAATATGTGGAGCAAGATTTTCCAGCCGCTTTCGGTAGCCGTAATGATGTTGATGGCGCTGTCATTTATCTTTGGTCCGCTACGTAGCGTATCAATGGGCGTACGCGTCGTTACCGGCATCAGCTTCGGCTTTCTGTTCTATGTATTGGATCAGATTTTTGGCCCACTCAGCCTGGTTTATGGATTACCGCCCGTCATGGGGGCGATTCTGCCAAGCTTCGCCTTCTTTGCGATCAGTATGTTCATGTTGATTAAACGGCGCTAAGCCGGGCGATAACAGAAGAGAAATGGCCGATTTATCGGCCATTTTTTTTGCTTTAAAGCGGGGCACAACGGCCCCATAAGCGGATTTAGCGAGGAAAAAGCATAAACAAGGTGGGCAATTGTGAAAGCAGATACAAGATCAAACCGATCGTACCGCCAACCAGCGTGCCGTTAATACGAATAAACTGCAGGTCTTTACCAATGTTCAGCTCAATCTGTTGCGACATCTCACGCGCATCCCAACTTTTCACCGTATCGCTGATGTGGTGAGTCAGGAAGGTGGAAAACTCAGGCGCCACGCTGCGTGCGGCATCTTCAAGATGTTGATTCATGGAGCGGCGTAACGCTTCATCAGCGGCCAGCGTTTCACCCAGCCATAAAGCCGCCAGGCGTACCCTTTCCTGAACGCGAGAATCGTCGCTGCTGAGATCGGCTTTCAGCCACGAACGCAGATCGTTCCACAATTCGCCGATATAGCGATTCAGCGACGCATCTTCTTTCAGCCAGCTTTTAATCACTTCGGCACGTTCGGCCATCTCAGGATCGTTTTTCAGCTTCTCAATCAGGCGATCCACGGCACGATTAAAACCCAGGCGCAGCTCATGTCCCTGATCCAGCGCAACCTCATCAAGCAGCGTATCAACCGCGTTGGCGACCAACTCCGCGCTGTGCTCGCCAAGCCATTCTGTGGGCAACATTTTGGCTTTTATCGGATGTTCCCGCTTCAGCCAGCGCACAATTTGTAGCGCGATGAACTCGCGGGTGCTGGGCTTGTGCAGCAATCGCAACAGCTGTTCCACTGCGGCGTCCAGCAGTTCCTGATGGCGATTATTCTTGGTCAGGCTCTCAAGCATCAGCGCGCTGGTTTGGCTGAGATCGACTTTATCAATGGCGCGATGCACCGCTCGGCGTAGAAAGTTTTGAATTCGCGTATCGTCAGTGAGATCAAGGAAGCCGCGCATCACCTGCAGCAAGTGACGCCCAACGCGATCGGCATTACCGGGCGCATTGAGCCAGTCCGCCAACATGCGTGACGGATCGTGGCGACGGATCAGATTAAGCAGCGAGTCTGTGTCGAGGAACTTCTCCTGCACGAAGCGACCAAGATTATCGCCGATACGATCTTTGTTACGCGGAATGATGGCCGTGTGGCGTGAGATAAATGGCACCGGCACGCGACGAAACAGCGCAACGACGGCGAACCAGTCCGCCAGCGCCCCGACCATCGCCGCTTCGGCTATCGCTTTTACACCGCTAACCCAAAAGTTGGGCGGCAGAAAAAGGGTGACAATAAAAGTGGCAGCTGCCAGCAGCAGCAGCAGTAACGCCAGACGCTTGGTCCGTTTCAGTTCGTATTCTTTATCCATATTATGATCTTAGCAGAGGTGCAACGTTAACGTCGGCGTCCGCCCAGCAGGCTCCCTAATACGCCGCGAATGATTTGATGAGTGATTTGACGCGTGGCGCTTTTCGCCATGGTTTGTACTACGCCATCTTTTTTTCCGCCGCGCGGGCCGGTGCTACCAAACAGAATATCCTTCAGGCCGCCCAGAATGCCGCCATCCACCGCCACGCTGTTGCCTTTGACTTCCGGCGCATTAGCGCTTTCACTGGCTGCTTGCACACCGTGTTGCAGTCGTTCAAAAGCCGATTCGCGATCGACTTCGGTGTCATATTTGCCCGCCAGCGGCGAATGGTTGATCAGGCCGTTACGTTCATCAGCATTGACCGGGCCCATGCGCGAGCCAGGGGCAATCACCATTGCACGTTCAACCACCGATGGGCTGCCTTTCTCATCTAAAAATGAGATCAGCGCTTCGCCGGTGCCGAGCGCTTGTATCGCCTCGACAGTATTAAAGTTTGGATTGGCGCGCAGCGTTTCCGCTGCGATTTTTACCGCTTTCTGATCTTTGGGGGTGAAAGCGCGCAGGGCGTGCTGGACGCGATTACCTAACTGGCCCAGCACGCTGTCGGGAATGTCAGCAGGATTTTGTGTGACAAACCACACGCCAACGCCTTTAGAGCGAATCAGGCGAATCACTTGCTGAATTTTTTCCAGCAGAACCGGCGGTGCATCACTGAAAAGCAGATGCGCTTCATCGAAGAAAAAGACCAGTTTGGGTTTATCGAGATCGCCCGCCTCCGGCAGATGTTCATATAACTCTGACAACATCCACAGCAGGCTGGTGGCGTAGAGTTTCGGCATTTGATAGAGCTTCTCGGCGGAAAGGATATTGATATAGCCTTTGCCGTCGCTGTCGACACGCATCCAGTCGGCGATCTCCAGCATCGGCTCACCGAAGAAGTGTTCCGCGCCTTGCTCTTCCAGCGCCAGCAGGCCGCGCTGAATGGCACCCACCGATGCGCTGTTAATGTTGCCATATTGCGTCTGGAAAGATTTGGCGTTATCGCCGATGTATTGCGTCATGGCGCGAAGATCTTTGAAATCCAGCAGCACCAGGCCTTGATCGTCGGCGATCCGGAAGATGATTTGCAACACACCACTTTGCACTTCATTAAGATTCAGCAAGCGTGCGAGCATTAATGGGCCAAGGTCAGAAACCGTGGCGCGCACTGGATGGCCTTTCTCGCCAAAAATATCCCACACCATCACTGGATTACGCTGCGGCTGCCAGCCGCTGACGTCGATTTTCGCCAGTCGCTGCTGCAATTTTTCACTGCTTTGGCCTTCCGCCGCGACGCCGGTTAAATCGCCTTTCACATCAGCCATAAAGACCGGCACACCGATAGTGGAAAAAGATTCTGCCAGCTTTTGCAGCGTGACCGTTTTACCGGTGCCGGTTGCGCCGGTAATTAAACCGTGGCGGTTGGCCATCTGCGGTAAAAGATGGAGTTGGACGTCGGACGTTTGGGCAATCAGCAGCGGGGAAGTCATCATTTTCCACTCTCAGGCGATAGGATATGCCTGAAGAATAGCAAGCGGGGCGCGGCAGAGCGGAGAAGATTTACCCGAAAAACGGACGCGTCCCGCCAGGCGCGAACTCGGCGGGACGTAAAACCTTACTTTTGGACCTCCTCAAAGTTGAGCAGCGAGACGCCAATGCCCTGACGCACGTGGCTGATGTTGTTACGCACCGCGACCTGCGTCGCACCTTGTAACATCACCACATAAGGTGAATCTTGCTGAACGCGGGTCTGTAAATCAGCGTATTGCGCGCGGCGCTTCGCGACATCACTTTCGCCTGCCGCCGTGCGGGTTTCTGCGCTGAGATCGGGAATCTCCCAACCTACGCGCCATGCCAGCGTTTTGCCGCCGTTGGGAACGTTATAGGCGAAGGCGCTTGCGTTGGTGTTTGGGTCGATATAGTCCGCACCCCAGTAAACAAAGATCGATTCAAAGTCGCGACCGCGCATTTTGCTCCATAACTCTGACTCTGCCACCGGCTGAATATCCAGATTGACGTCCGCCTTGGCAAAGCTGGCTTGTAGCGCCTGCGCGACGTCAATATAAGGCGGCTGATTTACCACGGTTAACGCAATATGGCTGCCGGGCTTGATGCCACCTTTTTGCAGAATCGCTTTGGCTTTATCTACATCGTAATGGAAAGGCGTGCTGTTCAGTGCACCGTCAAAGCCATCAGGCAAAAAGCTCTGATGAATACGGTATTGGCCCTTGAGCAGCTGATTGGCGACGCTGTCGTAATCGACTAACCAGCGGGCGGCTTGCCACAGCGCGGGGTTCGCCAGGGCGGGTTGCTGGGCGCTTTTGGTGTTAAAGCCGAGGTAATAAACCAGGCTAGACGGGAAGGCATCAATACGTACACCCGCGTCGGTTTTTAACGCGGCGATTTGATCTGGCCCGAGCTGGTAAGCCACATCAACATCACCCTGTTGAATCAGAAGACGCCGCGAACCGGGATCGGCCACGCCTTTTAGCAGCACGCGTTTCAGATGCGGTTTTGGACTCGCATTGGCATTGGCGTCCAGCAGCAGCGCCTGCAGCGGAATAAACTGCTTGATAGCATAAGCGCCACTGCCCGCAGAATGCACTTTGAGCCAGCCATTGCCGAAATCATTATTGCTGGCGTGTTGCAGCGCCAGCTTACTGTCAACAATCGACGCCACGGGCGCCGTTAACAACCGCAGCGCCAGATCGTTGCCGATTTGCGCCGGCCAGCGCAGTTCAAGCTGATGATCGTTGATCACGGTAAATTGCTGGTCGATGTTCTCTGGCGTCCAACCAAACTCGCCGAGGATAAAAGAGGGTGCTTTGTTTAGCTTCACCGCACGCGTTAACGAGAACACGACATCCTGTGCCGTTAACGGATTACCGCTGGCAAAACGTGCCTGCGGATTAAGATCAAATATCAGGCTGTGCGGCGTTTTCCCGGCTTGCCATTTTAGGGCGGCGAGCGGCGATAACTGCTGCGCATCCTGATGATTCGGTTCCAGCAGTGTTTGATAAATGTTACGCAGGCTGCTGTTGCTGACGGTCTCAAAACTTTCGGCGGGATCAAAGCTGATAATGCCATCCAGCGGCACGGCGACGACCAGGGTGTCTGTGGGTGTTGCCGCCTGAGCGGTGGTAGCTAGCGTCATGGTGGCCAGCAACGCGAGTAGCGATTTACGCATGAGGTTTATCCTGAGTAATTGATAAACCTACTCTATCCGGCAATGAGAAATGTCAAAATGCCGCTTTGTTCTGAGCTTTGCATAAATATTGCGTCAGGCTTTCAGGCAGATGAACAATTTGAAACAGAACGACGCCGGTAAATAGCGTTGCGTATTTTTTATCCGCCCGGAAAATAACCGGCCTATTCTGATTTGCTGCTTATTACGGCTATATCTGTTTGCAACCGGGTAAAAGTAAATATAATGTTGCCAATGAGAATAATTCTCTTGTATGGAAGTATGATTTATTTTTATCGATTATTTTACGTGATGATGACATTACGGAAATAATAGTGGTTAATGATTCAGCATATTGTTTCAATTACCCGATGATTGTGCGGTTTTAGCCTAAATTTCCGCCCTCAAATTTTGTTACCTGCCTGCAACCTCTCAGCAACACGATGATAAATTTTCACTAAAACACATTTCAAATTCAATTTTTACATTTAGACATATCTATATCCCTAAGATTGCCAGGTTATTAACCGATATGTTTCGTTATTCACATAATAATTACTTCTACTTCACCTTGTTTAAGTTATACGCGTGTAGGCTGCGCTCGTGTTCTCCCATCACTTACTTAAGTAAGTCTTTGGCGAATTAATGAGCGTGCCGCCATGCGATAGCTTGAATAATGTTTAGTAGAGAGCAAATGAGAGTCGTGCGGCTATGCTTCTTCAAAAACCCACCACCAGGCGTAAATTTTTACTGGGCTCATTATTGGCATTGCCATTAAGTGAGCTGGTATTTAAAGGAATAACTGCAGCGCAAGCTGCGGAATTGGCAGCACCGGAATTAGCTGACTATAAACCGATATTTTTTAGTGCAGATGAGTGGCAATTTATTCTTGCGGCGACCGATCGTTTGATTCCGGCTGGCGGCAACGGTAAAGCACCTGGCGCACTGGAAACCAACGTGCCGATCTTTATCGATCAGCAACTGCACAGCGAAGAGTTTGGCAGCGAAATCTACATGCAAGGCCCGTTCAATATCAACGCGCCGGCCACCATGGGGTATCAGATCCCATTCCGTCCACAGCAGCTGTACAAGACCAGCATTAAGTTGGTTGAACAGTGGACGCAGAGCACTTATCAAAAATCCTTCCATGCGCTTACTGAGCAAGAGAAAGATGACGTGCTGACAAAAATCAGCAAAAACGGTATCGACTTTGCCGCATTGGGTGAAGAGAACCTGAAAGCGTCGCAGTTCTTTAGCCAGCTGCTTTCCGATACCAAGCACGGTTACCTCGCGGACCCTATGTACGGCGGCAACAAAGGCATGAAAGCCTGGATTGCTATCGGCTTCCCGGGCGCGCGTGCCAGCTTCACCGAATGGGTGAAACAGCACAACGTTCCGTATCCGCTAGGCCCAGTGAGTATTAAAGGTGAGCGCGCCTAAGCGTGCATCCCGCATCAGGTATTTGAAACAGGATTATCATGGCACAGGTTACTAAAAAAGAAGTCGACGTCATTGTCTGCGGCCTCGGCTGGGCTGGCTCGTTGATGAGTATTGAGCTGGCGCTGGCTGGGCTTGAAGTGCGCGCGCTGGAGCGCGGTGGCGATCGCGATTACGACGAATTCGCTTACCCAAAACCGGCAGATGAATATGCATACGCGGTACGTAATAAAGTGTTTGCGACCCCGGCAGAAGTCGCGGTAACGGTTCGCTACAACACCAGCCAGACCGCATTGCCGACCCGTAAATGGGGCGCGTTTGCACCGGGCACCGGTGTGGGTGGCGCAGGTATGCACTGGACGGCCGTTTTGATCCGTCCAACCCCAACTGATATCAAACTGAAAACCTACGTGGATGAGGCGTACAAGCCAGGGATCCTGCAGGAAGATATGCGCGTGATGGATTTCCCGTTCACCTGGGATGAGATCGAGCCTTATTACTACAAGTTTGAGCTGATTTGCGGCCAGTCTGGCAACACCGGCAACCTGCGCGGCCAAATTCTTGAAGGCGGAGATCCGTTTGAAGGACCGCGTTCAGAACCTTATCCGCTGCCTGCGCTGGATGACACGCTTAACAACGTGATGTTCAAAGAAGCGGCGACCAAACTGGGTTATCACCCGTTCCCGAACCCGTCTGCTTGCGTATCACGGGCGTGGAAAAACCCGTACGGCAACCAGATTGCGCCGTGTAACTACTGCGGTTATTGCAGTAAATATCCGTGCCTGAACTACTCCAAAGCCTCACCGCAAACTGCCGTGATGGATTCACTGAAGCGCATGCCAAACTTCTCTTATGAAGTGCACGCCGAAGTGATCAAAGTGGTGCTGAACGATGACAAGAAAACCGCGAAAGGCGTGATCTACATTGATGCGCAGGGCAACGAATGCTTCCAGCCTGCCAAAATCGTGGTACTGAGCAGCTTCCAGCTTTATAACGTGCGTTTGATGCTGCTGTCCGGTATCGGCAAGCCGTACAACCCAATCACTGAAGAGGGTGTGGTAGGACGTAACTACGCGTTCCTGTCGAACGGCGGTGCGACGTTGTTCTTCAAAGACAAAAACTTCAACCCGTATGCGACCGCAGGCGCAACCGGCCAGATGTTTAATGATATCTCGCCAGGCAACTTTGATGGTCCTGCACTTGGCTTCCTTGGCGGCGCGAAGATCCACAGTTCGCAAGCAACCGGTACGCCAATCAGCACCGCGCTGCCTAAAGGCACGCCAACCTGGGGCATGGGCTACAAGCAAGGCCTGGAAGAGTGGTACGGCCATTCCATGAAGATCAGTATCACCACGACGTGCCAGTCGTACCGTGACATCTATCTGGATTTGGATCCGAACTACAACGATCATCACGGCTTGCCGCTGCTGCGCATGACCTTCAACTGGAAAGAGAACGAGTTGAAGTTGCAGCAACACCTGAAAGGTATCGTGGGTAACATCACGAAAGAGCTGAATCCAGACAGTTCCAGCATGAGCTTCCTGCCAATGGGCGCTGACTTTGACCTGACCAAATACGTTTCCACCCACAACGTGGGCGGCGCGGTAATGGGCGACAACCCGAAAACTTCAGCACTGAACAAGTACTTGCAGAGCTGGGACGTGCATAACGTCTTTGTACCGGGCGGTAACGCTTTCCCGCAGAACTTCCAGGCTAACCCGACCGATACCATCGGCGCGATTACCTTGATGGCGGCACAAGCAATCAAAGATCACTATTTGAAAAATCCCGGCCCACTGGTACAGGCGTAAGCGTATGAACAAGCTGAATTTAAAATCATTCTTATTCGCCAACGCCTTGCTGCTTGCCAGCGGATTTGCGGTGCAGGCGCACGCAGAAGATGACGCTCAACTGATCAAGCAGGGCGAGTATTTATCTCGTCTTGGCGATTGCATGGCGTGCCACTCGGTTTCGGGTAAGCCCGATTACGCGGGGGGGTTGGCGATTGAGTCGAATCTTGGCACCATCTTCTCCACTAACATCACGCCAGACAAAGAGCACGGTATCGGTAATTACACCGAGCAGCAGTTCTCTGACGCGGTACGTAAAGGCGTTCTGCCGGACGGCTCACGCCTTTATCCGGCGATGCCTTACCCGGACTACGCCAAGATCAGCGACACCGATATGCACGCGCTGTACGTTTACTTCATGAAGGGTGTGAAGCCGAGTGCTGAACAGCCTTCTGAAACAAAGCTGAGCTTCCCGTTCAGCCAGCGTTGGGGCATGCGTTTCTGGAACTGGGCGTTCACCACGGACAAACCGTTCCAGCCAATTGGCGGCGCATCTGAAGAGATCAACCGCGGTGCTTATATCGTAGAAAGTCTCGGCCATTGCGGCAGCTGTCATACGCCACGTGGTTTAGGCATGAACGAGAAATCGCTCGACAGCGGGGATGATCAATTCCTGGCGGGTGGCAGCCTGAATAACTGGGATGTGCCTTCGCTGCGTGGTATGCCGCGTTGGAGTGAGCAGGAGATTGTTGAATACCTGCAAACTGGACGTAATGACAAAGCTGCGGTGGGCGGTGAGATGAAGTCTGTTATTGAACACAGCAGCTCACACATGACTGATGCCGATCTGAAAGCGATTGCGGCTTACCTGAAGTTCATTGGGGGTAATCCAGCGTTGCAGGCGAGTAATGTGCAGGCACAGCAGGCGACTGAAGCCAAACTGACGGCAGCGAAAAACCTGAGCGAAGGCGAACGTCTTTATCTCGACAACTGTGGCGCATGTCATTTTGTCACCGGTAAAGGTGCGCCGGGGATCTTCCCAGAATTGGATCAGGCAACCATCGTGAATGCGAAAGATCCAACCGGTTTGATCCACACCATTCTGGTGGGTGCTCAGCAACCGTCAACCGAGAAAGCACCGTCGACGCTGGCGATGCCGGGCTTTGGGAGTCGCCTGAGTGATGAAGAAGTGGCGCAGCTCGCCACCTTCGTTCGCCAGGGTTGGAGCAACCAGGCGCCAGCGGTGAGCAAAGATCAGGTAGCGGAAGTACGTAAGTCACTTCAACACTAATCTGCTCCGATCGGTCCCTTCCTCCATTTATGGGGGAAGGTTAGGATGGGGGACAGCGGGCAGGATATTCCTCTGCGCAATGCCCCCCACCTTAATCCTCCCCCATAAATGGGGGAGGAGACTGATCGAGTGAGTTGTTGATGAGAGTGAAAAGGCTGCTCGAGTGAGTTGAAGACCGATCGAATCTCTCAATGAAACGCGTGAACCAATTCCAGCACGCCGTTGATGACAAACTGTACGCCCATACCGTTATGGGGAAGGTCAATCACTCTCCGATCGGTCCCTTCCTTCATTTATGGGGGAAGGTTAATTACTCTCCGATCGGTCCCTTCCCCCATAAATGGGGGAAGGTTAGGATGGGGGACAGCGGGCAGGATATTCCTCTGCGCAATGTCCCCCACCTTTATCTTCCCCACACGTGGGGGAGACTGATCGAGTGAGTTGTTGATGAGAGTGAAAAGGCTGCTCGAGTGAGTTGAAAACCGATGAATCTCAATGAAACGCGTGAACCACTTCCAGCACGCCGTTGATGACAAACTGCACGCCCATACAGATATGGGAGAAGCTTAATCACTCTCCAATCGGTCCCTTCCCTCATTTATGGGGGAAGGTTAGGATGGGGGACAGCGGGCAAGATATTCCTCTGCGCAATGCCCCCCACCTTAATCCTCCCCCATAAATGGGGGAGGAGACTGATCGAGTGAGTTGTTGATGAGAGTGAAAAGGCTGCTCGAGTGAGTTGAAGACCGATGAATCTCAATGAAACGCGTGAACCACTTCCAGCACGCCGTTGATGACAAACTGCACGCCCATACAGACCAGCAAAAAGCCCATCAAGCGCGAAATGGCTTCAATGCCACTTTTGCCGACCAGCTTCATAATGCCGCCTGAACAGCGCAGCGAAATCCAGAGAATCAGACTCACCAAAAAAAAGATAATAACTGGCGCCACAGTGATGACCCAGTCAGGGAAATCTTCGCCACTTCTTACTGTAGAGGCTGAACTGATGATCATCGCAATGGTGCCAGGCCCGGCGGTACTCGGCATGGCTAACGGCACAAAAGCGATATTCACCGTTTCTTTCTTTTCTAGCTCATCCAGCTTTTGTTCAGCTTCAACCGATTGTCCTGCCGCTTTAGTCGGAAACAGCATGCGAAAACCGATAAACGCGACAATCAATCCACCCGCAATACGCAAGCCTGGAATCGAGATGCCAAAGGTGTGCAGCACCGCGTTACCGGCGTACCACGCCACCATCATGATGGCAAAAACGTAAACTGAAGCCTGAAAGGCCTGATGATTACGCTCGCTGAAACTCATGTCGCCAGCTAATCCTAAGAACAGCGCCACGGTAGTGAGCGGGTTGGCGAGCGGTAGGATCACCACTAATCCTAATCCGATAGCTTTTAAGAGTTCCAGCATGCCGTTTCCCTCTATGAATGAAGCGTCAGCGGGATGCTGACGCACATTTTTAGTGTTTCGGGCGTTCCAGCGCTTCTAACAGTTCCGGGAAAAAGTCTTGTAAAATTTCAGGCGTCATCAATTCAGGATATTGCATCAAATGTTCACGGATGCGCTCATTCACGTCGGGAATTAACTGCTGAGCAGCGTGAGTGGCATTCACTTTTTGCTTCTTCATAATGCGCAAAATGGCGTCGGGCAAGCTGTCTTCATCATCGGTATCGTCCGCCATCTCCAGCGCATCCAGCTCGTCAAACATCTCCATGAGCTCTTCGGTTTGTGGCGTACGCGACTCATATTCGCGCGGCTGTTCTTCCTCAAGGTAGCGCAGCATGGCGCGCATCGGTGTGCCATCTGGCGTAGAAGGCGGCTCAGCCGCAAACCAGTTCAGCAACTGATGCATGGTGACCTGATGCACATGGTAGCCGCTATCGACCAGCTCATCTGCGAGCAACTCGGCAGTTTCATTCTCAATCAGGCAGATATGCGTTTTGCTCGGTTCGTATTGTTCAAGCCATTGGTATATCTCTTCAATTACACCGTCTTCGTACTCGAATTTTTTGTTGATATAGCTGCCATCCGGGTCGTGTACGCAGGCTTTTATGAGATCGGGATCGAAGTAAATCGCAATGTTGAAGCCTTTCATACGTGCAGTCCTGTGTGATTCTAAAAACTCACTATAACGCTGGATGATGCGTTAGGAAACGACAGGGATCAGCAGTTTGCTGCGGCACAGGTTACGCGAACAATTAGCGTTCTCGCCGTGGTGATTTTTTACGTGTTGTCGTAAAGAAATGAGAAACGATTCAAAGGGGTAAAAGACGTAGCGCTAAATTTGCGGAGAAACGGCGGGGAAAGGGGGAATAAGCGCATGACATCTTGTTCATACGCTTAAATTTATTCGATCAACATGCGATTAAGAAATGAAGTTTTTGCCTTGCTTCAATACCACATCACACGCTTTGGTTTTCAGCTTCTCGCCCATGGTTGAGTTGCTCAAGGTTTGCAGATTCAACTGCTGACCGTTACCGGTATTCAGCAAACCGGCCACGCCTTGCTGGTAATCGGTTTTCTGCTCTTGTGCGGTTGTGGTATTCAGGCCCAGCTTGCTCAGTACCTGATCTTTCACCGACTGCACATTGTTTTTCACCACATTGTGCTCAACACAATATTGCATCACGCCTGCTGCGTTGGTCATGCTGTTGGCGCTAACTGCTTTGTCACCGCCGTTGAGTAAACCGGTGAGTGATGACAGCGATAAGCCACTGTTCTGCGTGCTTTGTGTATTGCTGGTGGAAGTGCTGTTGTTCTGCTGATTCAACTGCGACGCTGCGCTGCTGAGTTGATCCTGCCAGCTTGCTGCCGATGCGCTACCTGCTACGAAAAGCGCGGCTAAACCCCATCCCAAATTTTGTAACTTTTTCATCTCAACCTCAGTCATTTAATTATCTTCACTGGCTCTGGCCAATTCAGAGAAGTCTGAACGATAAAAGTTCAATTAAATACAGGGTGCTTATCCTTTTGAGAATATTCTGCATGAATCTGCTGTTGTTTTAATCAGTGTCGATATAAGCATTGGTTTGTATTTTATAAAAGTGGCTTGGACGTGCCTTTTATTATTTAAGTGCCCGGCCTGAAATATTAATTAATATTTATTAAAACTTAGATATAAACAAGTGCGCTTAGTCCTGGGAAATGTAAATTTCGCGCTGCGTTTAGTTGATAGAATCCAGGCAGGATGCGGGTTTGGGTAACTTTGGGTGTAAAAAGTCGGCGTTGCTTATTTTCATTAATCATCAATGAGTTAGGTTGATTTTATATTTTATGATGTTTCGCTTTTATAGTGATTTTAACGGCCTTAACATTTGGGTTTAATTTAATGGTGATCAATAAAAATTATTATTTCTTCTTCCAAACTCAAATTTATCATCTAGGCTTAATCACTGTGTCAGGCAGTTGCGGCGAATATTCATCTCACTCATAGAGATTGTGTGAATATTTAATTATCGAGAAGATATGCGGGAGAGAATATGGCTGGACAGCCGGAACACAATAAAGAAGCTGACGTCACGCTGAAGCTCGCTGAAGAGCAGATAGAGCTGACAAAGCAGAAGGTTGTGGATGGTCGTGTCCGTGTAACCCGTTCCACAACTGAGCATGACGAAGTGATCAATACGTTGCTTAATAAGGAAAAAGTTGAGGTTGAGCATGTGGCTAAAGCGCAACACGTAGAGTCCATGCCAGAAATCAGGGAAGAAAACGGCGTACTTATCGTTCCGGTCGTTGAGGAAGAAGTTGTTGTAGTAAGAAAACTGGTGCTTAAGGAAGAGATCCACATTCGAAAGGTTCAGGAGACCGTGCCTTTTCAGGAAGTGGTAACTCGACGCAAGCAGCAGGTAAACATAGAGAAAGAAGACGATCGGTAATAAATAGCTAACAAGAGAGGAATAATCATGGCACACGAAAAAATCGTAACATTGTTCGATTCTGCAATTCAGGCAGATGCCGCGAAAAGAAATCTCCTGAAAGCCGGTTTTCCTGATCAAGATATCAGTTTAATCAGTGGTGAACGTTTGCAGTCAGAAGGGAAAGCTATTCGACATCCAAGCATCTGGCAGCGTCTGTTTGGTCATACAGTAGATGAAGATCAGGCGGACATTTACAGTAAAGCGATGGATAAAGGCGGCGTAGTCCTTTCGTTGCGCACCGAGGAAGAGAAGCTGGCCAAAGCAATGACCATCCTTCATTCCCATGACTCGGTTGATGTTCCTTCACGCATGAAGAGTTCGCTTAGCGACTCGACACAGCAAAATGCGGGCGAACGTGCAGTAAATCCTACTGCAGGCCGTGAGTTTGCGGGCGAAACCAATGATCGCAGCCGTAGCAAAGTTGAACCACTGCGAACTTCTCTCACTGGCGATGAAAGTGAAGAAGATATTCTACGTCTGGCTGAAGAGCAGCTGGAAGTGGGTAAACGTCTGGTTAGCGAAGGTTCAACCCGTGTACGCCGTTATACTGTGACCGATGAAGTCGCAAAAGATATTTCGCTGCATGAGCAGCATGCTGATATTTTCCGTCGCTCTGTGAATGAGCCAGCGCTGACCGGTGAAGTGGACTGGTCGGAAAAAACGGTAGAAGTCGCCGAGTCGCACGAACAGCCAGTGATCAACAAAACCACCAATGTGAAAGAGGAAGTGGTGGTGCGGACAGATGGCAGCGATCGCACTGAAACAGTGAACGATACCGTACGCCGTCAGGAAGTGGACATCGACAGGAAGACACCCGCAGCGGTTGAAGGTGCGCTAACACCGAATAGCGGAAAAACGGCAAGCAGTGCAGGTGTGTCACCCGCTGCGGCTGCTACTAATCCCAATGGTGTGAACACGACCGGCAATACACCACTGAATGCGCAAACGCGTGATACCAAGCCCAGCGTAACCGAAAGGGCAGGTGAGAAAATTGGCGAAGCGAAAGACAAGGTCGAAGATAAACTGAAACAACGTAATTACGACCATTCGCACTAAGTAGTCAGTTAAATGTCGCGGAGATGATTTCGCGTCAATAGCAGGTTTAGAGCGGTTTACGTTTTAAGCTTTGCAACACCAGACAAGGTCAGCCGGAAGGCTGGCCTTGTTGCATTTAGTGGATTTACAGCACTTTCCGCTGATTTTTTCGCCGCTTAGCGCATATCTCTGTTAAAGGGGCTTGCGCGTTGAGCGTGTAACGGTATAATCCCCAACGTTTTCCGCATCCTCTTCAGTGCCGAAGTGGCGAAATCGGTAGACGCAGTTGATTCAAAATCAACCGCCGCAAGGTGTGCCGGTTCGAGTCCGGCCTTCGGCACCATCGAGAGATACGAGAACGTCCGGGACAGCCCATAAGTCCCTAAAATTAAAGCCGAAAGGCTTTTTTTTTGGTCTAAATTCGTCCGAGTACATCCGTTGACATCCAGCATAGTTGGGGGTCAAGATAGGGGTCACTTCGCTTCGATAAACTTTTGACCCCCAAATCATGCCTATAGCTGACGTTGCGGCACGTACCGCAAAGCCTCGTGAAGAAGAATACAAGCTCACGGATGGCCATGGGCTATATCTTCTTATCAAACCAAGCGGATCTAAACGCTGGTATCTTAAATATCGCTTTGAAGGCAAAGAGAGCAGAGCTGCACTCGGCGCACATCCTCTGATCACGCTGGCTAAAGCGCGCGAAAAACGCGATGAAATCCGCCTTCTGCTTGCTGATGGCATTAGCCCCAATGCTAAAAAAGAAGAAATTAAACAACCAGAGCAGGCTGCGCTTAACACTTTTGAGAAGGTAGCTCGCGACTGGCATGCGAGTAACAAACGCTGGTCGGATGGCCATGCAGAGAGAGTATGGCGAGATATGGAGCGCAACAAACTTCCAGCCATCGAAAAGCGGAACATCGCCGACTTAACGACACGGGATCTATTGCACCCCTTGCGTGAAGTAGAGCAAAGCGGTCGGTTGGATGTGGCCTCGCGTCTACAGCAGCGTGTTACGGGCATAATGCGTTATGCCGTTCAATGCGGTTTGATTGAAAGAAATCCAGCTCAAGACCTTGCTGGAGCAATCGCAACCAGAAAAGCGACTCATCGCCCAGCTTTATCACTGGAACGCCTGCCTGAATTTCTTCAGCGTGTTGAAGCCAGTAGGGGCGCTTACTTACCAGATTGGCGCTGAAACTCAGCCTGTATGTATTTATCCGCTCCAGTGAACTTCGATTTGCGCGGTGGGGAGAAATTGATTTTAAAAAAGCACTTTGGACTATTCCTGCCCAGCGTGAAGCTATTGAAGGGGTCAAACACTCTCATCGAGGCTCTAAGATGCGTACCGTCCATCTTGTTCCGCTTTCGCAGCAAGCTCTCTGGCGCTATTAGAAGAAATCAAAGAATTGAGCGGCAATAGAGACCTTATCTTTCCAGGTGATCATCGTCCGACAAAGCCCATGAGCGAAAACACCATTAATAATGCTTTGCGAGTAATGGGTTACGACACTAAAACGGAAATATGCGGCCATGGTTTCCGGGCCATGTCGTGTAGCGCTTTAGTTGAGTCGGGGCTTTGGTCACGCGATGGGGTTGAAAGGCAAATGAGCCATCAGGAAAGAAATGGTGTGCGAGCTGCGTATATCCATAAAGCTGAGCACCTTGAAGAGCGCCGCCTTATGGTGCAATGGTGGGCAGATTATTTAGATAGCAACAGTGGATCACATGTAACCCCCTATTCTGAGAATATTTTTCGGTAAGTAAACAAGTGCCCGGTTTGCTGAGATAAGTACGTAAGAGCATTTTTTAATCATCGTTTGCCATTTAATTGCAATGATTTGCAAACATTTGCCATTTGCAAGTTTCAGACAATCAAAATGCTGTGATCGATAGAATTAAACGCTGAAACTGCTCGCCAGAAAAAAGCTGTTATCTGAGACTGCATGAACACTCGTGAATACTCAGTGAAGACTTTAGCTTAAAGTGTTCACTATCTTAATTACTGTATTTATTGTCTTTTTTATCTCAGTGAATACCAGTAAACAGTTATATAAGAAATATAATCTTTTAAGGGACCGGCCCTTACCGGCTGTGCCCTTGTTTGCTCATTGACAGGCGGAAAGCAATGAAATGCGCTGTCCTGTGGTACACGACAGAATGGCCTCATCCTTTACAGACGATGAGAGGCAACCATGACCATCCCTGAACAGAAGCCTGCATCACTGGAACGCTTCGAGAAAAGCCCGCGCTGAACATACCGAAAGGATGAAAGCCTATAACGGCATTTGCGCCGATATCGCCCGCTGTGAAAAAGAGCAGCAGGCGGCCATCGAGGCAGGGAATGAAGCCGAGAGCAACTGGCGCACGCGCTTCCGCAACCTGCGAGGCAATCTCACTGACCAGTTGCGCGCCGAACATTCTCAGCGCATTGCCAGCCGGGAGCTGGCCGATGAGTTCGGCGGGCTGCTCAAAGAGCTGGCGCTGGATAAGCAGGAGGCGATGCTGAAATGCTGCGGCAGCGGTAAAGAGTATGTTGAATCGCACCGCGAGGCGTTTACCGGGTTTGCGGATGCGCACTGACAGTCAGCCCTGCGTAACGTAAGTCCGTCGCTGCTGTGGGCCATTAAGCTGCGTATCCGTCGTGAAGAAGTTTCCCCGACATTTGCCGGTGACGACCGGGACCGGATTAGGGACGTGGCTTATCTGGTCGGTGAAGCGCTTACTCAGGCGGCTGCGGCCCTGCCGGACAGCGTGCTGAAAGAGGCACCGCTGCTGGAGAATATCGGCCTGCACCGCCCGGCCCTGACGGGGGTTGATATGGAGCTTTATACACGTCCTCTGCGCCGTCAGAAACTTGCTGAATCAATCCGGGCGCAGCGTGCAAAACTTCAGGAGGGCAGCCAGAAATGATGCACTGTCCCTATTGCAAAAGCGCGGCACATACCAAATCGAGCCGCTATATGTCCGAACAGGTGAAAGAGCGTTATCACCAGTGCACTAACCTAGACTGTTCATGCACCTTCAAGACGAATGAGAGCATCACAAAGGTCATAACCGCACCGCCACAGCCGGAAAACGTACCGGAAGCACCACCGGAACCGGTAAGAGAACGTCAGACGCTGGGCCGTTACGGCTCAGCATTCCGCCAGATTCATTAATCCCCACTGCCGCTGCCCGATCAGCGGCTTTTTTGTGCCTGTCCTTTGTCTCTCTGAAGCACTTTTTCTGGCCAGCCGCTTTGTAAAGAGCAGTGCGTGCATGGATCTGCATGTAAAATCATGCACCGCTTTCCCGCGCTCAGGCCATGTCGGGCGCGGCGCGGCCCGCTTCATGCAGTTGCATGAAAAGTGATACATAAAGCGGGCAGGCGTGGCGGGGATAGCAATGCGCGCTTAGGGCGTATTCGATTGAATACTCAGAATCAGGGAATTCGCACCAGTTACGATCAAGATAAGATCACTTCGAGTAAAGTGCTACTAAATGGCAGCTCAAAAAACGCTTAAAGTTAAATAAAAAGTTTTTTATTATTTTTTAGACCCACTTAGTAGTGTAGGGTTCTTTTTTGTCTATAAATTAATGATTTATATGGTTATTTTGTTGTTTATCTTAAGTGGGTTTTTTTGTCAAAAACTAAAAGCGTCCATCTTACTTAATTTTTTCTAATGTGATAAAAATATTTCAAAACATTAATGCATATTGAAAATTTTTTTATTGTTAAAAGATTATCAAAATTAAGGAAAGTGAAGGTGTGTGAAAATATTGAAGACGTAGCAAAACTGGCGCAAAGATTTTATAGCTTATTTCCAACAATAATTCTAGGCAGCGGCGCTTCTGCGGCATTTGGTATGTCAGGAATGGGTAAGCTCGCACAATGCTTAATAAAGGAGGTATCTGTAGAAGAAGAACATTCAGCTTTATGGAAAAATTTTTGTGATGACCTGTCTTCTGGAACAGATCTTGAAAGCGCCCTTCATAAACATGACTTACCCGATCTAGTTACTTCAGAAATAATAAATAAAACGTGGTTCCACTTATGCCCACAAGATTTAGGTATATTTAAAAAAGGAATTTCAAGTAAAGAAGAATATCCCTTATGTGTGCTATTAAAGCATATGCTTAGAAGTACAAAAGATAGAATAAATATAATAACTACAAACTACGATAGGATCGCAGAATATGCATGTGAGCAAGCCCGAGTCCATCATTATACAGGTTTTGCTCACGGTTATAGAAAATTCCCTGTAGATATAAATTATTTAACCTGCCAGAGGCAGGTTAATATCTGGAAAGTTCATGGTTCATTGGATTGGTTTCTATCACCAAGTGAAGAAATATGTTCATTTGGTAATGTTAGTGAGATACCAGATAATTATATACCATTGATTGTTACCCCCGGCATTGCGAAATATAGAAGTACTCATAAAGAACCATATAAAACAGTAATACATGAATCCGACAACATACTAAAATCGTCCCCATCATATTTATGCATTGGATATGGTTTTAATGATGAACATATTCAGGAGAAATTAGTAAACAAGTGTGTGAATGAGGATTCAAAGTTAATTATAATAACGCATAAACTAACCGAGTCTGCCAAGAAAATCCTTTTTAAAGGAAATCTGAAAGAGTTCCTTGCAATTGAATCTGGAGAGAATGAGAAGGAGTCTTATATTTATACTACAACGGAAGAGAAAAGAATTATCATTCAAGAGGATTATTGGAGTTTGAATGGTCTGTTAAAATTAATTATGTAGGTTAACCATGACAATATTTAATTATAAAGATGATGAATCATTAGGTAAAGTTATATCAGTAGATACCGTTACTGTTGTAATTGAAATTAAAGATGCAGAAAGCCTCAGAAAACTTCAGGTTAATAGGTTAATTGCTTTGCAAAGTAGTAAGCCAGGACAGCACTTGGTTGGCTTAATCACTCAAGTTACTCGTAAAAAAATCATCAGTGAAGATGCTGAGCTGGATGCTGATGAAAAAGTTGAGCTAAATCTATGTAAAGTATCGCTTATTGGCTCTTTGCTCGATAGAGTTGGTATGCAAATAAATGTATTTAGGCGCACAGTTGAAAGTGTGCCAGAAATTGATGCAAACTGTTTCCCTATAGAGGGAGACTACCTTACAAACTTCATGAGAGTAATTTCTCAAGCAGTAGGTGATGGGTCTTCACTAATACTGGGTAATTACACTCTCGACGAAAAGGCTATTGCATATCTAAATGGGAATAAATTTTTTCAAAGGCACGCCTTTATTGGGGGGAGTACTGGCTCTGGAAAATATTGGACTACAGCTAAAATAATTGAACAAGTTTCAATGCTTGATAATTGTAACGCAATTTTATTTGATCTTCATGGTGAATATAAACCTTTAAATGGAGAAGGTATAAAACACTATAAAATAGCAGGGCCTTCTGACACTGAGAGTAGAAGAGGTTTAAGTGAAGGTGTAATATTTTTACCGTACTGGTTGTTAACTTACGAAGCTCTTGTTTCTTTTTTCATTGACCGTAGTGACTTAAACGCTCCTAATCAAGCTATGGTTATATCAAGAGAGGTTAATTCTGCTAAGAAAGAATATCTCCAAGAGAAGGGGCTTAATGATATTTTGAATAATTTTACGATTGATAGCCCTATTCCTTTTAGTATTGAGAAGCTACTGGTGACTTTAAATTCATTGAATACCGAAATGGTACCTAGTACGCGAGGAGAGAAACAAGGAGAGTTCTATTCCAAGTTTAGCCGAATGATAGCTCGCCTAGATAATAAAATTAGCGATAGAAGATTAGGCTTTATGTTTCAGGGCGGGGAAGATACAAAAAATTTTGACTGGCTTAATAAATTATCTAAGGTTGTGTTGGGGGGGAACAAAGAAAAAGAAGGTGGAGGTGTTAAGATAATAGATTTTTCAGAAGTTCCATCAGATATTCTACCTCTTATAGTCTCATTGGTTGCTAGGTTGGCATTTTCAGTTCAGCAATGGACTCCAAATAATATGCGCCACCCAATAGCTTTATTATGTGATGAGGCGCATTTATACATACCTAATAAAACATCCTCTACAGGAGCGGATGATGTTTCAATAGAAATATTTGAAAGGATAGCTAAAGAAGGTAGGAAATATGGTGTCAGCTTAGTTGTAATAAGCCAGCGACCATCAGAAGTAAATAAAACGATACTCAGCCAATGTAGCAACTATATCTCGATGAGGCTCACAAACGCCGATGACCAAGGAGTTATTAAAAAATTACTTCCAGATAATTTGGGCGGACTAAGCGAGCTTTTGCCCACGCTGGACACAGGAGAAGCTTTGGTCGTAGGTGATGCAAGCTTGATACCAAGCAGGATACGAATTGCTGAACCAAAACAGAAGCCAAATAGCGGCACAGTAGACTTCTGGAATCGTTGGCAGGAAGATTCTCAATCCAGCAGAATTGACATTGCTATAGAAAACTGGAGAAAACAGAATATTAGCTGAATTAGCTCAAATTATGACCCTTGGCAATAAATATTGATGGGGGGCAGTTTTGAGGTCATTTCATGGTTATCATATATAATAAATCATATTTTTCATGCGCTTGTGATTGAATTTTGTGTCCTGCCTTCGCACCAATCACTTCCATTTCTTATGAAAAAATGAGTCAGGATAAACTTCCTTTCTCATTTGCATGTAGAAATTGCCTAAATTCTTTCCCGTACAAATGCCACTGTGATTGTTACTTAGCTTTGGTATCTCATAGTGGCGAGTAGTTTGCAGGCTCAACCTCGTAAAGAAGTTACCTTTGAAGCGAGAAGAGCGTGCCAGCGTCTCAAAACCTCATACCAAACACGATTGAACACGCGCATTCAAGTCCAATGTGTTGGCATACGCTAACGTAAACAGGTTTATGGGGGTCAATCGTACCTGCACACGATATGCAGGCTCTGCCAGCGTTTCAGCCACGCGCCGCTTGTTGCTAGTAGCACCAACGGGGATTTATGGCTCTTATCGTCTAAAATTACATCTCCTACTAAAAGGAGGATGTTAGATGAGCACTAAATACAAAATCACTTATGAACATAGAGACGGTAATGAAACCCGTTCTGAAGAAGTCTTTTTAGAAAGTGATGGTGAGCCTTCGCAAAGTGAAGTGCATGAAGCAGTGTTGCAGGATACAGCCCGGCTTAATAGCCCAGGCGTTGGGGTAACTGGGGTTGCTGGTTTCTCAGTGATTTCAGTTGTACCTGAGCCATAAAAGAAGGGGCATTCGCCCCTTCAAGTCATTTCAAGAAGCGTTCAAAAAGCCATTTAAACAAGGCACTCAAGGCAATTTTACCTACCCAAATTAATGGAATAAGGTAAGGCTTTTGATTCCCGTTTCGGTAAAGCAAGTTTGTTAGTAATCGCATACAGAATCCTTATAGCGATTTTACAGGGTTCAATTAATGATGTTCACTTTCCTTATTTGCAAAGAAACCATTTTTACACTTTGCAGCAAAATCGCATGGCATTTGATAAATCAGTGCTGAATTTGGCCCGTATTCGTTATAGGTTTGGATCCAGTCACTGTGACTATCTTGGCGTGAATCATGTCGCTGCATCGATACTTATCATGACGTTCATCGCGAAAGCGCCAGTTAAAACTCTCAATAAATCCGTTCCGCTTATCCTGCTGGAATCACCGTTTTTTAAGACAGGTTTAAAGGGCCGTTTATCCAATGATAAATATGAAAATTTAGGTTCAAAAATTCTTATTGCATTTAATTACCTTGAAACAGTGAGGTGGCTCCCAGAATAATCATTAAAATCCCCCATTAATTTAGCGCGGAAAGATGAAAGGCACATCGAGAAAACCGGAAAAATCAAGACCAGGCTCATAGATGCGGCCTGGATGAAATGGGAGAGTATTCTCAGCCATGATTATATTTGTAGATTTGGATATAGATGACGCCAGAAGTGGGGAAGGCGTTTTAATACAAATTTGCATTTATGGCTAAATTTTTGGAGTCATTTTAATACTGCGAAGATGGCCTCACTTTCTTAGGGCTACATTTGCGAGCAATATGATTATGCTTATTAATGTTGCTTGATTTTTCACACTCACAAGCAGGATGAGCGAAAATCATTTTTCAACGCTAAATAATTTTTAGCTACGTCAAATTACTTTAAGCAATATCAAGGATGAGAGTATGTACGCATGCAGGAAGCAGGCGTGGCGGTATGCTGCGCTCTTTATTCTGGGGAATGGAGTATCTTCAGCCTCCGCTGCCGTAGCAGAGTCGCCAGGGCCCGTGCAACTGTCTGCCGCTCCGTTAGCGAATATACTGCCGCCGACCTTCTCCTCTGGTGCGAGCGCCATTGACGCCCAGGAGCAAATCCGGCATCAGGAACGGGAACGGGTTTTACAGCAGCAGAATACCCCGCAAACCGATATCCGGCTTTCCCTGCCTGAAACCACACTGCCCGATTATCCCAACAACGAATCCCCGTGTTTCAGAATAGACGCCTTTGTGCTGGAGGGGGACGAAGCTAGCCGTTTTCAGTGGGCGCTCGACGCCGTGAAAAATGCAGGAGGACACTGTTTAGGATCGCAGGGGATCCTGCTTGCGATCAACAAAGTCCAGAACGCCATACTGGAACAGGGATACGTAACCACACGGATAATGGCGCAGGAGCAGGAGCTCACCCGAGGAACCTTTACGCTGGTACCCGAACACTATAATTACCCTAAGAAATAACAAGAATCCCGGCCACCATGCCGGGATTTTTTTATCTGTCAGCCGTCAGCCCCACTTCCCGGCTGGCGGCTTTTTAGCCGTGATCACCGCAATAAAATCAAGGATCTACTGTTGCTTGCGGCCCGACAGCTTACAGACCTTCTTCAGCGTCTGCATGATCTCCGGCTCTGGCGGCGATACAGGTAACGGTTCCTGAGCGGTGAGCACCAGGCAACCGGGCATCACGCGGATCTTCAGTGGTGTACCGGTTGTAAACCCTGCATCTTCCAGCCAGTAACCTTTAAGCGTGATGGTCGGTGCGGGTTCGTGGGTCTGCCAGTCGCGAATGTAACCCACAGTATAACAACGGGTTTTGGGTGTGCGCATCTCTGGCTTATGATGTGTGTCAGCCATAATCAACTCCTTGTTAGTTGCTTGTGGTCAGCGGACTGGGGTGTTCGAGCACCTCATTTCCGCGTCTGTTAACTACTCCGTTTTACCAATTACGTTATCCAGCATCTCAGTAACAAACTTCTGCTTCGTCATTGGCATCTGCCGGATCGCGTTGACCTGTTGTTCCAGTCGGGAGGGTGCATGCGGCGGCGAGCTTGCCGCCCGGCTTATCGCGGACCAGCTGTATCCGGGCGTGCGGCCGGAAGACCTGACGGAATCGCAGAAGCAAACGGTCAGCGTGCTGGGCACGCTGGCGGCGGGACTTGCGGGCGGCCTGGCGGGAGACAGCACGGCAGACGCCGTTGCGGGTGCGCAGGCCGGGAAGAATGCGGTTGAGAATAATTATCTGAGCAGTAAGCAGATAAATGCCTGGTCGGCTGAAATGAAGTCATGTCAGGCTGGCGGCGGTGACTGCGGCGGGATTATTAAGAAATATGAAGAGTTAAGCACCACTCAGCAGAAGCAGCTTATCAGCGACTGCGCAACCAGCCCGGCAACCTGCCAACAGAAATATGGTGATGTACTGGCCGACAGTCTGGCAGTGAAGCAGGCGATAGATCATGCTTTGGGAGAAGATATCCCGATCAAGATGGTCTACGATCTGACAGCGACCTGGGCGCATCAGATGCAGGCTGAAGGGGTTGTTGCAACAAATAAAGTCTCCGAAGCGCTTCAGAAGGAATATGGCTTAGATCCTGTGCAGGCGGGAATTGTTGCAGGTGCTGCTGCAAGTGCTTTTGGGGGAATTAGTAAACCTGGTAAAGGTAGTGCGATCCCGGTGCCTGAACCAGTGAAAGCCAATAATGGGATAATTTATCAATCAAATTCTAAGCATACCTTGGGTGGAATTGGTAATAGACCTAACGCCGGAATTGAACCGAAAAATTCACTTTCAATTTTTGAAAATTCAGTACCTTTAACAATAAAAGGTAAAGAGCATAAAGCTCGATACACAATAGACAGCAATGGAGATATACACAGATTTTCTCCTGATAATACAGGTGGTTTTCACTGGTCAGGTAGTACAGCAGACCAAAAAAACAAACTTGAATTACCAAATGATGTCAGAGCCGCTCTGAGAAAACAGGAAGGATGGAAAATAAAATGATTATTGGAAATGCTTTTGAAATCGCTATCCAGTTAGAGTGTGTAATTGAACTGAGTTCCCCAAGTGGTCTTTTCAATTTTATTGTGGATGATAATTTAATTCCGGGGAAAGGAACGGTCACGGATTTGTATGTAGTTATATCCTCACTAAAGGACAGTTTAAACAACCAGTTAGCTGGTGAAATTAGTGATGTTGGCAATATAACTTTGGCTGATTTAGATTTTTCTGACGGTTCTCCGGAAAATGTACTTTGGCTGGATGTCTGTGAGTTATCAGATTATGGATGTGTGTTCTGGTTAGGTTTTAATGGTGAGCATGAGCGATTTTTTTATTCAACAGACTTTGAAAAAACAATTCAAGAAAAAATCTTCCCAAGAGGGACCATTGAAAGGTTGATAAATAACCTGCCTGATGTTAATAACCTTAAGATTAATAGAGTTAATGAACAAGTAATAGTAACAGATATTATTTTTTAATTATGTAAAACCCCAACCTTCACGTTGGGATTTTACTTTATTCCCCGTCAGTTACACCTTAGCCGTTCGCTTCTGCGGCCCTGCGATCACCTGAGTAAACTAGGCGATCTGCTGTTGTTTACGGGCGGAGAGCTTTTTACAGGTCTGACGCAGGGTGGTGACAACTTCCGGCTCCTCCGGCTCTGGCCGGGGTTCCTGCGCGGACAGTATCAGGCACCCCGGCAGCACCCGGACGTTAAGTTGTGTTCCGGTATCAAACCCCGTCTCCTTCAGCCAGCCGCCCTTCAGCGTAATGGCCGGAACGCGTTCAAAGGTGCGTGAATCCCGGATATAGCTCACGGTGTAAGCCCTTGTTGTTGTGGGCGTACCTTTCCCTGACTTATGATGTTGCTCAGCCAAATCAACTCTTGTTTAGTTGCCTGTGGTTAGCGGGGCTGAGGTGTTCGAGCACCTCAGTTCCGCGTCTGTTAACTACTCCGTTTTACCAATCACATTGTCCAGCATCTCTGAAACAAACTTCTGCTTCGTCATTGGCATCTGCCGGATCGCGTTGACCTGTTGTTCCAGTCGGAAGGGTGCAGGCGGCGGCGAGCTTGCCGCCCGTCTTATCGCGGACCAGCTGTATCCGGGCGTGCAGCCGGAAGAGCTGACGGAATCGCAGAAGCAAACGGTCAGCGTGCTGGGCACGCTGGCGGCGGGACTTGCGGGCGGCCTGGCGGGAGACAGCACGGTAGACGCCGTAGCGGGCGCGCAGGCCGGGAAAAATGCGGTCGAGAATAACTATCTGAGTTCAAGTGAAGCACGTCAGCTGGATAAAGAGCTATCCGAGTGTAAGGCGAAGGGCGGAGACTGTACGCCAGTGGTTGAAAAGTATATCGAAATCAGCAATAAAAACAGCCAAGAGCTCATTGAAGCTTGTACGGGCGGCGGCGTTGCCTGCATTACGTGGGAAGAGCTGATCCAGGGGGCAACCAACGTTGCCAACGACGCTCATCCTTCCCTGATTAGGCTGGATGAGAAACTGAAAGATCCTAGTGCAGCGGCGTTGGTAAATTACTTCAACGGTACAGACCTGAAGTTTCTGCAGGACAATATCACAACAGGCGATCGGGTACTCGATGTCGTTACCAGTCCATCTTCTTGGCCCGTGCTGGTCATGGGAGGGAAAGCGCTCGTTACAAATAGTGTCACTAATGGAAAAGAGCTGTTAATTGCAGCGGGAGCATCTGCAACGGGGAGTGCCATTATTCAATACGGTGTACATGGTGAGGTGAAACTTTCGGATCTGATCGGTGCGGGAGTTATAGGCGCGATTACTGCTGGTAAAGGTTATAATCCAACGGTGACATGGAATGCAGTCGGGGGGTATTACCAAGCAGAACTTAAGGGCGACGATCCATTCTTAGGGGCACTTCTGAGTAAGGCAGGTGCAGCAACGGGTTATGCTGCCGGTAACATAGTTAAAGTTCCGGCGGATAAAATATTTAATCCATTATCGAAACAGTACGAATGGATACCGACTGGAGTCTGGACGATAACCAAACCAGCCCCACAAGATTCTCTACCTTCAATCTTAGGTAATTCGGGGAATGCTGCCGCTTCT
Organism: Pantoea sp. T14; assembly: GCF_036663535.1. Classification (NCBI taxonomy): domain Bacteria; kingdom Pseudomonadati; phylum Pseudomonadota; class Gammaproteobacteria; order Enterobacterales; family Erwiniaceae; genus Pantoea; species Pantoea sp. T14. The sequence continues at coordinate 304,787 of NZ_JAWUEB010000024.1, forward strand.
GGAGGGTTTACAGAGGCAATGAATGAAGCTCTCAAAAGCAAAAAGAAAGGGCAATAATGAATAGCAGAAATAGATCTTTCATAGTTTTAATTTATTTATGTTCAGTCCTTTTTATTACCTTGTTCATTATTACAATGTCATTCAGTTTACTTGGTTTCTGGATTGGTGGCGGAGAAGGGGTGCTTTCATTTTTTGCTAAAAAAATATTTAGCTATTTTAAAGTTGGACTTTCTGGGGTGCTGATAGGTTTTATTTTATGGTTTTTTTACTATCGCAAGCTCTAAATAAGTATTGATAACAACGCCTCCGGCTAGCGGAGATGGATAAGTTCGGTACGGGCAGCAATCGGCAGCATGGTCTGCAGACGGCAAAGGCAGCTTTAATGTTGCGGTAAACGCGATGGTGGGCGCAATGCACGCACAACTGCAGGGTAACGGCGCACTAGCTGCCCGGCTTATCGCGGAGCAGCTGTATCCGGGCGTGCGGCCGGAAGAGCTGACGGAATCGCAAAAGCAAACGGTCAGCGTGCTGGGCACGCTGGCGGCGGGACTTGCGGGCGGCCTGGCGGGAGACAGCACGGCAGACGCCGTTGCGGGCGCGCAGGCCGGGAAAAATGCGGCTGAGAATAACTTCCTGGGTGCAAATTCTCCGTCAGACTTGATAACGCCGTTAAAAAAATCAAAGAGGGCGATAAATCCCTTGTCGCTGCCAATGAACTACTTAAGCTGGAAAATGCGGATAAACGTAGTGATGCGTTGGTCTCTAAGTTTATAAAGATCCTTCCCAGATGAGCAGCACAGAGCGTGCAGAACTAACTGGTTATCTACGAATTTATGCATCTGAAATGGAAAAGGAATATGGTCCGGCAGTTGCGCAGGAACTGGTTAAAGGGATGCTGTCCGGCCAGGATTACACCAAACGCAATCCTGATTCTGAAGTAATGCGTAAGGCCCAGTCGATAATGAATACATGGGCTACCATAAATCCAATGCGAGTATTGGTGATGCTCCATTGTTATTTGGCAGCAGTGTACTGGGTAATACGATTAAAGAAGGTATGGCTCTTAACGCGGCAATAGGTGTGGGAGTTAATACCGGCGCCCAGCTCAGCGGTAAAGACCCATATAGTTATGTTGATGCAGTTATGGCTGGAGTTACTTTCGCGCTGACAATGAGTAAAGGTATTGGATCATCAGCAGCCATCACTATGGGTGGGGCTGCAATTAGCAGTGGAATTAAAGGTGAAGAGCCTGCCAATTCTGTCATTGTTGGTGCTGGTTTGGGCAGTGTCGCTATGACGCGATATGCATATATACCTTTTTCACAATAGAATTAATGCCCTGTATTCCAGGGCATCACAAAATACTATTTATAAACGGTCGCAGTGCCGCGAATTTTGTCACCTTCGTTACCTGAAGTAATGACAAAATACTTCCCACCCAACTCATCAGCTTTCTGTGAAATATCTTTCATAGCATCTGATGGCGCAGTGTATTCTTTGGTTGTGCTGACTTCACCCACTTTCTCATACTGTTTTGCCTCTTCTTTAGTGATCTCTTTTGCAGCAAAAGCAGATGAGCACATCAGAGTTGTTAAGGCCAGAGCTATCATGCTAACCGAAATTTTTCTCATTATTTCACCCTTATGATTTGAAAGGAAAGACATCTTTAAATGCTATGAAATGATTAGCCGAGGTTTCGTTTAAAGCAAATAAATAAATATTATCACTCAACTGGCATTTTTACTGCGGGGTAGGAGATTCATTCAGTCTAACTGAGCATGTCACCATACATGGATGGTGGATTAAAGGTGATCTGTCTCTTTATTACAAATCCCTTACAGCTCCAAATTTTCTTAACATCAGTAAGAATGTTCCTAATGGCGAAATTCCGAAAAAAACAGCAAATACTCGGTTTGTTATAACTGATTGATTTTAAGTTTTTTTTATTTCGACTCTTTATTTATGAAACAATTATTACCTATTAATAAATGCTGTAAATTCAAGAAAATAAGAGATGTTTGGTACTCATGAATCTTGTCAGCTCATAAGTTTGATTTTATTCAAAGAATTGTGAAGTGCCTTACTAATTCCTTACATTGATGTTGCTGAAATTCAAATTGTGACTAAGTTAAATATCAAAATGTAAATAAAACAATCTTATCCTCGGGTTATGTTTAATTCTTAAACTGCACGGGCCTTTCTCTACTTGGATGATTTTTTGTTTTGCTGCCAGAGATAATTCAAATTCCCTACTAACCACTATCCGTCTTAACTTTAGTGATCTGGGAATTTTTGAAAAATTATTGGACGAGTGTGACCGCCTGTTCTTAACCCTGTTTAAGAGAAAGTCCCATGCGCAAAATAATAGCTTTGGCCATTTTATTTAATACCTCATCAGCATGCGCAAGTGGACTTTATCTATATGAAATTGGTACTGATGATATAGGTCTGGCCGGTGCAGGTCAGGCGGCGCGTGCGCAGGATGCCTCAACGCTCTTTACCAATCCTGCGGGCATGACAATGTTGCCTGATAAAATGCTCACGGTTGGTGCGCAGGCACTGTATGGCGATGCCCCTTACCGCTTGGACGATGATGCACAACTCAGCGGCAACAGCCCCGGCAATGTCATTGGCTGGTTTCCCGGCGGCAGCGCTTTTTACACGCAACGGATCAGCCCAACCGTGAGTGCCGGATTAGGATTTTATGGCAACTACGGCCTCGGCCTGCATTTCGGCGACTGGGCCGGGGAAAACCTGATCAAGGACAGCACGCTCCTGGCGGTTACCCTGATGCCCGCGTTGGCCTGGCAACTCAACGATGCATTTTCGCTGGGGGCAGGGGTGGGTATTAACTATGGCCTGCTAAAAATAAAGCGCGCTCGTGGCGATGAACTGTCCGACCATGACTGGGCGCTCAACGGAAAAGTGGGTGCGCTGTGGCAGTTTAACCCGCAGACGCGTGCCGGATTAACCTATACCAGCCGGACAAATTATCACTTCAACGTTAACAACACTGTCCGGCTTGACCAGCTCAATAATTCCCCTTCCTGGACATTACCCATCGCGGCCACCGTCAATACCCCGCAGCAGATCATGCTCAGCCTTTTCCATCAGCTGAATGAACGTTGGGCTGTAATGGGTGATGCGGGATGGCAGGACTGGAGCGATTACGGCAACAGTGAAATAACCGTGGCAGGCAATCAGGTGGGCGACAACGGGCGTCTACGTGATACCTGGCACCTCGCACTGGGCACACAATTCAAACTCACTTCTGACTGGACACTGAATACCGGCGTTGCCTTCGACAGCAGCTTTTACCGCAGCCAGCAGGATACCTCTCTGACGATGCCGTCCGGCGATACCTGGCGCTGGGGCGTGGGTGCGCGTTATCAACTTGATCCTGCCAGCAGCATCGGCGGCGCCTTCGAATACGCGCACATCGACTCCTCACACGTCTCCTCTCCGCTGATTAAAGGGCGTTATGACAATCCTGCTCTCTACTTTTTTGGCATCAATTACAGCCGGACATTCTGACCCGACTCACTAAGGAGGCACACCACATAACTTAATGTCGAACGATCTGACCGGGCGGGCGAACCCTTTGCCTTTCCTACGAGAGTCCACTTATCTGGAGCACAGAAATGTCAAAAGTGCCATTTTGCAAATCGCTGCTCGCCTCAATGTTATCTGTCGCCTGCTGTGCGACCAGCGCTTATGCAGCCCCGGCAAGTAATACCACGACTGCGCCGGAGCAAAATAATCAGAAGCCCAATATCGTTGTGATATTCGGTGATGACATCGGGTACTGGAACGTCAGTACCTACAATCAGGGAATGCTGGGCTATCAAACGCCCAATATCGACAGTATTGCGGCCGAAGGTGCCAAGTTCACTTCTTATTACGCGGAACAGAGTTCCACGGCTGGCCGTTCTTCGTTCATTACCGGTCAGATGCCATTCCGCACCGGGATGAGTAAGGTCGGCATGCCTGGTGCGCCGCAAGGGCTGCAAAAGGAAGACCCGACCATTGCCAGCGTTCTCAAGCAGTTGGGTTATGCCACCGGTCAGTTCGGTAAAAACCACCTCGGCGATCGCAATGAGTTTCTGCCTACCGCACATGGCTTCGACGAGTTTATGGGCAACCTGTATCACCTGAATGCGGAAGAAGAACCAGAAAATCCGGATTACCCGAAAGATCCTGAATATAAGAAGCAATTCGGCCCGCGTGGCGTCATTAAGTCCAGCGCAGACGGGAAAATTGAGGATACCGGTCCGCTGAATACCAAGCGTATGGAAACCGTCGACGAGGAAACGCTGGCGGCGAACAACGACTTTATGGAGCGGCAGGTCAAAGCCAACAAGCCGTTCTTCACCTGGTACAACACCACACGTATGCATAACAAAACGCACATTAAACCGTCCGATAAAGGCGTGACCGGTTTAGGTGACTATGCCGACGGTATGGTGGAGCACGACAAAATCGTCGGTGAAGTGCTGAAGAAAATCAAAGATCTCGGCATAGAAGACAACACCATTGTTGTTTATACCACCGATAACGGCCCGATGACGGCCACCTGGCCCGATGCCGGTATCACACCGTTCCGGGGTGAGAAAAATACAGGCTGGGAAGGCGGCTTCCGCGTACCTGCGATGGTGAAATGGCCGGGACATATTAAACCCGGAACGCTAATTAACGACATCATCGGCAGTAATGACTGGTTCCCAACGCTGGTGGCTGCAGCGGGCGTGCCGGACATTAAACAGCAGTTACTAAAAGGCTATAAAACCAGTGCCATGACCTACAAAGTGCATCTGGATGGTTATAACCAACTTGATTTCATCACCGGTAAAACTCAGGAGGATCCGCGCAAAGAATTCTTCTACTGGAGTGATGACGGCGACCTGTTGGCGATGCGTTATGGTCGCTGGAAAGCGCACTTTATGATTCAGGAACGTTCAGGTATGGACGTATGGAAATACCCATTCGTGAAACTGCGTGTACCGCTGATATTTGACCTGAAAATCGATCCACTGGAAAAAGGCACCGATGGCATGGATTACAACCACTGGTTCTATGATCGTCTGTTCCTGCTGGGCGGTGCGCAGAAATATGCCACTGAAATGCTACAGAGCTTTAAAGAGTTCCCGCCACGTCAGAAACCGGGCTCATTCACCGTTTCTGATGTGTCGAAACTTATTGAGGAAGGCAGTCCGGCTACCAACTGATGCTCTGACCACACCACCGGGTGAAATTTTTCACCCGGTTTTCAGGAGGCGTTCATGAAATACAGTACAACCCTGCCGGTTAAACCCCTTCCTACGGCGGAAAAGTTCAGTGGGAAAGGGCCTGCTTACACGCGTCGTTTTCATGTGATGGCGAAACCTACTGGATCGCGTTGCAACATCGACTGCAACTACTGTTTTTATCTGCACAAAGAACAGCTTCTGGAACAGGACAGACACAGCGGCATGAGCGATGAGGTGCTGGAAACCTTCATCCGGCAGTACATCGACAGCCAGGATGGCGAACAGGTGGTGTTCTCGTGGCAAGGCGGCGAACCCACGTTAATGGGGCTGGAGTACTTCGAAAAAATCGTGGTGCTGCAAAAGAAATATCAAAAACCGGGTCAGCGCATTGAAAACGATCTGCAGACCAACGGCATTCTGATTAATGACAGCTGGGCGCGCTTTCTACGTCAGCACAATTTCCTGGTCGGCATTTCCATTGATGGGCCGGCTGAATTACACGATCGCTACCGCGTGACGCGCAGCGGCAAACCCACTTTTGAAAAAGTGATGGCGGGCGTTGCCGCGTTAAAGCGCCATCATGTTCCCTTCAACGCCTTAGTCACCGTCAACCGCACCAATGCGCGCTTCCCGCTGGAGGTCTACCGCTTTCTGACGCGCGAACTGGGTGCTACTTACATCCAGTTTAATCCCTGCGTTGAGCCGGTCGATTTCAAGCAAACCGCACCGCAGTTCTGGCACGACGACACCATTCCAGTCATCGGTTCACGTCGCGCGCGCCCCGGCGACCTTGACTCCATTGTCACCGACTGGTCAGTGGATCCCGATGACTGGGGGCGCTTTCTGATTGCTGTGTTCGAGGAGTGGGTGAACAACGATTTAGGTCGGGTGCAGGTCAATCTGTTTGAAACCGCTGTGGCGCAAACCATGGGTATGCCCGCGCAGATTTGCATCACCTCAGAGTTTTGCGGCAAAGGTCTGGCGATTGAGAAAAATGGCGACATTTTTTCCTGCGATCACTACGTCTATCCCGAATACAAATTAGGCAATGTGCAAAGCACCAAGCTGGCGCACATGGCCTTTTCCGAGCGACAAAAAGCCTTTGGTTTAGGTAAGCGGGATACGCTACCTGCTGCCTGCAAACGCTGCCCTTACCTGAAACTCTGTTATGGCGAATGCCCGAAAAACCGCATCGTCAGGAGCGAAGAAGGCGAGCTGGGAATGAATTATCTCTGTCCCGGTATCAAAGCCTTTTTTAACTATGCGCAGCCGATTCTGGTTGGCATTGCGACACTGCTGAAACCTCAGACGGTGGAACCTGCATAATGAATAATCGTGAAAAGCTGCTGGCGCTGGAAGCCAGTATGAACAAGCAGGTGATTGGACAGCAGGAGCTGGTGCGAATGCTGATCGTGGCCTTATTGTGTGACGGTCATGTGCTACTGGAAGGCTTGCCGGGCTTGGCAAAAACGCGTGCGGTGCGCGAGCTGGCTCGCCATATCGAAGGCGAATTCCGTCGTATTCAGTTCACGCCTGACCTGCTGCCCTCAGACATTACCGGCAGCGAAATCTATCAGCAAAATGCCACACGGGAAGAAGATCAGTTTCGTTTCCGCCCCGGCCCGGTGTTCGGCAATATCATCCTCGCCGATGAGATCAACCGTGCCTCAGCTCGCGTGCAGTCGGCGCTGCTGGAGGCCATGGAAGAGCGTCACGTGACCGTCGCAGGCAAAACCTGGCCGCTGCCGGGGGTATTCATGGTGCTGGCGACACAAAACCCGGTTGATCAGGAAGGTACCTGGCCCTTACCTGAAGCCCAGCTTGACCGTTTTCTGATGAAGGTGATTGTCGATTATCCGTCAAAAGAGAATGAACAGCGGGTAATGCAGCTGGTGCGCGCTGAGCAGCAGGCAAAATATCAGGCTGCTCAGCATGAAAACCCTGTACCGGAAACCGACCCGTTGCTGATAAGCCAACAGGATATCGCCGAATGCTGGCGTGAAATCGCCACGGTTTATGTGGCGCCAACCGTAGAGCAGTACATCGTCAATCTGGTGGAAATGACGCGTCATCCCGATCAGGTCAGCGAAGTCTTTGCGGGTTATATCAGCCTCGGCATCAGCCCGCGCGGCACGCTTGCCCTGGATCGCTGTGGTCGTGCCTGCGCGTGGTTGGATGGCCGTGATGCGGTGTTGCCAGAAGATATTCAACGCATCGCCCCGGCCGTGCTGCGCCATCGTCTGCTGCTGAGCTATCAGGCAAACGCTGACAACTGCACGCCCGATCAGGCGATTGCCATGCTTCTTAGCGCAGTGGTGGCGTAATGCCGCAGCCGTTGACGCTTGAACTGGCTGACCTGATGGCGCTGGCAGGCGATGCACAGCGACTGGATAATCCTCCGGGGCAAATCCCACCCGGCGCATTAACCGGTGAGCGCGTGTCCCGCCAGCAGGGACGTGGCCTGAACTTCGATAGCTTACGTCGCTATCAGCCGGGTGATGATGTCAGGCTGATTGACTGGAAGGCCACAGCGCGCCTCCGCTCACCGTGGATCCGCCTCTACAATGAGGAGCGCGAACGACCCGTATTCATCCTTGTGGATCAGCGTCTGGACATGTACTTCGGTACGCGCCTGCAGATGAAATCGGTCGCCGCTGGAAACATTGCCGGATTGCTGGCATGGCGAAGCTGGCATGACGGTGATCGACTGGGCTGCGCGATATTGGGTGATGATGAACTGGCGCTGCATCCCTGCCGTGCGCCGAAACGCAACCTGATGCCCATTCTTACTGACGTTCAGCGTATGAATGCTCAGCTTCCCGCGCATTATGCGCAAAACCATCGACAAAACGTCTCCCTGTCAGACGCGTTGCAACGTATTGTCCGCCTGCTGCCCTCCGGTAGCTGGCTGGGGATCATCAGTGATTTTCACGATCTGGATACACGCTGCGATGCGGTGTTGGCTCACCTGCGTCGCCGCTGCGAAATTACCGCCTATGTCACGCTTGATGATCTTCATCACCGCCTGCCGCCGCACGGTCAACTTGCGGCGTATTACCATGACGTAAGCACCGCGCTCAATCTCACTTCTCACCTCAGCGATCGCATTCAGCAAAGCGTAACCGAGCGTCTGTCGCAGCAGCAACGGCGGTTACAGCGAATGGGGATCACGGTGAAAACTATCGTGACCGGTAATGCAGTTCTGCCGCAGCTACAGCAGGAGGATGCGCATGCTGGCAAAAGGGTTTAGCACACCGGAACTGGCGCATCCTGCTCTGCCAGCAGCCGCCTCATGGTTCCCGTTACCGGCAGGCTGGGCGGTGCTCGGCGTGATGCTGTTACTGGCGATGTTCATTGCCCTGCTGATATGGCTCGCACGCTTTCGTCGTAATCGCTGGCGGCGCGAAGCGCGAAAACACCTTGCTCAACAGCAGGTAGATGGCTGGATAACATGGGTTAAGCGGGTGCTTCTGGTGCAACACTCTCGCGCCCAGGTCAGCCAGTGGCAATCGCCGGAACAACTTCTGGCGCAGACCCCGCTGGATGAAGAACTGCGCGCGCTGATGTGTCGTCGCTACTGTCAGCCAGATAATCAACTCGAAAGCGCTATCAATCAGCGTATCTCACAGCAGTTACGCCACTGGCTGGAGACGCTGCCTCATGTCTGAGTTTTTATCACGGATCGACTTTGTCTGGCCATGGGTGGGCGTGCTGCTGTTTTTACCGCTGATTACTCATTATCTGATCCCTGCAAAGCAGCCGACGAGTGAACAGGTGAGGGTGCCTTTTTTACCTGAACTGGCTGAAGCCCTGCAACTCTCGGCGCCAGCACCACAAGCCAGTTGGCGTCATCGGCTGCTGTTCTGGACAGTATGGATTTTAATGATTGCTGCGCTGGCCCGGCCTGAATACCTGATGCCGCCGAAAACGGTGATAAAACCCATGCGCAACATCGTGCTGATTCTGGATGTTTCCGGTTCAATGGAGAAAAACGACGGGCAGAATGGTCAGACGCGCTTACAGGCGGTGCAGCAAACGGTGCGCACTTTTATCAGCCAGCGCAAAAATGATCGCATCGGTCTGGTGATTTTTGCCAGCCAGGCGTGGCCATTTGCGCCGATCAGCGAGGACAAACAGGCGCTTCAAGCGCGTATCAGCCAGCTGGCACCGGGCATGATTGGTCAGCAAACTGCGGTGGGGGATGCACTGGGCGTGGCGGTGAAACTGCTGGATCACAGCCTCGAAGCCGACGCGTCAAAAATGGCGATTCTGCTGACAGATGGCAATGACACCGCCTCTCAACTGCAACCCACACTCGCCGCGCAGCTCGCAGCCGCGCATCACGTTATGGTGCACACCATCGCCTTTGGCGATGTAAACAGCAGCGGCGAGGATAAAGTCGATACGGCGCTGCTGGATAACATTGCCCATATAACCGGCGGTAACGCCTGGCGCGCCGCTACCAACCGCGACGCACTCGCGCAGGTCTGGCAGCAAATTGATGCGCAAACGCCGGAACAGGTTAAAACAGTGGGCTTATCCTGGCATCGTCCGCTGTTCGTCTGGCCGTTAGCCCTTGCGCTACTCGTGTTACTGCTGTTTGCCATCAGCAGCACAATGATGAGGCGACGTGCATGAGTGATTTCCATTTCCTCTATCCCTGGCGATTACTGGGTTTGCTGCTCTGTCCGCTGCTCTATTTTTTGGCTCAGCATGCAGGAAGTGCCTGGCATCGTGTCATGGAAAAGCCTTTTGCGGCCGCGTTGATTAAAGGTCAGCGTGTACGGGCGCGACAGGTGCTGCCGTGGCTCTTTTGCCTGGGTGTATTGGCTTTAGCCGGTCCGAGCTGGCAACGAGACTTGCCCGCCGCATTCACGCCCGAAAACAACGTGATGGTGATCATGCAGCAGGATCTCAGCATGCTGGCGCAGGATGTGCCGCCTGACCGCCATCAGCGCATGCAGCAGAAAATCACCGCACTGATGACGCAAATGCCCGGTAGCCACTTTGGTTTAGTGGTTTACAGCGCTGATGCCTGGCTTACTACGCCGCTGACCAATGATGCTGATTTTTATAACCTGTTTCTGACGGCTCAACAGCCGACACTGGTGCCACAGGGTGAGGGTTCCGGGCTGCGTCAGGCGGTCGCCCTTGCGCTTAAAAATCTGCCCGCAACGCCTGAAGCCCCACGCGCGCTGATACTGGTCGCTGATAACGTAGGACAGCAGGACGTTGAGTGGCTGCGGCAGCAAAATCTGCCTCTTCAGATCTGGGTAGTAGGCACGGCAAACGGCGGCAGACTGCCGGAAGCGCAGGCGTCGCAGGGCATCGATACGCGTCTCAATGTCGCGCGCTTTGAGCAAATCCGTGATGGCGGCATTCCGGTGACGCTGGTCTCTGCCGAAGATGATGACCTACGCGCGGTCAGCGGACATATTCAGCAAAGCGTGACGGCGCAGCAGAACAGCCGGCAAGATTTGCAGTGGAAAAACAGCGGCTATCTGTTGGTCGTCCCAATGCTGATGCTATTACTGCTCTGGCGACAGCAGCTGCTCTGCCTGGCTGTCGTGATGTTGCCCTTACTGATCTGGTCTCCCGCCAGTTCAGCGGCACTTCTGGACGCCTGGATACGCCCCGACGTGCAGGGACAATTTGCCTTTAATCACGGTAACTATGCAGCAGCCGCCCAGCGCTTTCAGGATCCGTTGCGGCGGGGGATTGCATTCTATTACGCGCAGGATTACGTCTCGGCGCTGGGGGCTTTTCGTCAGGTTCCTGCCACCCCTGAAAGTCTGTTGTGGATAGGCAACTGCTACGCACAACAGAAATCCTGGCAGCAGGCGCTGAACAGCTACGATCAGGCGCTGAGTTTACGACCCGAATGGGCAATGGCTCAGCAAAACCGGGCGAAAATTGCGCATATCATCATGCAGCTGCGGCAAAAAGAACGCGACCGCCAGGCCGATCAGCATGAGCAGAAAGATGAAGATCCTGACGCCATTAAACACGATCTCAAGCCCGATCAGGGCGTGAACCAGCTGGATATGAAGCCCATCGCGGGCGCTGCGCCCTCGGCTGAACAGTGGTACAGCAATCTCACCCTTTCGCCCGGCGGTTTGCTGGAAAATCTCTACCGCTCCACACCGGCGGAGGCACCATGAAGCGACTTATCGTTTGTCTGCTGTTGCTGCTAAGCCTGCCGGTACGGGCTGAAATGGCCATGACGCGTGAACTGGTTGCTCCTGATCAACTGGTGCCGGGCCAGCCAGTAACGATTGCTGTGACCTTCTGGACGGACAGCTGGTTTAATCCGCCGCCGCAATGGCCGGAAATGGTCATTGAAAACGGTAACTTGCTTAACACGCCGCTGCCCAACCAACTGGTAACACGTAATCGCGGCGGTATCAGCTGGAGCGGCATCCGCATGGAACGTCAGGTGATGGCGTGGGATCAGGGCGAGCTGCGTTTTCCTGCTACAGACGTAGTGATACGTTCCGCGAATCAGCCGCCGAAAACGGTGTCGCTGCCGGTGCTGCAGAAGTCGGTCAGCTGGCCTGCCGATGTGCGTCAGCCAGACCGTTTCTTGCCAGCCAGCAAGCTTGAACTCTCGCAGCAATGGCGGCTTTACCGCGCCTCAGAGGATAAGCAGTTACATGTCGGTGATGTCATTGAGCGCGTTGTAATAGTGCGCGCGACCGATGTGATTGCCGTGCAAATCCCGCAACTGCTGTATGCCATTCCCGGTTCCAGTGCGCAACGCTTGCCGCCGGTAAACAGCAACCTGACGCAAGGGCGAGATGAGATCGTCGGCGCACAGCGTGAAGAACGGCTGCGTTATCTGCCCTCTCAGTCCGGCGAACTGGTGATCCCACCGTTGCGTTTACGTTGGTGGGATACACGCCAGCATCAGTGGCAACTGGCTGAATTACCCGGTGCGCATTACACCATTGCCGCTGCGCGTCCGGCTGGCAGTGAACAGGCGTTGAAAGCCCGCGCCCCGACCAACTGGAAGTCGTTGCTGATGGGATCGGCGATCGTGCTGGCGCTGCTGCTGCTGGGCTTCTTTTTCCGACGCCTCCTTAGCCAGAGCCTGCAACGGCTGGTTCAGCGCACGCGTGAATACTGGCGGATTGTCCCGCTACCTGACCTCATTCCGACCAAAAGGAAAAAATGATGAAATTAAAACCCCTGCTGGCATTGCTGATTACGGCTCATCTTGGTTCGGCGTTTGCGGCAGACGATCCGCTCAGTGCCTGGAATAGCGGTCATGCAAAACAGGCTATTGAAACGTGGGTGAAGGAAACCACCTCATCGAATAGCAAAGACTTCATTCCTGTCAGTCAGCGTTATGTGGTGTTTGATAATGACGGCACATTGTGGCCGGAAGCGCCGCTGACGTTTCAGTTGCAGTTCGTGATTGATGAAATCAAACGCCTCGCCCCACAACACCCGGAATGGAATAACGATGCCTTAGTGCAGGCGGTAATAAACAACGATATGAAAGTGGTGATGCAGTCGGGCAAAAAGGGGTTGATGCAGTTGATGGCTCTCACGCATAGCGGCATGACGACGGAAGAATTTAGCCAACGCGTTAGCAACTGGGTCGATAATCATCGACATGCGCGTTTCGGCTGCCGTTATGACCAGCTGGGCTATCAGCCGATGCGCCAGCTGCTGGATTATCTGCGGGATAACGGTTTCAAAACCTGGATTGTGTCTGGAGGAGGCATCGATTTTATGCGCGTACTCGCCGAAAAAATGTATGGCATCCCGCCCGAACAGGTTGTCGGCTCCTTTTCGCTGAGTGAGTTCTCTCTGACAGATAACGGTACGCAGCTGCGTAAAACCATGAACGGCGCCTTTTATGATGATGAAGCGATGAAGCCGGTCGCCATCCATCTCTTTATGGGGCGGCGTCCGGTCGGTGCGTTCGGTAACAGCGACGGCGATGTGCCGATGCTCCAGTACGCCTCCGCCAATCCGACCTACAAAACCTTTGGTTTACTGGTTCATCACACCGATGCTGCGCGTGAGTATGCTTACGACGCGCATCCGCCCGCCAGTGGAACGCTTATCAGCGGGCTAAGACTGGCGTCCCAAAAGGGTTGGGTCATTGTCGATATGAAGAAAGAGTGGAAAACAGTGTTTGACCCTTCGCAATGCGCCGCGGATCAAAGCAGTGAATAAATGATTTATTCGGGTTTAAGAGGGCCGAAACGGGCCGGGAGATAAGAATGAAATACTTGATACCGATCGTATTGATGCTGTTGTCACAAACGCCAGCACTGGCTAACTCCGCCTATGAAAACCTGGCCTTTGCGCTGAGGCAGCAAAAAATCACCGATGACCTGCGCCACAAGTGCCAGATACCGTCGACGGTAACCGATGAACAATTGCAGAGACGCTTTCTGGACAGCACCCATGATAATTCTGCCGTGCTGTCAGCCGTAAAAGCGCTGACCGAAAATAATCAAAAGCGTTATCAGACCTTCCTGAGCCAGGTCAAATGCCCGGAGTAACCAGCAGAGCCCAGGGTTAAAATGCTGTCACGCGAATAAATGCACGCTAGCCGGAGGGTAACTATGTTGCGTCATGTAAGGAATGCATGGAGTGGGTCTTTCTGGCTGTTAATTTCAAGCCAGGCGGCGCTTGGCGCAGAAGTTAACGACAATCGCGACAAGCTTGATGATGATCCGACCAAGGTGACGACCAAAGTAGGTGTCTCGTGGTCGGACACCTATGACATGGACGACAGCAATCTCTCTTTCTCAGGCTCGGTCGCGCTGGACCCGGCAAAAAAACTGAACGCACGTGTTAACAGTGATGCCAGCGAGTGGCGCGTGGGCGGATCATGGCTGTTTCCGGTAGGCATCGTTAACTTTAATTTTGGCAAAAACGAATATACCAATGGTGCAACGCAGACTAACTATTCCATTGGAACCTTTGTCCCACTCAGCTATTTCGGCTTCGCACCTGCCGGTTTCCAGATATTCCCAATGGCTGGATACACCTACAACACCGGTGAGATAACCGGTTGCAGCACCGGAAATGCAGCTGACTGTAAAGCGCCTCAGTTCGCCGATGGTATTCCTTCTGAGTATGGATTCAGCACGATCACCACCTCCGGCAGCAGTGGGTATCTTGGTGCCTTTACCCTCCGACCGCTAACGCCTGACATTACGATGATCGGCTTTGCAGCAGGCTCTTATGGATCAAAAAATGAGAAGGGGGAGAATTACCGGGGTTATTTTGGCGGGCTTGGTGCAGGTTATCGGTTTGATGAGCACAGTTCAGTAAACCTTCTGACGTTCGTTATGGACAACAACACCTATCTGGACGATCCCGATACACGCTTTCTGATTTCGTATACCTGGCAATTTCAATAATACGCATTGAAGGCTGCCTTACGGATGGATTTACCGCCAGGCAAAGTACGGCTTCTGGAGGCAAAATGATTAAAGCGGTGATGTGTATATGCGGTTGTCTGTTGTTCTTCACGTTACAAGATGCGCTTGGCGCGGAGCCGCGTCAGGCTCCCTCGGCGCAGGAAAAAGCGCGTACGTTATATCTGCTTAATCAGCCAGTAGTGATGCTGCAGGCAAAATTTGGTCTTACCACGCCAGAGGAGCGGATCCAGCGAATCGTGACGATATTGCGCTCGCTCAATGATAATGATCTCGCTCAGTCGGTAGAGATGCACAATGTGACGCGCTACCGACAGCCAGTCGTGCTTTTTTCTATCAACGGCAAACCTTTTATGTTGCTCGCTGAGAATGACCTGGATGAAGGGGATGATCTGACGCTTGCGCAGGCGGCGGAACGCGTCAGACTCCGTCTGGACACACTTCGACAATCATTGTCTGAGCAGTATTCATCGCGTTACCTGCTGCTCTCAGCGGGTAAAAGCTTTTTGGGTGCTCTGTTACTGCTCGCATTCATCCTGTTTGCCCTGCGCTCCTACGCCTGGCTGAAGCGGATATATGCCGTAAGGCGTGCTCAGCGGAAAAGTATCATTCCTGGCGCACTGCGCGCCTTTCTCGGTCCCATTGAGGTAAGGCTGTATGCCATTGTTCTTATCTCGGCTTTCCTCGTGTCATTTTACATCTGGGTCAGCTGGGTGTTGCGGCTGTTTCCCTGGACGCGAATTTGGGGCATGGAGCTGGGAGGTTATGCGCTAGGGCTGTTGCAACGCCTGGGCATGGCCATACTTTCCGCTCTGCCAGGCATGCTGATTGTTGTCGTCATCTTCCTCATAACGGCGCTGGTGACGCGATTGCTCAGACTGGTGCTCAGGCGAGTCGAGACCGGGCAGTTACACCTGTCGGGCCTGCATCCAGATACCGTTGGCGTCACCCGTAAACTGATCAGCGTAGTCATCTGGTTATTCGCCTTGTCGGCGGCTTATCCGTTTTTACCCGGGGCTAACTCGCTCGCCTTCAAAGGGATAAGCGTTTTCTTCGGGCTGATGCTGACGCTGGGATCGGCAGGCGTGATGAACCATGCTATGAGCGGGTTGGTGCTGACCTATTCTCGCGCACTGCGAAAAGGCGAAGTTATCAGGATTGCCGATCATGAGGGTGTCGTCAGCGAGGTGGGCATGCTGGCAACTAAAATTCTGACCCGCGAGAACTACGAGGTTACGGTTCCCAACGCGGTTGTCGTCAGCGGCAGAATTGTGAACCTGAGCGCAACGTTGAAAGGCGACGGCGTTAACATGACGACCAGCGTCACCATTGGTTATGACACGCCCTGGCGGCAGGTTGAAGCGATGCTGGAGCTTGCCGCCAGTCGCACACCGGGGATTAATCGCAGCATTTCCCCGCTGGTGCGCCAGCTGGCGCTGCAGGACTGGTATGTGGCGTATGAACTCCAGGTCCGGCTTCAGGCGGGAGAATCACTGGCTGGGGTAAGAAGTATTCTCCACGGCCATATACAGGATGTGTTCAACGAATTCGGCGTGCAGATCATGTCTCCTAACTTCATCAGTCAGCCTGAGCAGCCGGTGATCGTGACAAAATCTAAATGGTTTACGCCTCCTGCGAACCAGGATGCTTCTGACCGTTCGCGATAGGGATTAAGCAGGGTTTTGCTTTGCCCACTGGTTACGACCCTGCTGCTTTGCCCGGTAGAGCGCGTTATCAGCTCGGTTAATAATTCCGGCAGCACTCTCACTGCTGCCTGAAAGAGCAATGCCCATGCTGACGGTGACTCTATTGCTGACTTCTGATGCGAGATGCGGTAGCGCTGTTGCATGCAGACTCGCCTGGATACGCTCTGCAACCAGAGCAGCTTCGTCCAGAGAGGCAGTTGGCAGCACGACCACAAACTCTTCCCCTCCGTAGCGTGCTACCAGATCTGCCGGCGTGCGAACCGACGATTTCAAAACGCCGGCTACCTTTGCCAGACAATCATCCCCGGCCTGATGGCCGTAATGGTCGTTGTAGCGTTTGAAATAGTCCACATCGAGCATGATCAGTGCAAACGGCAAAGCCTGGCGGATAGCGTCATCCAGATAGTTTTCCATTGACCGCCGGTTTGCTGTCCCGGTGAGTGCATCCTGATGCGCCATAACATCAAGCATTGCAATAAGCATCCGGTTCTCCTGATAACGACGCCAGGCTTCATCAAACCAGCGCTGTAGGATATAGCGGCCATAAATGAGAATGGTTGTGAGGATGAGCCAGACCAGTAAGAATCGCACGCTGATGCCCTGATTCAGTTGCATACTTGCCAGCAAAGCGGTCAACCATAACGGGGTCAGGAATAGCATAAGAGCAGGTGGGTGATAATAAAGCGCAGCCAGCGCGGTGAGCATAAGGATCACACTGAGGGGCCAGGCAAATGGCAGGTGCCACCAGACGATAAAATGATAGCTGCAGTAGCTCCACATCAAACTGAGAATCAGCAACAAACCCATACTTACTGGTGTAAATCTGGCTGGAAGACGATAGATAAAAAATGCCAGTAAAAAGGAGAAAGCAATGATGCCAACCGCAATGCCATTAATGAGAGGAAGTATTTCTGCCTGGTCGCTGATTGAACGGTCAAAACCGCTGATGAGGACATTGCGAAAAAAAATTATTAGAGCAAAGCTGACGTTCACAAACGTGAACCAGGGAATACTTACGAATAGCGCCTGCCTGACCATATCATTACGGTCTTGCCATACTATGGCCGTATCAAAAGCACGATGTCGACCGCCAGAACTCTGATCCATCCCTGATGGCCTCTCAAATGAATAATTACTCTTCAGTGTAATAGAGGGGCAACTTTCAAGGCAGAAATGTTGAACCAGATTATGAAAGCCAAAAAATTGCAAACCCCTGATGAACACTAAATTCCACTCTATATCGATTGGATTTAATTAACTTTTTGTTTTTAATGCAAAAATGTTTTAAGTGAGCAGTGTGAAGGATATGTCATAAAACCTTCTTTAAATGAAAATGAGTGTATGGGCTTCTGCGAGTAGAAAAAATCGTCGTCATCAGCCTATTGTCTCTTTGAAACGTGCATAAAAAGAACTCAGGAAGTGGATAGCTATGAAGATTTTGACAAAAAATTTGCGGGGGCATATAAGGGGGAGGGCGTGAGTTTGTGACACTATTTTTTCTTTTAAATCAGTGTTTTTTTTGTATCTGGAATTCAGCTTAGGCATTTGCTGAACTGCTTGTTCAAAACGTCTTTACGGGAATTTTGCTCCTCCGAATCACGTCAAAGCTTAGATTTCAGCAAGCCATTCAACCACGTCTCAACGCGATCAGGTCGCTGGTCCTCACTGGTCCACGCGTCGATAACCTGCAATTCAGGCGCTAACTTGATTAGCCCAGCCTCATTCATATCCGTAAACTGACGTCCCTGCTTTTCCCGCTCGCCCATGCCATATTTAAACGACACATAAAGTACGCCGCCTGGTTTCAGGGCCGTTGCTACTTTTCTCATCACCGATGGCAGCTCAGTCAAAGGCACATGCAACAAGGAAGCACAGCACCAAATTCCATCGTAACGTGCTTCAGCATGCAGATCCTGAAATCGCATCTGCCGGATCGCCAATCCGCTATAAGCACTCGCTAGCGCCACTAATTCAGCCGAGGCATCAAAAGCTTCAACCTCAAAACCGCACTCAAAAAATGCTTTTGCGTCGCGCCCTGATCCGCAACCTGCATCCAGAACTCGCGCCCCGGCAGGCAGCAATGCCGTGAAGCGATCACGAACCGGAGACATCTCAACCGCAACGGTATCATCAAAAAATTGCTGCGCATTGCGCTGATAGAAATCTTGCGTGGTCAAAAAAGTTCATCTCCACAAGCTTGAGGATGCCAGATATGGAACAGCTTATTATTGCGAGCAGATTGCCAGGCGGTATTGAGAAAGCTGCGGCGTGCAATGTCGCTTTTACCGGTTTGCTTGATAAGCGTTTCACGCAGCGGTAAATGGCTGTTAATAAAGTACTCGTTACGCTTATGTAATCGTTCTAACAACAGCTGGGAGGGCACATGTGCAAATTTCCCCTCTTTGCCGCGATTACAGTTTTGGCAGGCCAATACCAGATTCCACACACCATTAATATTTGCCACGTAATCACGTGCTGACCAAGGAATGAAATGATCGACATCGGTTAAATCGATGTCACCGCTAGCCAGACTCACCGGACGGAAGCAATAAAAGCAGCGACCTTTCTGATAGCCATTCAGGCTGTTACGGCAGCTGGTGATATCGACGCGGCGATCGTTTTTACGGGTGAACAATATCTGCTGAGTATCGTCATATTCTACCGCCAGCAAATGGCTCGACACGCCCATTTCCCATGCACGTTCCACTAAGCGCCAGCGAGCATCGGTTTCATGAATCAGGTTTTGGAATTGTTGGGTTTCAGTCAGTTTGAAAAATGCATCCGTCAGGCGAATTCCTTTATGGCTTTTGCGTTCATCGACGAAGAATCGCACATCGATTTCAGCACGGTTGACGTTATGAAAGGCATCAATCACATTGGCAAATCCACGCTTAACCGTCACATTGAGCAGGTCATCTTCACTGATTTCACCGCGATTAAATCGGCTGCACGCATCAATAAACTGGCTGCTTCTAACGGTTATTTGTTTTGGCGCGTGTTCGAGATGGCGACATAAATGCTGGCTAAACGGGGGCGCCAGTTCATCCATCGTAATACGTTCTTTTTCCTGCGAGTGCAGATCATAAAGTGCGTGGGCGAGGGCAAACTTATACGAAGCAACGTTGTTGCCAAACAGAATAACGCCGCGCCAGTAGTTTTCCAGCGAAGGATCGGCCTGATAAAAATGCATGTTTCGTGTCCTGTGGCGTAGCCGATTTGCGAGTCGGCTTCCAAATTACTGCAACACGTAACAGCTTTGCATAATGTTTGCGAAAATTCACCTTGGGTAAGCCTGCATAAAGCGGTGAGCTATTTAGGGTGGCAAATAAAGTGAAGGAGGCATTTTCAAAGGGATGTCGCCTTTTTAACAAAAGCCAAGCGACGATATTTCCAAGAGAGTTATGATTCCTTTCTTCGCTCTTCACAACAAAGGACTCTGTTATGAACTGCACCACTGCAATCTCATCTCAAACCCGCTGGGGGATTATTCTGCTTGGCGTGCTGGCAGGCTTGTTATGGGCCGTCGCTGAAACAACCATCTTCTCTGACTCCACACAAATCTATCTGAAAGTATTCGCGCTTGGTTTTTCCAGCGTCGTTGCCTGCACGGCTATTCAAATACGATCGCGGGTGAGTTGGTTGGCAGCGTTAGCCGTGTTGCCATTTTTGGCTTTGATGACTGGCTGGTTGCGCTGGAATAATGAGACGATCGGCAATATTCGAATTATCTCGGTGGCGGTGCTCTGGCTTTATTTGCTGATGCCGTTACTGCAAGTCTGGACGACTAAAAAAGGGCCGCGTCCTGCGGCTGCAATCGTTGCGGCGCTGTGGGGCAACAGCTTTGCGCTGCTGGTCACCGCATTAGCCACCGGCGTATTGTGGCTGCTGCTGGTGTTCTGGAGCGGCTTGTTTAATCTGATCGGCATTAAAATATTTGAATGGCTGTTCTTTAAAAATGACTTTTTCCCGCCAATTGCAACAGGCGCGGTGATCGCTGCCGGGATTGTGCTCTCTCGTCAGCAAATCATTATCAGCCAGATGTTTCGCCGCTTAATCACTCTGCTGATGCGCGCCATGCTGATGATGCACGCGCTGGTTTCGCTGCTGTTCCTGGCGTCGCTGCCTTTTACTGGACTGGCGATCATTCCTGAGCAAGTCTCATCTACCGTGCTGCTTACCAGCATGGCGGTGGCGATGATGATCATGACGGCAATGGTCTGTTCTGGTGATGACGAAACGTTAAATTCTCCGCTGTGGTTGCACAAAATCGTGGTGCTGGCGCAATGGCTGGCGCCGGTTTTTGCTGGATTAGCCTGTTACACCTTAGGGTTGCGTGTGGCGCAATATGGCTGGACGATCGATCGCGTAACGGCAGCAGTCATGGTGGCGTTGGCGCTGCTCTGGACTTTCGCTTGCACAGGATTGCGCCGCAAAGCCTGGCAAAAAAGCATCAGCGTTGATCAACTCACCGCCACAATGTTAGCGCTGTCGGCGCTGTGCTGGCTGTTGCTGCACAGCCCGGTTATCGATCCTTATCGTATCAGCATCAATAACCAGCTTTCGCGACTCGAACAAGGGGTGCAGAAAGCTGATGAGGATGATCTCTCTATGTTCAGCAGCGCCGGGCGACGTGGGCAGCAGGCGCTGAAACTGTTGCAGCAGCATCCAGAATGGTTAACCGAGCCGAGATTGCTGTACGCATGGCAAGGCAATATGCACAGCAAAGCAGCATCCGAAGCAGGCAGTAAAATGCTGCGTGAGCGGATCAAGCAGCGGGCAGATAGCGCTTCGCCACCCGAAGATTGGTGGCAAACGGAACACCATAATAACAATTATCGTGTTAGCGCCTGCTTGCTTAGCAAGGCAGATTGCACCGTGTGGGCGATGGATCTGAATGGCGACGGGCAACCTGAAGTGCTGCTTTTTAATCGCGAAAAGCATCAGATTGTGGTGTATGCGCATTATCAAGATCGTTGGGGCGAAGTAGGGGTAATTGCAGCGGCGGTCAGTAATACGGTATTTGAACAGGCAGTAAAGCAGGGCAAGCTCAATAGCGTAGAAAAACCGTGGCGGGACTTAGAGATCGATGGTCAACGCTATCCGGTGGAGTATCAATATCAGCATGAAGCGCTGAAGTAAGAGACCACTACGATTCCATAATGACAAGCCAACAATAACCGCCGGCTCACGCATTTAATTGGCTTTAAGGATAAGACGAGTAACCCAATAAAAAGGCTGCCATCGGCAGCCTTTCTCAAATCCAATCAGTGCAAACAACACTGCTTAAACTTTTTCCCGCTGCCGCATGGGCAGGGATCATTCCTGCCTGGCAACTTATCTGCCACGATCGGCTTTTGCACCATTGGAATCGCTTCTGGCTGTGAAATCCAGTGATCATGCAGCGCCAGTGCAGCAGGGCGGATGGCATCAATGCTGGCTTCCATTTCGTCTGGCGACAGCGCATCAATTTTCTCAAGGTTCTCTTCAGATCCATGCAGAGCGATGGCATCCAGTGCTGGCTGCAGCTCCTGTGGCAGGGCAGACCAGTCAGTCAGCGCCACGCCGCGCATGTAGCCAAAGCACCACTCTTCCACGACGGTGAATTCCAGACCTTCCATCTCGCGGATGCCAAATACCGGTTCAAACTGCTCCGGGAACTCGGAAAGGCGATCGGCAATGTCGTTCATGTGCTGAAAGCAGAGTTCCATAAAGCGCGTCATCTCGCGCTCGTTGGTCCATTTCGGAATATGCTTTTGGCCGCCCCACATGGCGACCAGCCACTCGCTGGGTTCAACCGTTGTCGGGCCCGAAAGCACGGCAGTCAACAGGCCGTCCAATTCAGAGACATCCAGTATCGACGCTTCACTGCCGTGTTTTTCCAGCATCTCTTCAAGCCATTCCAGCTCTTTCTCGGACAGTGGGCCTTCTTTCATACGGTTGCCTCCCGGGCATTTCATTAATCAGAAAAAACCGCAGCAGTGTACACGCCTATCCACTCAACGTCAGGTATATACCCGCCATACTTAAGGGTGCAGCAAGGCGCGTCGCCTCTGCACCCAAGCTTAAAGTATACCGGGTATAAAACGATTAATTTAAATCAGCGCGATCCAGGCCATAGGCTTTATCCAGCGCGCCAGGCTCCATCTGTGAAAGCACCATCAGGCGGTTCCAGCTGTTGATGACGGAAATAGCCATCGCTAATTCTGAGATTTCGACCTCTGAAAAGTGCTCGCTCACGGCGTGATAAAGTTCATCCGAAACCCCATGCGCATTAATACGCGTTAGCGCTTCAGTTAATGCCAAGGCGGCTTTCTCTTTCGCACTAAATAACGGCGATTCACGCCATACGGCAACATGATAAATACGCAGTTCGCGTTCGCCGTCCAGTTTGGCTTGTTTGATGTGCATATCGACACAAAAGGTGCAGCCATTTAACTGTGAAGCACGGATATCAATCAGATGCTTCATCATGCTGTCGATGGCGCTTTTATGTGAAGCCAGGGTGACGTCGCTAAGCGATTTAACCAAGCCAGGAATCGTTTTAAAGTGATTTACACGTGATGTCATGATGGTGCCCTCAGTTAATTAAACAGATGATCAATGCATTGCAATGCATGAGGTAAGGCGGTTTGACGGCTCACAGGATCGTGTGTGCCGTCGACTCGAATAAACTTCACATCGTCAATGCCGATATAAGCCAGTGCGGTGCGAATATAGGGCGTGAACTGATCGTCCTGTATGAAAGGTCCTTGGGCAAAAACGCTGCCGCTGGCAACCACGCAATAAACCTGTTTGTTATTCACCAAGCCAATCTTGCTGCCTTCGGCCGTGAAGGCGAAGGTGCGCCCAGCGCGGGTGATATGGTCAAACCAGGCTTTAAGGACCGATGGCAACCCGAGGTTCCACATCGGTGATGCGATCACCAGCAGATCCGTTTCCAGCAGTTGATCAACCAGATGATCCGACTTTGCGATTGCCTCGCACTGTTCTGCGGTCCGGCTGTCAGCGGGGGTAAAGAATGCGCCGATTGTGAATGCATCAAGGTGCGGTAACGGATCGCGGGAAAGATCAATCACGGTTTCAACCAAGGCGGGATGGCGCAGCTTGAGTTTGTCTACCAAATAAGATGAAGCGGTACGCGAGGCGGAACCTGCGAGATCAGGACTGACTTTGATATGCAGCAGTTTCATTACTTTTCCTCTTCAAGATGTACGGTTGTGCTGGTAATGGCGCAACGAATGCAGGCATCTTAGCGAGATATGACTGAGGTAAAAGGGTCAAAACTGATGAAAACAGGTAGGACATAGGCGTGGGCTATAAAGAGATCTACGCGCGCTATCGCCAACAGATTATGGCGGGCGCGCTGAAGCCGGGCGACAAAGTGCCCGCCATTCGGGTGCTGGCTGAAGAGTTAAAGGTGGCGAGAAAAACCGTTGAAGCGGCCTACGCCGTGTTGATCGGTGAAGGTTATTTGGTCAGCCAGGGCGCGAAAGGCACGCGCGTAAATCCCGATCTGGTGATCTCGCGACGAGCGCCAGCCGAAGAATCCGCGCCGTTAGCAGACAGCAGCCTAAACCAGTTAACCGGATTGCGTGATAATCCTGGGGAAATGCGGCTGGGTATTCCCTCGCTGGATGAGTTTCCGCTGAAAAAATGGTTACTGATTTCCGGCAAAGTGGCGCGCAGCCTGCGCCCGGAAGAGATGACGAACCAGCCAGTAACCGGTTACGCACCGCTGCGCGAAGCCATCGCCGGTTATCTAAACATCTCACGTGGTCTCGATTGTCAGCCAGAGCAGGTGTTTATCACCAGCGGTTATCGCGCCAATTTACGGCTGATTCTGCAGGTGCTGGCGCAGCCGAGCGATAAGGTGATATTTGAAGATCCCGGCTATTTTTTTGGTCAGAAATTATTGAAGCGTATTGCGGCTAACCTGCATTATGCGCCGGTTGATCGTCAGGGGATCAACGTTGATTATCTGCTGCGGTATCATGCGGATGCGCGTTTCCTGATTACCACGCCAACGCATCATAGCCCGCTGGCAGTCACGCTCTCATTGCCACGTAAACATCAGTTGCTGGGATGGGCGCAAGAGAATCAATCATGGATCATTGAGGATGATTACGACGGCGAATTTCACTACACCAAAAAGGTGATCCCGGCGCTGAAAAGCCTCGATCATGACGATCGGGTGATCTACATCGGCACCTTCAGTAAAACGGTGATGCCCGCGCTACGGATCGGCTATATCGTGATGCCAAAAGAGACCGTTTCTCGCTTTAAAGAGTTGGGCGAAATCACAGAAACGGGCTTGTCACTGCTACCGCAAAAGATCCTGGCGCAATTTCTCAGCGAGGGACACTTTTACAAGCACATTAAAAAGATGCGAACGCTTTATCAGCAGCGCCGCCGCCTGATGCTGGACGCGCTTAACCGGCTGTTTCCTGAGACGTTCAGCTATGAACTGAGTGATGGTGGCATGCACATTGTCGCGTTTTTGCGGCGCGGCACGCAGGATGTCGCGCTAGCAGAACTCTGGCAGGCGCAGCAGTTGCAGGTGTTTTCTTTGTCGGCATGGTACATGCAGACGCAGAAACGCTATGGCCTGATCATTGGTTACACCAATATTCGTTCAGAACAGCAGGCGATGACTTTGTTGCAGCGGGTGCAGCAGCCAACGTTGGCCTTGCTGCAGCAGGCAAAC
Source organism: Pantoea sp. T14 (assembly GCF_036663535.1). Taxonomy (NCBI): domain Bacteria; kingdom Pseudomonadati; phylum Pseudomonadota; class Gammaproteobacteria; order Enterobacterales; family Erwiniaceae; genus Pantoea; species Pantoea sp. T14. The sequence continues at coordinate 329,847 of NZ_JAWUEB010000024.1, forward strand.
TAACGCCAAAACCGCGCTACAGCGCTGTTGCGCTTTATGGTATCTTGCGCCGCATTCGATGTTTTATTGACCGCCTAACCTCTTCACCAAAAAACGATAAACGGGCATTTTTGCTTTCACCAGGATGGACAGTTTGACGCACTTTTTTGCCCGCTATCTCACTGCGCAGAATACGCTGTGGGGCGACCTGTTACTGCGGTTTTTCGCGGTGATATTTTGCTCGTTCCTGCTTTCTGCCTGCGGCACGCTGTCGCAAACCTCTGCGCCGGTAGGTGATCGGGTTTATCTCATGCATGACACCTTTCATGAAAACGTTGATGACATCGTGCGTCATTACATGCAGGAGAAACAGGTTTCTGGCATCAGCATTGCGATTATCCATCGCGGCGGGCCGGCGCAATTTTATTCTTTTGGCGTTACGGATGATCTGCACCGTTATCCGATCACCCCTGATACGCTGTTTGCGCTGGGATCGCTAAGTAAAGGCGTGACGGCAGAAGTCATTATCCAATTGGTCAATCAGGGCCAGCTACATTGGAATGACACGCTAAAAGCGTTGTTGCCAGATAGTGTGAAGCTAAGCGCAGATGCACAGCGAATTACGCTGTTGCAGCTGGTAACACACACGTCTGGCTTACCGCGTCAGGATATGGATTTGCCGATGCTGCGCCAGTTTATGCGCTATCTGGGGAACGGTGAAAACTTCTATGGCAGCCTTGATAGCGATGCATTGCTGGAATATCTGGCGGATTTCTCCGCACCCGCAGTGCAGGTGCCGCACTACTCCAATCTCGGTTATGCGCTGCTTGGCTACATCCTGCAGCACCGTTTTCACCAGGATATTCAGACGCTGGCATCAAACCTGATATTCACCCCGCTACAGATGAGCCAAAGCAGCTTCAAGCCAGAACAACTTGCTGCTTATCCCTGGCGTGCGCTGGGCCACGCAGGCGATCAGCCCAAATTTATTGCCCGCGGTACGCTGACGCCGGATTGGCATTTCAAAGGTAACATGGTGGCGGCGGCCAGCCTTTATAGCAACGCACGCGATCTGATTACTTATTTGCAGGCGCATTTAGCGGCAACGGATAATCCCGCCTTAAATCAGGCTTTCGAGGCGGTAAATCACCTTTGGTATCAGTATGGTACTCAGGCACAAAATATCGCCTGGGTAACCGATGAGCTGGACGGCCAAAAAATTACTTATCAGGTGGGTTATATTGGCGGTTATTCCAGTTTTATTGGCTACGATAAACGTAACGGGAATGCCATTGTGGTATTACAGAATGCGTTTAACTGGAGCAATTATCTGGGCATTGCCTTGCTGGTGGATTTGGCCGCTAAAGCGCGAGTTAATCAGCGCTAGCCGGAGAATAGCGTCGCGTTTCCTTACACTTAGCTGAAAAGTGCAGGGAACTGAGTTGCTGTACAGAATGTCTATCTCTTGGTCTACTGTTACTCATACTAATTCAACGTGGAAATCATTATGCGCAGGACTCACATCGCTTTTCTTTCAGTAGGATTACTGTTTGGCTCATTGAGCCTTGTTACCGCTGCTCAAGCCGCCAATGAAGGCACTGACACCGTGCCGCCGCCGCCGCAAATTCAGCAGGCCGATCCCAACGCGCAGCCAGATGCTAATGCCGCGCAGCCAGATACCACAACACCACAGCCACAAGCACCGTCTTCACAATCTAATGATGGCATTACGCCGACTACGCCAGCGCAGCCTGATGCGAATGCGCCAACCGGCACGCCAAACTACGATCTCACCACCATCATTATCGATTACAAAGAGTACAAAGTGGGCGATACCGTGCCGCAGCAGTACACCGAAAAAACGTACACTATCACTGAATGGCAAAAACGTAATCTGCCTGCGCCACAAGAAAATACCCATTGGGCTTACATCAACGCCAACTACATTTTGATTACCAATGACACCGGTAAAATTGTTATGGGTAAATCAGGCGATATTTTCTTCCGTGGATAAATAAAAGAGCCGGTCGAGATGACCGGCTCTTTTGTTAGCCAAAGCGCTCGGCGCGGAAAGCGGCCAGCATAGGATGCTTCTCTCCGGTAACAATCTCATCCGCCAGCAGTTCTCCAACGATCAATGCCAACGTTGCGCCCGAATGGGTAAACGCCACAAAACAGCCCGGCACTTTCTCCAGCTCACCCAACACGGGATCGCCATCGCCTGGGATCGGTTTTAATCCCAGCTTCCAGCTTTCCGCCTTCAGTGGTGTGCCAGCGCGCAGCAGCTTGCTGGCTTCCTGCGCCAGTTGTGCCACTACGCTTTCTTCGATCTGATAAGTGCCATCCGCTTGCAGTTTGATGTCGTTTTCATACCAGTCATGATCCAGCGCGTAACGCTTGCCGGGATTGGGCCGCACCGCCGCGCGCGGGGTATTCAGCACTGTTTTTAGCGGTTGATCGCTTGCCTCTGTAATCACCAACATGGAAACCGGCGATCCGTTGGGAAGGGTGACACCCAGCGGCGCGACCACATCTGGCGTCCAGGGACCGCAGGCAACCAGCACGGCATCCGCCGCTATTTCGCCTTTATCATAGCGGATTCCTTTCGCGCGACCTTGTTCGGCAATGACACTGGCTTTGCCGGCGTGCTCAATAATTTCACCGCCCAGCGCACGAAACTGCCCAGACAGATGCGCGATCAAATGCGGCAAGCTGACCCAACCTTCGCCGGGATTAAAAATCGCTTCCTCTGCCATCGCTTGCGGATCGACACCTTTATCGACCTGTGCCACGGTAGCGGGCGTAATCAAATGCGAATCGTAGCCGTGCGCTTTTTCGTAAGCGTGGCGCGCCTGTGTTCCCGCCACATCGTTGGCAGGCCAGCAAAGGCCGCCATCAAAACGCAGCCAGTCACGTGTAGGATCGGCAGCAAACAGCGTACGATAGCGATCAATACCCGCCATACGCAGGGCGTGGTAAGGCTTCGATCGTTCACCTGCGGAGTTTAGCCACGACAGCGAACGTCCCGAAGCCCCAGAACACAACGCGGCTTCTGTTAACAAGGTGACTTTCGCACCGCGCTTTGTCAGTTCTAACGCACTAGAAACCCCTAATACACCGCCACCCAGCACCAAGACGTGCATGTCGTTTTTTACCGCCATTGTTAAGTTCCTTACGTTTAAAAGTGGGGAAGGATTACAGCACTTCCGAAAGAAAACGTTGCAGACGCGGCGATTGCGGCGCGTCAAAAATAGCGCTGGGCGAACCGGCTTCGACAATCTCACCTTCGTCCATAAACACCACCTGATCGGCAACCTTGCGCGCAAAGCCCATCTCATGTGTGACCACCACCATCGTCATGCCGCGGCGACATAAATCAGCCATCAATGTCAGCACGCCTTTCACCAATTCGGGATCAAGCGCCGAGGTCGCTTCATCAAACAGCATGACTTCAGGATCCATCGCTAACGCACGGGCAATCGCTACACGCTGCTGTTGTCCGCCAGAGAGATCGCGGGGGTGTTGATCGGCGCGCGGGCCTAATCCCACTTCCTCCAGCCGCTGGCGGGCAATCGCAAACGCCTGCGCTTTCGGCAGCCCTTTGACTTTCCACGGTGCCAGCGCCACGTTTTCCAGCGCGCTGTGATCCGGGAACAGATTGAAGTGCTGAAAAACCATGCCGATGCGCAGCCTTAACGCGTCGGGCTTGTCACGCAGCACCGATCGATCCGCCAGAAATACATCGCCCGACTTGGGTTCATGCAGCCGGTTGATTCCTCGCAGCAGCGTCGATTTACCCGAGCCGGATGGTCCAATAATGCAGGTGGTGGTGCCAGGCGCGATCTTCAGCGAGACACCGCGCAGGACGTCGATCGGCCCGTAAGCCAGTGTGAGGTCACGCAATTCCAGGCTGGCGCCATGCCAGTTGGCCTGAGCAGGCTGCTCGGCGAGACGTGTTTGGCTCATCATTGCCCCCGATCGCTGATTAATGGATTGGTCGCCAGTGTGTTATTGGGCAGCTTTTGCACTTCGTCCACCTCTTTTAACCCACTTTGCGGTGCGCTAAGACGGCGGCGGCCGGTGCGATAGCGCACATCGACATAGTTCACCATGTGGGTAAGCGGCACGGTAATCACCAGATAAAACAGGCCAGCCAGCATCAGCGGTGAAAGGTTGCCGGTGAGTACTGCTGCATCCTGGCCCACGCGGAACAGCTCGCGCTGGTTGGTCATCAAACCCAGCAGATAAACCAGTGACGAATCTTTAATGATGGCAATGAACTGGTTCACGATAGCGGGCAGCACGCGGCGAATCCCTTGTGGGATCACGACCAGTCGCATCGCGCGTCCATAACTCATGCCCAGTGCACGACAGGCTTCCATTTGGCCGCGCTCAACGCTTTGAATACCGGAACGGAAAATTTCACCCATATAAGCGCTGGCAATCAGGCTGAGCGCAAAAATGCCAAGCGGGTAGGGCGTAGGGCCAAACAGCTGATAGCTGAAACGCGCCAGGCCTTGACCAATCAGCAGAATGGTCAGAATGGAGGGCAGGCCGCGAAACAGATCGGTGTAAAGACGAGCGGGTATACGCAGCCAGCGTGAGGGCGAAATGCCCATCAGCGCCAGCAGCAAGCCAAACAGCGTGCCGAGCAGCGTAGCGGCAAGCGAGATGATCAACGTGTTCACCAGGCCCGTCGCCAGCAGTTGCGGCAGCACCTCCATCATCGAAGGAAAATCGAAAAAGGTGCGAGAAAGAATTGTGAAAAGATCCATCGCCATTCTCCAGTCAGTACGGATGAGGTTGGCGCAAAACGCTAAGCGTCTGCGTTAAGACTGGCCGTCGGGTAGATATTGTTTTGGCATTGGCGAGCCAGGGAACCATTTCTGGTAAAGCTGTTTCCAGGTGCCATCCTGCATCGCGGCTTTGATGGCCTTATCCAGCGCGGCTTTGAATTCAGGTTTACCTTTGGCGATGGCGACGCCAGCGGGCGCATCAAACGAGGGAATGTCGGCGGCAGAAACCAGTTTGAAGCGATCGGCATAGCTTTTGGCCGCTTCGTAATCAAGGAATACGGCATCAAGCGTGCCGTTGTTCAGCGCAGAGATTGCGGCGTTGTTATCGGGAAAACGCACCAGATCGCTTTGGGTGAAATGCTGTGCCGCGTAGTTTTCCTGCAAAGTGCCTTGAATCACACCCAGACGGCGTTTAGCTAACGTCTCCACGTTCTTTACGCCGCTGTCGCTGCGGGTAAGCACCGTAAGATAACCGGCAAGATATCCGGTCGAGAAATCCACGGTTTTTTCCCGTGCCGGCGTAATGCCGATAGCCGCTACCGCCGCATCATATTGCCCGTTAGCCACGGCTGGCATGATTGCCGAGAAGTCCTGACCAATAAAATCGACGTTATCGATCCCCATGCGATGGGCCACGTTTTTGAAGAATTCGACGTCGAAGCCGGTGAACTGACCGCTGGCGTCGGTGAAGGTGTAAGGCTTGGAATCCCCCACGCTGGCAACACGCAGATGGCCGGGTTCAATCAAGCCGTAAGGATTGGCGGTTGACGCCGCCAGCGTGCTGAACGAAAGCGAACACAGGGCGATGGAGGTGCAGAGCAGTTTGCTCAGAGTCATTTGCGATTTCATAGCTCATCCGTTTTGCAGGTTAAACATCAGAGACAGTTGAGCCGGAAATTTATTTTTGAGACCGGTCTCAACATAAGTGACACCTTGATGACGTTGTCATTGTGAGACCGGTCTCAAGGGGTTAGAATGAGTTTAAGCACAGCCTTTTTTCAACGTCAATCTTCCTGTCATCAACTTGTGATTCGAAATAATTATGACCAACCTGAAATCGCGTTCAAAAGCACCAACCGTGGCTGATGTGGCACGGGCAGCAAATGTTTCAAAAGCGCAGGCAGCGCGGGCGCTTGGCGGTTATGGCGCGGTCAGTGATGAGGTTCAGGATCGTGTCAACAGCGCGGCGTCGCAGTTAGGGTATCGGCCCAATGAATTGGCGCGCAGCATGAATACCGGGCGCTCCAACACCATTGGCGTGATTGTGGGTGATATCGAAAACCCGCATTTTGGTCTGGCGCTGCGCGGCATGGCCGATGTTGCGCGTCTGGCGGGCTTCCATCTGCTGTTGAGCAACAGCGATGAAAAATCGCTGGCCGAGCAGGAAGCGGTTCGCGTGATGCTGGAAAAGCAGGTGGACGGCATTATTGTTGCGCCTAGCTGTTCGGACCAGCAGAAGAACAGCCATTTAATGCAGGTTCTGGCAGAAGGCCGGGCACTTAAATTGTTTGATCGTGCTGTCATTGGTTTAGATATTGAAGCGATTTGCTGCGAATTTACCGGTGTTGCTCGACAAGCAACACAGCAGTTGATCAGCGTTGGACATCAGCAAATAGCCTACGTCACCAGTATGGAACTGGATCGGGACTATCAGGAATCGGCTGATTTCGGTTTAACACCGGTGGCGCAGCGTGTGGGCGGCATGATGCAGGCGTTTGCTGAAGCGGAATTGCCGTTTGATCCGGGATTGGTGCAGGTGAATGCGCAGGATGAAAAGCAGATTGCGCGTATCGTTGATGCATTATGGCAGCGACCACAGCCGCCCAGCGCACTGATTGCGTCTGACAGCGTGGTAGCGATGTGGCTGCTGCGAGAAATCACGCGGCGCGGGCTGCGTATCCCACAGGATGTTTCCTTCATGATGTACGATAACTTCCCGTGGAGCGAAGTGGTGACACCGCCGCTGACGGTGGTGGCGCAACCGGTGTATGAAATGGGACGCGAAGCGGCACGGCGCTTGATTGCTGAGATTCGCGGCGAATCGCCCGGACCGATGCCACGCTTTGAGGCAGAATTAATGGTGCGGCAATCCATTGCCGCGCCAAAGCTTAATAACTCGATTTAGTCGCTGACGGGGTGCCGCTTTTGAAATGCGCTAAGCGACTGTCCAGCGCCGAGGTGTAGAGCATGGTATCGACGCCGACGGCGACAAAATTCGCACCCCAGCTGATTGCCCGCTCCGCCATCGCAATATTCACCGCCAGAAAGCCTGCGGCTTTACCGGCACGACGTATGCGCCTGATGCTTTGCTCAATGAGCATTTGCACCTCGGGATGATCGGCATTATCGGGATGACCCAGTGACGCCGACAAATCCGCTGGACCGATAAAGATGCCATCAACGCCTTCTACTTCGAGCAGAGCGTCCAGATTCTCAATTGCCGTTTTGCTCTCAGCCTGAATCAGCAGGCAGAGCTCATCATTGGCACGCGCCATGTAATTCTCCACCCGGCCCCAGCGCGCCGCACGTGCAACGCCGGCTCCTACGCCGCGCGTACCCAGCGGCGGGTAACGCGTAGCCGCGACCAGCGCGCGCGCCTGCTCGGCGGTGTCGATCATTGGTACCAGCAAGGTGCGCGCCCCAATATCTAAAACCTGTTTGATCAGCGCGGTTTGAAACTCCACCGGGCGAATCACCGGTTGGCTGCGATAGGGCGCAATTGCCTGGAGCTGATGATAAAGGTCCTGCACGGTATTGGGCGCGTGCTCACCATCCACTAATAACCAGTCATAACCGCTGGTGGCAGCGATCTCAGCCAGATAAGACGACGTGCTGCTGAGCCATAAACCAATCTGCGTTTCACCCCTGGCCAGCCCGGCTTTAAAGGGATTGTGTAATGGATCCTGCATGTTGCCTCCTGTATTAATGACTTGCCTGCTGAGGTTGCGGCGCGCTGCGTCCGACCTTCAGGCTGAGAATAAGCATTGAACCTATTGCCGCGATCAGCGCCAACGCCAGCAATCCGGCGCTGCTGCTGCTGAACGCTATTTCCGCATTTACGCGAATCAGCGGGGCGAGGAAGCCGCCCACGGCACCAAACAGGTTGACGAAGCCGATACCTGCTGCCAGTGCGGTACCCGATAACAATTGGGTTGGCATGGTCCAGAACACCGGCTGTACGGCGATAAAACCCACCGCCGCTACGCTAAGCGCAATCATCGCCAGCAGCGGCGAAACCAGACCTGAAATGCCAATGCCCAATGCCGCGGCCAGCAAGGTAAAGGCCGCGACGCGACGCCGCTCGCCGCTGCGGTCGGAATAACGGGGAATCAGCCAGGTACCGAACAATGCGGCGATCCACGGAATTGCCGCAACCAGTGAAGCTGTAAAGCCCACTTTGGTGCCAAGCAGGGCGGCGACCTGAGAAGGCAGAAAGAAGATCAATCCATATACTGCGATCTGGATGGTCATGTAGATGATGGCCAGCTGCCAAACGCGGCCATTACGTAGCGCATCGCGCAGGTGCGCCGTGGGTTTTTGCTGCTCTTCAGTGATGAGTTGCTGCTGCAAAGCTTGTTTTTCGGCTGTGCTTAGAAAGCGTGCTTCGGCAGGCGTGTTGTCGAGATAACCGAAGGTGAAAATACCCGCCGCGACCGCCAGCAAACCTTCAATGATAAACATCCAGAACCAGCCGGGATGGCCGAGGAAACCGTGCATTTCAAGCAGCGCACCGGAGAGCGGCGACCCCAGCGTTAAAGCCAGCGGCGCTCCCATGTAAAATAATCCCATCACGCTGGCGCGCTGTTGTTGTGGAAACCACTGTGACGTCAGATAGATCATGCCTGGAAAGAAGCCCGCTTCTGCTGCGCCAAGCAAGGTACGCACCAGCAGAAATTTTGCTTCGGTATCGGCAAAAGCCATCGACGCAGAGAGAAAGCCCCACAGTAAGGTGGTGCCGCCAATCCAACTGCGCGCGCCAAAGCGGCGCATCAGCAAATTAGCGGGCACGCCAAGCAGCGCGTAAATCACAAAGAAAATACCGGCCCCTAAAGCGTAGGCTTCGTTGCTCAGGCCGGTATCCAGCTGGTACGCCTCTTTAGCAAAGCCGATATTGGCGCGATCGAGAAACGCCAACACGTAGAGCATCAACATGAACGGAATGAGGCGGGCGCGATTTTTCTTCACTGCGCTTTTCAACGCACTTTGCACCGGTGTATTCATCGGAATGATCCTCATGAACCCGGCTGCGATCGCCGATCGCAGCCGAAGCTATTAATGATGGTAAGGGCGCTTCAGGCCATCGCGGTTCAGCTCAACGCCGAAACCGGGTTTATCCAGCGCAGATTTATGCAACCGACCGTTTTCAGGGACGGGTTCGTTGATCAGCAGAGGATCGAACTGCGGACGCAGCGTGCTGCAATCGGGGCTGGTCATCAGGAATTCACTGAACGGGCTATTGGTAAACGTGATGACGGCATGATGCGAATAGACTGACGATCCGTGTGGCACCACCAGCTGTCCACGCGATTTAGCCAGCGCGGCGACTTCAACCAGCGTGGTCAAGCCACCACACCAGCCAACATCAGGCTGCAAAATATCGATGCCGGTGTCCGCTAGCGTGCGGAACGATTGCAGCGTGCCGTGATGTTCACCGCTGGTAATCAGCATGCCTGGCGGTGCCTGGCGTTTAAGCTGCGCGTAGCCTTCAAACTGCTGCGGCGGTAAACACTCTTCCAGCCATTTAACGTTGTAGGGCGCGCAGGCGTGCGCCAGTTTGGTGGCGAAATTGACGTCCTGACTCATCCAGCAATCCAGCATTAGCCAGAAATCAGGACCGCAGCTTTCGCGATAGTGGGCGATGCGTGCAACCTCTTTGCGAATGCCTTCGTCGCCGTCGTGCGGTCCCCATTGCACCGCCATTTTCCCGCCGATGAACCCCATTTTTTGCGCCAGATCGGGACGTGCGCCGGTCGCGTAAAATTGCAACTCATCACGCACCGCGCCGCCGAGCAACTGATAAACCGGCAGATTGGTGACGTTGCCAAACAGATCCCACAGCGCTAAATCCACGCAGGAAATCGTATTCATCACCACACCGCCGGAACCGGCGTAGTACATCGTCGCGTTCATCATCTGATCGTGGATCAGTTTAATGTCGCTGACGCAGCGTCCTTCAATGAAGCGATTCAGGTGATTTTCGACAATGAAACAGCCCATTTCACCGCCAGTGGTGATCGCAAAACCGGTTTGACCATTCTCCGCTTCCACTTCCACCACTAACGTACCGAGCACATTGATGCCAAACGACTGGCGTGACTGCTCATACTGTTTGTATTTGCTCATTGGCGTGGCGACATGATCGTCAATCCAGTGGTTAGCACCCTGATCGTGATAATCGCCGCCAGCCGCAGCTTTCTCAGCCGTTGCTCCGCCAACAAAATAAGCGCGAACCGTTTTTATTTTAGGTAGGGACATAATGTTCTCCGAGTTATGAGGCGTGTTTTTCCGCTGGGCTGCGCCAGCCCAGCAAACGAGAAATATCGCGAGCGCAGGCAATAGCCAGGCCCGCGAGGTAATCGCGCTTGTCGTCGTCAATCTCTAAACGCGTACCGACTAACGAAATCGCGGCGACCAACTGCTGACGGGCGTCAAAAATCGGCGCAGCAACGCAGCGCACATCAGGAAAATCTTCACCATTATCAAAGCTCCAACCCTGACGGCGAATGCGAGCCAGTTCGGTATACAAGGCATCTGCGCTGCGTAAGGAGGTGGGCGTAACGGCAACAAAGCGCAGCGATTCAATGATGCGCGCCTGCTCTTCGGCCGGTTGCCAGGCCAGCAAGCACTTGCCAATACCGGAGCGATACAGCGACAGGCTTTTTCCTTCGTGCGAACGCACGCTGATGGTGGCGGCAGATTCAAGTTTGAGGATGTAACAGGCGTGACCGCTATCAATGATGCCGAGATGGCACAGCAGGTTGGTTTCCTGCATTAAACGCGTCAGGCGCGGACGGGCAATATCGCGAATATCCATGTGCTCAAGCGCATGACCCGCAAACTCCACCAGCCGCGTCCACAAACAGTAATGATCGTTACGATCAACCGTGATCAAGCGCTGTTTTTTGAGTTCAGCAAACAACAGATAAGCGCTGCTTTTTGGCAGCGCCAATGCCTCAATGATCTCGGCAGCGCTGCATGGCCCGTGTTGCGCAATAAAGTTGAGAATAGCGATGGCGCGCGTAAGCGCCGGAACAGGCGTCACTTCCAACATACTGGACTCCAGTCTAAGGATCTGGAGAGCAGTGTTGTGTTTTCGTTAATGGAGAAATGTGAGCTATTTCAAATTCATCGCGCCAGACCGCTTTGGGCAAACAATGGCGTACAAGAATGTGAGACGTGCCGCGTTGCCAGTACAGTTGGCTGTACTCAGCGCAGTAAACGGCCCACTTGCTGCGCACCTGCAACGATCTGCGTGTCGCTGGTATTGCCGTAGCCCAATACCAATCCCTGTTGTTTGGGATCAGCAAGATAAAACGTCGAGAGCGCAGCCGGGGCAAAACCTGCCTGCCAGAGTGCAGCGGCCAGCGCCACATCATCTTGATTTTCTTGAAGCTGTAGGACTAAATGCATGCCGCTGTCGCCACCCAACAACACAACGTTTTCGCCCAGTATGCGTTGCAATTCGGTGCGCAATTTGGCCTGACGTTGACGATACAACCGGCGCATTTTGCTTAAATGACGGCTGAAGTCGCCACATGTTATAAAGCGCGCTAACGCCTGCTGTTCCAGCCGATTGCCGCCCCGCAGTAATTCGTGCAACGCAGGCCGGATGCGTGAAAGCAGATGTGCGGGTAGCACCATAAAACCGAGCCGCAAAGCAGGAAACAATGTTTTGCTGAACGAGCCGAGATAAATTACCGGGGCGCGCTCTCTCATGCCTTGCATGGCAGCAATCGGCTCGCCGCGATGGTGATAATCGCCATCGTAATCATCCTCGATAATCCATGCCTGATGCTGTTGCGCAGCAGCAATCAGCGCCAAACGTCGTGCCGCACTCATCACCACACCGAGCGGATATTGATGCGTTGGCGATGTGTAAATCAGCCGTGGCGGAACGTTTTGCCAGTGACGCTCCTCTGGCGCGAGACCTTGTGCATCAACGGCAATCGGGATGACATTAAGGTCACCAGCATGCATCGCGGCTTTGGCACCGCGATAACCCGGATCTTCAACCCAGCCGGTTTCACCGGGATTAGTCAGTAGCGTGACGCAGAGCGATAAAGCCTGCTGCGCGCCTTCGGTGATCACAATCTGCTCCGCCGTGCAGCGCACGCCACGCGTCATACTCAGATGCTGCGCTAAAGCCTCACGCAGCGCGCTTTCTCCAAGCGGATCGCCATAACCCAGCAGGCGGTGCGGCGTTTGGCTTAGCACGCGGTTTAACGCTCGACGCCATGCAGGAAATGGAAAATGGCTTAACGCTGGCACGCCCGCTCGCAGCGGGTATTCTTCGCTGTTGATGCGATGGCTGGAATGCAACGATGTCAGGCGATTGGCCAACGGCAAAGAAGCGGGCAGGTCAGCGGAGTTGAGTATGTGAGGCGATACCATGGGGCTAACGCGGCTGCCTTGCCGATCGCTCAGCACATAACCTTCTGCCTGCAAATGTGTCCAGACATTGATCACCGTATTACGCGAAACTTGCAGCTCGTTGGCCAGTTGGCGTGTGGCCGGTAATCGGGTGCCAGCAGGAAGCTGACCACTGAGAATAGCCTGTTTAATCCGCTGATAAAGCTGTTGCTGCAGCGTGACATCTTTAGCCGTGAGGGGAGCAAACAGCAACGAGGAAATATAAGACGACAACAGGCGCTCCGTGGATCCATCATTTTCCACCATTGTGGCGCTTTTTAAGCGACCAGCAAAGTGGCAATCTGCTTTCATCATCTCAATCGGGAGGCAGCATGTCACAGCATACGAATCAATATGGTCAACCCGTTGGCCAGTCTTTGGACTGGCAGGAACGGCCTTATCCGCAGCGTGAAATTTTTATCGGTCAATCATGTCGTCTTGAGCCGTTTAGCGTGGCAAAGCATGCCGATGCGCTGTTTGAAGCCTATTCGCTGGCCGAAGATGGCCGCGACTGGACATACATGTTTGTCGGCCCATTTACCCATAAGCAGGCTTGGCTGGAGAGTGCAGCGCAGATGGAAAGCAGCCGCGATCCGCTGCATTTCACGGTGATTGACCTGCAAACGGAAAGGGCAGTCGGCAGCCTGGCGCTGATGCGCATCGAGCCTCAGCATGGCGTAATTGAAGTGGGCCATGTCGCGTTTTCACCGTTATTAAAGCAGACGCGAATGGCGACCGAAGCGCATTACCTATTGATGCACTATGCCTTTGAGCAGCTCGGTTATCGTCGTTATGAATGGAAATGCGACAGCTGCAACGCCCCTTCACGCCGTGCGGCGGCGCGGTTGGGATTCCGCTATGAAGGGGAATTCCGTCAGGCGATTGTTTACAAAGGCCGCACGCGTGACACCTGCTGGTTCTCAATCATTGACGGCGAATGGCCGCAGGTGAAAATCGGCTTTGAACGCTGGTTGCATAGCGAAAACTTTACGCCGCAAGGAGAGCAGCGCGAGAAGCTGGAGGCGCTGCGCCGTTAATGAGCATCTTCACGGAACGTCATGCCGTCAGGTAAAAATGTACGTCATGGCCATCACCAGGGTGGTGGCCATGACCATCAGTAACCGTTTTACCCAACGTCTACCGTTTTTCAGCCCAGCGACATCGACATTCAGCTGCGGCACATCAATTTTGCGTTGTGCCCAAAATGCGGAAGTTTAAGGTTAACCCTGCGGCACTATTTTGATATCCACCATACCGATGCCTAACTTACGTGGATCCTGGCCGGTGATATTGCCGATGTTACTCAATTGCGGTTCCGGTGGCACAATAATCAAATTATGGCTGCCGTTGGGATTATCAAAATGCAGCGTGGTGGTGGAGAATTCTTCACCTAAGGTCAGCAGCTGCTGCTGATCGCCGACACGCACGGGAATAGGACGATGTACGTTTGGGCCAAAGGCGCGTGCGGTGATCACCAGATCAAACTTCTGCGGCAGTGGATCGACATACTCAATTTTCACTTCCGGCGCGAGATTGGCATTCGACCAGCGTCCCCAGCTTTCCGGGCGCGAGATACCGCTAAAGCTTTTTACGCTGTTAGGTGCACCCGGTACGGTTAATAAAAAGCGATCGGCCTGATAGCGAATATCATTATCCAGCACGCGAATCTGCGCGAGGTTACGTTGATATTGTGCATCGCTGGTGGTGCTTGCTGGAAATTGCACTTTGCTCTTCCACTGCGGTTTATCAATCCGCGTCACGGTGGGTTGACCGCCCATTTGCCCCATCGCCAGACAATAATCGGTGGAGAGTGCCAGTTCGGGTTTCCATAAACGCGCCATTTTAAAGCAGCGATCGACCCAAACAAATTTATCCGTTGAGACAAAATCGGCCAGCTGATAACGCAGCGGTGCTGAATATTCCCCTTCTGGCATCGGCTCAACGTGCTTATCGTTTACGCGAAACAGAATCGGTAATTTGAAGGTGGTACCGGAAAAGCTGAAAGAGTTTTTCGCTGTATCAATGGTGAAACTGTCCATTTTCTTAGGGAAATTCCACAGTTGAATGATATCGGGCTTCCAGCTCAGTACTTTGCTCTTCAAATCATCAAACTGGGTTGAAAGAGAGATAGAAGAAAGGTTGCTGCGACCCAAACCGATAGCGTTATCTCCGCCCAATATATCCAGCAGCGTCGCGCCGTTATCCATGGTGCTGCGTTTAGTCTCGATCACTTCAGCTTGCGGTTGGTCGCCGCGAATAATCATGTAGAGGTCACGGCGCGGTTGTTTTACCAAATATTGATGCGCGGTGTTGTTCATCGCCAGATGATCAGATGTCACCACAATCACCGTATTTTTGAACCAGGGTGACGCTTTGATGCGTTCAATCAGGCGCGCTACATGTTCTTGTGAACAGGCAACGGCACTGAAAGATTGGTTGGGTTTCCCGTCAAAGCTGTAGCTCTTGCGTTGGCAGCTACGCGAAATAAATCCGTCGGGATGATGTGTGTCTACCGTCAGCGTAAACAGCGCGAAGCGTTTCTGTTGACGTGATAGCTCTTCATATTTCTCAAACACTTCATCCATCACCGTGTCATCGTAATATCCCCAGTTATTACGATAAGTGGGATCGGCAACGCGGCTTTTAAGTTCTTGCGAACCATACATATTGGCAGGGCTAAAACCGTGGGATGTCAGGAAAACATCTTTACCGGCAAAGCGTAGATCTGCGCCCTGAATAAACCAGTTTTCGTAGCCGGAATTTTTCAGGATGTCGCCCAGGCAAACGTTTTGCGGATAAAAGCTGGAAAGCGAAGCTGACGCGTTACCGTCGAAAGGCGCGAACAGCGGAATGCCGCATTGCGATGAAACCATGCCTGCGATGGTGTAATCGGTGCCAGGCAGCTGTTCGGTATTGCTGAAGTCGATGCTCTGTTCTTTTTCACGGCTGAGTTCTGGTGCCAGCCCCGGAAAAGCCTGCTCATCAAAATAGGTGCGCTCCAAACTTTCACCGTAGATATAGACCACATTGAGTTTAGGATGGTCGATACGGTTTTTAGGCACTTTATAAAAGTTTTCAAAATCTGAATTCGCTTGCTGGGTATGGGAAGCGATCAGCGAAGCGACCTGACGAAAAGCGGGCGTGGTTTGCACAGAACCCACAGCGCAGATAAAGGCCAATAGGCTCCAGCCGAAGTTGTGGGGACGCGCACGACGACGCAGCAGCCACGACAACAGGCAAAAGAGTGAAAACAGCACAATAATCAGCCCGATAGCGGGCACGACATATTTGCTGATACCGGCGCCGGTCAGGCTGTTGGTCAGCGTATAGAGCACCGCATCATTGATGCCGTCGCCGGTAAAATAGTTGCTGGCATAAAGGGTGGCGTTGAGCACCACAAACAGAACAAGCAATAACAGGACAACAATGAACCAAAATTTATTTCGCCCGGCTTTAGTGGAATAAATTGCAATAGCGGCCAGAAACAACACGACTGACACTAATTCGGACAACGTCAATTCCTCTCTTCAGGTGAGTACGCAGCGCCTTGCGCAATCGGTCATTTTCATAATAGTTTTTTCGACAATCTATCTTGGCTGTCACACGGCTGCAACACATCCGATCAGAATTGTGGAGTGGAAGAGGAAATGGTTTAACGGCGGTTTAAAGTTGATGTGATTTGCACTGACGGCGATCACAAAACACCGTCAGTGAGGCGCTGGAAGAGGTTACAGTTTACCGGTCAGATATTGCGCTTCGCCGTCCGCGAAACTCCAGTCGCCTTTGTCGTTGGTGATAAAGCTGATCATTAAATCATTGCCCTGCACACCGCAGTTTTCACGCAGTTCACGTGCCAGCTCCGCCATAAACAGCTGTTTCTGTTCGCGGCTACGCGGACTGGTATAGACGCGCACCATCACCAGATTGTCACTGCGGTTGAAACCTAAACCGGTATCCTGAAAAACCATCTGATAGCGCTTATTTTCCTGAACAATCTGATAACGATCGCGCTCGGGTACGTTAAAAGCGGTCAATACGGCACGATGAGCAGCGTCTAACAATGTGCGTAATTCTGACTCAGAACGACCTTGAATAACATCGAATTGCAGCAAAGGCATGGCGGTTCCCCTGTTTTTAATGAGAAATTTACTAAAGGCTGATGACCTCATGCTGCCTGCTTCCACTGCAAAGAAAAAGCGCGTACGCTGAATTGATTATTCACTATATTGAACAATTCTCATGAAAGAGATGAAGACGGATGCGCTGTGGGAACATCTTCATTGGCTGACGATACTGGCAGAGCAGGGCAGTTTTACCCGCGCGGCTGAACGGCTGGACGTGAGCAAAGCGTCGATGAGCCAAAAGATTAAAGAGTTGGAAGCGATGGCGGGTGTGTCGCTGGTGCAGCGCACTACGCGCAGCGTGCGCTTGACCTCGGCAGGCGAGAAGCTGGTTGAGGATTTGCGCGAGCCCTTTGCGCGCATTGAACAGAGTTTTTTCAGCGTGCGTGATACCGCCGGACCCGTTCGTGGTTTAGTCCGCGTAACCGCGCCGGTTGCATTTGCCCGCCAACACTTAGTGCCGCTGATTGGGGATTTTTTGCGTGAATTTCCGCAAGTACGATTGCAACTGGATGTTACCGATCGCATCGTCTCGCTAAGCAGCGAAGGATTTGATTTAGCGATACGCCACAGCGACACCCTGCCTGAAACCCACGTCGCACTGCCGCTGTGTGAAACGCGTACGCTGCTGGTGGCGTCACCCGGTTATTTGGCGCAACAGGGCCAGCCGAAAACGCCTGAGGATTTGGCGCAGCATAACTGCCTCTATTATCCCCGTGGTGTTGAATCACCTCGCTGGGCCTTTGCTGCTACGCACAGCAGTGAACGCGTGCAGGTGCGTATTCAGGGCTGTTTTGCCACCAATAACAGTGAGTCGATTAGGGATGCAGCACTGCAAGGATTGGGGATCGCAATGCTGCCGGACTTTAGCGCCAGCGAGGCGTTAAAGTCCGGCTCATTGCAGCAGGTGTTGGCGGACTGGCAAGCTGTCGATGCCTTTGCGGCTCAATTATGGATTGTGCGCCCATGGGCAGCACAGGTGCCGCGTGCAGTAACGACATTTGCGCACTGGTTACGCGCGCGCTTTGCTCATTACTGATGGCAGCGCCAGCGGCGCCGGTGCCGCACCGTGTACCATCTCACCAATCAGGCTGGTGCGATTGTACAAGCCAAGCCGCAGGTTAAAATCAAGATGCAGACGTTCATTCCCGGTCAGTTTGATGATGGGCGGTGGCGTCTGCGGACGCTGCTGAAACAACACGGAGCGAGCAAAAGCATCGCTGTTGTCGGCGTGCAATCCCTGATAGAAAAAGGCGTTGGCTTCACCCTTGCGCAGATAAAAGTTAATGCGGCGATATTCACGAATCGCGACTTGCTGTGCCAGCGACAGCAATTGACGTGAAGGATTATCAATGTTCTGCACAATCAGCGCGAAGTCATCGCGCTTTTTCATTTCCTGAAAATAGTTCTGGATACCGACGTTTTTCACGGGGGCCAGCTGCCTTAACCATTCACGCATAAAGGGATTTTGCGGAGCGGCAGCCAGAAACCAACCTTCAGTCACCGGCGAAAGGAAATTGATCGTTGAGCTTTCACGATAATATCCAATTAAATCCATTGGACGTTCCTGATGCACTTTATGTACCCAGGAAAGATCCTCAAATAATAGCGTGCTGCAATCAATCCCAATGCCGCCATAACGATAGAGCAGCTCAAGCCTGATAATGTCACTTTTGTGGGCTGGGGTCAGATCAGATGAAATAAATCTGAGATCCGGTAACCATTGTGAGAGCGTGCGTCGGGTAATAATATTGACGTCGTGATCGGGATTATCCTGGCGTAATTTCTTAATATTTATCGCCATTGATTTTGGCAGATGGTCATCGTGCCAATACATCCAGACAATTTTAGGGATGTCTGGCAACGATTTTTGCTGCGACATCAACACCACATTCTGTTCCTGCCTGGGATCATATTCAGGCGCACGGACTGCGCTCTGTTTTTTCTTATTCCAGAGCATTTGGCTGGTAAAGGATATTCTTTTCCAGTTGCGCCATAACTTATGCGCAGGACGTTGGCTAAATAGAGTCATGGTGCACCTGTTATTATCATTATACCCATTAAATTAACGCTGCAGATGCGGTCTTTGTCCCAGTCACTTACTGATGTAAGCGCCCAAAGATTTACGCGCTTGCCGACGTGCTGCAACCTGAATTAATGAAAATAAACATCTTCATCATTCATGCTGCAAATAGCCTGCTCTGCTCCCGCTTCCCTTAACGACTTACCGCAGTAAGTTTTAGGGTATTAACACGCTTGCCGCCTCGATTAAACTCAAACTATTTAGGGATAAAACCCGCTACATTTTTGGCGGCATATGCATGCCTGCAACGCGAATTGCATGGGTAGATTATGGTTTTCCCTGATGATGACGCAGTGTTAAGCGCGCGATAGTTTCCTCACGGCTGTGTAAAATTGCACTGCACCTTCTTAATAAAACATTCCTAACGCATTAGCTATTTCTTTTTCAGACTTTAGGAAAAACCGGAATTAAATCGATCAGGAAGAATTTATATTAAGTTAGCCAATGTTAATCTTTTATATAAGATTTATTACTGCTGCACGTTTTTTTAATTAAGGAAGTTCTTAATTTTTTACTGTACTCTCCTGCTACAGCAGGGTTTCAAACATTCAGGTCGGACAGTTGAGCTTAACTCCGTGCTTTAACGCGGCTCATCTATAGGTTGGCTCGCACCGAGCAACGGTGATTGTCTACGCTTAAGGAAGGCTTACAGAGAAAGGAGACGATATGCAGCATGAATCGAGTGGTTTGCTGGCGGTAGATAAACGAGGCAATCGTGTACTGTTTCTCAATCCTGAAACTTTTGCGGTGCAGCAAGAGTTAAACGCCTTTCCACCGAGACCACATGAATTACTGATGCTCACACCGTGGGAAAAAGCGTATGTGCCGATCTACGGTGATGGCATTCACGGCGATAATCCGCATCCTGGTCATAAAGTGGCGGTGATTGATTTACGGCGTCGTGAGATCAGCGGTTTCATTGATATGTCGCCGCTGCGTGCGCCACACAGCGGCCAGTTGGGACGAGACGGCAAGGTTTACCTCTGCTGTGAAAACAGCGCGATGGTTGCGGTGATTGATCCCGCGACCGACAAAGTGGAAAAAACCATCCCCATTCCCTCGCACAATGCGCATCGCCTTACGCTGTCACCCAGCGGCCGCAAACTGTTTACCGATAACGAAGAGGACGCCAGCATCACGGTGGTGGATTTGTGTGAAGCTGAGGGGCGCGTCATTGACAATATTTTATTGCCTGGCCCGATTGCGGGGATCGCTGCTTCACCAAAACATCCCTATCTGGTGGCGAGTGCTGCCGATGCGCCGTCGCTTTATGTGATCGATCGACAAAGCCATCGCATTCGTCAGCGGCTGGCGCTGCCGGGTCATCAACAACCTTGTCAGGTGGTGCGCTTTAGCCCGGATGGCGAAATGCTGGTAGCAATAGGTGATGGTGAACCGATCGTGACGCTGTTTGACGATCTGCTTAATCCGTTGGGCGATATCGTGGTAGGTAATAAACCGATGGATGGGTGCTTCAGCGCCGATAAACAGCAGTTACTGATAGCCAACGAAGATGATGGCACGCTGAGTGTGATTGATTTAGCCCAGCGAAAAGTGATTGCAACACCGCGCGTGGGCACGGGCTGCGAAATACTGAGTTACTTCAAGCTGGATTAGATAAAAGGGCGGTGATAGATCGCTGAACTCCAGTGGCGGCTGCTGGCATGTTTTTCAGCCTGCCAGCCGCGTTTACGCAATTCACGGGCAATCATCTTGTTCATAATGCCGTGCCCGAGCAGCAGCACGGTACCGCGTTGGGAATGTTCAATCAGCTTGTCAGCCGCTTGTGAGGCGCGTCGGCGCGCGTGCCGCAAGGATTCCGTTTCTCCCGCATAGCCACACAGCCACAATAAGCGCAACAGCGTCAGCCAAACCGGGGTAGGCAGATGAACCCGTTCAGATCGCAGTAACGGAATCGCCACTTCGCTGAAGAGATCATCGATTTCCTGTGGATGTAAACCGAGCTGGACGAGAGAGGAACGGGCACGCGGCAGCGGGCTACAGACCACCACTGCGGCCTGGCGAGCAATATGGATACTGCGTTCAGGTGGCAGATCGCTGACCAACGCGAGATCGTAAGCTTCGCACCAGTCAGCCAGCGCCTGCGCGTTGATCCGTCCCCCCACATGATGGTCGGGTTTACCGTGTCGCATCAAAATAATCGTCATAACACTCCTGCGGTATCTCCTTTTTAGGGTAATGCATTGTCGCCATATGCCAATCAGCTAACGCATTTTCGGAATAAACCGCTGTTGTCATCACGTTGTCATAGCGCTGTGCGACAACAGCAGGCGATGAAAGGCATCAGGCTGCGACTGCCTTTAATGATAAGAAAAAATACTCTTTAACGACGCGTTGAATCTTTTTATTTGCGCTATATCGTCACTAATAGGTTGAATTAGCAATAAAAAAAGAAAATGACGCGTTGTAATAATGAAATTACCTTAACATTTTAAGGTAACGTTGCTTGATTTATCTACGCGCGTAGATACACTGTGGCCACAGTGATTGCTCTGGGTGCTTGAGGCACGGTAGGCGCAATAATGGTGATGTTACTTTCGTCTGGTTTACGCGACCGATTAACATAAGATCGGCGGTAAAGACGGAAAATAAGATTCCAACACCAGGGAATTCTTTAATGACCTTTCATCATGGTTAGCCAACTGAACGTCTCTGCCGGGCTGTTCTGCTGATAAGCAGAGAATTGACCCACGGAAGGGCGTTTATCCAACTGCATTTTTCAGGGATAGGGTTATGGCAGCACAACATTCCGTTAAGCAACAGGCATCACTGTCTTCCACTTCTGCCGCCGATGCGCGGTTTAATACCTCTTCCGGCCGCAAAGACTTCTGGCGCGCCACGTTCTCTTGTTGGCTAGGCACGGCAATGGAGTATGCAGATTTCGCACTCTACGGCCTCGCTGCGGGCATTATCTTTGGGGATGTTTTTTTCCCGGAAGCGACGCCCGCGATGGCATTACTTTCTAGCTTTGCAACCTGGTCAGTTGGCTTTATAGCCCGCCCGATTGGTGCCCTTTTTTTCGGCTGGCTTGGCGATCGTAAAGGCCGAAAAGTCGTGATGGTCACTACCATTATCTTAATGGGTGCTTCAACCACCTTAATCGGCTTAATTCCCAGCTATGCCGCCATTGGCGTGTGGGCACCCGCGTGTTTGGTGCTGCTGCGCTTCACGCAAGGGTTGGGCGCAGGGGCGGAGCTTTCTGGCGGTACGGTAATGCTAGGAGAATATGCGCCGGTTGAACGTCGTGGCCTGGTTTCTTCTGTGATTGCGCTGGGGTCGAATAGCGGCACGTTGCTGGCTTCACTGGTGTGGCTGCTGGTGGTGCAGATGGATCAGGAGAGTTTGCTGGCATGGGGCTGGCGTATTCCCTTTCTCAGCAGCGTAGTGATTGCACTGGCAGCGCTGTGGATCCGCCGTAACCTGCGTGAAACGCCGGTTTTCGAGCGCAAAAAGGCGGAGCTTGAAGCTGAACGAGCGCAAACCCTAACCACGCATCGTCAGGATGTAGATAGCCGCCCATTCTGGCAGCGTACCCGCGCTTTCTGGACCATGGTGGGGCTGCGCATGGGTGAAAACGGGCCTTCTTATCTTGCTCAAGGTTTTATCGTGGGCTATGTCGCTAAAGTGTTGATGGTGGATAAATCGGTGCCAACAACGGCGGTATTTTTAGCTTCGCTGCTGGGTTTTTTGGTGATTCCACTGGCGGGTTGGCTCTCCGATCGTTTTGGTCGCCGTATTGTTTACCGGGTGTTCTGCCTGTTGTTGATGATCTATGCATGGCCTGCCTTTACGCTGCTTGATACGCGTGAGACGGCAATTGTGATCCCGGTCATTGTCGTGGGCATGGCGCTGGCGTCGCTGGGTATCTTTGGCGTGCAGGCGGCGTGGGGCGTGGAGCTGTTCGGCGTCAATCATCGCTACACTAAAATGGCGGTAGCCAAAGAGCTTGGCTCAATTTTGTCTGGCGGTACGGCGCCCCTGATCGCTGCCGCAATGCTCTCTTATACCGGACATTGGTGGCCGATTGCCGTCTATTTTTCTGCCATGGCGGCGATTGGATTCTTCACTACTTTTGTTGCGCCCGAAACGCGTGGGCGCGATCTCAACCTGCCAGAGGATGCGATTTAATCTGGCAATATTTGCTCAGCTGCGGAGTGTGCTGGTGCGCTTCGCACGTTGATTTAAGGAGACGCCTTGGCTAAACAGCCGACAGGTAAAGTGACACGCAGTGATGTCGCAAAAGTCGCAGGCACGTCGGTGGCGGTGGTCAGTTATGTCGTGAATAACGGGCCGCGCCCGGTGGCGGAGGCTACCCGGCAGCGCGTGCTTGATGCCATTAAGCAAACCGGTTATCGGCCTAACGCAGCTGCGCGTGCGTTGGCGTCTGGCAATACCAAGACTTTTGGCTTAGTAGTGCCCAATATCAGCAATCCTTTCGTTGCCTCAATGGCACACATGCTGCTGCAAGAGTCGCTTAATCACGGTCACGTTATGTTGCTTGGCGACGCAGGCGATGACCGTAAGCGCGAGCTCGAACTTATTCAGGGTTTACTCAACCGTCAGGTTGACGGTCTGTTTTACAACAGCGTCGATCGCCATCCCTATATTGATGTGATCAAAGCCAGCGGCACACCGTTGGTGATGCTGGATCGCGTTGAACCGCAGCCGGGTGTTGGCATGCTGCGGGTGAATGAACGTCAGGCGGCGTATCAGGTTTGTGCGCATTTGCTGAGCCACGGTTATCAGCGTGTCGGCATGATCAGCGGCCCAAAAGAGATGCTGAACGCGCAAGATCGTGTCCAGGGTTGGCGCGACGCGATGGAGGAAAAAGGCTTAACGGTGGATGAATCACTGATTTTTCCCGCCAGCTATTCGCGGCAGGGCGGATACGATGCCGGCCTGCAAATGCTCGCCAATAATCAGATGCCGCGCGCCTTATTTACCAGTAATGAAGGACAGGCCATTGGCTGTATTCGTGCCTTTGCTGAACAAGGCATTCGGGTTCCAGAAGATGTGGCGTTGGTCTGTTTTAACGGTACCGAGCAATCTGCCTTTCATGTCCCTACTTTAACCACTGTACGCCAGCCGCTGCGTGATATGGCGCGAAGCGCCATTGCCATGCTGAAAAACTGGGATGGCGAAGCGAAGCTGGAAGAGTTTCCGCATCAGCTTGAAATTGGTGAATCTTGCGGCTGTCAGGTCAGCATTAACCTAAGAAGAAAATGAAAAGAATTATTATTGATTGTGATCCGGGAAACGGCATTGCGGGTGCCAACACTGACGATGGGCTGGCGATTGCGTTGGCGCTGGCATCGCCTATGTTATCGCTGGAATTGATTACTACCGTTGCAGGAAACACGCCCTGCGAAACCGGTGCGCAGGTAGCAAAAGATCTGATTGTCCGGCTCGGGTTGGATATTCCCGTGGTGCAGGGCGCGACGCAGGCCTTGCAGGAAGATCCCGCACCCTGGCGTGAAACGCTGGATAAGCGGGTTGAAAAGCTGGAGCTTGTGAAGCTGTGGCAAGGCGTGCGTCAACCCGATGCTGTAATGGCTGACGGTGACGATGCAGCCGAGGCGATGGGCAAACTGATTTGTGATAATCCCGGTGAGATCACGCTGGTGGCGATTGGGCCGCTGACCAATGTCGCACTGGCGATGCAGCGCTATCCGGCGATGGCAGAATCCGTGGCAGAAATCGTTATTATGGGCGGCGTCTTTGCCTTAGATGACTACATCAAAGACACCAATTTTGGTGTGGATCCCGAAGCCGCGCATTATGTATTACACAGTGGCGCAACGTTGACGCTGGTGCCGATGGATGTCACCACGCAAACCCTGCTTACCCAGCAAGATCTCACACGGCTCACCGATATTGATCATCCACTGACGCAGTTTGTGCGTGAAACGTTGCGCCCGTGGATTGACTATTCCATGCGTACGCGTCGTCTGCCGGGCTGCTGGATCCACGATGCGCTGGTCGTCGCCTGGCTACTCAATCAGCGCGTTGCTTACGGCATCGATTATCGGGTCGATATCGAACTGCGCGAAGGGGCAACCCGAGGTAAAAGCTGGCGGTATCGTCAACCGCTGCGCGTTGATGTTGGCATTCCTGCTCACTGCGGCGCGCTGGTGCATGTGCTCCACAGCGTGGATAACGATGTATTGCTGGCGATTATTCAAAAGGCATTTGCCAGTCTGAAAAACTGACTTTTTGGGCGATTATCTCGCCCATTTCCCTTCTCACATCTCCAGACACGCTTATTTACAGCCTGAAGCAGAGGCTGACAATTAGTTAGCACGCTAATCCTTTCTGACATGATATATACAAAAGCTTAACAAGCTCGTAACTCAGCAACGGGTTGCGCCCACAATAATTTCGGCCAACGAGCCGGAAGCCTCTCAGACAGGATACTCCTATGTTTAACTGGACTTCGACCCAGCGGAATGTGGCGTTTGCTAGCTTCGCCAGCTGGACGCTGGACGCCTTTGACTTCTTTATCTTGGTGTTTGTATTGAGCGACCTCGCGCAATACTTTCACACCTCCGTTTCTGATGTATCAATAGCGATCATGTTGACGCTGGCGGTGCGGCCGATTGGTGCGCTGCTGTTTGGTCGGTTAGCGGAAAAATATGGTCGAAAACCGATCTTGATGCTGAATATCGTGCTGTTTTCACTGTTTGAATTACTTTCAGCCTGGTCGCCTAGCTTCGGTGCTTTTCTCGCGTTCCGTGTTATTTACGGCGTGGCAATGGGCGGGATATGGGGCGTGGCGTCATCGCTGGCGCTAGAAACCATTCCAGACCGCTCGCGCGGCTTGATGTCAGGTATTTTTCAGGCGGGTTATCCTTGCGGCTACCTGCTGGCATCGATCATTTTCGGGCTGTTTTTCGAAACCGTGGGCTGGCGCGGCATGTTCCTGATTGGCGCGGTGCCTATTCTGCTGCTGCCGTTTATCTATTTCAAAGTGCCTGAATCACCGGTGTGGTTAGCGGCGCGTGAACGTAAAGAGAGCTCGGCGCTGCTGCCCATTATTCGACAGCACTGGAAGATGTGTATTTATATGGTGCTGTTGATGGCCTGCTTTAACTTCTTTAGCCACGGCACCCAGGATCTTTATCCCACTTTCCTGAAAGTTCAGCATCAGTTCGATGCGCATACGGTCAGCATCATCGCCATTAGCTACAACATTGCAGCCATGCTAGGCGGTATTTGCTTTGGTGCGTTGTCGGAACGTATTGGCCGTAAAAAAGCGATTATCCTGGCGTCCTTTCTGGCATTACCCGTGTTGCCGCTCTGGGCTTTTTCCAGCGGTTCATGGGCCATTGGCGCCGGTGCGTTTTTGATGCAGTTCATGGTGCAGGGCGCGTGGGGCGTAGTGCCCACTTACCTGACGGAACTGGTTCCCGCTAATGCACGCGCGGTGTTACCAGGCTTTGTTTATCAGTTAGGTAATTTGATTGCTTCAGTGAATGCCACGCTGCAATCACGTATTGCCGAAGCGCACAGCGGCAATTACGGATTGGGCATGGCGATAGTGGCGGGTACGGTGGCGATATTGATCTGTGTACTGGTGGCGTTTGGCCGCGAAACGCGCGGCATTGAGATTTCAGGTGCGCCAGCGAAAGCGTCCCCTTAACGTGCTTCGCACACGTCCACCCATTTCGCCGCAGTGAGATCGGCCATTTGCTGTGGCGTAATACGCACGGCGCTATGGATGGCGCCCGCTGCCGGTAGCACTTCATCGAAGCTGCGCAGCGACACATCACAATAAACGGTGAGCGGGTTTTCCAGGCCAAATGGGCAAACGCCGCCAACCGGATGCCCGGTCCAGTTGATCACTTCATCCACGCTTAACATGCGTGCTTTAGCGCCTAGCGCCGCTTTCAGTTTGCGATTATCAAGCCGTGCATCGCCGCACGTAACAATCAAAACCACTTCACCTTTGACTTTCAAGGACAACGTTTTGGCAATTTGCCCTGGCGCAACGCCATGAGCGCGTGCAGCCATATCTACCGTGGCGGTGCTTTCTGCCATCTCAATAATGTCAATTTCAGGGGCGTGTTCGGCAAAGAACTGGCGGACCGACTCCAGACTCATCTTACTCTCCAGGCTAATCGAAGGCATAAAAACTGCCATAAGCCAGGAAAGCTGTAAACGAGATAAAGAGAGAATTCGTAACAGAATGCGCAGGAATCAGGTTGGATTTAGGGTGCAGTTACCACATTGCTCAACATCAGGAATGCGGTAGCGCTGACAGCAACTGCGACGCACCATCTGACCATTACGCGGCAGCATGGTGCGATAGAGCGGATTATCGCTACCATCCAGCAGGCGGCTGGTAAAAAACAGCGCTTGTTCAAGCTGTAACACCACATGCTCTTCCAATTGGGTTTTCAACTCACCAAGAAACCAGGAGAAAGAGAAACCCATGTTATTCCAGATGAGCCTTGCGTTGATGTCACCGTGCTGAGCAATGCCATTCACCACAGGAATCAGGTGTTGCTGAATGAGTCGATCAATACGCTGTTGCGCATTGAGATAGTGCGCGTCTTCATCTTCCTGCACATCAATCCAAAAGGTGCAGGGATAGCCGTTTTCATGAAACGCCACGCGTATGTGCTCTACAGAACAGTCTAGCGCGCGCGGTTCAAGTAATAGCGCCAGCATCAGCGGTGGCAACAGCAGGCCAAAGTACCACTGCGCCCACAAGGATTGCACCGGTTTGGCTTCACGAACGGCCTCAGGATGATTGCGATAGAGATAATCACTGTAACGCTGGGTAAGTGGGATAAACGCATCGGAAGAGGACCATTCCGCTAACGTCATCGTTGGCGTGGTGGGCTGTCCAAACTTAATCACTTCCAGCATGTAGCTACGCTGCGTGCGCATCAGCTCATGTAAAACATCCGCCAGCGACTGATGATTTTGCATGAAAATCACCGGTTGGGCGCTAAAACGATGTTGCTGTTCAGATACAGTTGCCATGCCAACTCGCAGCGGAAAGTGGAGATAAGAAAGCAAATGATAATCGTTATTGATTCTATCTACAAGCTGAGTGAGCGTGCTGGATATTCTGTTTAATTTGTAGGGTTTAATTAAGTCATTAATAGGAACTTATAGGGCAGAATAGTGCAAGCGATGGATAAATCAATATTATTGCCCACCATCGCCGCATTAATTAATGTGCTTCACTGGATGACATGACAGTGGATTTTGGTAAATCCTCCCAGGCAAGAATTGTATTTCTTCCCTGATTCTTCGCCACATATAACGCACGGTCAGCGTTCGCAACAGCCTGATCAAATTCGTTATCATAGATAGGCGCAATCCCGGCGCTAATAGTAACGTGAGTAGAAACACGTTCGTTAAAGCGATGAGGAATTTCTAAATCCACCACATACTGACGAATTCTTTCAGCCAGTTTCATGGCTATCGAGGCATTGACGTTGGTCATTAATACCAAAAACTCTTCACCGCCGTAGCGTGTGACTACATCACGCGAGCGTACCGCATCACGAATCGCTATTGAAACGCGTGCCAGCGCCTGATCGCCCATCGCATGACCGTAATTATCGTTGTAGGCTTTGAAGTGATCGATATCCAGTAACAGCACATAATGGCTGCCAGCATGATTATCCAGAATATTGTCTAAACGGTTTTTTAGCCCGCGTCGGTTATACAAACCCGTCAGCGGATCGAGCATGCTGAGATCGCTAAAATTCTCTTTTTCTTCATAAAGTTGGTGCATCAATCGCAGGGTGAAGTGATCGGTGCGACGTCGCATCAGATGCTGCAAGGAGAAGCCGATCAACGGCAGGGCGATGGTCAATAAAATCAATGCAAGGTGTTCGCCATTGTCCAGCAGCAGCACGGTTAACACCGGCGGCGTGATATTCAGACAGAAAGCCAGCAGATAATCACTCAAGGCGATGGCGCTAATGAAGAACACGCTCAACAAGCTGATGATCAAAAAGCTGCCATCAAAATAAAAAACCAGATGGTAGCGATAGTTAATATGCCAGGCCCACAAGGCGCCAAGAATGAAAGCAACAGGATTTAATAGCGGTAATTTTAGTTTTGGCTTGATTAAATACAGGGCTAACAACGCTGCGCTTAAAAGCGTAACGAGGATAACCGGCAGCGTCATTTCACTTTTCGCCAGGCCTATCATCGGCGCCAGACAAAATAGCGACACGGCGATATTTAAAAATAATAAAAGCATCAGCGATAGCCGATATTTGCTGTGTTTCAATTCATCATAAGATTGTATTTTCATTATAAGTACTCTTGACGGCCCTGAAATACCAAAGCGCAAGCCGGCAGAAAATATTCTGCGACGGACAATAAACAAATTATTGCTGTGTTCTAAAGAGAGTTATCGGCCGCAATTTAGCATTTTCCAACTGGTCTGTCATCTTCCCGGCCAGGCAAAGTAAAAACAGGCTGCAGGAAGAGAATAATTGTCATATGATAATGGGAATGCTTATCATTTGAGGGGTTGGGCAATGATTATGGCGATGGTTGCCGCCTGCGGTTTGTGGGGATTCAGCTGGATGATGGGGAAAAAACTGGATAGTGCGTGGGGAATATTATTGCCCTGCGCAGCGCTGCCAATATTTGCGCTGTGGGAGCCGAGTTTTAGCCAATGGCGAATCGTAATGATTGTGGCGCTACTGCTGACAGTGGTGATGTTGTTTAATCGTCACCTGCGTCATTACCTGCTGTTGCCCTCTTGCCTGGCATTAGCCGGTGGATTAGCAGCAGTTTCAGTGAATTTTCACGCGGTATGATTGTTTAGCGTTAGGAATAGCGGGAAGTACAACAGAAAGGAGGACAACGTTGGTGCGAAGAGAGGGACTTGAACCCTCACGTCCGTTAAGACACTAACACCTGAAGCTAGCGCGTCTACCAATTCC
>NZ_JAWUEB010000025.1:0-494422 GCF_036663535.1 Pantoea sp. T14
GCCCGTCCGAACGCCATGATCCTCTATTCAACCCTGGCAAAGGGCCCGAAACTGCCGCTGGAGCAGCAGGTCAACTCGACGCGCCAGTTTATGCGCGAGCTGAACCGCCTCGGCCTGACCAGCGCCATCGACGCCGGCGGCGGCTTCCAGAACTACCCCGAAGACTATGAGGTGATCGCCGAGCTGCACGGGAAAAAGCAGATGACGCTGCGCATCGCCTATAACCTGTTTACCCAGCGCCCGGGGCACGAGCTGGAGGACTTCGAAAAGTGGACCGACATGCTGACGCCGGGCCAGGGCAGCGACTACTTCCGCCACAACGGGGCGGGCGAAATGCTGGTGTTCTCGGCCGCAGACTTTGAGGACTTCCTCGAGCCGCGCCCGGATCTGGCGCCGGGCATGGAGGACGAGCTGGAGCGCGTGGTGCGTCATCTGGTCGAGCACCGCTGGCCGTTCCGCCTGCACGCCACCTACGACGAGTCGATCAGCCGCATGCTGGACGTGTTTGAAAAGGTCAACCGCGACATCCCGTTCAACGGCCTGCACTGGTTCTTTGACCACGCCGAGACCGTGACGCAGCGCAACATCGACCGCATTAAAGAGCTGGGCGGCGGCATCGCGGTGCAGCACCGCATGGCGTTCCAGGGCGAATACTTTGCCGAACGCTACGGCATTGAGGCCACCCGCCACACGCCGCCGGTGGCGCGCATGCTGGAAACCGGCGTGCCGGTGGGCCTGGGAACGGACGCCACGCGCGTCGCCAGCTACAACCCGTGGACCGCGCTGTACTGGCTGGTCTCCGGACGCACGGTGGGCGGTATGCAGATGTATGACGTCAACGCCCGCCTCGACCGCGAAACCGCGCTGATGCTGTGGACGCAGGGCAGCGCCTGGTTCTCCAGCGAGCAGGGAAAAAAGGGCCAGATCAAGGCCGGCCAGCTGGCGGATATGGCGGTGCTGAGCAAAGACTTTTTCAGCGTGCCGGAAGAGGAGATCAAGGGCATCGAGTCGGTGCTGACGGTGGTGGACGGCAACGTGGTGTATGCCGCCGGCTCGTTCAGTGCAGAAGCGCCGCCTGCGATCCCGGTGCTGCCCGACTGGTCGCCGGTGGTGACGGTGCCGGGGCACTACCGCAGCGCGCCGCCCACCGCGGCCACGCGCGTGGGCATGATGCAACAGCCGCACCAGTGCAGCGGTCCGTGCGGGGTGCACAGCCACTCGCACGACATCGCGCGCGGCTCTGACGTGCCCGTCGCCGGAGACAACGCCTTCTGGGGCGCGCTCGGCTGCAGCTGCTTTGCGTTTTAATCATGAAAAACTCATCTGCACTTTTTATCCCGCCCCGGATTGATCTGGGGCTGTTCTTCCTGCGCCTGACTGGCAGCCTGTTGTTACTGCATGTGCACGGGCTTCCCAAGGTATTTCACTTCAGTGAAGAGCTGACGCGTATCGAAGATCCCTTTGGCATGGGCCCTTACATGAGCCTGATCCCGGCCATATTTGCTGAAGTGATTTGCCCGATATTTATCATTCTGGGTGTTGGCACCCGCCTCGCCTGCCTGCCGATTATAGGCGTTTTGCTGGTAGCGATGCTGTTCGTGCATCCTGGCTGGTCAATTGCTGAAGGTCAGTTTGGCTGGCTGCTACTGATCATTTTTACCACGCTAGCCATAACCGGGCCGGGAAAATGGCGTATCGCAGCGGGCCATCATCAGGAGGTACGACATGGCGCAAGTTAATGACATCAACGACGTCACGCCAGAACTGCCGGAAGAAGCTGTTATAGCTAGCCCTTCACCGTGGCAACCGCTTCGTCAGCCCGTTTTTCGTATGCTGTGGATCGCCACGGTGATGTCCAACATTGGTTCATGGATGAACGATGTTGGCGTGAACTGGACGATGTTGACGCTAAGCGCCGATCCGCTGTCCGTTGCGCTGGTTCAGGCCGCCAGCAGTTTGCCGATGTTCCTGTTTGCGCTGCCGTCCGGGGTGATGGCTGACATCATTGACCGACGCAAGTACCTGCTGTTTTCCCAGCTGTGGGTGTTTATTGCCGCGACAGGGCTGACAATCCTCTCTTTTACCGGCCACATCACGCCGTTAATTTTGCTGATTGCCGCATTCCTGCTGAGTGCGGGTGCAGCGATGAGTTCACCACCGTTCCAGGCCATTGTGCCTGACCTGGTGAAAAAGGATGAGCTTGGCCCGGCCATCGCGCTGAACTCGCTGGGCATCAATATCAGTCGCGCCATTGGCCCGGCGCTGGGCGGTTTGATTCTCTCCTTCGCTGGCCCGTGGATGGTATTTATGCTCAATGCCATTTCGGTGCTCGGCGTGGCTTGGGTGCTCTATCGCTGGAAAGCTGAACCGAGCGTGCAGCGTCTGCCGCCAGAACATTTTTTCTCAGCAGTACGTGCGGGACTGCGTTATGTCCATGCAGCTCCGGTATTGCGGAACGTACTGGTGCGGACCGTCGCCTTCTTCCTTTTTGGCAGCGCCGGTTGGGCTTTGTTACCGCTGGTGGCGCGGCGCGAGCTTGGCTTGGGGCCAGGTGGATACGGCATCATGCTGGCGTGTATCGGCGTGGGCGCCATTTGCGGGGCGGTTTTACTGCCGAGAATGCGTAAAAGCTTGAGCCCCGATCGTTTGATGGTACTGGCGAGCCTGATGTTTGCCGTGACTATGCTGGCACTGGCGTTCGTGCGCCACTTCTGGTTGCTGAATGCGTTTGAATTCTTCACAGGATTTGCATGGATTGCGGTGCTTTCTACGCTCAATCTTGGCGCGCAGCGCAGTGCGGCAAAATGGGTGAAGGCCCGCGCCCTGGCGGTATACCTGACGGTGTTCTTTGGTTCGATGACCGTCGGCAGCGCTGTCTGGGGACAGCTGGCATCTCATTTCAGTATTCCGGTTTCACTTTCAATCGCCACCGCTGGCATGTTTTTGGCTAGCGCCACCGTGCTGCGTTGGCGGTTAGATCTGGATCCTGACCTGAATCTGGACAGTATCGCTGATGGTGAAACCGTGCCAGCGCTGGATATCCGCCACGATCGCGGCCCGGTGATGGTGAGTTATGAATACCTGATCAAAACAGACGATGCGCACGACTTTACCGTCTGTATGCAGGATATGCGCCGGGTGCGACGTCGTGGCGGCGCAATAAACTGGTCTGTGTATGAAGACATTTTGCAGCCCGGTATTTTCGTCGAAACCTTCGTGGTTGGCTCATGGATGGAGCACTTGCGTCAGAAAGAACGCTACACCATGAATGATCGCAAAATTCAGAATCGCGTTTTTGCATTCCATCAGGGAGAAAGCCTTCCTGAAGTCAGGTATCTGGTCGCGCCCGTCTAACGGGTGCACCTATTACTCCTGTTATTCATTCAACGTAAGGGACAAAAATGAGCACAATCAAAGCAAAAGACGGCACACAGATTTACTTCAAAGATTGGGGAACCGGCAAGCCGGTGCTGTTCAGTCACGGCTGGCCGCTGGATGCGGATATGTGGGACAGCCAGATGAATTTTCTGGCCGAGCGTGGTTATCGCGCCATTGCCTTTGACCGTCGTGGCTTTGGCCGCTCCGATCAACCCTGGACCGGTTACGACTATGACACCTTTGCTTCAGACATTAATGACCTCATCACCAGCCTTGATCTACAAGATGTCACCTTAGTCGGCTT
The DNA here is from genome assembly GCF_036663535.1 of Pantoea sp. T14. Lineage (NCBI taxonomy): Bacteria > Pseudomonadati > Pseudomonadota > Gammaproteobacteria > Enterobacterales > Erwiniaceae > Pantoea > Pantoea sp. T14. The sequence continues at coordinate 3,683 of NZ_JAWUEB010000025.1, forward strand.
CTCCATGGGTGGCGGCGATGTCACTCGCTATATCGGCCATTACGGCAGCGCACGCGTTGCGGGTTTGGTGCTGCTGGGCGCAGTAACACCGATTTTTGGTCAGGCAGAAGATTACCCTCAGGGCGTGGATAAATCGGTATTTGCTGGCATCAAAGAGGGTTTGCTTAAAGATCGTGCGCAGTTTATCAGCGACTTTGCCGCCCCTTTTTATGGCACTAATGCGGGCCAGACTGTTTCCGAAGGCGTACTGACTCAGACGCTGAACATCGCGCTGATGGCATCTCTGAAAGGAACAGTGGATTGTGTAACGGCATTTTCCGAGACGGATTTCCGCGCTGACATGGCGAAAATTGATGTTCCCACTTTAGTGATTCATGGCAGTAACGATCAGATCGTTCCGTTTGAAACCACCGGTAAAGTCGCGGCTGAGATGATCCAAGGTTCGGCGTTGAAGGTGTATGACAATGCGCCGCACGGTTTTGCTGTCACGCATCAGGATCAACTAAACGAAGATTTACTGACCTTCCTGAAAGCACGCTAATCCGTTGCGTGGTTAAGCCGTGCAGTTAACACACCACATCACACCTTAAGCCAAAACCGACCTGTAAAAGGTCGGTTTTTTTGTTGGGAAGAGAGGCGATAGGATGCAACAGCGCTTATCGAGAAGGCTGGTTGACTTCAATCGGCCGCAGATCAAATAACAGCACTTCTGCGTCTTCACCGTTAGCGAAGGTCAGCGCTTTTTCATCACGAACGCGGGCACCATCACCTGATTTGAACTGCACGCCGTTAATGATGATATTGCCACGCACGACATGAATATAGGCATAGCGCTCTTCATCCAACGTAAAGGTTTGCTGCTCATCACCCGTAAACAACCCGGCGTAAATGTTGATATCCTGACGAATGCGAAGTGCGTTGTTTACACCTTCAGGTGAAGCAATAAGACGCAAGTTCCCCCGTTTATCACTTTCCGACACGCTCACCTGTTGATAGCCAGGCGGCGTATTTTTCTCTGAAGGCACCACCCAAATTTGCAGGAAATGAACCCCTTCCGTGCTTGAGTGGTTATATTCACTGTGTGTTACGCCACTGCCTGCACTCATCAACTGCACATCACCGGGGACAATCACCGAACCGGTGCCCATTGAATCTTTATGCTCTAGCGCTCCCTCCAGCACATAGGAGATGATTTCCATATTGCTGTGTGGATGAGCACCAAAACCGCGGCCTTTTGCTACGCGATCATCGTTAATCACCAACAAGTCAGAGAAGCCAACTTGTTTAGGGTCCCAGTAATTAGCAAATGAGAATGTGTGACGTGAATTCAACCAACCGTGATCACCTAATCCGCGTTGTTCAGAAAGACGTTGTTCAATCATGATGTGCTCCCTAACTCTCTGTTTTAAATGAGTGAAGCTGTGTTGCGCTTCGATAGAAAGAGATTACAGGTAAACCTATTTGCGCATCAATACTGCAAAGTGGCAATTACTGTCACATATAAGTGGACAATACTGACGCCGTGAGCCAAGCCGCGAGTTAATGCTAAGGTAAATGCAGGTCATTAACGTTAAGGAGAAATCAGCACGTGAATACTCACCCGATACGCCAGATTATTGAAGCATGCGACAAAGCTATCTCAGCGAAAGATTTTGATTCACTGATGACCTATTACGCGGAAGACGCCGCGCTAGTTATAAAGCCGGGCATGATTGCTCATGGAAAAGAGAACATCAGGAAAGCCTTTATCGCCATCGCCGAACATTTTCAAGGTCAGCTGGTGGTAGAACAGGGTGAGATGCAGGTGATTGAGGGTGGCGGAACCGCGCTGGTTATCATGGAAACTGTGCTTCGATACCCTGATGATCAAGGTAAAACGCGGGAAACGACGCGTCGGGCAACGTATGTTTTCCGCCAGGAGAGCGATAATTGTTGGCGTTGCACTGTCGATAATTCCTACGGAACATCCTTGCTGCAGGGTGATGCTGATTAAATGGCTATTGTGGCTATAGCTCAAAAACTACAGCCACAAATCCTGCGATTACTGGCTGATGCATTGCCTCAAGGCGGCAATGGATGAGCTGATTCCCGCTTCAACCGACATGGTTAAATCTTCCATTTCTAAAGAGACCCAATCGTCATAACCGGTCATGCTCAGAACAGAGAAGAACTCCTTCCACCATTGAAGATCTTTACCGCATCCCACGGCAACGTAATTCCAGGTGCGCGTTTTAGTATCAGTTACGGGCTGATACTCCATTAAACCATCCACATCAGCCAATCCGCGCTCAATACGCGCATCCTTGCCGTGAACGTGGAATACAGCGCCTTCCAGTTTGCGTGCCGCTGCGATGGGATCGGCTCCCATCGCAATCAAATGGGAAGGATCAAGGTTCATCCCAATGATCTCATCTACCGCATGACGTAAACGCAGCAACGTCGATGGGTTATAAACCAGTTGAGACGGGAACTCTTCAATCGCAATTTTCTCTACGCCGTGCTGCTTTGCGTGTTGAGTAAATTTTTTCCACCACGGAATTGCCACCTCATTCCATTGATAATCAACAACACCAGGCATGTAGTCGGGCCAGGAAATGGTAGATGTGATCCAGTTTGGCACGCGATCCTCTGGTCCACCGCCCGGCAAGCCACTCATCATCACAATTTTCTTTACGCCCAGCTTTCCTGCCAACTCAACTGCGCGATAGCTACTTTGGGTGTGCTTCTCACCCAATTCACCCGGCGCGAGTGGGTTGCCCGAACAGTTTAACGCGACAATTTCTATATCACGCCTGGCCAGTTCCTCATGAAACTGACTGAGTTTTTCCGGGGAGGCCAGCAATTCCTCGGTGTTTACGTGTGGGCAAGATGACCAGCCACCAGCGGTCATTTCCACGCCAGAAATTCCGTAGCTTTTAACTTTATCCAGCATGGCTGGAAAAGAGAGATCGGCCAAAACATCGGTACATAATGCAAGTTTCATCATGATTCCTTATTCGTAATTAACCCAACTGGCGCCGTTATCCGCAGAGCGCACACAATTTTCGATCCAGCGCACGCCTTCAATCCCAGCATTGATGTCGGGATAGATCAGCGTTGCTAAAGTCTCGCTGTCACCGCGCTGGGTTGCGTTAATGGCAAGGGCAAATTTCAGATAAATATTGGCCCAAGATTCGGCCAAACCTTCGGTGTGCAGCGCACCGAGACGTTCATCCGCCAGCGCGCTTTCATCGAGATACGGCATACCGTGATGCAGAATCTGATTAGGTTTGCCCTGCACTTCATACTTCAGCTCACCGGGGTTGTAATCGCTCCACTCAAGGCTGGCGTGTGAACCAATGACGCGAATACTTTGGCTGTCCATCGATCCGGCATTGATCGCCGATGCCCACATGCGCCCTACCGCGCCATTTTCGTAATGCATCAGCACCATGGCGTTATCCTCCAGCGGCGCGCGGGAAGGGATAAAACTCTGGCGATCGCACAGCAGGCTTTTGATCTTCAACGTCGGCAACACCAGTTGCGAGATGTAGAAAGTGTGAGTGGAAATATCGCCCAGCACGAAAGAAGGCCCAGCGATTTTTGGATCGACACGCCACTTCTGTGCATCACTGAATTTATCGGCGCTGTCATTAGCGCTGAAACCGTGGGTGTATTGCAGCTCAACCATGCGCACGTCACCAATTTCGCCTTTAGCGATCATCGCGCGCATCTGCATCAACAGCGGATGACCAGAGAACCCGTAGGTAACGCCAACGATCAAGCCTTTCGATTCAGCCAGCGCTTTGATCGCTTGCGCTTCAACCGTGGTAAAGAACAGCGGTTTTTCACAGATGACGTGAATGCCCGCATTCAACGCAGCTTGGGCAATTTCATAGTGCGTGCCATTCGGCGTAGCGATGGTCACTACTTCAATGCCATCTTCGCGTTTGGCTTCTTCTGCCAGTAATTGCTGATAATTGTCGTAGCAGCGCTCGGGGGCGATGCCAAGATTGACACCAAACTCCCGCCCGCGTGCGGCATCAACGTCAAACGCGCTGGCGACCATTTGGTAGGCCGTATTATCGCGTAACGCACCCGAACGATGTTTGTAACCCACCTGACTCAACCGTCCACCGCCAATCATTGCCCAACGCAGAGGACGCGGTATCTGTTTTTCACCGATTAACATGATGACTCCTTGTTTTTTTGCACTCGGGTGCATTTGTAGGGTTTAAAAAATGATAATTATTTGGTTTGGATAAACTGCGCATAGTTTTCTTTGGTCACAGTCTGATAAGGAATCATGTTGTAGGTCTGGGTTTTCTGCTTCTCCAGCATTTCATGCGTGACTTTCACCGCGCCGGTAGCTTGTCCTTTGGCATCCTGGAAAACCGTCACGATCATTTCGCCGTTCTTGATAAATTGCAGCCCATCCGGTGTGCCATCAATGCCGGCTACCAGTACATCTTTTCGTTTCGCTTGGTTCAGCGCCATGATGGCACCGATCGCCATTTCATCGTTATTTGCCACAATTGCGTTGATCGGCGTGCCGTTCAACAACCAGGTCGACACCACATCTACCGCTTCATTGCGCTGCCACTTGGCGGTTTGTTTCTCCACTACTTTCATATCTTTATGCTGTGCGATGACTTCTTCAACCGCACGAGTCCGTTCACGCGCTTCTTCATTTGAGAGTGCGCCCATCAGAATGGCGATGTTGCCGCGGTAGTTCATGATTTTTGCCAGCGCTTCAATCTGCATTTTGCCGCTTACCGCAGAATCGGAACCGACATACGCCATTGCGCCGCTTAATGGCACTTCAGGTTTACGGTTTACAAACACCAGCGGGATATTTGCCTTCTTAGCCGCATTAATCATCGGCAACACGCCTTGAGTATCCACCGGATTAAGGATGATGGCGTCAACGCCCTGATTGATAAAATCATCAACCTGCTGTGCTTGCAGCGCGACATCACCTTTGGCATCAGAAAACTGCCCTTTCAATCCTTGTATATCGAGCTCATGCACCATTTGGGTCCGTAAAATGGAGACAAAGTTGAGATCGAAGTTGGCTAATGCCACCCCAACCTGGTAGGTTTTTGCCTGGACGCTGACTGCAAACGTTAAGGTCAACCACATCAACAAACACAGAGTCTTTTTCATGATCGAATCCTGTAGGGTAAATTTTATTATTCGATTCGCTACGCCAAACATTGCCTGGGTAGTCATCCGCCTGTTCATGCCCGCCTTGCTTTAAATCGCGATACTGCACGCCTTAAACAACACGTATTAAATTCCTCATTCATTTTTGCACCCGGGTGCAAAAAAAGGGAAATAACGCCCTCACTAGCACGACATCTGTTCAGGGTTTCTCATTGAGGTCGCCTATGAATGTGTAAGAGGCACAAAAAATAGTCAATTACCTTTCATTCAAATAGCGAGAGTTGATCACAAAATGCCTACATCTTGCACCCGATTGCAAAATTAATTGCAATCGGGTGCAAATATCAAACATACTCGCAACCTTATTAAGGAAAACGGCGCTTTTTGATCGGATAGTCTGCCAGGGTTTATTTTCTGCAGCGTTTCGCGTTCAATGCTGAGGAAATTCTTTAAACCTCTTGGACGCGTGCAGATGACCAAAGCAACAATTAAACGACATAAAGCCACTGCCAGCGATGTTGCCGCCAAAGCGGGCGTATCAAAATGGACCGTGTCGCGCGCTTTTACACCAGGAGCGTCAATCTCGGACAAAGCGCGTGACAGCGTGCTGGCCATTGCCAAAGAACTGGGTTATCGCCCTAACCTGTTGGCGCGCAGCTTGTCGCAAAAGCGAACCCAGATCATTGGTGTCGTGATCGACGAATTAAAAAATCCGCACTCCATGTCGATGTTGGGTGAGGCTACACGTCAGCTCCAGACCCGCGGTTATATGGCCTTGGTGCTTAACATCACCGGCGAAAATTACCGTTCAGTGATGTCGCTGGCAGATCAGTTACAGGTCGATGGCATTTTGTTCCTCGGCACTGCGTTAACGCATGAACTGATCGCCATAGCTGAAGATATGCATAAAGTTCCGCTGGTGCAGGTCTGCCGTAACACCAACAGGCAAGGCATTGATGTTGTAAACACTGATGATTATCAAGCAGGCAGCCTCATCGCGCGCTTGCTGGTTGAGCAAGGTCATCAGCGATTTGGCTATATGTCCGGCCCCGGTGCGGAAGATGGTCATTTACAACGCAAAGAGGGCTTTCGCGATGCGCTGATGGCACAAAGTTTTGCGCTGGACGTTGAGCTGAATAGCGATCATTACGATCGTCAATTAGGTTATCGCGCCATGCAGAACTATCTGCTGGCGACACCGGTTGCTGAGCGCATTGAAGCCCTGTTTTGTGAGAACGATATTTTGGCGCTGGGCGCGATGGAGGCGCAGCGCGACACCGCACCGAATAACCGAATCGCGGTGGTGGGCTTTGACGATATCGATGAAGCGGCTGCGCCGGGTTGGCAACTGACCACCTACAGTCAGCGGCTGGATCGGCTAATGGCTGAAGCAATAAACCGCTTGATCGACGGTCAGGCGGCGGAAGATAGCGAGTGGCGACAGGGAGAATTGCGGATTCGACGCTCTCACCTGAAGCCTTAATCTAAGGAGGAGAGATGAAGTTGTCGTTACACGGTGTTTCTGTTTGGTACAGCAATGCCGTCACTCAGTTACGTATCGCCCGCGATGCCGGATTTACTGGCCTGGAATTACTGCCGGAACATCTGTTCCGCTATCTCGAAAACGGGGGAAGCTATACACAATATCGCCAACTCATGACGGAATATGGCATAGAGATCACCTGTATCAACGCGTTGAAACGTATCGGTCGCCATCAGCCGGAAGAACGCGCTGCCCTGCTGCAGGAAGCTGAAAAAATCTGTCAGGCCGCTGTTGAGCTGGGCTGTCCGGTGGTGCAAATAATGGCGTTGAATGAACTTGATCATCTCTCCGAATCGGAACGTAATGCGATTCTTCGTGACAACATCTCAGCCATTGCCGATATCGGACAACCGCTTGGCATCAAATTCCAGATTGAAGTCGTCGCCTTCACCCCCTTTAATTCACTGCAGCAAGGTCTGGATATGATCACGTCCTGCGGAAAGGATAATGTCGGCTTGGTGATAGATTTCTGGCATCTGCATGCGGGCGGCAATACGCGTCCCGAAGAAGTGGCGCAGATGGATGTGAATCTGATCTACGGCATTCATTTCTGTGATGGCCGCGCCGCACGCGAAGGCGAAGCCTGGGATGAATGGGTGCAACGCGACTACGAACCCGGCCAAGGCGATGTGGATATTCATAGCTGGCTTAATGCGGTGCGTGCCACCGGCTTTGACGGTGTCTGGACGCCAGAATGGTTGAGTCCACATGCCTGGGAAAGGGATCTCTTTGAGATTGGCCAAACCAGTATGCAAAGCCTGAAGCAGTACGACATCACTGTTTAATTAAAACGTTTGATATGAAAGCTGCATAACTAAAAACGCCGCGGCAGCGCGGCGTTAGCGCCAAAGCTGAAGAGTGGCACAGTGTGTCGCTTGAAACCCCTCTCAACGCGGATCATATGCCGCAATTTAGCTGAAAACATGCGGTTATGCGCTGCAAGAATCTCCTCTTGATTCCTTCTATTCGTTTATTCATAAACCTCAACGAGGTGAATGTTTTGCTGCCCGTGCATCAACGCAGACGAAACATTTTGTAAAAAACGCCTACGTTCAAATTTAAGCTGCGCATCACGAAATCTCCGTTTTGTACCAAACTTAAAAAAACAAAACAGGACCTGCGGAGCATTATGAAAGAGCAAAATCGTACTATCGGCATTGCCCCTTATGGCGGTTCAGCTGGCGGATGGGGTGCGTTAAAAGCAGTGGCAGACGCGATTCGCGGTCAGATGTCTGTGAAGCAAGATGTCATTGCGTTGTTCAAAGTCAATCAGCCCCAGGGTTTTGATTGCCCTGGCTGCGCCTGGCCCGATCCTCAACATGCCTCTTCATTTGAATTTTGTGAAAACGGCGCAAAAGCGGTTTCATGGGAAGCCACCAGCAAACGCACCACGCCAGAATTTTTTGCTGCCCATACGGTTAGCGAGTTATGGGAGCGTAATGCGTTTGAGCTGGAAGGTGAAGGTCGCCTGACCCATCCAATGAAATACGATGCGGCGTCCGATACTTATCAGCCTATCGAGTGGGAAACAGCTTTTAAAGAGATTGGTGAGCATTTGCGCAGCTACGAGGATCCCAACAGCGTTGAGTTTTATACCTCTGGGCGCGCTTCAAATGAAGCTGCCTTTCTCTGGCAGCTGTTTGCTCGCGAATATGGCACCAATAATTTCCCCGATTGCTCAAATATGTGCCATGAACCTACCAGCGTTGGTTTGCCTGAATCCATTGGCGTCGGCAAAGGCACCGTTGAGCTGAGCGATTTTGATCATTGCGATCTGGTGCTCTGTATTGGTCATAATCCCGGCACCAACCATCCGCGCATGTTAGGTACCTTACGTGAAGTTTCGAAGCGTGGTGCGACCATCGTGGCGATCAATCCCTTGCGCGAGCGCGGGCTGGAACGCTTTACCTCACCGCAAAGCCCAATTGAAATGCTCTCAATGAGTTCTACCGAACTGGCTTCGACGTATTACAAGGTACGCGTGGGCGGCGATGCGGCGATGCTGAAAGGTGTGATGAAAATCTTGCTGACCATGCACGAAGCGGCACTGGAAAAAGGTGAAGCGGGTGTTATCGACAGCGCGTTTATTGAAGAACATACCCAAGGATTTGATGCGCTAAAAGCGGATTTGGATGCCACAAACTGGGATCACATCCTTAAAGTTTCCGGTATGGAGCGCGAAGAGATTCAACACATTGCGCGGCTCTACGCCAATGCTGAACGCACCATCATCTGTTACGGCATGGGGATCACCCAGCATCAATATGGCACTCAAAATGTGCAGCAAATCGCTAACCTGCTGCTGCTTCGTGGCAACATAGGAAAAAAAGGCGCAGGTATTTGCCCGTTACGGGGTCACTCCAATGTGCAGGGTGATCGCACCGTGGGCATCACTGAAATTCCTCCGCAATCGCTGCTCGACAGCATTGAAAAGGTTTTTGGCTTTAAGCCACCGCAGGAGCATGGCCACGGCGCCGTGGCGGCGATTCAGGCGATGCGTGATGGCCATACCAAAGCCCTGCTTTGTTTGGGGGGGAATCTGGCGGAAGCGATTTCTGATCCACAAGTGACTTTTCCCGCCATGCGTAAACTGGATTTAGTGGTGCACATGGCAACGAAACTTAATCGCTCACACCTGCTGCTGGGCAAACACAATTATCTATTGCCGGTGATTGGCCGCACCGAAACCGATATACAAGCCTCTGGCGCGCAGAGCGTGACGGTAGAAGATTCGATGTCGATGGTGCACGCCTCACGCGGCTCGCTGAAACCCGCCTCTCCACTGCTCAAATCTGAACCGGCGCTGGTGGGCGAACTGGCGATGGCAACCTTGCCGAATAGCGTGGTTGACTGGAAAAAAATGATTGGCGATTACAGCTTTATCCGTGATGCCATTGAAGCGGTGTTTCCTGCATTTGAAAACTTCAATGAGCGGGTAAAAAAACCCGGCGGATTCCGCCTGCGCAACACGGCATCGGAACGCGTCTGGAACACACCTTCAGGAAAGGCGCAGTTCAAGGTGATGCAGGGAATAAATGAGGATCCTCGTTCACTTCGCTGCCACGACCTGGTGCTCACCACGCTGCGTAGCCATGACCAATACAACACCACGTTATATGGTCTCAATGACCGCTATCGCGGCGTGACTGGGCGTCGTGATGTGCTGTTTATCAATGCTGATGAAGCAGAAAAACGTCAACTGCGCGTCGGTGATCAGGTCAACATCGTGGCCCTGGATCCTGAAGGCAAACCAACCTCGCGAAAAATGGCCAGGTTGACCATAGTGGTGATCGATATGGCACCGGGTTCTGTCGGGGCTTACTATCCAGAAGCAAACGTATTGGTGCCGTTGGACAGTCACGATACGCAGAGTGGCATTCCCGCTTACAAAAGTATTCCCATCGCTTTAGAACAGGTAAAAGTCCCGGCTGAAACGTCAGACGGTACGCTGCGTTAAGCCAACTCAACGGCGCTGAAGTTGACATGTTTTTCAGCGCCGTTTTCGCGCATTTTTCACCGCAGGCAAACAACTTTTGCGGAATAGTCTATGATTTTTCTACGTATGCTGCTTGTGGTCGAGGCACCCTAAAATCGCCTCATCCTCACCCCGAGGATATGCCACCTTTAGGCTACCAGAGCCGCGCCGGTCCACCCCGGCAACAACATACCGGTAAACAAGTTTTACGTTCGCATGACCCGAACCCATAACTGTCCAGGCGGTTCGCTGATCGACGCCAGCGTTTGGTTCATCGTAGAGAAGAGAGAGTTCTGACCTACCGCATCAACCAGGAAACAGTCGAATATTGTCTCCTGTCGTACTCGTGAGCGAGTGATCGCATTGAAATACACATGCTGTATTGCGTGAAAATCGGCATATTTGATGGAGAGGGAAGAATGGTAAACAGTAATGGTTTTCAAATCTTAGCGGGAGATAGTCATCTTCTCGGGGCCAATTATGATGGTAAAGGTGTTAATTTCGCTCTCTTTTCAGCCACTGCGGAGCGCGTTGAGCTTTGTCTCTACGATCCCAGCGGTAAAAAGGAGATTGCCAGGCTGGATCTGCCCGAGTTTACCCATGAAGTCTGGCATGGTTACATACCTGGCCTGAAGCCAGGTGCGTTATACGGTTATCGCGTTTATGGCCCTTTTGACCCGGAAAATGGTCACCGTTTCAATCCTAACAAGTTGTTACTTGACCCCTATGCACGTGAGATCGCGGGCGATATTAAGTGGGATGAATCGCACTTCGCTTATGACCTGCTTCATGAAGACAAAGACCTCACTTTTGATACGCGTGACAGCGCGCCTTTTATGCCGAAATGTCGCGTTATCGATCCTAATGAGTTTGACTGGCAAGACAAAAATCGCCCGAACGTGCCGTGGTCGAAAACCATTATCTATGAAACCCATGTAAAAGGTTTTACCCAGCTCAATTCCGCCATACCACCCGATATTCGCGGCACCTACGACGGTATGAGCCACAAATCCACCGTCGACTACATCAAAAGCCTTGGGGTTACTTCGGTTGAGCTGCTGCCCATTCACGGCTTCCCCGATGATCAGCATCTTCTCGACAGAGGTTTGAAAAACTTTTGGGGCTATAACACGCTCGGTTTCTTCGCGCCCGCTTCTCGCTATTTTGGCCCTCGGGGCATTCAGGGATTCCGCGATATGGTGCGGGCTTTCCATGATGCAGGCATCGAAGTCATTCTTGACGTGGTTTACAACCATACGGCTGAAGGCAATGAACTTGGCCCAACGCTGTCATTCAAAGGAATTGATAACTTTTCTTATTACCGCACCTTGCCCGATCAACACCGTTATTACATCAACGATACCGGAACCGGCAATACCGTGAACATTTCACATCCTCGGGTGCTGAAACTGGTGATGGATTCGCTGCGTTATTGGGCAGAATCGATGCATATCGACGGATTCCGCTTCGATCTCGGCACCATTCTGGGTCGTGAGCCGGAAGGCTTTAACCCACGCGGCGGCTTCTTCGATGCGATGATGCAAGATCCCGTGCTGTCCAAATTGAAGTTGATTGGCGAACCCTGGGATATCGGCCCAGGCGGTTATCAGGTAGGCAGCTTCCCGCCAGGTTGGGCTGAATGGAACGACCAGTACCGCGACACGGTGCGTGAATACTGGAAAGGCAACAATGTCTCGACAGATTTTGCCACCCGCTTGCTCGGTTCCGGCGATCTTTATGATCAGCGTGGACGCCGACCTTGGGCCAGCGTCAACTTCATCACCGCTCATGATGGTTTTACACTTAACGATCTGGTTTCGTATAACGACAAGCACAACGAAGCCAACGGCGAAGATAATAACGACGGCCATAATGACAATCGCTCTTATAACTACGGCGTTGAAGGCCCGACGGATGACGAAGCGATCAATGCGGTGCGAGAACGTCAGAAACGCAATTTCCTTGCAACGCTGCTGTTTTCCCATGGCACGCCAATGTTATTGGCTGGCGATGAGTTTGGTCGCAGTCAGATGGGCAACAACAACGGTTATTGTCAGGACAGCGAAATCTCTTGGGTGCATTGGGATAATCTGCCGGAATCTGCGGAAGCGCTGCGCAATTTTACTCGTCAGGCGATCAAACTTCGTGCGGAACAGCCACTACTACGTCGCGAAAACTGGCGCGATGGCATGGATATCAAGTGGTTTAATGCGGGCGGTGGATTCCAGTTGCCTGAGCAATGGGACGAAGGAACCACGCTCGGCGTCTATTTAGGCCGGGCAGATCTTCAGGCCGAGGAAGGCGTCTGGCACGACGTGTTAATGCTGTTTAATCCATTTGAAGGCGTTGTACCCTTCCGTATCCCGCAGTTTGGCGAAGGCGGTTGGGTACTTGAGCTTTCAACCTCCGATACCGTAAAACCTGGCATTGTTATTACCCGAGAAAAGGATTTCGATCTCGAAGGCCGCAGTATTGCGCTGTTCAGAAGAGAATAAAACCGCTCAGGAATTAGGCTAAAAAAGGGGCAGCGCAGTAATAGCGCTGCCCCTTTTTCATTTCAACGTTCTCTGCCGCCAAACCGAAATTCTTTTTTAAACTGGCAAAAGTAAAACGATCGGTTTACTTTTAAAGTATGGACAAAAGAAATGATATTTTACGCGCAGCAGAGCGGTTGTTTTACAACAACGGTTTCCACGCCACCAGCACAGACCATATCTGTAGCGAAGCGAACGTCTCAACGCGTACGCTTTACCGCTATTTCCCTTCCCGCGAAAGCCTGACTGCTTCTGTGATGGAGCAGCGTAAAAACCGCTTTTTCTCAGCGCTCTATCCTGCCGAGCATGTGGAAGCGATTGACCAACTTTTTCGAGAGCTGAAGCGGTGGATGGATGAGAACGGCGCTCAGGGGTGCTTCTTTGTCAAAGCCTGGGCTGAATATGCTGAGCACGACATGACGCTGGCAGCGCTGGCATTGGACTATCGCTATATGCTGCGTCATTACATCGCCGCCTGCATCAATCACTCTCATGGTGTAAACCGCGAGGCACTGATCAATGTGATTTGGATTTTGTTTGAGGGGGCTTCTACCACAGCGCTGTTAACAGGTTCGCAAGCCGCGTTGGATGCAGGTCATGCCGCTGCTCTGCTGATGAAAAAAAGCGGAGAAGCGCAGTGAGAACGTCTTTGGCGCTGGGGATCACCGGCTTTTCGTTAATAGCCGTAACCTACGGCATGGCCCGGTTTTCATGGGGGCTTATGATGCCTTCAATCGCAGAGGACATTCCTTTTACACCACGGTTATCCGGCGTTATTGCTGCATGCAGTTATCTGGCTTATTGCCTTTCGGTGGTAGGCGCTTCTTTTTTGGTTTCACGCTTTGGACCACGATTACCTGCCGTCATTGCCGCCCTGTGCGCAGCTGCGGGAATGCTGTTGCTCGCTGCTTCACACTCTCCCGTTATGTTAGCCAGCGGGCTTTTCATTGCTGGATTAAGTTCAGGACTGGCATCGCCTTCCCTTGCCAGTGCAGTTACACGCACCGTCGCTGAAAATAAACAGGCGATGGTAAACACGGTTATTAACGCAGGAACAGGCGCAGGCATTATTTTGACAGTGCCAGTGTTGGCCTTTGTACCTGGCGGATGGCGCATCGCTTGCTTGGTCTTTGGCGTAATGGCGGTTTTATGTCTGCTACCTGCGATTCGCTATCTTCCCGCCGAGCGACTGAAGGCCAGTCCTGATCATAATCGTGGACATCAATGGCTTTTGCGCGCGCCAATGAAATGTCTGATCATCATTGCCTTTATCAGCGGCATGAGCAGTGCAGCGTGGTGGAATTTTGGCCCGGATATTTTGCGTAATCATCTTGGCGTGAACCAACACCTTAGCAGTCTGCTTTGGCTGGTGAGCGGGGCCGCAGGAATAGCCGGTGTTATGACCGGGCCCGCAGCGCGTTACCTCAGCATGAAACAAATTTACCGCCTTTCTCAGCTCTCTATGGCGACTCCGCTGCTTTTATTGGCATTAAGCCACACCTTTTCAGGCTGGCTATATCCTGCTGTCGCGCTTGGTGGCGCAGGTTACGTCACGTTATCGGGTGTCTTGCTGGTTGTTGGCGCTTCAATAACGAAAGATTCACCCGCTGCAGGTGTGGGCGTTGCCTTCTTCATGCTGGCATTAGGACAGATTGCAGGCACCGCTATTTTTGGTCTGTTCTATGCCCAGGCTGGCGCTGCGCCTACGCTCATCGGATTCGCTTCACTCGCCTTGCTCATGCTGTTTCTGCCGCCAAAAGAACACAGATAAGGGCCCGACACTGATCCCGCGATGCTACTGATGTGTTGACATACCGTTGGCTTTACCTCTGCCAGCACAGCATTTTACTTCCTGCATCTTAGTCTATGATTATTCTTCGTATGCTGCCTATAGCCGAACCATTGAACCGGATTTTACTGACCAATTTCGGCATACAGATCGCGCGTAGCTGCTCTGACTAATGACGCTTGCATCAGCGGAACGACAACCGCGTGATGTCGTCTTTTGCTTACATCTGCATATAAAGAGGCAATCGCATGGAGTCAAAATCATTTACTAAAAGTTGGGGCGCCGAATATGTGGGTGCAGATACCGTTCGCTTTCGCCTGTGGGCGACAGGTCAGGACAATGTCACGCTCAGGCTTTCGGGCAAAGACCAGGCGATGAATCCCGTCGGCGACGGTTGGTTTGAATTGCAGGCCAGCGGCGTTTCACCTGGCGCGGAGTATAACTTTGTTCTCGCTGACGGAACTGTGGTACCCGATCCCGCTTCTCGCGCCCAAAAGGCCGAGGTCAACGGCCCATCCCTGGTGATTGATCCCTCCCAATACAGTTGGCAAAACCGTGACTGGAAAGGACGTCCGTGGGAAGAAACGGTGGTCTATGAAATGCATTTCGGCACTTTTACGCCGGAAGGCACATTCCGCGCGGCTATCGAAAAACTGCCCTATCTTGCCAATCTCGGTATCACCATGCTTGAGGTTTTACCGCTTTCGCAGTTCGGCGGGAATCGTGGCTGGGGCTATGACGGCGTACTTCTTTACGCACCGCATTCCGCCTATGGCACCCCGGACGATTTCAAAGCCTTTGTCGATGCAGCACATGGACAAGGCCTTTCAGTGGTGCTGGATATTGTGCTTAACCATTTTGGGCCCGAGGGCAATTATCTGCCGCTTCTTTCACCTGACTTCTTCCATAAAGAACGCATGACGCCTTGGGGTGCTGGCATTGCTTATGATGTTGATGCGGCCCGCCGTTATATGGTGGAGGCGCCGCTCTACTGGCTAAAAGAGTATAATCTTGATGGCCTTCGCTTTGATGCCATCGATCAGATCGAAGATACCTCTGAGAAGCATGTGCTGATTGAAATCGCCGAACGTATTCGGGCAGAAATAACCAGCCGGCCCATTCATCTGACGACCGAGGACAGCCGCAACGTTATCTTTTTGCATCCTCGCGATGACGAGGGTTCAGCTCCGCTGTTTACCGGCGAATGGAACGATGACTTTCACAATGCTATCCATGTCCTGGCCACGGGCGAAACCCACGCCTATTACCAAGATTTTGCCGAAGCACCGGAAAAGTTGGTTGCACGCGTTCTGGCAGAGGGCTTCGCCTATCAAGGTGAGATTTCAGCACAGTCGGGCGAAAAGCGCGGTGTAAAAAGTAGCGGCCAACCACCGGTCGCTTTTGTAGACTTTATCCAGAATCACGATCAGGTTGGCAACCGTGCTCAGGGCGAAAGGCTGATTGAATTGGCTGGCGCTGAACGCACACAAATCCTGTTGGCATCCCTGTTACTGTCGCCGCACATCCCGCTGCTGTTTATGGGTGAAGAGTATGGTGAAACAAATCCTTTCCTGTTTTTTACCGATTTTCACGGCGATCTCGCCAAAGCCGTGCGTGAAGGCCGCGCAAGAGAATTTCAGGGACATGCAGGCCATGAAGGGGAAAGCGTGCCCGATCCAAATGCTAATACCACGTTTGAAATGTCGAAGCTGGATTGGCAGAAACCAGACAGCGAAGCGGGTAAAAAGTGGCTGGCGCTGACCAGTGAGTTATTGACGTTGCGCCAGATACATATTGTGCCGCTGCTTTCTACTGCGGGCGGTGAGTCCGGCAACGTTGTGAAAACCGCAAAAGGGTTAGTCGCTGTAACCTGGACTTTCCCGAATGGCACGTTGTCGATCGCGTTCAATATTGGCGAGCAATCCCAGCCGCTTCCCGAACAACCCGGCCAGATCCTTTTCGCCTGGCCGAAAGCTGAAACGGAACTGCCGCCAAATTCAATCATTGTCCGCCTGGCTTCGGGAGACGCAGCGTGAAGATACCAACCGCCACTTATCGAATTCAGTTTCGCAATGGCATGACCTTTGATCGTGCTGCGGGCCTTGTCCCCTACTTAAAACGCTTGGGCATCAGCCACCTCTATGCTTCGCCAATTTTCACCGCGACATCGGAGTCCACTCACGGCTATGACGTGACCGATGCTAATGAAATTGAGCCTGCTATTGGCGGCCGCGCAGGCTTTGACCGCCTGGTAAAAGCGTTAAAAGCGGCTGATATTGGACTGATTATCGATATTGTTCCGAATCATATGGCCGCCTCGCTGGAAAATGGCTGGTGGCGTGATGTTATTGAAAAAGGTGAAAACAGCCGCTACGCACAACATTTTGATATTAACTGGTCGCGGCGACTCACCTTACCGGTGCTTGGCGATACCTTTGAGACGGTGCTGGAAAACGGCGAAATCGCGCTAAAACCCGATCCGAAAACCGGTAATCCAAGCTTCGCCTACTATGAAAACTTTTTTCCTCTCGCCCACGAAACCTGGCAAGGTCGCGAGTCAGAGACTTTGCAACTTACTGACAAGGCAGAAATCGCCACACTCCATGAACAGCAGCCTTATCGATTAATGTCATGGCGTGATGCGCCGCGTGACCTTTCCTATCGACGCTTCTTTGAAGTCACCGGGTTGGTCGGCGTGCGGGTTGAAGATAAAGCTGTTTTTGATGATACGCATCGGCTGATACTTGAACTGGTTCATACAGGCGCAGTCGATGGATTGCGGGTTGATCATGTGGATGGTTTGGCTGATCCCAAGGCGTACCTTGATCTGCTTCGTCAGGAGGCTGGCGCTGACTGTTACATCACGGTCGAGAAGATCCTTGGCGAAGGTGAACACCTTCCCGATGATTGGCCCATTTCTGGCACAACCGGTTACGAATTTATTGCCTCACTTTCCCACGCGCTGGTGGATGGTGAAAAGCTCACCGCATTGCGTAAAGCGTATGTTGATGTCGTGGGCAAGCCGGTTGATATGGAGGCTGAACTGCGTGCAGCAAAGCTTCTGATGGCGGACAAGAATTTCGAGGGCGAATTTACCACGCTACTCACCCTCGCCCTATCAATAGCAGAAACTGCAAAACTCACGCTGGAGGAGAAAGCCGTGCGATCCGCCCTGCGCGAGCTGTTAGTGGCTTTCCCGGTTTATCGCACTTATGGTACGGAGCAATCGCTACCGCCAGCCAGCCAGGACAGGCTGCAAAAGGTGGTCGAGAAAGTTAAAACCAGCGTCAACGCACCCGATCCTCAGGCACTCGATTTCCTGACCCATATTCTTACTGGCGAGATCGCTGAAGCAGCCTTAAGCGAGGCGGCTAACTTTCGTATCCGTTTCCAGCAATTAACGGGACCGTTGATGGCGAAATCAGTAGAAGATACGCTGTTTTATCGTCAAAACATGTCGTTGGCGTTGAATGAAGTGGGTGCAGAACCGTTGCCACGCGCCTTCTCGCCTGACCACTTTCATGCTGAGATGAAAACGCGGCTGGAACGTCAGCCAGATGCACTTTCAAGCACCTCAACGCACGATACTAAACGCGGCGAAGATGCGCGGGCGCGGCTTTATACCCTGACCGAAGCGCCTGAGCTGTGGGCAGAATGCGTCGCCCGTTGGCGCCAGCTGAATCAATCCAACGTTAGCCAGCTTGATGATGGAGCCGCACCGGAACCTGCGGTTGAATGGATGCTTTATCAGGCGCTGGCTGGCGTTTGGCCTGCTACGCTGCAGCCAGACGATAACGCTGGCCTGGAGGCGCTTGAGAAGCGGTTTCTGGCTTATGTAGAAAAAGCGTTGCGGGAAGCGAAACGTCGCACCAACTGGGGCGATGGCAACGAAACCTATGAAAAAGCAGTGCTCGACTATGCACGTCATCTGCTTTCTTCCTCTAATCAAACCTTCCTGAAGGATTTTAGCGCGTCTATGCAGCCTTTCATTCGCGCGGGTTTAGTTAACAGCCTGACGCAGTCGGTGATAAAACTCACTGCGCCGGGCGTGCCTGATATCTATCAAGGCTGTGAGGCGCTGGATTTCAGCCTTGTTGATCCGGACAATCGGCGCGAACCCGATTTCGCCACGCTAGAGCAGCAGCTAAACGTTGATCAGAAGCTGAGTGCTTTCACTGAGCAAAGCGTGTTCAGCGGTGAGCTAAAACAACACGTGATTGCAACGTTGTTACGCTGTCGTCAGGAAACACCAACGCTGTTTCGTCAGGGTGACTATTTGCCGCTGATCGCCAAAGGTAAAAAAGCGGAACACGCGTTGGCCTTTGCGCGCCTTGACGGCGACGATGCGCTCATTGTCATCGTCCCTCGCCTCGTCTTCAAAGGCATTGAGCAAGGACTTATGCAGCCGAACATAGAGCACTGGGCAGAGACAGAGATCGCTTTGCCTGAACAGCTTGCCAACCGGCACTATCACAATGTTCTCAACGGAGAAGCGCTGTTGCTGGAAGACACTCTTAAATTGGAAACGTTTAAAGAGCGGCCTTCGGTCGTCATTCTTCGTGGATGATCCGTTCTGACTGATCACTGAAAGAATAATCTTTAGCTGATAACCCTCTTAAAGCCGATACGCACTGTGTCGGCTTTTTTACATCATGTTGTTGTGAAATTTCATTTAACACCAAAGGGGTTCTACGCCGGAACCACCGAAATTTCCGTTTCCCCAGTTTCAGCCCGGCGACCAGCACATCCAGATCAATAATTTCATTGCTGTTCTGGAAGATATAATGCCCATTCAGCAAAATGTGCTGCCAGGCCAGCTTCTGTCCGTCAACGGCACCATAAAGCGTCTCTGGATCAAACGAATAGAGTGGAAAAACCGTCAGGGCCTCTATGGCATCGGTGATACAGTCATTGGTCGTGAGCAGTGATGCCAGGTGGCGGTACTGTTCATATGTAATTTCCAGTACAGGGAACGGTATATCGCTGATTCTCGCCATGACATGATTGTCATGATTCATCACATGGAACAACCGGAAATAATGTATTTCCTGATTGAACCGGTATTCGAGCACGCGGGCACACTTGAAGCGCAATAGTCGTCTGATTCCGGTATAGCAAACATCATCACTCGGATGATCCGATAACCATGATTCAATCACTAAAGAAATTTCTACTATGGCAACTCAGGTTTTTATCATCGCTGTACGGGCCTGTGATTCTCACGATTATTTTCGCACTGCTTCAGGGGTATTTTTTTCCTGATAGCCCTGTCTGGCCTACAGGCGTATTCGCCATACTTATGATTGTTATTTTTACGCGTTACTGTAAATGGTGAAAGCGTGAATATCACAGTTATTTAAATCATCACTAATAAGGAAATTATATGTCTACTCCCGCTCATTTATGGCTTAAAGATGAAAACGGATCGCCAATTGTTGGCAGTTGTTTAATGCCCCTGCGTTTGGGTTCCATCGAATTAAAATCATTTTCGCTTGGTGTATCCATTCCAGTAGATCCCAGCTGATGCAAACTTACCGGAACGCGCGTTCATAGCCCGATCACGATAGTAAAAGAATTTGACCAAACGACACCTATTCTGTATCGCGCCGTATGTGAAAGCCGCACACTGAAAAAAGCAACGTTCAATATATTACCTTTCAAAGTTTGAAGGAGACCTGATACGGCTGCGTACCCGCGAAGGTATGGCCATCGCATGAACAAAAGGGAAACTGCGAGGGAAATACCAAAATTGTCTGATAAGCAGCAAAAAGCGCTTTGCAGGATGCACGGAAGCGGCGAATATTCAATCAGCGGTTTGGCTGAATTATTTCCCGTTTCACGACCTACTGTTTACCGGATGCTTTGCCGTGGGCAAAAATGAACAACTGGACTTACTGAAAATGAACAAGGAGCGGTTATGTACAACAATAATGAAGTCATCAATTATTTGCAGGCTAATAAAATTCTCGCACTAAAGCTCGACCATGAATTAGCGGGCGTAGGAAAAGCTGTATCAAATCAGATTGAAACGATCGGCGCAGGTGCAACGCGTGCGCTGTATTACTTGAGCGCGCAGGGGCGTTTACGTACTCAGAATCAGAGGAAAAAATTGCAGACATTATCACCAGGATGATTCGATAACGATGTTTAGCCTTATTAAAAGATTCTTTAAGCGAGTGTTTACGTCTCTTGTCGGCCTTTATGCTCCTCAGGTAATAATAATTACATATGCGCTGGTGCAGATAAATTTTTTTCCTGCTGTCCCGCTTTGGTTTATACCGGTGTTCGCTGTCTTTGTAATATATATTTTTAGTCGATATGTGAAATGGTAACTTCTTAAAACGAGTAATCCTAAAATTTATTTATAAGGAAATAGTATGTCTACACCCGCCCACTTATGGCTTGAAGATGAAAATGGTTCTCCGATTGTTGGCAGTTGTTTAATGCCACTGCGTTTGGGTTCCATCGAATTAAAATCATTTTCGCATGGTGTAACCATTCCAGTAGATCCCAGCTGGGGCAAACTTACCGGAACGCGCGTTCATAGCCCGATCACGATAGTGAAAGAATTTGACCAAACGACACCTATTCTGTATCGCGCCGTATGTGAAGGCCGCACATTGAAAAAAGCAACGATCAAGATGTACCGAATACTGGAATCAGGCATTGAGGCAGAGTATTTCAATATCATTCTGAAAAACGTCAAGTTCACAACGGTTGCGCCATTCCTGTCTCCTAACGGTATGAGTAGTACCCACCTTGAAACGCTCGAATTGCGTTATGAGGTGATTACCTGGAACTATACGGAAGGAAATATTATCTATCGTGATACATGGAACGATCGTTGTTGTGCCTGATAACAGAGGGAATCACTGGCCGGAATCATCGGAATACACAGCGCTCTCCCGTGGGAAAAATGAAAAACTGGATTTAATGAAAATGAACAAGGAGCGGTTATGTGCTACAGCAATCAAGTTATCACTTATTTGCAGGCTAAGCGGGCTGAGGCGTTTAAAGCACAATGGGTATCGGATAGTGAAATTGCAGACATCATTACCAGGATGATTCGATAATAATGATGAACATTATTAAAAGGTTTTTCAGTCGGATAGTCAGGTCATTGATTTCGGATTATAGCCCGGCAGTGCTGACAATAATATTCGCTTTGGTTCAGGATTTGTTATTCCCGGACAGCCCAATCTGGCTTATACCCTTATTTTTTGTGTTTTTGATGGTTATTTTATCGATCTATGAAATTGTAAAGTCCAAACGTTAGCATTATCTAAAATTTATTTATAAGGAAATTACATGTCTACACCCGCACATTTATGGCTTGAAGATGAAAATGGTTCTCCGATTGTTGGCAGTTGTTTAATGCCACTGCGCCAGGGGTCTATCGAGTTAAAATCATTCTCCCACGGTGTAACTATTCCTGTGGATCCGAGCTGGGGAAAACTGACAGGCACGCGAGTTCACCGCCCTATCACGATAGTGAAGGAGTTTGATCAGACAACACCACTCCTGTACCGCGCTGTCTGTGAAGGTCGAACCATGAAGAAGGCGACAATCAAGATGTACCGTATTCTGGAATCGGGCATTGAGGACGAGTATTTCAATATCATTCTGGAAAACATCAAAATCACGACGGTTTCCCCTTACCTTGCCCCTAATGGCATGAGCAGCACCCATCTTGAAACACTCGAATTGCGTTATGAGGCGATTACCTGGAAGTATACGGAAGGAAATATTATCTATCGTGATTCATGGAACGATCGTTGTTGTGCCTGATAACGAAGGAAATGAGGTCGATGCCTCCTCTGAGACTACCGAGGAGAGAAAATGATCGATGTAACTGCGGAACAGCGACAGCTGGCGAATATAGTTCATGATTATGCTATCCACTTTGCCCTGACAGAAATGGCGCTGCTTAGTTATTGCAAGGCTGTTATGACTATATAGATGTCTTTAAACGGGTGATAGACAGCGCTTCAAAAGTCCAGATGGACTACATTTGCCTGCAATACCCTGGATATTTTCGCTTTGCAAAATGGATGTAAAGGCTGGCACAGGGTATTGCTGATGGAGTCATTGAAGTGCCGAAAGCTCACTAAAAACAACGGGCCGGAATTTTCGACGGTTCCGGTGTAGAACACCAAGAGGGTGAAAAAGATGATTGTCAGAACCTGGCATGGATGCGTTCCGCTACATCATGCAGAAGCCTTTGCAAGGCATTTAGCGTTGACGGGCGTTGAACATTCTAAAAACACACCAGGAAATTTAGGCGCCTTTGTACGACGTGAAACACAGGGCGACTGGGAACATTTCTTTCTGGCGACTTACTGGAGAGATGTAGAGGCGGTAAAAGCCTTTGCAGGCGAGGATTATCATGTCGCCGTTACCTATCAGGACGACGAACAGTTTGCGCTGCTTTCGGATCCTTATGTTTTTCAGCATAGCGTTGAGTCAGTTTCTGCGCTTTAAGCACGGCAAAAAGGTGGCAAGTTTCATCACCTGCCACCTTTCTTAGGCTTATTTCAGATTAATACGCGCCACACTGTCTGGACCTTTAGTTGAATTGTCTTCGTTAAAATCCTGCTTAACAGACACATACAACGTTTGCCCATCTTCGGAAACCAGCAAACTATTGGGATGGCTTTCGAATGACCAGCTGTTTTTCACAGCGTAGGTTGTCGCATCCAGTTGAAGCACTTTTTTCGACTGGCGTTGGCTAATATAAATTTCATTGCGTTTGGCATTAAATTTAATTCCTAATGCATCACCTGAAATACGTTTGATCACCTTGCCGCTGTGCTCATCAAATACCAGCGTGGTTTTGGCTTTGGAATCATCAGTCACAAACAGACGCCCGGTCGCCGGATCTTCTGCCAGATTGACGAACAGATATTCTTTACCGTCGTCAGGCGCCCAGCGTTTTACAATCTTGTGCGTGTGCGGATTAATAACCTGAATAACGCCGCCACCGGTTGCTGCATAAATACGATCTGTTACCGGTGAGTACGTGATGCCTGTCACCCATTTACCTGCATTTTTGATTCGCGTTTTCAGGATCATTGTTTTGGCATCAACCACCCAAATCACCGCCGGATCGCTTACGCCACCAATATACAGTTGCCCTTGATGTAGGAAGATTTCACGCGCACCCATGGGATCGCCATCTTTGTCTTTTTCACTGAACATCAGGCGCTGTAAGACTTTGCCGCTTTTCGCATCCACTTTGGAGATGCCACCATCCAACGTATTGGTGACATAAAACAGGCTGCCGTCTGGCTCTACCGCCATCGCAAAATTTTTCAGGTCGGTATGCGTTTCGCCTTTGGTCTCCAGAGTGGCGGGATCGAGACGATAAAGCATACCGCCGTTAACATCTTTAAACCCTTGGGCACTGGCAACAAACAGCGCGTTGGCGGCAGATGAATAGGTCATTTCATACAGCCCGTCCCCAATAACACGTTGGGAAATGTGGGCCTCAGCTGGCTTTACTGTCGTCTCAGCGAAGGCTGCGGGTTTGTTGTTTTTTGCGGGTGTTTGGCACGCAGTCAGACTGAAAGCAGCAACGGTCGCCACGGCTAACGCGGCTTTGCGCGAGCTGATAAACATTTTCAAAATGTACTCCATCAATGGAAAAACGACTTTGGTAAGGTCGATGCGCAAACGTCTCGCCGACAAAGAATGCGAATCATACGCATTACCAAATACTAAGTAAATCCAGTGTTTGTTAACAACCAGAGCCACATTTTTTTGTATGAACAAATTCTGCTCATCCTGAATCTGCTAATGCTTCGCGCATCCTTCCTGATCAAAAAGTTTTATAAACAACAACGTAGATAAGTTGGCTATCACGCCTTGAAGAAATGGCTTGTTACATTTCCTCGTTGAACTTTCCCGCGACGAACCAAAAGTAAATCATTATCATCCGCATTCTCATCATTGCAGTTCTGTTCTCTCTCACAATGCGCTTTTCTGCATAGGCCAGGGTTTAGGGATGTGAAACTGCAACGCGAATAAAATGAACATTCCTTAAGGGAAGTGATATGGATTTTGATTGCAGGAAAAAAGGTCAACACCAGCGTGCATCAAGCATTAAACAAGGTTTTACGCTCTCTTTATTAGCCTTAACGATTCACGCATTGCTTGCGCCTGTCGCGGCGCAAGCAGCTTCAAGCGACGCTTCACAACCTGATCTCGTGGTGGATGCCGACGCAAGTCCCGATGATGTCAGCCACGAGCAGCAAGATTACGCAGTGAAAACCACGCGTGCTGGCACCAAAATGCTGCTTACGCCGCGCGACGTTCCACAATCAATCAGTGTGATCACCAAGCAACGCATGGAAGATCAAAACCTGCAATCTGTGGGTGATGTGTTGGATAACACCACCGGCATTGCCACTTCCCTTATTGATAGTGAACGTTCCAGTTACTACTCACGCGGCTTCGAGATCACCGATTACACCTTTGATGACATTCCAAGCTCAGTCAGTGATACCTGGAACTTTGGTGATGCGGCAGAAGACACGGCGATTTACGACCGTATCGAAGTGGTGCGTGGCGCAACCGGCCTGATGACAGGCGCTGGCAGCCCTTCTGCTTCCGTCAACATGGTACGTAAACACGCAGACAGTAAAACATTTACCGGTAATCTCAGCGCCAGCTACGGCAGTTGGAACAAGCAACGCTACGTGGCGGATGTTTCTGGACCCTTGAACGAAGAAGGCACGGTTCGTGGCCGCGTGGTGGCCGGTTATCAAGATCAGGACAGCTGGGTTGATCGCTACCATAAAACGAAAAAGTTTTTATATGGCGTGGTTGATGCGGATGTCACAGATAACACCACGTTGTCAGTGGGTTACGACTATCAGGAAAGCAATACTGGCAACCCAACCTGGGGCGGATTGCCGACGTGGTACAGCAACGGTGCGCGTACTCACTATGATCGCCATAGCAGCGTGTCAACTGACTGGACGGATTACAACATTGAGTCGCGCAAAGTCTTTGCTAACGTGACGCACAATTTTGATAACGGCTGGAGCGTGCGCGTGAATGGCACACACGGCGAGCAGCAGTTTAACGATAAACTGCTGTATGTTGAAGGTTTCCCGGATATCGATACGGGCGAAGGGACCAGTGGATTTGGCAGTAAAGATCGCGGCACGCGCAAGGTCGACGCCATTGATACTTACGCAACCGGCCCGTTTGAACTGTTCGGCCGTCAGCATGAGTTGGTTGCTGGCGTCAGTTACAGTCGCCAGCACAATACAACGTACAGCTCAGACGGCCCGATTGAAACAGAGCAGATGGGCAGCGTAACGAACAGATGGAATGGTGATGTTGCCGAACCCAGCTGGGGTGAATGGTATCTGAACGCTGATGATGTGGTGCGTCAAAAATCTGCTTACACGGCGGCTCGCTTCTCTCTGGCTGATCCGTTATCACTGATTGTTGGCGCACGTTATACGCAATGGAGCAGCGTCGGTAGCAGCGGCAACGTGCGTAAAAACAACATCACGCCTTATGGCGGATTGGTTTATGACATCAACGACACATGGTCGGCTTACGCCAGCTATACCTCAATATTCCAGCCACAAACCTATCGTGATAGCAGCGGCAAATATCTCTCGCCGGTTACCGGTAAAAATTATGAAACCGGGCTGAAATCAGACTGGTTTAATGGTCGTCTGACGTCTACTTTTTCGGTGTTCCGCATTGAGCAAGACAACGTAGGTCAGGAAGATGGCGATAGACATGTTAACAATTCCAGTGAACAGGCCTATTACGCCGCCAAAGGGGCAGTAAGTAAAGGTGCGGAATTTGAGCTGAATGGCGCAGTGACCGATAACCTGCAATTGACCTTCGGTGCCACGCGCTACGTCGCGAAAGATTCAACCGGTCGTTTCAACAGCCAACTCCCGCAGACTTCGTTCAAGTTGTTTACCCGCTACGCATTACCGATGGTGCCCGATTTGACCATTGGCGGTGGCGTAAACTGGCAAAACCGTACCTTCCAGGACACCACCAATGCCAACGGCGAAGCGGCACGCGTTTATCAGGGAAGCTATCCGCTGGCGAGCCTGTTTGCCCGTTATCAGGTCAACAAACAGTTAGCGGTTCAGGCTAACGTCGACAACCTGTTTGATCGCACTTACTACGCTTATCTCAGCGATTATGCGGTTTACGGTGAACCACGCAGTTACTCAGTAAGCCTCTCATATACGTTCTAAATAGCAACGGCATCCTCAACCTGCCGTTGGGGATGCCGTTGTTTAGCGCAATGTCGCCATCAATCCTGAATAACGCGTTATGCTGCCGCGCCTTTAGTCTGCAAAGCGATATGCCCTGCCCACAAGCTGGCAACCCACTTCACGCCTTTGGCGGTAAAACGAGCCTGCGAAAATGCATGCTGATTTTCACCTACACCGGAATGCAGTGTGAAATAGCCCGCCTGAAGATGGTAATGCTGCGGAGTCAGCACGCCATTAGCGCGATACATGATGTTGCGTTCCAGCAAGAACTGACGGAACTCAGGTTCTTTCGCCTTCAGCATTTTACAAAGCTGACGAAAACCTAGCGCATCATCCACTTCAATGAAGCGATCGAAAAATTCAGCCTTTGGGGCGGAAAGTGCCAGTTTCTGTTCAGCAGCCAGACGCTGTTCAAATTGCTCAGCCCATGCACGCGCAGCAGCAGCAGGATTAGTGAAGTCTGGTAAATGGGCGCTTTTTTCGCGCTCTTGCCAGCGATCCAGCGCTTCAGCTGTAAATCCTGGGGAGAGACGGGCAACCGCCAGTAAAGAATCTCGCTTGTTCAGGCAATATTCCTGACGCATTTCTCCTTCCCTCTCATAAAGGTTAACCATTATGGGATTAGAGAGACGCTGCGCGGTTTCGAGACTTTTTATCAGACGTTTCACTTCACCGTGCGTAATGCCTGTCATTTTGGCAATTTCACGGCTGCTCATCGTGACCGATTGATCCAGCGAATTGAGGTTTTCTGTCAACATCATCATAGGCATCACCATCCACTTACTTACACAATTACCCGGCAGGCAGTAGAAATATTATACAATCACCTGTTTAAATATCCAGTATTTTTTTTAAGCAATTATGTAAGCTGAATCTTTTACGGCATGGCGGTGTAAAGTGATCGTAAGTTGTTGATGATTAGCCCTGTTCACCCCATCAAGGCGCAGTGAACAGGGAACAAAGTGAATATTAATCTTCAGCAGTTTTACGAACAGCAGGCATTTTTAACGGCGCGATAACCACATTTACCCCCAAATCTTGCAGGCGATGTAAAATCGGCACCGGCGTACCCTGGTTAACAATGACAACATCAAACTCGCTTAAATGCGCAAAACTGTGCAGCGCCCGACGTTCAAACTTAGTGTTATCCATCATCAGAACGCGTTTCTGCGAGGATTCAAACATGGCGCGCTTGGTTTCAACCGTTTCTGCTGACTGGTGAAACACGGTGTCGTCGGTGATAGCCGACATGCTGACAAAAAACATGTCAGCACGCAGACTGGCAATCTCTTTGCGTGTCATCCGGCCCATAAAGGCGTTACACCAGTTATGGAACTGCCCCCCCAAGCCCAACAGCGTAATGTCGCGCACATTTTTCAACTCACTCATTAACGTCAGCGAATTGGTAATCACGGTCAAAGGGGCTTTAGCAGGGAGAAAGCGCGCCATTTGCAGTACGGTCGTGGAATCATCAAGAAAAATAGCCTGCCCAGTTTCAAGATAACCCGCCGCCACTTCAGCAATCGCCTGCTTTTCCTCAAGTTGCCGCGTTGCTCGATAGATATCGCTGGATTCAACCAAGCTGGTTGGGGTTGCTGAAACCACACCGCGTGATTTGTGCAACAAGCCACGCTCTACCATTTCATCTATATCACGATGCGCGGTCATCAGGCTGATGCCAAAGCGCTCGGTTAACTCTTCAATACGGATGGCGCCTGCGGCCATTACGGCTTCCGCAATCAGTTGGCGTCGCGCCAGTTGCCGTGCTTGTCGGCTGTCGCTGGGTAACGTTTCTGCCATAAATACGCCGAGAGAATTATCCTGCGGGTTTTGCGCCATAGTTCATCCGAGATTATGAGAGGAAAATGCCATTTCGGACCCAATTACACCGCCGAATCGACTATTTAGCAAATAGTGATGTGCGATAAAAAAGGGCGCCGCAGCGCCCAATAACGTCGTTCGCACACTTACTCAGATAAAACAAAAGGTGATACAAACTTGTCGGCGTTTTCTTTAGTAATCAATACGCAGTCGAAAAGTTGCTTCTCAGAAGCCGCGCCGGTTTTACCGGTTTTCAAGAAACTGTCGGCTTGTTCAACCGCTTTCTGTGCAAACTGCGCAACAGGTTGCATGACGGTATAAGCCAACGTGCCCGCTTTCACTGCGTCAACCGCATCCGGCGAACCGTCAAAGCCACCGACTTTAATTTGATTCAGCTTGCCCGCTTCTTTTAATGCCGCAATAGCACCTAATGCCATTTCATCATTACCGCTGATAACACCTTTAATAGTGGGGTTCGCCTGCAGCAGCGACTGCATTTTATTAAAGCCTTGCGTGCGGTCCCAGTTCGCCACTTCTTTACCGACCTGTTTTAAGTCTGGATATTGCGTTAACACCGTTTCAAAACCGTTGGCGCGGGTGGCGGCATTGTTATCTGAAGGTGGGCCGACTAGCTCAACGTAGCTTGCGTTGTCCCCGACTTGTTTTACCCATTCCATTGCACCCACTGCCGCGCCCTGCGCATTGTTTGACACCAATTGCGCTTTGGCTAAACCGCTTTGGTTAAGCTCGGCATTAATCACAAATACCGGGATATTGGCCGCAATAGCTTTCTTCACCGAACCGATTGAACCGTCCGCATTCGCGGGGTCGAGGATGATCGCTTTTGATTTGTTGGTGATCGCGGTATCGATAAGCTGGCTCTCGGTGTTGGTATCACCCTTGTGCGCGCTGACTTTGGCGCTATAGCCCAGCTTTTCTGCGGCCTTCTGCGCGACTTGCCCTTCCGTTAACCAATAAGGATTGGAAGGATCGTTAACGATGATGGTCATCAGCCCATTATCGGCCCAGCTGGGTGTAGCAAAAGCGGTGACTGCGACAGCGGCGGCTGCCAGAATGAAACGTTTGCTGTTATTAAACATGTTATTGCTCCGTTATTATTGGGGTACAGGTATACGGATTCACTCTCGCTACGGACGAGAACGCCGCAGCGAGTGAGATCTATCTTCCGCGTCGACCGTATTGCAGGGTGTTCAGCAACACAGCCAGCACGATAACTGCGCCAGTAAATACCGTCTGCCAGTAAGCAGAAACGCCGATAATTACCAGTCCATCTGAGAGAAAACCGATGACGAATGCACCGAGAAGCGTGCCGCGCACATTGCCGCGTCCACCGGTCAGCGCCGCGCCACCAATGACCACGGCAGCAATCGCTGTTAATTCGTAGGTGGTACCCGCCGTTGGGCCTGCAGAAGTCAGCTGCGAAGAGAGCACCAATCCGGCCATCGCAGCGCAAATGCCGGAAAGCACATAAACACTGACTTTGATGCGCTTCACCGGCACACCGGACAAGTCCGCAGCACGTTCGTTGCCGCCAGAAGCATATAACCAGCGTCCAAAAGCCGAACGACTCAGCAAGAAGCCGCAGGCCAGCGCCACCACGCCCAGCACTAATACGCCAACCGGAATGTTGAAGATGCGATTGAAGCCCAGCCAGTCAAAACCGGTATTGCCGAGCGCTTCGCTGCCCGATAATTTGTTATAAGTCAGGCCGTTAGTCATCAGCAGTGCTACGCCACGTGCGACATACAATGAGCCGAGTGTCGCGACGAATGCCGGTACACGACACCAGGCAATCAAAATACCGTTGACCAATCCCACTAATGCACCCATCGCCAGCGTTAGAACCGCCACGGCCCACACCGGCAGATAAAGCACCACGCCCAGCGCCTCTAAGTTCACACCTTGCATCAAAAAGCCGGCAAACACGCCAGCCAGGCCCAGCGTCGATCCCACCGAGAGGTCAATTCCGCCATTCAAAATCACCAGCAGCATGCCAATTGCCGGCAAGCCGAAAATGGCAACGTGAGAGGCCATGGTTAAAAAGTTTGCGCCGGTAAAGTAGTTGGGTGAGAGCAAGGAAAAGGTCGCGATAATAATCAGCAAAGCAATAAAGGCGCGGCCTTCCAACAGCAAGCGGGCAATATTCGTGCCTTTAGACGGACTCGCTTTTTTAGTGACAGGCGGTGCTGCGCTCAATATTTGAGTTCTGTCAGTCATGGGTTTTTCTCCGTTTTTCATCGTCATGCCACCAGTGATTCGCCTGAAGCGGCCATAATGCGTTCTTTTGTTACGCTGGAATCGAAGATGGCTGATATCCGCCCTTTGCTCATCACCACAATTCGATGTGCAATGCTCAAACATTCGCCCACTTCGGAGGTGGTATAAACCACCGCTAGTCCTTTTTTGGCGTTGTCCGCCAGCAGCCGAAAGACTTCCGCTTTCGCACCGATATCAATGCCGCGGCTGGGTTCATCCAGCAGGATCACTTTGGGACGGGTGGCCAGCATTTTGCCAATCACCACTTTTTGTTGGTTGCCACCCGACAGCGAGCCAATTGCCGCCTCGCCGCCGGAAGTTTTCACCGTCACGTTACGGATGCTGTCGCTAACCAGCTGTTTTTCACGGCGCGTCGACAGCACCAGCCCACGCACAAACTCGCTGATACTGGCGAGAGAGATGTTTTCTCCTACCGTCATGGTTTGAACCAAACCGTCTCGCTGACGATCTTCTGGCACCAAGGCCAAGCCGCCGGCGATGCGTTGTGAAATGGTCAGACCTGAAACATCGTCGCGGCCTAAAAAGATGCTGCCGCTGGCCTGACGTAACCGCCCTGCCACGCACTCCATGAGTTCCGTGCGGCCTGCCCCCATTAATCCGTATATACAGACGATTTCACCCGCACGGACATTCAGAGAAAGGTTGTCCACCAGCTTGATGCCCGCTTTGCCTTTCACCGTGAGATCTTTCACTTCCAACGCGGTAGAGCCAAAGTCGTAGCCTTGCGGCGGCGCGCCCAAATCAAAATGGTCGCCCACCATGTTGCGCACGATCCACTCAAGATCAATTTCATCGCGCTTGGCATAGGCGGTCATGACACCATCACGCAGCACAACGGCCCGATCGGTAATTTCGAGTGCTTCTTCAAGATGGTGAGAGATATAAACAATCGCTACGCCCTGGCTGGTCAGATCGCGAATCACCTGAAACAGCACTTCAACTTCAGCAGCACTTAATGCAGACGTGGGTTCATCCATGATTAAAATTTGTGAGTTCACGGACAATGCTCGCGCAATTTCAACAATTTGCTGTTGACCGAGTCGAAGATTTTCAACCGGCGTGAGCGGATCGATTTCTTCTTCAAGCGCCTCCATCAGATGGCGCGTTACACGTGCCTCTTCGGCGTAGTTCACGCCGCCAGGTTTCATGATTTCACGCCCAATAAAAATGTTGTCGCGCACATTCATATTTGGTGCGAGATTCAACTCCTGATGAATAATCGAAATCCCGCAATCACGCGCTTCAGTCGCGGAGTGAAACACTTTGCGTTCGCCGTTCAACACAATGTCACCCGCGCTGGGATTAATTACCCCAGACAGGATCTTCATTAAGGTGGATTTGCCTGCGCCATTTTCACCAAACAGCGTAGTGACTTCGCCACGACGAATTTCAAAATTGACGCCTTTCAGCGCGTGGGTAGAGCCGTAAACCTTGCTCACGTTACGAGCCTCAAGGATTACTTCGCCTTTCAACAGCGCGGGATTAACGTTAAACGGGCTCATTTCACCTCCAGACTAACCGGCGTGATCATCCAGTTTTTAGGATTGAGTAAACGAAATACGCCCACCACCTGCACGGTTTTACCGGTTAAGGCAGCGTTATCGACTTTGTCTAACACGGCGGTTTTCATCGCGCGGTTAATCGCTGAACCCGCGTTCTGATACTCGATTTGGTTAGTGAAATCGCCAAACTGAATGTTGCCCGTTGCATCACGCAGATCGGTACCGGTAATGGCTGGCCCAGTTTGCATCCTTACCTGTATCCCTTGTGGCATATCGGCCACTTTCAACGCGTAAATGCCCATTTTTCCTTGCTCTACCACGCCTTCCAGTTTCACCGACATCACCGGAAGTGGTGAACCCACGCCATATTTTTTCGCCGCTTCTTGCTGATTAGCCAGCAAGGTTTCTGCCAGTGTTTTGGCATCAATGGCTCGCGCAGCAACGTCTTTCTGAATATCAGGGAAGTGTTTGCTGCCGTAGCTGTCGGGCGAAAAAGCCTGCTCTTGCACATCGTCAGCTGAGCCTTTTTTGACCACTTTGGTGTCCAATGCCATTGCACCGATCACCACGATGACGGCGAGACTAATAAAGCTGTAGCGCCGTAAGCGGCGGCGGGAAAGTTGGCTCGTAAGTGTAGAGACATCGGACATGATGTTGACCTCTCAGGCTGTTCAACAGGCGATATACGTCGCCTTAAATGTTATAAATATGATAACTACTGTGAAGAGAATCGTTCTGATGTGACTAAATTGTCAACAGTTGCCAACGCTTTATTTGCAGAGAGAGATCTGGATCGCTTATTTGCACAACCTAAAATTAAAATGAGATTAATTCACTGTTTTATAAGTATAAATAATAAAACGTAGCCGCGATCACATTTCGTTACCCGCCTGAAAAGCGTGATCTTCCTCGCTAATTCAAATGAAATATATTGTCTAGTCAGCAAAATAATACAAATGAAGTGTTATCTCAGTGAGATGTGGTGTATGAATTTAATTAGCAAAAAAATCACATGCTGTTAACACCACTACAGAGTGTGTCAGCACCTTTAAAGCGGGATGGCAATGAACATCACTTCTCTTAACAGCGATCGACTGCGGCAAAGGCCTGGAGGCATGCATGGATAATCGCGACATTATTCTGGGTCTGGATTCGGGTACTTCCGTAGTAAAAGCGGTGGCGTTTGATCTTGAAGGTACGCAACTCGCCTGCGCCTCAGTGCGCAACACCTATTACCGTGGTGAAGGCGGCGCGGCGCAGCAATCCATGACGCAAACCTGGCAAGACGCAGTGAATGCCATGCGCAAGCTGGGCGAACACGTAGAGAACCTGAACGCCCGCGTGGTGGCGATTGCGGTTACCGCTCAGGGGGATGGAAGCTGGTTGGTGGGTGCCGATAATCAACCCATTGGTGACGCCTGGATTTGGCTGGATGCGCGTGCGGCATCAACGGTTGAGCAGCTGAATCACTCGGCGCTTGCTGGCGCACGTTTTAACGCCACGGGAACCGGACTAAATACTTGTCAGCAGGGATCACAACTTGCGCACATGGATCGCCACTTTCCCGCGTTGCTTGAGCACTGCGAAGTGGCGCTGCACTGCAAAGACTGGCTTTATCTTAACCTCACGGGTGTGCGCGCCACCGATCCTTCTGAAGCCAGCTTTACGTTTGGTAATTTCCGTCATCAGCGCTATGACGACACGGTGATTGCCGCGCTGGGGCTGGAACATCGCCGAGATTTGTTGCCAGAGATTATTGATGGCACACAAATTACCCATCCGCTTACTCGGGAAGCTGCTGCATTGACCGGCTTAGCTGTCGGCACACCTGTTTGTTTGGGCTATGTCGATATGGCCATGACCGCGCTGGGTGCGGGCGTCCATACCGGCGAAGCCAATACCGCCTGTTCGATTGTGGGCTCCACCGGCGTTCATCTGCGTGCCGTCGCCATTGACGATGTTTGGCTCAACCCTGCGCAGACCGGTTATGTCATCCCTTTGCCATGGCCCGGTTATGTCACGCAGGTGCAAACCAATATGGCCTCAACGTTGAATCTCGATTGGTTGCTCAAAGTCGCCAGCGATTTACTTAACAGTTTTGGTTGCGAAGCCGATCATGCCCGTTTAGTGGCACACATTGATCGCTGGCTGAGCGAAGCCAA
This sequence comes from Pantoea sp. T14, assembly GCF_036663535.1. Lineage (NCBI taxonomy): Bacteria > Pseudomonadati > Pseudomonadota > Gammaproteobacteria > Enterobacterales > Erwiniaceae > Pantoea > Pantoea sp. T14. The sequence continues at coordinate 38,209 of NZ_JAWUEB010000025.1, forward strand.
ACCCGGCAGCTTGCTTTATCACCCGTATATCTCCATCGCAGGCGAACGCGGCCCATTTGTGAATTCTGAAGCGCGCGCCAGTTTTATTGGGCTGAGCTACAACCACCAGTTTGGTGACTTGGTTCGGGCGGTTATTGAGGGTATCGGCATGGCCGCGCGCGATTGCTATCAGGCAATGGGCGGCGCACTGCCCGGCGAGCTGCGTTTGACCGGTGGCGCTATACGTTCTGCACACCTGCGCCAGATCCTTTCAGCCTGCATTGGTGTGCCGGTACGCAGCAGTCGTCGAGAGGAAGCTGGCGCGGCAGGCGCCGCGATGATGGCAGCGGTGGCAATCGGTGCTTATCCCACCATGCAGCGCTGCGTGGAAACCTGGGTAACGCCTCTGCTTGATCCTCCGGAAGCGCCACCCGCAGAGTTGGTCGCGCGCTATCAACATCTTTTCGCCAGCTATCAACAAATCCGCAGCGATCTGCCCTCGGTCTGGCATCAACTGAAACAGTAATCCGCGTGCTGAATGCGTTTGGCCAAGCCTGACGCCTTCATAAAGGAGTGAATCATGAGTGAAAATCTACTGGATTTATTTGTCATCGGCGGCGGTATCAATGGTGCAGGCATTGCCCGTGATGCGGCTGGGCGCGGATTGTCAGTGATGATGTGTGAGAAAGATGACCTGGCGCAAGGGACTTCATCACGCTCCGGCAAACTGGTCCATGGTGGCCTGCGCTACCTCGAATATTACGAATTTCGTCTGGTACGTGAAGCGTTGATTGAACGCGAAGTTTTGCTGAACTCTGCGCCCCATATTATCTGGCCGATGCGCTTTGTTTTGCCGCACAGTCCGAACGATCGCCCTGCCTGGCTGGTTCGTCTTGGTTTGTTTCTGTATGACCATCTTGGAGGACGCCAGAAGTTACCCGGCACGCGTTCGTTAAATCTGGCTCGCGATCCCGAAGGCGCACCGCTGCTCGATCAATATAAAAAAGGGTTTGAGTATTCAGATTGCTGGGTTGATGACGCGCGTCTGGTTACGCTGAATGCTTTAGACGCTGCCGAGCGCGGTGCCACCATTCTTCCGCGCACGCGCTGCCTTGCAGCGAAGCGGCTGGAAGGAAAATGGCAAATTACCTTACAGGATGAAGCCAGCGGCGCGCAGCGGACGGTTTTAGCGCGCGTGCTGGTCAATGCTGCCGGTCCTTGGGTGTTGGATATCGTGAATCAGGTCACGCAGACCCGCAGCAGCCGAAGCGTGCGGCTGGTCAAGGGTTCGCACATCATCGTGCCTAAATTCTGGGAAGGCCAGCAGGCGTACCTGGTACAAAACAGTGATAAACGCGTCATCTTTATCAATCCGTATGAAGGTGACAAAGCGCTGATCGGCACTACCGATATTCCGTGGCAAGGCAAAGCTGAAGCCGTCACGGCTGATGACACTGAACAGCAATATCTTATTGATGTCGTTAATCGCTATTTTAAAGTGAAGCTTACGCCCAGCGATGTTATTACCCGTTTTTCTGGTGTGCGACCGTTGTTTGATGATGGCAAAGGCAATCCATCTGCGGTCACGCGCGACTACGTTTTTGATCTGGACGATCAGCAAAATGCCCCGCTGCTGCACGTCTTTGGCGGCAAAATCACCACCTTCCGTAAACTTGCTGAACATGCGATGCAAAAACTGGCGCCTTTCTTCCCGACTATGGGGCCAAACTGGACACGCGGCGCGACCTTGCCCGGCGGTGAAATCGCCAACGCGGACTTCGAGGGTTTTCTACAGCAGGTCAAAGCGCAATATCCGTGGCTGCCCCAAGCGTTACGCAAACACTATGCTCGCCTCTATGGTGCACGGTTATCTCAAGTTGTCGGTAATTCCATTCAGATAGCCGATCTTGGTCGCCATTTTGGCGGATTACTTTATGAAGCCGAAGTGCGCTATCTGGTTGAGAAAGAGTGGGCGCAGCAGGCTGAAGATGTGATGTGGCGCCGCACCAAACATAAATTGCATCTCAGCCCTGAGCAGCAGCAAGCCTTTACGCAATGGTTTGACGCCACTTTTGTGACAACGTCACCTGAACCGCTGCGTGTTAACGTAGGATAAGGAGCCGATCATGCCATTGACGCTTTCACTCAATACTAATCCACTGGTGAATCGCTTTGCCGATCCTGAAGATTTGATTCATACCGTCGCGCAGCAGATTCGCGTGCGGGATTTACAGCTTACGCATGAATTTATTAATCCCAGCTGGGAGGCGTCAACCATCATGCAGATGACGCGCCGCATGAAAAAGGCAATGAACGAAACGGGTGTTCGCATCACATCGGGTATGACCGGCCCTTACGGCAGGCTGAATCACTTTGGTCATCCCGATGCGGATGTTCGACGCTATTACGTTAACTGGTTTAAAACGTTCGCTGATATCACCGCTGAGCTTGGCGGTGATGCGGTGGGCTCGCAATTCGCCATTTTTACTTATAAAGATTTTAACGATATCGCCCGTCGCGAGCAGATGATCGATATTGCCATCGATTGCTGGGCAGAAGTGGCTGAACATGCGAAATCCGCCGGTTTATCTTATCTGTTCTGGGAGCCAATGAGCGTGGGTCGTGAGTTTGGCGAGACTCTGCCAGCCTGTATGGCTTTACAGCAACGATTGAGTGGGGAAAACCTGGCGATACCTTTGTGGATGATGGCAGATATCGATCACGGTGATGTTACCTCTGCCGATCCACGCGATTACGATCCCTATGCCTGGGCTGAAGCAGTGCCGCGTTATTCGCCGATTATCCATATAAAACAAAGTATGTTGGATAAAGGCGGGCACAGGCCGTTTACATTACAGTATAATACTGGCGGTCGAATCCAACCGGCTCCGCTGCTTGACGCGTTTGCTAAAGGCGGCGCGCAAGACAATGAAATTTGCCTGGAACTCAGCTTCAAAGAGCGCGAACCCACCGACAGTCAGGTGGTCGCGGATATCGCCGAGAGCGTTGCCTTCTGGGCCAACCATATTGATTCGGGGGTGCAGGATCTCAATCTGATCCGCTAACCCGTCATGTCACTTTTACTGGAGTAAGTCATGCAGCCGTTGAAAGTCGCCTTTATCAAAGCAAACTGGCACAGCGAAATCGTTTCTCAAGCCCTTGTTGGGTTTGAGCAAGAACTTGAAAGCCGCGGAACACCGTTCGAAATCAAAACCTGGGATGTGCCCGGCGCGTTTGAAATGCCGTTACTGGCTCAACGTTTAGCGCAGACCGGCAAATTTGACGCGATTGTTTGCGCCGCACTGGTAGTAGATGGTGGCATTTATCGTCACGACTTTGTCGCACAGGCGGTTGTCACAGGATTGATGCAGGCGCAGCTGGCTACCAATGTGCCGGTTTTTTCCGTTTCTCTGACACCGCATAACTTCCAGCCCGCTGATGAGTTCATCGATTTCTACACGGCGCATTTCGTGAAGAAAGGCAAAGAAGCCGCTAATGCGGTTAGCCAGATTCACGCGCTGGAAATCTGATTCATTTATGAAATCTGCGCCCACTTCACCTGACAATGATGAGTCGCTCGCGCTTCGTGCCGCCTGGCTGCATTACGTCGGCGGCTATACGCAGGCTGAAGTGGCAAAACGTCTGGGTTTGCCTTCGGTTAAAACCCATCGTTTGATCGCCCGTGTGGTGGCAGAAGGCGCAGTAAAAGTCTCAATTGATGGCGATATCGTGGCTTGCGTTGAACTGGAGAATCAGTTGCGTGAGCGTCACGGGTTACGTCTTTGTCGCGTAGCGCCTGATTTGGGTGAAGAAGGTTTGCCGGTGCGCGCATTGGGCATGGCGGGTGCTGATTATCTGCGCAACTTGCTCTGCTCCACTCAACCCACAACGCTGGGTTTAGGACATGGGCGTACACTCTCTGCTGCCATTCATCAATTACCTCGCCTTGATGCACACCATATCCGCTTTGTCTCCTTGTTGGGATGCCTGACGCGTCATTACGCGCTTAATCCCCATGATGTTATGCACCGCATTGCAGAAAAAACCGGCGCACAGGCCTACATGATGCCGGTGCCCTTTTTTGCCAATACCGAAGAAGATCGTGATGTATTGCTGGCGCAACGTGGCGTAAGCGAAGTCTTTGCCATGGCCGCGCAAAGCGAAGTGAAATTAGTGGGAATCGGTACCGTGGAACCTGCCGCACAGTTAGTAGAAGCGGGAATGATCGAAGAAACAGAAATTCGTGATATTTCAGCTTCGGGTGGCATCGGCGAACTGCTTGGTCATTTCTTTGATGCACGCGGTCAAATGATCCATAACACTCTCACCGCACGCACGCTGGCTGTTTCGCTGGATATACGACGCCGCGATGAAATCGTTGCGTTAGCCGGTGGTGCATCCAAAATTGCGGCCATCCGCGCAGTGTTGGCAAGTGGTTTACTAACAGGATTGATTACCGATGAGCTGACGGCTAAAGCTTTGTTGGCAGACATCTGACGTTTCATCATGACTTTTTAGTGTATTCAGGAGATTTCATGAGCAACACGCGCCCACCTTTACCCCCTTTCACGCATGCCGACCAGGCTATTCAAAAAGTTCGTCTGGCTGAAGATGCCTGGAATAGCCGTGAACCCGAACGTGTTTCTTTAGCCTATTCCGAAGAGAGCCAGTGGCGTAATCGCGACAGGTTTATTAATGGACGCAGTGACATTGTCACCTTTCTGACTGAAAAATGGCAGCGCGAGCATGAATATCGTCTGATCAAAGAGTTATGGAGTTTTCACCTCAATCGCATTGCTGTTCGCTTTGCCTATGAATGGCATGACGATGGCGATAACTGGTTCCGCTCGTACGGTAATGAGAACTGGGAGTTTGACGAAAACGGATTAATGACGCGCCGTTTTGCCAGCATTAATGATTTGGCTATAAGCGAAAGCCAGCGGCTATTTCACTGGCCGCAAGGCCGTCGCCCTGATGATCACCCTTCTCTCAGTGAGTTGGGCCTTTAGCGAACCGCCTGCTTTGCGCCGTTTAGCTCAGAGCGTAAAAAGCCGCTTTAGTAGCAGTAATGTTGAAGGCGTGCGTGCACTTTGTACGGCAGAAATGGGATTAGCACAGCTGACAGCATGGGACGTACGTGAGGAGTTAATTAACGGCGAGCTTATTGCCATTTCGCTGGATGACGTGCAGGATCAAATGTTAGCGGTTTGGGCGCTGTTCCCTACTTCACGGCATTTGCCCGTGCGGGTTATCACCTTTCTGGACGTGCTCAAACAAGCAATGCAATCTATCAATATGTCCGGCGCGCCGTAACGCGCCGGGCGAAATATCATTAACCTTGCGCGTCGTCGTGTTCAGCAAAAGAAGCCTGATTACGCGTGACGGAATAAGCCACTTTTTTTACATTCTCGGGCGACGTGGTGACTTCAACCGGTGCAATCGTTACGCGGCCTAAGCCAAACAGCGTCGGAACGTAGCCACCAATTTTGTGTTTGCCTGCAGGCACATGTATCAACATGCTGTCACCATTGAGTAATTCGCCAGCATCTTTGCCGTCTACTGTCAGGTACACATTTGAGCCATCATCCGCACGCGTCACAATGTGCGAAACATTGATTTGCGTTGGACCAGCAGCGAATTCATTCGGTGCATCTTTTGATGAATGCTTAGCGCATCCCGCCAGCAACGTGGCGGCCGTTATAGCGGCGAGTGTAAAACGATAACGCATTATGGCGGTCTTTCTCCCAAACAAATGAACTGTCTATTTTAGCGATTCTGGCAAAGGATGAAAGCGCAGCCTCCCTCGGCATGCTCTTAAAAATGGGTTTTAACGTCAGGTTTGTGTAAAAGTCGCTCATGCCAGATTTCGTCGCTGACTTCTCAGCCTTATTGCGGTGAAATAATGCGCTAATGTTGTTTTGCACCAAAAGGTTATGACTAAAAATGCTGTGCTTATGCTTAACATTTATAGATAAATTCTGATGCTGCCGTTTGGGTTAATAATCGCTTAAAATCAAGACGTAGAAGTGAACATGTATTATTCAGCAATGAGTTTGTCCGCATTTTAGGCAGTGAGAACCTATCTATTTATTTTTATGAGGTTCATAGTGCCCTCTCATCCTCGGTTAACCCGGCGGCCATTCCCTCATCTGAGGGCATCTTATGCAATTCCATACGACTGATACTATTTGTGCACTGACTGGCACGCACCCGGCAAATTTAAAACGCTGGATGCATCAGGGCCTGCTTGCGTACACATTACAAAACGAGGGCTGGAGTGACGATCAGCTAAACGAAATTTACGACCTTGTTGCCTTAACAGCGACAGGTGCGACGCTAAAAGAAATCAAACGTGGTAAAGCGTTACATCGTCCAGTTTCGACTTCCGGCTGGCATGCGCGTAAAGGCGACATGTTATGGGAACTTGAATATGGCACACCGCTTTCGCTTTCGCGCAAAATGCGCGATATGTCGAATGACTACAGTGGCGATGACTTGGTTTTTAAGCTGCTTTGTCCCCTAAACCAGTGGCTACATGCCGATCATCGCCAGGGTTCATCACGGCGATTGGCGCGTTTCGAACAGAGCGTTCGACAGCAAGCGGGGATTGTCATGCGCGCTTCTTCTCGACGTGGGGAAACTGTTCCGTTGTTTCTCGAAGCGGTCAGTGTACAGAACGTTAGCGAAATTTGGCTGGAAGCGATTCGTTTAACCGCAATGGGTTTTCACGTTGAAGTCTCGACATTAATGTCTGGACAGCCCGCAGCGAAACCGGCTCAGTATCAACATCATGTTATGTGGTGTGGCGCGGGCATCAGTAAATCGATGAATCACTACTTTGATAGTGAACGTGCAGCGGGCAAAGCGGTCATGCTGAGCGGTCCCGATAAAAATTTGCGCTACTCATTTAATTCCCTTCCTGCTAACACCTGGCAATCAGGCGCAGCTTAAGGCCGGTTAATTCCGGCTCTTTTCTCTGTCCTTCAGATATTTTTTTTGGGTAAGATTCTCTTAAGGTTCCTGAATATAATAGGCAGCATCTTATTTAAGCCTAACGAGAACCTCTATGAAAACTACCTTGCTCGCTCTTTCACTCTTATTATCGTTGACTGCTTCATCTGCACAAGCGGCCAGTGAACTGACCGGATGCGCTGCGAAAAAAGCGGATATTGAGCAACAACTGAAATATGCAAAACAGCATAACAATATGTCCCGCGTTGCCGGACTGGAAAAAGCGTTACGCGAAGTTGAATCTCACTGTAACGACAGTTCACTGTTAAAACAGCGCCAGGCAAAAGTAGCGGCTAAAAAAGAGGATGTTCAAAAACGCGAGCAAGAATTGGCGCAAGCACAGGCCGAAGGCCGCGCCAGCAAAATTGAAAAGCGTCAGCATAAGCTAGCGGAAGCGCAGGAAGAATTACAAGAAGCAGAACACGCACTCGTGCAATAACGTGTTTATGCCAGCGTCGATGTTCACTTCAGCAACGCTGGCTTTCTTTGGTCTTTCATGTCATTCCCTTGTGACGCTGAACAATGGCTATAACCGGTTTCGCCAGCCGTTATACGCTAATCTGTTGATCACCAAGCTTAATCCCTGCCTCACTCATTACTTTATCTCACCCTCTGATTACTTTCTCTCATGCACCTTGATGGTGCAACAAAGTCAATACGTCCTATAAACAATAAGTTCACTTTATGAAGCCCTTCAAAGATCTACAAACTCATTAAAAATTGTTTTATATGCACAGCTTACGCCTCATTTACGCATTTTTATGCAGCTATAACGCGGCCATATTTTGGATAATTATTCACTTAATTTCCGCTTTAAAGAGCATGTTGGCGCTGGGTTAGCCCTAGCAACGACATCATATTTTTTCCAGCAGTGATAAATTATGTCTGCGCGGTTAAATGCGCTCCACATCCACGGCCCTACACAATAAATAACTTCATTAAGAAAGGTTTTTATATGGTTAAGTTATCTTACGCGTCTGAAACTAGCACATCTGCCTGGTCAACCTATTTACAGCAAATTGACCGCGTAGCGCCTTACCTCGGCGACCTTTCACGCTGGATAGATACGCTGCGTCATCCTAAACGTGCTTTGATCGTTGATATCCCCCTGCAAATGGATGACGGCACCATTCGCCATTTCGAAGGCTATCGCGTTCAGCACAACCTCTCACGCGGGCCAGGAAAAGGCGGCATTCGTTACCATCCAGACGTTGATCTTAATGAAGTGATGGCGCTTTCTGCCTGGATGACCATCAAGTGTGCGGCAGTTAACTTACCGTACGGCGGCGCAAAAGGTGGCATTCGTGTTGATCCCTTTAAGCTTTCAGAAGGTGAGCTGGAGCGTCTGACGCGCCGTTACACCAGCGAAATCGGCATCATTATTGGGCCACAAAAAGACATTCCTGCGCCGGACGTGGGAACCAACAGCAAAGTAATGGCATGGATGATGGACACTTACTCCATGAATCATGGCACCACCATTACCGGCGTGGTCACCGGCAAACCCATTCACCTTGGTGGATCGCTGGGACGTGAAAAAGCCACTGGGCGCGGTGTATTTATCACCGGCCGCGAAGTTGCTCACCGTGCTGGCATCGAAATAGAAGGTGCGCGCGTAGCGGTGCAAGGTTTCGGTAACGTCGGCAGCGAAGCAGCACGACTGTTCGATCAAGCAGGTGCGCGCGTGGTGGTGATTCAGGATCACACGGCAACGCTGTTCAACGCAGACGGCATCGACATGGCCGCCCTGACACAATGGCAGATTGAGCACAAGCAGATTGCCGGTTTCAGCGGTGCGCAACATATTGATAAAGAGGCTTTCTGGAGCACGGAGATGGATATCCTGATCCCTGCCGCGCTTGAAGGTCAAATTACCCGTCAACGCGCTGAAACGCTGAGCTGCAAACTGGTGCTGGAAGGCGCAAACGGTCCAACCTATCCTGACGCGGACGACATGCTGGCAACGCGTGGCATCATCGTGGTCCCCGATGTGGTCTGCAACGCAGGCGGCGTCACCGTGAGTTATTTTGAATGGGTGCAGGACATGGCCAGCTTCTTCTGGAGCGAGGACGAGATCAACCAGCGCTCAGATAAAATCATGACTGAAGCGATGGTCCACGTGTGGGAAAAAGCCAAAGAGAAGGATTGTTCATTGCGCACCGCAGCCTACATTGTGGCGTGTGAACGTATCCTGATGGCACGTAAAGATCGTGGTATCTATCCAGGCTAATAAACCGGGCGCTGCTGATTATCTGCAGCGCCTCGCTATTTCATCAAGACCTGAAACTGCGGATTAAATTCGTCAAATATGGGTAAGGCTGCGGCACCCAGCGCAGCGGTATCACTGCCGCTCATGCCGGTTTTCAGCCGCATGCCATCAAGATAACGCCCACGTACAGATTGATACAATGGCGGCAAGCGCTTGACGATTCTTTCAAGTAATTCCGCTGGCATCATGCCGCCAATAATCACGGCTTCCGCATCAAATACCGATTCGAGAATGTTGATCGCCTGACGCAGCGGCGTGAGTGCCGTCTCAATCCACGCATCAAATTGCGCGTGTTCAATATTTAATAAATCTTCCGGTAGCGCGCTCATGGGATCCAGCCCACAAAATTCATACGCTGCCTGCAACGAGACATAACGTTCCAGGCATCCCTGATTGCCGCAATAGCAGGCCCGCCCGCCCGGCTCCACGACGATGTGCCCTATTTCACCGGCGTTGTGCGCATGGCCGGTATAAATATGCCCATCAGTAAAGATGCCGGCGCCCAAACCGGTGCCGATATAGAGATAGATAAACGAGTTAAGCTGACGCGCAATTCCGTGGAATCGTTCACCAATAGCGGCGACGGTAGCATCATTTTCCAGCGTAACGGGCAGATTGCTTAATGCAGCAAGCTCCGCTTCAATATCGATATTTTCCCAGCCGTTGAGTGTGGTTGGCCCAACAGATGAGATTCCCTCTACGCCAAACGGGCCTGGCATGACGACGCCAATACCCAACACTTTTTGCCACTGCGCCCCGAGAAAGGCGCGCATCTCATCAAGCAGTGCCGCGATGCGCGCTAACGTAGCAGCGGGTTGCGGCTTCTGCACCATAACAAGGCGACGAAAGTGAATTTCACCGCTCAGATCCACCAGCACCAGCAACAATGTTTGATGATCAAGATGAATGCCGATCGACCACGCACTGGCGGGATTAATCGCGACTGGAATGGAGGGTTGCCCACGTCCGCTCCGTCGCGGCTGGCGGCTGGTGAGCAGCTCGGCCTGCTCCAGTTCCGCGACAATATTAGAGACAGTTTGCGGCGTCAGCGCAGTTAACCGCGCCAGCTCAGCCCGCGTAAGTTCACCGTTTAGGCGAATCGCTTCAATGATGACGCGGCGATTGTGCGCACGTGCATGTTCTAAATTAGTGCCCGAGGTTTTCATGATGATGTCCATAACAGCAAGTGGCTCAGTATCGGCTGCGAAAAAGGGCTGATCAAATAATATCTTTGATCCTGCACACAATTTCAGCGCGTGATGATAGGCAGATTGGCCTCAAAAGCGCAGTCTTTCCTAAGCGTTATTGCGCCTTGATCCTGTTATGGCATGGCGTTTGCTTAGTGTTATCAGGTTAGCGGTTTCAAGCTGGCCTAAGTTACGCCTCTGATTAAATCAATCAAATTGATTTATTAATCCCGCTCTGTTTCTGCTGTGTGGAGATCATCATGACCCAACGTTTCACTCCGAAACTCAAAGGCGGCCTCGCCGCGTTACTGATGTTGAGTGCTGGTAGCGCATCCGCGGCCAGCCAAATCAATGCCCTGTTCATGACGCAAGCGGCTTACAGCGAAAATGACATTCGCGCCATGACGCAAGATTTTGAGAAACAACACCCTGATGTAAAAGTGAACCTTGAGTTTGTGCCTTATGAAGCGCTGCATGACAAAATCGTGGCGGCAAAAGGCGCAGGTGGTAACGGCTACGATGTGGTGCTGTTTGATGCGATTTGGCCTGCCGAATTCACCCGTTTTGATTTGCTGCAGGATGTGAGTTCACGTATTACGCCAGAAGAGAAAGAAAAGGTGTTCCCCGGCGCGTTGAGCACCGTGGTTTATAAGGGCAAAACCCTTGGCATGCCGTGGATTCTGGATACCAAATATCTTTATTACAACAAGGCGATGTTGGCAAAAGCAGGCATTACCGACGTGCCGCAAACCTGGCAACAGGTGATGGACGACGCCAAGATTATCAAGCAGAAAAATATCGTTAAATATCCGTTGGTCTGGAGCTGGTCGCAGGCTGAAGCGCTGGTGTGCGATTACACCACGCTGGTTTCTGGTTTTGGTGGTGAATTTTATCAAAACGGTAAGCTGAACTTTACGAGTCCCGCCTCGTTGAAAGCGCTGAAACTTATGAAAAGTTCATTGGATGAAGGTCTGAGTAATCCCGCATCGCGTGAATATCTTGAAGAGGATGTCCGCAAATCTTTCTCTAATGGCGATGCCGCTTTCGCGCTTAACTGGACTTACATGTACAACATGGCCAACGATCCCAAACAGAGCAAGGTCGCAGGTGATGTCGGTATCCTGCCCGCGCCTGGAGACGCACCGGGCAAAGTGGGCGCGGTTAACGGCTCGATGGGATTGGGCATTGCGAAAGGCAGCGAACATCCTGAGCAAGCGTGGCAGTTCATTACCTATATGACCTCTCAGCCGGTACAAAACCAATACGCCAAACTTAGTCTGCCGATTTGGAAATCCTCTTATCAGGATGAGGCGGTTAAAAAAGATCAGGAGAGTTTGATTGCCGCAGCGGACAAGTCACTAAACGTGATGTTGTCACGTCCTGAAACTGCGGATTATTCGCGCCTCTCCAATACGCTGCAGCAAGAACTTCAGCAAGTGTTGTTAGGTAAAACGCCAGCGCAAGATGCCATGGCAACCGTCGATAAAAGCGCTGCGCGCTTGCGTTAAGGAGCAACGATGCTGAGTTTGCGTCAACGCGAACAGCGTCAGGCATGGGTGCTGCTTGCACCCATGATCATTGTGATGCTGCTGCTTACTGCCTGGCCGCTGCTGCGCACCATTTGGTTAAGTTTTACCGATGCGGCGCTGATTGGCAGCGGCGAAACGCCCGGTTGGATCGGTCTTGAGAACTATGTTTATGCGCTGACCGATCCAGATTTTCAAACCTCAATCCTGCGTACGCTCTATTTCACTGTGGTATCGGTGGCTTTTGAAGGCGTTATCGGCGTGCTGGTGGCGCTGCTGCTAAATCAGAAATTCGCGGGTCGCAATGTATTGCGGGTATTGGTGATTCTGCCGTGGGCGCTGCCGACCATCGTTAATGCCATGATGTGGCGGCTTAACTTCAATCCTGATTACGGCAGCATTAATGCGCTGCTGACGCAACTCGGGATCATCGACGGTTATCGCAGTTGGCTGGGATCGCCTGACTCCGCGCTGAACGCGGTGATGTTCGCTGACATCTGGAAAAACTATCCGCTGGTCACGCTGTTAGTGTTGGCGGCGCTGCAATCCATTCCCGACGATCTTTTTGAAGCGGCTCGCTTAGACGGTGCTTCTGCCTGGCGTCGTTTTCGCGCCATCACCTTTCCGGCCATTGTTGCACCGCTCGGCGTGGCATTGGTGTTACGCACCATTGATGCCTTTAAAATCTTCGACATCATCTATGTGATGACACGCGGGGGTCCCGTCGACAGCACTAAAACGCTGAGCTTTTTTGTTTACCAAGAGTCGTTCAGCTATTTGCGCGCGGGCAGCGGTGCCGCCTATGCCATGTTGATGACGTTGATGTGCGCCCTGCTGATCACGATCTATTTGCTGATGTTATGGCGTCAGCGTCGCCGGAGTTCCGCTTATGAAAACTAACCTGCGTATTCTGCTGCGCTACGGTGCGGCTTTGCTGGTGGCACTCTCTATTTTGGCGCCGATGGGCTGGCTGTTCCTGATGAGCGTGAGTTCAACCGGCGATCTGTCACGCGTGCCGCTGGAGTGGCTGCCGCGTGAATGGGATTTCAGCCGCTACACGCGACTGGTATCGTTGGCCCCCAATCAACCCGGCAATCTGTTCCTGCATGCGTTGGGCAATAGTTTATTAGTCGCCAGTGTCGCTACCCTGATTTCGCTGTTTCTGGCGATACCGGCAGCATTCAGCTTTTCACGCTACCCAGGCCGTGATGGTTGGCTTTTCGGTGCGCTGGCCATCTACATGGTGCCGCCTGTGGCCTTCGTGTTGCCGCTCTACTTTTTGCTGCAACAGCTGGATCTGCTTAATACCCGCCCCGGCCTGGTCATCGTCTATTGCTCATTGATTTTGCCGTTCCTGACCTGGATGTTGAAAAATCAGTTCGACTCACTGCCGCGTGATATTGAACAAGCCGCGCGTTTGGATGGATTACGCTTCTGGCAAGTTTTGCTGCGTATTACCTTGCCGCTGGCAAAACCGGTCTTGGGTGCAGCGGCGCTGTTTGGTTGGCTGCTCGCCTGGGATGAATTTTTCTATGCGCTGCTGTTTACCAGCAATATCTCGGCGCAAACCTTGCCGGTTGCGATTGCCGGGTTCACCGCTGGCCGCGCTACCGATGATGGTTTGATAGCAGCAATCGGGATTTTGGCGTCGGTCCCACCGCTGTTTATTGCTATCTGGCTCCAGAAAACGCTGGTAAGCGGCCTGGCCAGTGGCGGGAGTAAAGGATGAATACTTTATATGTGGTGGGCAACATCAACGTTGATCTCATCATGAGTACACTTAACGACTGGCCTCAGCGCGGTACAGAAGTGATGTTGCAGCACAGTGAATTGCGTCCCGGCGGTTCGGCGGGTAACTGCGCGCTGGCGCTGGAAGCGATGCAGGTTCCCCATCGCGCCATCGCGAATCAGGGCAATGATGGCTTTAGCGCCTGGTTGGCAAGCCACTTTCCACACAGTGCAGCGCACTGGCCACTTTCCTCATGCGAAACCTCGCTGACGGTGGGCTTAACGCACCCGGATAATGAACGTTCTTTTATCAGTAATCGCGGTCACATCACCGAACTCACCGCTGAAGATGTTCTGGCGCAACTGCCCGCGCAAGCCACAGCGGGTGACATCGTACTGCTGTGCGGCACCTTCCTTTGCCTCAAGCTTTATGCGGCTTATCCCGCCTTATTGGCAGAGATTAAACAGCGCGGTTTTATCGTGGCGGTCGATACCGGCTGGCCACCTGAAGGCTGGTCGATTGCGCTGCGCCAGCAGATTGACGTCTGGCTGAAGCATTGCGACTGGCTACTGCTGAATGAAGTCGAAACCTTGGGTTTGGCAGATTTGCCTTCTCTGCAATCCTGCGCGCAACAACTGGCCACCAAGCTCAGTGGCAAAGGTGGCTGCGTAGTGAAATGCGGCGCTGACGGCGCACGCCTCTGGCATTCCTTGCAGGAAATGCATGTCGCGTCTCAGCCGGTGAAAGTGGTCGATACCATTGGTGCCGGTGACAGCTTTAACGCCGGCTTTCTGACGGCATTGCTCTATCAAGAATCTGCGCACACCGCATTGCAATGGGGCATTGATGTTGCTTCGTTGGCGATCAGCAGTTCTCCGCGCCGTTATCCCGACTGGCAACAACTTCAACAACACAAAGAGGTGCGCTAATTATGGCCAGTGTTGAACTCGTAAAAGTGGCTAAGCGCTACGGCAAACAGAGCGTGTTACATCCGCTGGATTTAACCATTCCCGATGGCAGCTTCACCGTATTAGTTGGCCCTTCCGGCTGCGGAAAATCAACCTTGCTGCGCCTGTTAGCGGGACTTGAAACCCTGTCTGATGGCGCGATTTTGATGGATAAAAAGCAGATCAACGATCTCGACCCGGCAGATCGTGATATCGCGATGGTATTTCAAAGTTATGCGCTCTATCCGCATCTTACCGTTGCGGAAAATCTTGCCTTCCATATGCAGGTGAAGAAGGTCAAGCGTGACGAGCAAAAGAGTAAAATCGCTCGCATTGCCGCTATCTTAGGCATTGATCAGCTGCTGCAACGCTATCCCCGTGCGCTTTCTGGTGGTCAACGTCAGCGTGTCGCAATGGGACGCGCCATGGTGCGTAATCCGCAGGTTTTCTTGTTTGATGAGCCGCTCTCCAACCTTGATGCTCAGTTGCGAATGGAACTTCGCGCCGAAATCAAATCATTGCATCAGCGCTTTAAAACCACCATGGTTTATGTGACCCACGATCAGGTTGAAGCGATGACGCTAGCCGATCAGATTGTGGTGATGAAGGATGGTGTGATTGTGCAACAAGGCGCGCCGCTGGCTATTTATGATCGTCCGGTAAATACATTTGTGGCGCGATTTATTGGCTCGCCTCCCATGAATCTTCTCAATGCCGTTTTTCAGCAGCAAAATGGCCTTCCCGGCTTGCTGTGCGGTGCCCAATGGTTTGCACTGCCGCCACGCTGGCATACGGCCGCACAACAACGCGAAGGGCAAGCAGTAACCTTGGGTGTACGCCCTCATGATTTGATCTGCGACGCATCGGGCCAGCCAGCCTTGGTAAAAATTGTCGAAATTACCGGTGAATCCACGTTATTACATCTGGAATGGCAAGGTTCGCCACTGCACATGCAGTTAGCAGGCCGCAGCGAAGCAACGCCGGGCGGATCGCTGGCAATCGGTATCAATACGCAGAAAATACATCTGTTTGATGCAGAAAAGGGTGAACGGCTCACTGAAGTTTTTGAGCATTAGTAAAAAAACCCGCCAAATGGCGGGTTTCGTTTATTCATCAAACAACAGCGACAGTCAGTGCTTATGCACTCTGCTGTAGATGGAATTGCTCAACTGTTTGTGCCAGCTGCTGCGCTTGATCTTCCAGAGAACTGGCTGCCGCAGACATTTCCTGCACCAGCGCGGCGTTCTGTTGGGTGGTGCCATCCATCTCATTAACCGCAATCGTAACCTGACTGATCCCCCGCGCCTGCTCATCAGAAGCTGATACAATCTCAGCAATGATGCCTTGAACCGAAGTTACCGCCTGCGTCATCTCCTGCATGGTTTTTCCCGCGTCATTCACCAGCCTCACACCACTTTCAACCCGCACGCTCGACTCCTCAATCAATGCGGCAATCTCTTTCACCGCATTTGCACTACGCTGAGCAAGATTACGCACTTCTGACGCTACCACGGCAAATCCACGCCCCTGTTCGCCTGCACGCGCGGCCTCAACGGCGGCATTCAGTGCAAGGATGTTTGTTTGAAAAGCAATGCTGTTGATCATGGTGGTGATGTCGCCGATCTTCTTCGAGCTGTCATCAATCTGCGCCATGGTTTGAACCACTTGCCCGACCAGAGTTTCACCGCGACTCGCAATAAGCGTGGCATTTTCTGTCAGGCTGGTTGCCTGCTGTGCGTTATCCGCATTTAAGCGAACGGTGGCGCTGATCTGTTCCATGCTGGCAGCCGTTTGCTCCAGCGCCGCAGCTTGTTGTTCAGTGCGCGAAGCCAGGTTGAGATTGCCGCTGGCAATTTCACCTGCACCCTGGCGTACTGATTCGCTGGCATCTTTGATCTGCCCAACAATGGCTCGCAGTTGGCTTTGCATGGTATGCAGCGCAAAAAACAGGCTGCTGCGATCGTTAGCCTGAACGGTGATGACATTATCCAAATGACCATCCGCCACCGCTAATGCAATTTTTGCGGCTTCCAGCGGCTCGCCACCAATCGGTCGCAGGACTTTACGGTTGAATAGCACGCCAAGCAGCGTACCCACCAGCAAAATGCTCACAATCATCAAGACAATGGCATAGATTAATTGACGGTTTGCCGCCGCCATCACCTGACTCACCGGCGCGACCACACCAATATACCAAGGCTTATCGCTGTTCCCGATAATCACCGGTTGCCAGGTGATCAATGCCTCTTCACCGAGCACTGCATCAAAGTGCTGAACCACCGCCGAGGTAAACCCATCGCTTTGACCTTTCCACGCTTTTCCTGCTTCATCTTTATTCGGGGACGAAATCACTTTGCCGCCATTGGAGAGCAGCAGCGCATAACCGGTGCCTTCCCAAGGCTTAATTTGATTCACTTTCTGCTGAAGAGAGGCTAACGAAATATCAGAGGTGACGACGGCGCGAAGTTTCGCATTTTCAAAAACAGTCGCAGCCACGGAGGTTAATAAGGTAGGTACGCCGTTATAGGCATAGCTATAAGGTTCCGTGAGCGTGTCTTTCTGGGTTTTTTGCGGCACAAGATAATAATCACCTTGTCCTGGTGTGAGATAAGAGGTTAACGGGTGCATGGAGTAATTGCCGGATTGATCGCGATCGACAAACCAGGCATAGCGCCCTTTTGGTGCCTGGTTAGGTTGCGTTGCGAATTCCGCATCACGTCCGTCAAAGGCGTTTTCTTCAAAAATCACTGACATCGATAAATAGTCGGGATTCGCGCGCAGCGAATATTCCATTATTTTGTCAACGACTTTGCGGTCGGTGATATTCGCAGCAGGCAACGCAATCAGACTTTGGCCAAGGTTATGCGCCACATCACGCGCATAGCTTAATTCCTGTTGAATCTGCAAACCTTTGCTTTGCGCAATTTGCTGCAAATAGTTTTCAGCCAGCGTCTTCTGTTCTTTACTCGATTGCCAACTCAGCACGCCAATGGTAACGGCGAAACCCAGCATGATAGTCAAGCCTCCCGTCCACAGCATCTGCGTGCGGGTGCTCATTCTTTTCTTCTCTTTGGTTTGATTGGCCATTGCGGCTCCCCTGAAATAAACCTTCTCATGACCTCCCTGTAAATTTCATCCGTTACAGGATCCTCTATCGGCGCTTTTTTTTTGAACTTTAATCACTGCCGAGGACGCTTTTTTAGAAGAGATCGCAGTGGCGTGGGGAGTCGCCACTATAAAAGTGAGATTATTCAGCCGCGTCGGTAATCGATGCTTCGCAGAGCACCGGAAAATTAAGCGAATTGGCGATAAAGCACATCTCATGCGCGTTGTGATGTAACGCCAGCGCCAACGCTTTATCGCTGCCCTGCCGCACCGTGACCTGCGGTTTTAAGATAATTTGAGTAAAGTGCCCTTTTTCATCTTCTGTCATCGTGCCTTCTGCATTATCACGGTATGCAGTTACCACGATTCCGGCTTCAGCACACAGATGCAGATACCACAACTTGTGACAGGCAGACGTAGAAGCCAGCAACATATCTTCTGGATTCCAGCGGGTCGCATCGCCCAGAAAGGCCGGATCGGATGAGCCTTGAATTGCAGGTTTGTTCGCTGTCGTCACCACAAAATCACGTTGATAGGAACGATAAGATTCCGTGCCTTTGCCGCTGTTGCCGGTCCATTCGACGCTAAGCTGATAATGATGTTCACGTGCTGCCATTTGTCATCCTTATGGGTTATTTGTCACTGATATTAAAAGGATCGCTTGAATGCAGTGAAGTTTACATGGCGAAAAACTTAAATTTTGCGCAGTCAGGATAAATGGATGCGGTAATTTTATTTTGTTGGTATGTTTAATAGAATATTAATTCCATTAAACCAGAGTGATAACCATGTCATCGACCCTTACTTCACACACTATCCTGCAACAAGAAGCTGAAAGTCGTTTATCTACGTTTGATTTCCAACTGGCCTGGCTTTTAGGCCAAAGCCTGCAACAGCGCGCCAGTGAGCAAAAATTACCGGTCGCTATTGAAGTTTATGCCTTTGGTCAGCCTCTTTTCTTTGCCGCGCTGCCCGGTTCAAGCCCTGACAATCTGGAATGGATGAAGCGTAAACGCAATTCAGTGCTGCGCTTCGGGCATGCCTCAATGTACCTCGGCCTTAACAATGAGCAGAGCGGCAAACGCATGGAAGAGATGAACTGGATTGCACAAGATGAATTTACCGATCACGGTGGCTCATTCCCGCTGTTGAACGAGGCGGGCGTGGTGTTTGGTGCGGTGAGCGTCAGTGGCTTACCGTCTGAAGAAGATCATACGTTGGCGTTATGGGGCATCCAACAAATTCAACATACTCTGAACACGTAAACCAAAAGCGCGAAGAGGCACAAGACCCCGATAACGGCGGTCAGCGAAGACTTAAACGCGCCTGATAGCCAATTTATCAACGCATAAAGCCGCTTCGTGCGGCCTGATTTTGATGCTGCCTGTTCAGCTCTGCAAAGAAATGGAGAAATTTTTCCGGCCAGTAACTGAATCAGGGTTAACTTGACCACAAACCGGAAAACTTAAATCCGCCGACAACGCTTTTTTTTGATCTACAACAACAAACGTTATCCGCACTACTGTCAGTTTATGTAAACGGTTTTCAAACCACGAAACGACAGCAGGAGAAGATAATGATGACGGGCAAAGTCGGGTTAGCAGGCGCGCTGGTGGTATGGCTGGTTTATGTGATCTGGATGGTTCAGTTCTACTCGAGCACCTTCACGCAATTCACACATTAATCTCAAAACAGGGCCTTCGCGTCCTGTTTCTCTTTCCTCTTTGAATTTTTCTCGCTCGCACATGAGCCAATAAGCCCCTATAATCGACTCATATTTTGAGCCGAATGACACTCTCTATTCGGCTCATACCGATAAGATGAGCCGTTTGATGACAACGTTATGGATTTGGCAACACCCCGATTGGCCACAGTTTACCTGGCAAGATGCACAACTCCTGCCGCGGCTTCGCCATGCTCAGCAACTGCGTGGCACGTTATTGGGCCGCGCAAGCCTGCAATCGGACGATGAATCGCAAACGCTCGATACCTTGCTGGCTAATATTCTCTCCTCTTCTGCCATCGAAGAAGAACGCGTTAACGCGCAATCGGTGCGTTCATCGCTGGCGCGGCGTTTAGGTGTTTCCGAAGAACAACCTTATCCCATATCCGATCGCTCTGAGGGATTGGCGGCGATGATGCTTGATGCCATCAATAATCGCGATCGACCTTTAACACTCAAGCGCTTGTACCAATGGCACCATTGGCTCTTTCCACAGGATGAATGGTCAATCCATTCGCTAAGCGTCGGTGCGCTTCGCGGCAGCGAGCCAATGCAGGTGGTGTCGGGACGCCTTGACCGACCAACGGTTCACTTTGAAGCGCCGCCGCGTGCGGGACTGGAACTTCAGCTCGACGCGTTTATGACATGGTTCAACCAAAGCCGGGAGAATGTATTACTCGATCCGTTGTTACGCGCTGCCATTTGCCATCTGTGGTTTGTTACGCTTCATCCGTTCGATGATGGTAATGGGCGCATTACACGTGCATTAACAGATTTGGCGCTAGCGCAAGCGGATAGCCAAAGCATTCGGCTTTATGCCATGTCTTCAGCCATATTGGCAAAACGCGCCGACTATTATCGGGTGCTGGAAAAAACGCAGAAAGGCGATCTGGATATCACCGGCTGGCTGGTGTGGTTTCTGGATATTCTGGAAGAAAGCCTGAATCAGGCGATGCTCAGCGTTGAGCGTACACAACTAAAAGCCCGATTCTGGCTGCGCCATCAAGGGTTGGGTTTGAGTAAAGAACAGGTAAAAGTGCTCAATCGATTACTGGACGGCGGCGAACAGGGTTTTGAGCTAGGCATTAGCGCCAGTCAGTATCAAAAAGTTGCAAAAGTGAGTAAATCGACGGCAACACGCCATTTAGCCGATCTGCTGGAAAAAGAGTGTCTTTACAAGCTGGAAGGCGGAGGTAGAAGTACGCGTTATCAGGTTCGCAGGGTTTAGAAAGGCAGAAACAAAAACGCCGTCAGCTTATTACTCACGGCGTTTCGGTCATCAAGCCGCTTTAACTGCGCGAACTTTTTTGGTGCTGGTTGCTTCTTCAGCAACCTCTTCATGATCATCTTTCTCTGCGACAGTAATGTCTGCAGAAGGCGCCGCTTCAGGCAGTTTGCTGGTACGGAGGATATGCTGCACCGCATCTTTTTGCTCAGCAATCAGCAGGCCCAGCGTTTCAGCCTGGGTTTCATCCAGTCCAGGTTGATGCTGCAACAGCCAGTCAGTGAAGGCTTCGGCCATATCGAGCATTTTGTCGTAGGCATCGGCCTCTTTCTTGTTGGCAAACGTCATCTTCTCTTCACCCTTTCTGACGACTACAAATTTTGTTTCGACAGCCATTTTCTTGCCTCTCTGATACTGTGAATATATACAGTATAACACGCCGTTTTTTGTTTTCCACTAGAGAATAACATCTTAAAACGGCACACCCATGCATCTTCTAAAACCCAGGGTGCTCGCCGATTGCGCAATGATGATCAGACGCAGGGTTTATACGATAAAACGCCCTGCATATCTCTATAATGGCTGCGCTAATGGAATTTTTAGGCCAATAACGCTTCAAGAAAATCCGCCAACGCTTTGCGCGGATCATCCTCTTCCGACACGATCATCTCAATGCCCCATTGTCCCAACACCTCTTTTGCTACCGGATTGTTGCGATTGGTGAACAGGTAGGATTTAGGCCGCGCGGTCGCCAGGCCGGTGCGGCCCCACATTTTGGTCAGACGATAAAACAGCAGACGAATGTTAAAGTCGCTGATGCTATAGCCAACGAACAATACCGAGTTGCCCATCACGTCGTGCGTCAATTTGATATCCAGCGGGGAATCAAAATAGAGCCGTTCAAAGTAGCTGCTTTCGTCCAGCACAATCGACGTATCATCGTCGAAATCACCATGCAGCTTAATGATGTGGCGCTTATCTTCCGTCAAAGAGACTAAATCAGCTGCATTCGCGACCTTAAAATAAGGGACGCCGTGCGCTTCGTGTGCCGCTTCGAGCCAGCGATCGTAATTAGTGGTATAGATACGAGAGAAATTGCCTTGCGTGATCATGGTATGAATTTCGGAAGAACGAACATCAATATCAGGCCGATGCCATTCACGATCCATCCAACTGCGTAACGGGCCCAGCGAGCCTTTTTTCTGCTTGTAATATTCCGCCAGGGAAAGGTGCGTGCCGTAGGTGTTGAATATTTTAGGATCGTAGCCCAACTCGTTGGCGAGATGGGAAATTAACTCATGCCATTCCGGCAAGCCAAGGTTACGTGAGATACCGGCACCAGCAAAAAGAATCAGTTTCCCAGAATCGTAGGCGCGTTTTAATTCAGGTTTCATGCTACTCCCCGCGCAGTTTTTAAAAAGTTGGCGAAGCGATCCAGTGCGATGCGGCGCATGGAAATCTCATTTTTCTTGTCACCCATCTCGGCAAAGGTCTGATCATGACCCTCGGGAATAAAGACACAATCCCACTGAAAGCCGCGCGTACCCGCAGGTTTGGCCGCGATGGTGCCGCGCAGTTCGCCGGAAAATTGATACATTTTTCGACCGTCACAATAGCCCAGCACGGTTTTCGCCGTGACGCACTGACTATCCAGCCCCTGAACCAGCGCAGTGAAGCGTTCAGCGTCTAAGCGGTTCCAGAAAATGCGTGTCAGACCGGCAGGCAAGCCATTCAGGCCATCAAGATAGAGACCGGTATGCTCCACAAACAGCGGACGCCCAATCAAGGAAAAAGCTTTGGTGAGTTTGTCGCGGATGAGTTCTAACTCATTTTCAGTTTGAATTTCTTCGATGCGGCGGGCAATAGGCAAAACTTCAACACCGACAGGCTCAAGAATTTTGCGTACCTCCGCCAGCTTTTGCTCATTGGCAGAAAGGAATCTGATTTTCATGCTACGTCCAGGTTAAGGTCCTGATGACATTTTTTATGATATTGCCAGGTCAGTTAAGCTGGAAAGTGTAGCGCAAATCGGCAGGCAAAGAGTGGACCGAACAGAAGCATCCTTGCTTCTTTTTATTAATAAACGATTCCCGGCGGGTTCACTGTCGAATGGCTGATCGCTTCATCCTGCTCGCCCCAACGCTGTAATACCTGCTGGTATTGACCACCCGCAATGGTGCCATCCAGCGCCGTTTGTAGGGCATCGGCCAGGCCATTGCCTTTTTTGGTGGTCACAGCGACCCACGCGCGAAACGGCCCGGTGCCAACGATTTTGGTTTGCCCGCGTGAGGCCGCTTTCCAGGCGGCCATGGAATGTGGGCCAAACATCGCATCGGCGCGTCCAGAAAGCAGCAAAAGCGTCGCGGAGGCATCATCCGTTAAATAAATTGGCTGCACCGGCGGCAAACCTTTTGCACGATTTTTCTCATCCCAGCTCAGGAGAATCCGCTCCTGATTCGTGCCGGATGCCACAATAATCCGCTTGCCTGCAATCTCTTCCGGCGAGTTGATTGAGGTCACTGAACTGTTAGCTTTCACTACAAAAGCATGGTTGTCCGCACGGTAGGTGGCAAAATCGAACTTCTTCTTCCGCTCTTCCGTTACGGCAATATTAAACATCGCCACATCGTAGCGCCCAGCGGTAATGCCAAGCGGCCAATCCTCCCAGGAAGCGGGAACCAGCTTGAGTTTTAAGCCAAGGCTGTCCGCCAGTAACCGCGCAATATCAGGATCACTGCCGATGCGGGTCTGATTATCTGACGCCAACAGCGCCAGCGGCGGTGAATGGGTAGCGGAGGTCGCCACCGTTAACGTGCCCGGCTCGATAAAGTGAAAATTTGCGGGGATCTTTTTAATCGCATCTGGATTCGCAGGCGCGTTAATGGGCGTTTCATTTTTTGACGCGTCTAACTTCTCGGCGGCTCCCGCCGCCTGACTCACCAGCAAAACGGCTAACAAGGTTATTGCGCAGAAATTTCGCATGACTGACTCTTCCTGTGATTACAAAACACGTGCGAGGAACCGTTTAGTTCTTTCATGTCGTGGATTATTCAGTACTTGCGTGCTATTGCCCTGTTCTACGATTTTGCCATCAACCATGAACACCACGTTGTCGGCAACTTCACGGGCGAAACCCACTTCGTGCGTCACAATCACCAATGTGGTGCCGGAGCGCGCCAGTTTTTTGATCACGTCGAGCACTTCACCGACGAGTTCAGGATCGAGCGCCGAGGTTGGCTCATCAAACAACATTACGCGTGGGTTCAACATCAAGGCGCGCGCGATAGCAATACGCTGCTGCTGACCCCCAGAAAGATGGCGCGGCCACGCATCCGCTTTGTGGCGCAACCCAACGATATCCAGCAATTCACCGGCACGCGTGACCGCGTCACGTTTTGTCAGTTGCCGATGCGCAATCGGCGCTTCAATCAGGTTCTCAAGCACGGTGAGATGGGGGAACAAATTGAAGTTTTGGAACACATAACCGACGTTAATACGCTGACGTAAAATCGCGTTCTCTTTCAGTTCATACAGCTTGTCGCCACGCCGCTGATAACCGATATAATCTCCATCAATCTGGATAAAACCCGCATCAACGCGTTCAAGATGGTTGATCGAACGCAGCAACGTTGACTTGCCCGAACCAGATGGCCCCAGAATCACCGTCACCGAGCCCGGTGCCAGTTCCAGCGAAACGTCATCCAGCGCTTTGTGCTTACCAAAACTTTTACTGACGCTGGTGATACTAATAGCGCCTGTGGTATGGACTGAGCGGTAATCAATGGCTTCGGACATGGCTAATTTCCTCAGTTGCGATCACCGGCGCGACGCGATTGCGCCATTGACGCCAGCGTGAAGGTTTTGGTTCGCGGGTTACGCTACGGGCCAGCCAGCGTTCAACGCTGTGCTGAATCACGGACAGCACGGTGGTGATAATCAAATACCAGGCCGCACCGACCATCAGCAACGGAATCACTTCCTGATTGCGGTTGTAGATCATCTGAATGGTGTAAAACAGCTCAGGCATTGCCAGCACGTAAACCATCGCTGTGCCTTTCGCCAGGCTGATGATTTCGTTAAACGCGGTAGGAATAATTGCGCGTAGCGCCTGCGGCAGAATGATGCGGAAAGTACGACGCGTGGCGGATAAACCCAGCGCTGAAGCCGCTTCAACTTGACCATGATCAACCCCCAAAAAACCGCCGCGAATGATCTCAGCGCTGTATGCCGCTTGCACTAGCGTCAGACCAATTACCGCAGCCGGAAACTGCCCCAACACGTTGATGGTCTGGAAGTTGCCCCACGACAGCGCGGTAAAAGGCACGCCAATCGATAAGGTGTCGTAGAGATAGGAGAAGTTGTACAAGATGATCAGCACAACAATCAGCGGCAGCGAGCGAAACAGCCAAATATAACCCCATGCTAAGCTACTCAATAACCAGGATGAGGAGAGTCGCGCCAGCGCCAGCAAACCGCCCAGCATCAAGCTGAAGATCGTGCCGAGTAGTGTTAACAACAGCGTTTGCCCTAAACCATGCAGGATTACCGGATCGAAAAACCAGCGGGTAAAGACGCCCCATTCCCAGCGCGGATTAAACGCCACCGATTGCACCACGCCAGCCAGAATAAACAGGGCGATAATCGCCCCCACGGTACGTGCTGGATAGCGCGCCGGCACCACTTGCAATTGCGGTTCCTTACTCATCGTGCCTCCTTAACTGGCTTGGGCGACGCTTTGAACGTCAATCACTTTAAAAAAACGCAAACGGCCGTCATGCGGCGGCTGCCCATAACGCTCAAGATCGCCGCTGATATCGCATTGAGGTTGATAACCGTGCCCGGTATAAAGCCGCACGGCTTCCGGCTGGCGAAAACCGGTGGTGAGAAAAAGCCGTTGATAACCGGCACGCAAGGCGCGCCGCTCCAGCTCTTTCACCATCACCAAGGCCAAGCCCTGACGGCGCAGATCGCGGCGTGTCCAGATGCGTTTTAGCTCAGCGGTTTGCTCGTCATAAGGTTTATAGGCGCCCATTGCGATGATCTCGCCATCACGCTCCAGCACGATGAAAAGGCCGTGTGGCGGCAGATACCACTCCGTCAGTTCTACCTCTTTCTGCGAGGTGAAGTAATCGCCATAGCGCGCCGCATATTCACCAAACAGACCTGCGAGGATCGGCTGCAATTCTGGTGCTTCTGGTGAGACTTCGCGAAAATGTTGCTGGCTCATATCGCCTCCTTAATCGCCTAATCCCGGCGGGTTGATCTCAGAACGATCAATGCGTTCTACGCCTTCACCCCAGCGGTTCAATACTTTTACGTAGTCGCCGTTTTGCATCACACCGTTGAGCGCGGTGCTAACAGGTTCCGCTAAACCGCTGCCTTTTTTCATCGTTACGGCGATATGCGCCGCTTTCGGCCAACCGCCATCAACGCTGCCTACCAAGCGGGTTTTGCCATTCAACGCCGCTTTCCATGCACCAATTACGTTGGGTCCAAAATAGGCATCAGCGCGACCGGATTGCAGCGCCAGCGTTTGGGCGGCGTCATCTTTGGAGTAAACCGGGGTAAAGGGCTTCAAGCCTTTGGCCTGGTTCTCTTTATCCCAGGCCAGGAGAATCGCTTCCTGGTTGGTGCCGGAACCAACAATGATGCGCAGCCCGGCAATATCTTCTGCTTTGCTCAGTGATTTAATCGGGCTGCTGGTTTTTACATAAAAGCCCAGCGAATCTTTACGGTAGGTGGCGAAATCAAATTTCTCTTTGCGATCTTTGGTGACAGTGATGTTAGTGATCGCTGCATCATATTTGCCCGACGCCACGCCTAACGGCCAGTCTTCCCAGGAAGTGGGCACCACGTTGAGCTTCAGACCGAGGCTGTCAGCAACGAGACGGGCGATATCCACTTCGCTGCCCAGCAAGGTTTTATTGTCATCAGAAAAGACCGTTAAGGGCGGCGAATTGAGTGCCGCGACCGCTACGGTAAAGGATCCCGGAACCGCAAAGCGGTGACCCGCCGGAATTTGTGCCACTGCCTGCGCGTTTTTACCGGTGTTGATCGGTGTTTTATTCGCCTCAAGGCTCACGCGCTGTCCGTTGTAATCCACATTGGTATCTTCAGCCCATGCACTACTGCTGGCAGCCAATAGCATCAGGGCGATCACTGTTTTCGTTTTTTGCATAGCGAAGACTCTTATTGTTGTGTGAACTGATTAACGGGTTGTTTCAGGGCAAAACTGTCGCGCAATGTGGTTCCGGGATACTCGCGACGCGATAAACCACGCGCCTGCAAAATCGGCACCACGCGATCAACAAAGCGTTCAAAGGTATCTGGCGTACCGCCGTTGATAATGAAACCGTCGGTGGCGTCGGTTTCAAACCAGAGTTGCAAACCATCAGCGACTTGTTCAGGCGTACCGTGGAACAGCGGGCGCGGGGTAGCCGCTTCCAGCGCAGCCTGACGCAGCGTGTGATTAAACTGACGCGCCTTGCTTTTGATTTCATCGGTGGTGCTGCGGAAGCTGTTTTGTCCGATATCGCCTAATTCAGGGAAAGGTTCATCAAGGGGATATTGCGAGAAGTCGTGATGATCAAAGAAACGACCCAAATAGTTGAGCGCATCTTTAATCGAGACCAGCGCAGCGGTGGTTTGATATTGCTGTTCCACGTCGTCGGCATCGTCGCCAACAATCACGCTAACCCCCTGGAAAATGTGCAAATCTTCCGGTTTACGGCCTTTCTCCACCAGCTGCTGCTTAACGTCGCGATAAAACGCCTGCGCTTCTTCTCGCGTCGGTTGATGAGTAAAAATTGCATCGGCGTGGCTGGAGGCCAGCTTTTTGCCATCTTCAGACGCACCGGCCTGGAAGATAATCGGTCGGCCCTGCGGCGTGCGGCCAATGTTCAGCGGGCCTTGCACCTGGAAGAAATCGCCATGGTGATCCAGCGTATGCAGCTTGCTGGGATCAAAGAACTGGCCGCTCTCTTTGTTACGAACAAACGCATCCTTTTCCCAGGAATCCCACAACCCTTTCACCACCTGCAAATACTCATCGGCAATGCGATAGCGCAGCGCATGTTCCGGGTGCTGGGCGCGTGAGAAGTTCTTAGCAGACCCTTCCAGTGGCGATGTCACCACATTCCAGCCAGCGCGTCCGCCGCTCAAATGATCGAGGCTGGCAAACTGGCGCGCCACGGTAAAGGGTTCGCTGTAGGAGGTCGAAACCGTGCCGACCAGCCCCAAATGTTCCGTCACGCCGGCCAACGCGGACAGCAAGGTTAACGGCTCAAAACGGTTTAAAAAGTGAGGGATCGACTTTTCATTGATGAATAACCCGTCAGCAACAAACAAAAAATCGAGTTTGCCCTGCTCAGCTTTACGCGCAATCTTCTTGGCAAACGCAAGGTTGATGCTGGCATCAGCCTGCGCTGCCGGATGGCGCCACGCTGACATATTGCCTGACGCACCGTGCAAAATCGTACCCAGTCGAAGCTGTCTCGTTGTCATGATCTTCTCTCTGTTTTAGTCGTAGCGAGCCTGGCGAGAGTGCATTTGCCTCGCGTCCAGACGCCATTTAAAAAGGGGGATTAATTCAGAAGGGGTTCACAACATCGTGCGTTGAGATGTTGCAGCGCCTGCTGCGCCAGTTGGGCAAAATAGTGTGCGGCAGGGGCAATTGAGGCTTCATCCGGCGTGAAGGCAGCATGATGTAAACCAAAATCGCTGGCGCTGCCGATACTGACAAATACACCGGGAATTTTTTGCAGATAGTAGGCAAAATCCTCACCAAGCAGGTGCAAATCAGCCGTTTGCACGTGATAGCCGACCTGCGCCGCAATCTCGCTACTGAAGCGCGCCCAATCGGGATCGTTGATCAACACAGGCGGCCCAGGATGCCAACGAAGTGTCGCGTCGGCACCATGGGCTAAGGCAATGCTCTCCACCAACTGACGCAGTCGCTGTTCCAGTTCGGCGCGTACCTGAAGATCGTGAGTACGCGCGGTGCCGCCAAATTCCACCCCGCTCGGCAATACATTCCAGGTTTTACCGCCGTCAATGCGCGTAATGCTCAGCACCACGCTATCGAGCGCATTGAAGCTGCGGCTGGTTAAGGTTTGTAGTGCCTGAATGATCTGACTGGCAACCACAATCGCATCAACGCCTTGCTCAGGGTGTGCAGCATGCGCGCCTTTGCCGTTGACGTGGATAATGAATTTGTCCGCATTGGCATAAAACGCGCCGCCGCGCGTGGCGAAGGTGCCGGTGGGCAACCCCGGTTCGTTGTGCATGCCAAAAATAGCCTGTACATCCTCTAACACGCCCGCCTTGATGAACTGTTTTGCACCACGGCCAATTTCCTCAGCAGGCTGAAATAAGATGCGCACGCACCCTTTCAGTTGCGCTTCCTGCGCTTTTAATTCCAGTGCTGCGCCCAGCATTACCGCGCTGTGCAGATCGTGCCCGCAGGCATGCATCACACCAGGATGGCGAGAATGAAAGCTGACACCGCTGGCTTCGTGAATCGGCAGTGCATCGATATCGGCACGCAGCGCCACCCGCGTTTCACCGCTGCCAATTTCGGCTACCACACCGCTCTCCAGCGGAAAGTCCAGTAAGCGAATACCCGCACTCTGCAACCATTCACGCAGACGCGCAGTGGTCGCAAATTCCTTTCCGGAGAGTTCTGGCCAGGTGTGCAGTTCGCGTCGCCACGCAATCAACTGTGATTCATTCGGCTTCATGGTTTACCTCCGCTGAATGTCTGCACTCAGGCTTCGACCAGATGGTGCGTCGCCAACAACGCCAGCGACGCATGACGCGCAACGGGTTCGGCAATCGGTGTATCAATAATGAATTCGTCGATGTTGAAGTTCTGATGCAGCGCTTCTAGCTGAGCATGGACTTGAGCCGCGGTGCCTTTGAGCAGCGACGGCGTGCGCGGCTCGATCAGGTAATCGGAAAATCCCCCCTGCCGCACATAACGCTCTGCCTGTTCCAGGCTGCCGACATTCACGCTCGGGCCGTTTTTGACCTGCACGTGATAGTGCTTGAGATCGGACACCAGCAGATCCGCCTCAGCAGGAGAATCCGCCACCACAACCTGCACTGCAACCAAGGCACGTTGCCCCTTACTGAGCGTGGAATAGGTATTCAGCGAATGCTCAAGCAACGGGCGATCGCCATTGATGTGGGCAGCAAAAACAAATTGCCAGCCCAGCTCCGCCGCGAGTTTGGCACTCTCTTCGCTGGCACCCAGCAGAAAGCGATTCGCCGGTCGCGCCGGTTGTGGCGTGGCGCGTAAAACCTCTTCGTCGTCATTTTCATCCTGCGCGCGGGTCTGCAACCAGTTATCAAGCAGGCGCAACTGTTCGGCGAAACTGCCCTTCTCGTCAGCGTGAACACCCAGTTGCAGCGCATGGGTTGAAAGCGGTAAACCGCCCGGTGCTTTACCCACGCCAAGATCGATGCGTCCCGGCGCCAGTGAAGCCAACAGGTTAAAATTTTCGGCGACTTTATACGGGCTGTAATGTTGCAACATCACGCCGCCTGAGCCCACTCGAATATGTTGCGTCTGCGCGATGATCCAGGCGATCAATACTTCAGGTGAAGGACTCGCCAGGCGATCGGTATTGTGATGCTCGGCCAACCAGAAACGGTGAAAGCCCCAGCTTTCTGCCTGCTGAGCCAGCTGTAATGTGCGCTGTAGCGCGGCGCTGGGCGCTTCTCCCGTTACAACCGGTGATTTATCTAACAGACTCAGTCGATATGACATTCACCCTTCCCTCTTAAATACGATTTGTGGGCTAGTGTGGAGCGGAGGTTATATTTCGTAAAACAACAAATATGAAAATACGAAGTTAAAAAATGGCAATGCAACGTAATGCGCATTGTGTCTTGAAATGAATTACGAATAAAAAAACAGGCTTAATGCGAAATATATTTATTAAAGTGTAATCACTCCGCCGTTAATTATTCGCGTTGCGGAAAGGCGGCAAGCCTGTTCATCCCCACCACAGAAAATTCAGGGTAACTGGCATGCACAAGCGCAGCCAACACCTCTGCGACGTGAAGGATTGAGGGTATTTGTCAATTCCAGATAAGCTTTGACCAATTCGTTGCTTCACCTGATAGCGCCGTCATTCGATGATGATTCCAGCCTGCTAAGGCAATTAATAACAAAGGAATTCAACATGAAGACGTTATTACCGATTTCGCCATTGTCGCGCGCTTTGGCCTTTGCCTTACTCGCCGGGAGTTTTGCCAGCCATGCCGCTGAGACGCCGGTTAAAGGCGGCACGCTGATCTATCTTGAACAGCAGGCGCATACCAATCTTTATCCACCCGCAGGTGGGTTTTATCCTAATGGCGGCATACTGAATCAAATTACCGATAAACTGACCTGGCAGAATCCAAAGACGTTGCAGGTTGAACCCTGGATTGCAGAAAGCTGGACCACCAATGAAAATAAAACCGAATACACCTTTAAATTAAAATCGGGTGTCACCTTTTCTGATGGCACACCATTAGATGCCAATGCCGTAGCTAAAAACTTCGATACTTACGGATTAGGAAATAAAGCTCAACGCCTGCCGGTTTCAGAGGTGATTAATAATTACGATCGCAGTGAAGTCATTGATCCACTCACGGTGAAGTTTTATTTCAAAAAACCGTCACCGGGCTTTTTACAAGGCACCGCAACCATTGGTTCCGGGCTGGTATCGCTAAGCACGCTGGCGCGTAATTTTGATCAACTGGGTGATGCGCGCAATATCATTGGTTCTGGCCCTTTTGTGGTCAGCGCTGAAAAGTTAGGACGCGAAGTCGATTTAACCGCCCGTAAAACGTATGACTGGGGCCCTAAAAATGGTCAACAGCAAGGCCCGGCGAATCTCGACGGCATTAAAGTGATCGTCACCCCGGAAGACAGTGTGCGTATTGGTGCATTGCTGGCGGGTCAGGCAGATTTTATTCGTCAGGTACAGGCTTACGATGAGAAGCAGGCCAAAGACCAAAACTTTCCTATTTATGCCGCACCCACGCGTGGGGTAAATGACAGCATCAGTTTCCGTCCAGATAACCCATTGGTCAGCGATATTCGCGTACGTCAGGCGCTGCTGCATGCCACTCACTCGAAACAGGTGGTT
The DNA here is from genome assembly GCF_036663535.1 of Pantoea sp. T14. Classification (NCBI taxonomy): domain Bacteria; kingdom Pseudomonadati; phylum Pseudomonadota; class Gammaproteobacteria; order Enterobacterales; family Erwiniaceae; genus Pantoea; species Pantoea sp. T14. The sequence continues at coordinate 70,051 of NZ_JAWUEB010000025.1, forward strand.
GAAACGCTGTTCTCACCAAATTATCCGCAAGCAACATCGGTGATTGCTACCACTGCCGCTGGTTACGTTAATTTGGCTGACAAGCTCACCTTCGATCAGGCAAAAGCCAAAAGTCTGCTGGATGAAGCGGGTTGGAAAGCGGGTGCCGATGGCATTCGTGAAAAACAGGGACAACGTCTGGCGTTGACCGTATATGAATCACTGCCGCAGCCGCAGAACAAAGAGGTGCTTCAGCTCATTGCACAGCAGTGGCGTCAGGTTGGCGTGGCGTTAACGGTAAAAGCCGGTGATGCAGGCAGTAAAACCATCGACAGCCTCGACCCGCAGAAAACACCGCTGAATGTCACCGAAGTCGGCCGCGCCGACCCTGATGTGATTAAAAGCAGTTTCTATTTTGCTAACCGCGATGCGCTGCTGCAAAAAGGCGGCTCCAGCGACAAGGTGAAAAACTTCCGTGACGACAAGCTGAATCAACTACTGGTGGATATTTCCGCTGAAGTTGATCCGGCCAAACGCCTGCAATTAACCGGCGACGTGCAGCGCTATTTGCTGGACCAGGCCTACGTGATCCCGGTGTTTGAAGAGCCGCAAGTCTTTGCGGGTGCGCCCTGGTTAAAAGGCGTCAATTTCGAAGCCGTTGGCCGTCCAGCGCTGTATGGCGCATGGCTGGAAAAACATTAAGTTGAGGTGAATGATGCGACGTTATCTGCTGCATCGGGTTGGGCTTGGGCTGCTGGTGTTATGGGCCGCTTTCACCCTCTCTTTCGTGCTGTTGCAAGTGCTGCCGGGCGACGCGATTTTGATTAAATTTCAAAATCCCGATCTTGGCCTCAGCCCACAACAGATCGCGGAGATGCGCGAGGCGTATGGTGCTGACAACCCGTTGTGGCAGCAATATCTGCATACGCTGGTCGCCATGCTGCACGGTGATTTTGGCTATTCCGTGCAGGCGGGCGTGCCGGTCAGCGATCAGCTAACCAGCAATCTGCCCGGCACATTACGCCTGGCGCTGTGTGGCTTTTTGCTGGCGATGGCTCTGGCGTTCGTGCTCGCGGCGTTGTCACGTTTTCCGGCGTTACGCAGCCTGCGCAATCTGTTGCAATCGCTGCCTGCGCTGTTCATTTCAGTGCCAACCTTTTGGCTCGGCATTGCCCTGATTCAGCTGTTCTCTTTCCAGCTGCGTTGGATTCCGGTGATCAATCCGTCGCCGTGGCAGGGCTTGATCCTGCCGATTATCACTGTGGCCATTCCGATTTCGGCCCCTTTGGCACAAATTCTATTACGCAGCATTGACGATGTGGCGACGCGTCCGTTTGTCGCGGTGGCTCGCGCTAAAGGGGCCAGTGAAAGTTATGTGCTGTGGCGCCATGTGTTACGTAACGCCATGCTACCGGTGCTCAACGTGGCCGGTTTGCTGTTAGGCGAGCTGATCGCAGGAGCGCTGATTACTGAAACCGTGTTTGGTCTGGATGGCTTGGGCCAACTGACGCAGCAGGCTGTGAATAATCAGGATGTGGCAGTATTGCAAGCCGTGGTGATGATTTCAGCGCTGGGATTTGTCGTGATTAACCTGCTGGTCGATCTGCTGATGCCGCTGCTGGATCCCCGGTTACAAACAGTGGGAGGTGCAGCATGAGTCTGGTCGATTACGCCAGCGCACGTCAAAAAACGGCGGCCACACCTCGCCGCAGTTTCTCTGTGCAACCCGGTTTATGGCTGGCCTGGTTAGTAATGATTGCTGCGCTGCTGGCCGCAGTGGCGCCAGGAGTGTTCACTGACTACAGCGCAACCGACGGTGTTGCCGGTGCGCAACGTTTAGCCCCACAACTCGGACACTGGCTCGGCACCGATCAACTCGGACGCGACCTTTATGCACGCATTATCTACGGCGCATCACATTCACTCTCTGCGGTACTGATTGCGGTAGCGATGGGATTGATCGTGGGAACCGCGTTAGGCGTGCTGGCAGGTTCAATCGGCGGCAGAACGGAATCCTGGCTAATGCGCGCTGTGGATGTGCTGCTCTCAATTCCGTCACTTTTATTGTCGTTAAGCGTGTTGATTCTCATGGGTTTCGGCACCTTGCATGCCGCACTGGCAGTCGGCGTTGCGTCTATCGCCAGTTTTTCCCGTCTGGCACGCGGTGAAGTCGTACGCATTCGTCACAGCGAATACGTTGAAGCCGCCTTTGGTAGCGGCGGACGCTTCTCTACGGTGCTGTGGCGTCACATTTTACCTAACGCGCTGACGCCGGTTATCGCCTACGCCGCGTTGCAGTTTGGTCAGGCCATTCTGGCGCTCTCGACGCTGAGCTTTCTCGGTTACGGCACGCCACCGCCCGCGCCTGAGTGGGGATTATTGATTGCCGAAGGTCGAAACTATCTGGCAACCGCATGGTGGCTAACCACCTTTCCCGGCGTGGTGGTGATAGCCGTGGTGCTGTCAGCGAATCGCATCAGCCAGCAACTGTCAGGAGTCCGCCGATGAGCACGTTATTAAAGGTCGACAATCTCAGCCTGAGTTATCGCAGCGCCAACGCCTGGCAACAGGTGGTGCACAACGTCAGCTTTGAACTGAAAGCAGGTGAAATAGTGGCGCTGGTGGGTGAATCAGGGTCGGGCAAAACCACCACCGCGCAGGCGATTATTGGTTTGATGGCGGAAAATGGCCGCCGCGATAACGGCAGGATTTTGCTCAATGATGAGGAGATCAGCCAATGGTCGCAAAAGCGTTTTGATTCGCTGCGCGGCGCGCGCATTAGCCTGGTGCCGCAGGATCCGGGCAATTCCCTGAATCCGGTAAAAACCATTGGCGAACAAGTGGCAGAAATCTTGCGTCTGCATCTCAACCTTAGCCGTTCTCAGCGGCAACAGCGGGTGATTGACCTGCTCACACGGGTGGGATTAAGTCATCCTGAACAGCGTGTTAATCACTATCCGCACCAGCTTTCTGGTGGTATGAAGCAGCGCGTGCTGATCGCTATCGCCCTGGCATTGCAGCCGGACATCATCATTGCCGACGAACCCACCAGCGCTCTGGATGTCACGGTGCAGAAACGCATTCTCGATCTGCTTGATACGCTACGTCGTGAATCGGGCACGGCGGTGTTATTTGTCACCCATGATTTAGCACTGGCCGCCGAACGTGCCGATCGCATTATTGTGTTTCGTCACGGCGAGATTCAGGAAGCGGGCGTAACCGCAGACGTGATCACTACACCGAAGCATCCGTACACGCGGCAATTGCTGACCGATGCCGCACCGCGCCCGCGCCAGCCTTACTCTGCGGCCCGCTTTTCTGCCCCGGCTATTCAGGCAACAGCCATTAATAAAAGCTTTAGGCTGAGCAAACAACAGCGCTTGCAGGCGTTGAATGATGTGACTTTTCAGGTGCAGCGCGGCACCACACATGCATTGGTGGGTGAATCTGGCTCCGGCAAAACCACGCTGGCGCGCATTCTGCTTGGCTTTGAGCAGCCCGACAGCGGCAGCGTGAAGCTGGATGGCATTGTCGTCAACGGCATGAAGGGCGAAGCGCTACGCCAGTTGCGCCGAAAAATTCAGTTTGTTTATCAAAACCCGTTTGCCTCACTCGATCCGCGCCAGACTCTGTTTGAGATCATTGAAGAACCGCTGCTCAACTTTGAAAAGCTGAGTCGTGCAGAACGTCGCCTGCGGGTTGAAGCGGTAACTGCACGTGTGGCTTTGCCGCTAGCGTTTTTATCTCGTCGCGCCCGTGAGCTTTCCGGCGGTCAGCGACAGCGTGTCGCACTGGCGCGAGCATTAATATTACAGCCGTCGATTCTGGTGCTTGATGAAGCCACCTCCGCACTGGATGTCACCGTGCAGGCGCAAATTCTGACGCTGTTGCAGCAGCTTCAGGCTGAGCAAGGTTTGACCTATCTGTTTATCACCCACGATTTAATGACAGTGCGGCAAATCGCCGACAGCGTCACGGTATTAAAAGCGGGAGAAGTGGTTGAGCGTGGTGACGTTGTCACGATATTTGAATCACCGCAACACGCCTATACCCAAGAATTGATCGCGGCTATTCCCCCGCTTTACCCGACTCATCAAGAGGAACCTGCATGAATATCGGCTTTTTTACTCGCCTACTGGATAACGTCCCGGCGAAAGAGCGCTATCGGCTGGCGACAGAGCAGATTCAACACGCTGAGCGACTGGGTTTCGACGGAGCGTGGATTGCACAGCACCATTTTCATGAACAGGAAGGCGGCTTGCCGGCACCGCTGCTGTTTTTGGCGCATGTTGCTGCCCATACGCGCTCCATCCGCCTGGGCACCGCGATCATTACGCTGCCAATGGAAAACGCGTTACGCGTAGCGGAAGATGCCGCCGTATTGGATTTGCTGGCCGATGGACGACTGGAAATCGGACTGGGTTCAGGCGGTACGCCAAATTCGTTTTTACCGTTTGGCCTGACGTTTGCCGATCGCAGCGGCGCATTCAACGACAATTTGCACACCCTGATCAGCGCCTGGCGCGGTGATTCGCTAAGCCATCCGGATAACCACCTTTATCCGGCGGCCCCACAACTGGCCGAACGGGTATGGATTGCCACCTTCTCGGTTGAAGGTGCGATTCGTGCCGCCCAGGCGGGACACGGCTTGATGTTATCCCGCACTCAGCCGCGTCCCGCTGGACAACCTGAATTGCCGCTGGACGCCATTCAAAATCCGATTATTGACGCTTATTTGGCGGCGCTTCCAACCCTTGTAGCACCACGCATTCTGGCTTCGCGAACTGCCTTCGTCGCCGATTCCACTGATTATGCGCGGCGCATCGCCGAGCCGGGCATTCGTCAGCAAGCGGCGCACTATCTCGCCAGCGGCCATACGCTGCGTGGCGAAAGTTTCAGCGATTTACTGACGCAGTTTGATGCGCACGTTGGCGACGCCAGTGACGTTCTGGCTTCACTAGCGCAAGACAGCGTTTTGTCGCGCGTTACTGATATTTCGTTTCAGGTGCATTCCGTTGAGCCTTCACACAGCGACACGCTGCGCTCAATCGAACTGATCGCTGAAACCATTGCACCCGCGCTCAAAGCGGCGGGTTAAGCACGCTAACTGGAGAAGAAGATGACTCAACCCAACGATTTACTGGCTGCGCTGGCAGACATCGCTCCCGATTCTGAACTGGCGCAGGCACGTCAAACGCGTGACGCCGCTACACGACATGCGCAAGGCAGTTACGACGTGCTGTTTAGCCAGGCCGATGAAGACTTTACCTTGGCGGAACGGTTCGCAATCGCGGCGCACGTGGCAGAATGGCACGCACAAGCGGGTTTGCAGGCGCATTACCGGCAGCAGGCAGAACCGCTGAGCGTTAGCACACGCCATCAGGTTGCCCTGGCCTTTGCAAAGCGCTTGACCTTTGCGCCGGTTGAGGCCAAGCCAGAACATCTTACTGAACTTCAACAAGCTGGCTGGAGTGCACGCGGCATTGTGACGTTGTCACAGTTAATCGCTTTTATCAGCTTTCAAAGCCGTTTATTAGCAGGGTTATTACTGCTCCAGGGCCAGCAGCCAACGAGTGAGGGTCCGGCTGTAGTGGCGGGCCGCTGGCATGATGCGCCGCAGACCGCGAGCGGGAAAACCGCGTTGACCGCCTTTACACAGCACGCGCTGGGATGGGAACCCTGGCTGGCTGCAAAACCGCTGGCCGAGTTTACGCCAGAAGAACACGCCACGCTGGCGCGTTTTGGGCACACGGATTCCGACTATTTCCGCCTGCTGGCGCGCAATCTGCCGCTGCTTGAGCAGCGAACCTTAACCGATAAAGGCATTTTCTATACCGCCGGTGGATTGCCGCGTGCCGAACGTGAATTAGCCGCTGCAGTGGTAAGTAAAGTGAACGGCTGCATATTCTGTGCTTCCGTACATGCACGCAAAGCCAGTCAACTCTCGAAAGAGGATGCAGCGGTACAAAAGCTGCTGAATGTTTCACCGGGTGCGGTGTTGTCGCATGGTCAATCTCCACGCTGGGCAGCGGTGATCGGCTTTTCAGCTTCTCTCTCCGTTACGCCACAGCAGGCATCATTGAATCAGATCATCGTGCTACGCGAGCAAGGCCTGGACACGCTGGCTCTGCTCGATCTGATCCAATCCAGCGCCTTCTTCGCCTGGGCCAACCGCCTGATGCTCACACTGGGTGAACCTTTCCTGCCAACGTCTCAAGGATGATCATGACTACGCTTTTAACTGAACAACGTTCTACCTCATTATCAGCACAACAGCTTTCACAACAGCGGGTGCAATGGCGGCGTGAATTACATCAGCATCCTGAGTTGTCCAATCAGGAGTTTGCCACCACAGAACGTATTACGCGCTGGTTGAAGCAAGGTGATATTCGTTTACTGCCGTTTGAGTTGAAAACCGGCGTGGTGGCTGAGATCGGCCAAGGCGAACCGTTAATTGCCCTGCGCGCTGATATTGATGCGCTGCCGATTGAAGAAGTCACCGGACAACCGTGGGCATCACAGCAACCTGGCGTTATGCATGCCTGTGGTCACGATCTGCATACTTCAGTGATGCTGGGTGTTGCCCATCAGCTCAAACAGCGCGAGGCTGAATTGCCGGGTCGGGTGCGCATTCTGTTTCAACCGGCTGAAGAGACGTTTGATGGCGCGAAGCAGCTGATTGACGCAGGCGCACTCGATGGCGTTCAGGCGATCTTTGGCATGCACAACGCACCAGATTTGCCATTGGGTGTATTGCACACGCGTCCCGGCGCGTTCTATGCCAATGTCGATCGCTTTATGATCCGCATTCATGGTAAAGGCGCACATGCCGCCCGACCACAGGAAGGCATCGATTCTATTGTGATTGCCAGCCACATTGTCACCGCTCTGCAAACCTTACCGAGTCGTGTATTCAGTTCGTTGGAATCGGTGGTGCTGAGCGTAACGCGCTTTACCGCCGGTAATACCTGGAACGTGCTGCCACAAAGCGTTGAGCTAGAAGGTACCGTGCGCACCCACAACGCTGACATCCGTGCCCAGATCCCGCATAAGATCACCTCTCTGATTCAGGGAATCGCCGGCGGCTTTGGCGCACAGGCTGAGCTGGAGTGGATTGAAGGTCCACCCGCATTAATCAACACACCTGCTTGGGCAGACTTCGCTTTGGCACTGGCGCAGGAAACCGGTTATCACGCTGAACGCGCTGAATCGCCGCAAATGGGTGGCGAGGACTTTGCTTTTTACCTGCAACAGCTACCTGGCGTTTTTGTCAGTATCGGCAGCGCCAGTGATTTTGGTTTGCACCATCCCGCTTTCGATCCTGATGAATCACTGATCGATGCAGCCGTTAACTATTTTAGCGAGCTGGCTCCGCGTGCTTTGCAGATTGTGGCGCAGCAATGACGAAAAGAAGGAGACACTTAATGTCTGTACCTGTTCCTCAACCCGTTCTGGATCATGTGGTGATCAACGTTGCCGATCAGTTAGATGCGGTGAGTGCGCTTTATCGTCGCCTCGGTTTTCAGCTGACTGAACGCGGTCATCACTCGCTGGGTTCCAGTAATCACCTGGCGATATTCGGTGAAAACTACCTTGAGCTGCTGGGTTATGAGCAAGGTAACGCCCAGAAACGTGCCGACCTTTGGCAAGCACCGCCAGGTCTAAGTGGACTGGTGTGGAAAACAGACGATGCAGACAGCGAATTCCTGCATTTACAGCGTCAGGATTTAGACGGTGACGCGCCCGCCTCTTTTCATCGCCCTGTCGACTTACCCGATGGCACGGTTGGTGAGGCACAATTTCGCACCGTTCGCCTGCGCCCGTCGTTAATTCCCAACGGCCGTAGTTTCTTTTGTCAGCATTTGACGCCAGAAAACGTCTGGCAAAAGGAATGGCAGCAACATCCCAACGGCGTGCAGAACATCAGCGAGTTTGTGATCGTAGCGCAGGATCCGGCGCTGGCGGCGCAGGTTTACAGCCATCTGTTTGGTGCCGCACGCATTCTTGCCTGCCCTGAAGGGGCTTTTGTTTTGCGTGCTGGCGCAGCAACAGTTCGCTTCGCCTCGGCAGACTATGCAAAACGTCGCTTTCATTCTTTACCCGAAGATTATGACGGCAGTGCACGCATGGCGGCGCTGGGATTTAAAACAGAGGATTTGGCGAAGGTCAAAGCGGCGTTGCTGCTGGGCGATGTGAATTTCATTGAGGAAGAGGAGGCGATTGTGGTGGAAGCCTCGTCAGGTTTTCACCTGGCGCTGCGCTTTCATCTATAACGTGCAGGGAAGGCTCAGCCTTCCCTGCTTTTAGGCGGCGACGTGCTCGCTACCCAGCAGCGAAAGAACCTTGCTACGCAGTGCCACTAATTCTGGATCATCACGGCGACGCGGCCACGGCTGCTTAACCTCAATAATCTCCACTATCTTCGCCGGACGCGGGCTAAACACCACCACGCGGTTAGCCATAAACAGCGCCTCTTCCACATCATGCGTCACCATCAAGGTCGTGAATTGCTGCTCTTGCCACAAATCGACAATCTCCTGCTGCATGCGTAAGCGCGTCAATGAATCCAGCTTGCCAAGCGGTTCGTCCAGAATCAGTAAGCGAGGATGATTGATTAAAGCGCGCGCCAATGCCGCACGCTGCGCCATGCCGCCAGAAAGTTGATGTGGCCAGGCGCGTGCAAACTGACGCAGACCTACGCGATCCAGCATGGCATTGATACGTTCTTCAGCCGCCTGCTTTTTCTCGCCCCGAATTTGCAGTCCTAATCCTACATTGTCGTAAACCGTGCGCCAGGGATAAAGCGTAGGATCTTGAAACACCACGACGCGAGAAGGGTGTGGCGCAGTAATGGCGCGACCTTCTTCTGCCAGTAAGCCACTGGCGGGTTGTTCGAGTCCAGCCAGCAAGCGCAGCAAGGTCGATTTACCGCAGCCGGACGGGCCTAATAGCGCCACAAACTCACCCGCTTTTACCTGCAAGTGAATATTTTCCAATACCGCCAAATCGTTTCCTTCCAGCGTAAAATGGTGGCTGACATTTTCGATATCAATATTAACGCCAGCACTGTTCGCGCCTCTATTAATAGCGTCTACATTCTGTGATGCCATATCATATTCCTCAAGCGGATGACTTTAAAAATGCATTTTAAAAATTAATAACACAAATAACCCGCCGGTAATTATGCTAATAGCAGCATAGCGTTTGCTAATCACTCATAAATAAAAACCGCATTACCTCATACAGGATTGTTATTTGGTGTGCGGTTCCAGCTTTGCGATATTGCTTTAAATGCGGGTTTATCAATATTGATGACTAACAGGGCTTGCGCATTCGCAATCAATTAATGAATGCCTGGCGAATACAGTAAATATTGCAGTTATCAGCGGGAGAGAAACATGGTGAGTGAAACGTTAGCACTGGGGCGATCGTCAAATGCGGTACGTCACATTGATCCCCTCTTATGGGCAGCATTACTCTGTTGGTGGGGATTGGTCGCGCTGATGACCGGCCTGCCCGATAAACAAATCGGCTTTGCGGCCCCACGCTTTGTCAATGAAACCCATGCGTTTTTTATCGCCCTTGCGTCACTTCTTACGGTGTTAGTGCTGGCAGCCAGCGCAGCACCCCATTTGAAACTCTGGCAACCGCTGAAAACCAGTGCGCGCTGGTTAGTGGTGTTAGCCCTGCTGTTGGGGATTTGGGAATACGTCACCGCGAAGCAGGCGCTGTTGCCCGCCCCCTTTTTCGCCCCACCGCGTGCGTTACTTGAAGCTTACGCCACAGATTGGCCCCGCCTGCTCGACAGCGTACTGAATTCGCTGCGTCTGCTGGCCATTGGGTTCGCCTTTGGTAGCGTGGTGGGATTCATTACTGGCGTGGCAATTGGCTGGTCGCGCGGGCTGGGATATTGGGTGCATCCTGTTTTACGTTTTCTTGGGCCGGTGCCGTCCACTGCGTTGTTACCGCTCTCGCTCTATTTCTTTCCCTCAAGCTTTTCCGCAGCGGTCTTTCTCATTGCGCTGGCGACCTGGTTCCCGGTGACGGTGTTGACGTGGTCAGGCGTCGCCAGCGTTGATAACCGTTATTACGATGTGGCGCGCACGCTGGGGGCGAACGCATTGTTTTTAGTGCTGCGTGTCGCCGTGCCCGCTGCTCTGCCGCATCTGTTTGTCGGGCTGTTTATGGGCTTGGGCGCCTCATTCTCGGTATTGGTTGCTGCAGAAATGATGGGTGTTAAATCAGGTCTTGGCTGGTATTTGCAGTGGGCGCAAGGCTGGGCGGCGTACGCCAACATGTATGCGGCATTGATCGTCATGGCGCTGCTGTGCTCTTCGCTGATTACGCTGCTGTTCATCGTGCGCGATCGCACGTTGGCGTGGCAGCGCAATGCGGTGAAATGGTGATCGCACTTTTATCTCAGTGAGGACAAGAAATGGCTGCATCTATTTATAATTCAATAACCGAGCTCACTGGCAATACGCCGCTGCTGCGCCTGACGCGCTTTAGTGAGCGCTACCAGTTGCATGTTGACCTGCTGGCGAAGCTGGAGTTGTTTAATCCTAATCACAGCGTGAAAGACCGCATTGCGCTGGCGATGATTGAAGATGCTGAACGCCGCGGCCTGATAAAGCCTGGCGATGTGATTGCTGAAACCACCAGCGGCAATACCGGTATTGGTCTGGCGGCGTTTGCGGCGGCAAAAGGTTATCACTTTCGTGTTTACATCAATGACTTTGTTAGTATCGAACGCAGCAAGGTGATTCAGGCTTTAGGCGCAGAACTGATCCCTTTTAGCCTGGTGCCGGGCTTTGCCGACTTCTATGCCTCTACCGACGGCGATTTTGTCGCGGCAACCCGCTGGCTGGTGGCGCGGGTGCGGGAAGCAGAACCGCATGTACACTTTTTGCAGCAGCTGGAGAACCCGGCGAATCCGCGTGTGCACGCGCTGACAACCGGGCCAGAGATCTGGCGCGATACGCAAGGTGAGCTTGATATTTTAGTGGCCTCGGTGGGCACCGGCGGTACGCTTTCTGGTATTGGGCGCTATCTCAAATCGCAGTATCCAGAACTTCATGTGGTTGCTGTAGAACCGGGTATTGGCTCGCAGCCACAACCTGATAATCCTGACCCGCTTGAGATCACTGGCGTTCACGCCTTTAGCAGCCAACCACCGGAGCGGATCCCCGCCAATGTCGATCATCAGGTGATTGATGAGGTGATTGCAGTGGAAACCTGGCAGGCGTATCAGGCGGCGCGCGAGCTGGCATTAGTCGAAGGGATATTAGTTGGGGATTCGTCGGGAGCGGTGCTGTATGCGGCAAGGCAGTTGGCAGCCAGGCCAGAGAATCAGGGAAAACGTATCGTCATTTTGCTGGCGGATGGCGGTGGAAATTATCTTTCTACGCAATTGTTCGATCACCATCGTCCCGCAGAAAGTTTAAAAAACGCCAATGCGGTACAGACATCGCAACCGCTTTTAAGCTGATCGTTACAAACAAAAAAGGCAGCCGAGGCTGCCTTTTTTGTTATATCAATACGTCTGAAGTAATACCTTTGGCGAAGAGCATCGGATCGGTTTCTGGACGTAATACGTTGATCGCTTTTAAATCGCGGGCATAGACGTCTATTTCCTTCACAAAGTCATTCCCCACGGAATAGTGGCCGTGCGTATGGGTTTTCAATACGCTGGCAATCTCCTGTGGCGTGGTATTCAGCGCTTTACCATTAAATTCGGTGCCAATGGTATCAGGATGCTGCGCCGCATAAGCATGCGCCTGTAAAATCGCATGGGTAATCGCCGCTGCCACTTCAGGCTGATCGCGAATCAAACTGCCGCGCGTACCAATGACGCAGCAGCTCAGATTGGCATATTCATCAATTAAGTTAGTCGCAACCTCGCGATAACCGGGCTGTTGAGAGAGTCGCCACATCACCGGATCGGATCCGGTTGCGGCCTGAATTTCACCCTTCTGTAACACCAGCGGCAATAGGTCTTGCGGATAAACGCGCCAGTTTACATCCGTATTAGGATCAAGCCCGTGCCGCTTCAGCATTAAGGAGAAAAAGTTTTTATCGGCACCGGCCATATCGGTAACGCCAATGGTGGTGCCTTTCAGCGCTTCAAGCGAGCGTGGACCGTCGTCGCGCGTTAACAGCCGCATACAACCGCCATGCGTGCCTGCCGTTAGCTTAACGTCAAAGCCCTGCTCCAGTGCTTTTAACCAGCGCAGCGCCATGCCCACCGCGGCTTCGGCTTTGCCAGTGGCAATCGACTCCAGTAAAAGTTCGGTTGAATTGCCAAAGTTGACGAACTCGACCTCCAAATTATGTGCTTTGAAGAAATTATGCTGATCGGCGACGATCACCGGCGCCAGACAAATAGCGTTGAGGTTCACCGCCAGACGTATTTTCGCGGGTTTTGCCAACGCCCATTTCCCTGCACCTCCCTGTAAAATATCCGGCGACATATTCATCGCGTCATGAGGGTTTGCCCAGGCGGGTAATGCGCTGGCGGCTAATGTCGCCGCCGAATAATTAAGAAAATGCCGACGAGATAGTGAATATTGAGCTGGCACGATGTTACTCCCAAATAATTGGAGACCCTTAAAATAAATAACGTTTTTATTAATCTTCTGCAGAGTAATGATTAATTTGCTCAGCAACCAGCATTGAAATTATGCCAATTCTGCATGAGGTTATCTGGTATTTTGCTTTTACATTGGCGGCATAAAAATAAAAGATTGCGTCACAATCAGGTTATTCATTGAGGCTTGCGTTATGTCCGTTAACGACAGCGATAATTCATCCATCTTTTTGCGAGAACGTCTGCCCGCCATTACGCGTACCCTCCAGGAATCAGCCGATCAGATTGATTGGCAGGGCGAATTTCCCCACGAAAATTTTGCGCTGTTGCAGCAACACGGATTACTGAGCCGGGCGCTACCGATTTCGGTGGGTGGATTCGGGGCTGATTTAACGGAATCCCGCACCATTATTGCCGCCATAGCACAAGGCGAACCCTCCACCGCCTTGATTGTGATTATGCAGTATTTGAATTCACGCCGTTTAGGTGATGATTCAGACTGGCCAGAATCCGTTCGTCTGCGGGTAGCGCAAAGCGTGCGCGATCAGGGCGCGTTGATTAATGCGCTGCGTGTTGAACCGGAACTCGGCACGCCAGCACGCGGCGGTTTACCCAAAACCATCGCGCGCCGTGAACCCGATGGTTGGCGCCTGAGCGGTGAGAAGATTTACGCCACCGGCAGCGTGGGCTTGAGCTGGTTTTTGGTTTGGGCAAGCAGCGACGACGCCGATCCGCTGGTGGGCAGTTATTTGGTCCCAGCATCGGCAACGGGCATTCGCATTGAACCTGAGTGGGATCATCTGGGTATGCGCGCCACGTGTAGCCATCGCGTGGTATTTGATGAGGTATGGATCCCGGCTGAAAATGCCGTCAACGTCAGCCGCTGGAGCGAACCACGTGCAGGTTTAAATGATGAGGAGACGGTGTGGATGGCGGTTTTGCTTGGATCGCTCTATGACGCCATCGCCCACGCCGCACGCGACTGGTTTATCACCTTTCTTCAGCAGCGCATCCCGGCAAATTTAGGTGCGCCGCTGGCGAGTTTGCCACGCTTTCAGGAGATTGTTGGCCGGGTAGAAACCTTGCTGTTTACCAGCCAGACGCTGCTCGATTTTGCCACGTCCGGGCTGGTTGCAAGCGCTCAGGCGCCGAAGATCAAACAGGTTGTGATTGAAAATGCCATTCGCAGCGTTCAGCTGATGGTGGAAAGCATTGGTAATCATGCCCTGACGCGCAGTAATCCACTTGAACGGCATTTACGTAACGTGCTGTGTGGCCGCATTCATACCCCGCAGGATGATGTCATTTTTACAGCTGCCGGTAAAACGGCGCTCTCATTTAACAGGAGTCACAAATGACGCTCGAATTTATTGGTCTGGTCGGCGCGCATGAACAGAGTGAATCGGATGCAGGCAACGGTAAAATTGTCGATATCCCTTTTATCAAAGCCTTTTCCCATGCTCAGGAATATGCAGGTTTCGATAAAGTGTTGCTGGCGGTCAATACCCGCGCGCCAGACTCGATGATTATCGCCAGTTACGTCGCCGCCTTTACGGAGAAGTTGGGTTTGCTGGTTGCGCATCGTCCCGGATTTCAAGCGCCCACCTTTGCTGCACGCCAGTTTGCCACGCTCGATCAGCTGAGTCAGGGACGCGCATCGATCAATGTGATTACCGGCGGAGACAGCGGCGATTTGCAGCGCGACGGCGATTTCTTGACCAAGGATGAGCGTTACGCCCGCACCGGTGAATATGTGCAGATCATGAAACAGGTGTGGCAATCCGACCAGCCTTTTGACTTTGAAGGCGCGTTTTATCAGGTACGGGATAATTTGACTGAGGTGAAACCGCTGCAAAAACCACGGGTGCCCATCTACTTTTCCGGTGCTTCACATGCTGCGGTGGAAATTGCAGCGCAACATGCAGATGTTTACATGATGTGGGGCGAACCGCTGGAACAGGTTGCAGCCCGCATTGAACAGGTGCGTGAAGCGGCGAAAAAATATGGTCGTGAAAATGAGATTCGCTTTAGTTTGTCACTGCGTCCGATTGTCGCTGCCAGCGATGAACAGGCGTGGGCACGGGCAGAATCGCTGCTGGCCGCCGCGCAGGCCAACATAGGCGGTAAAGCGATCCAGCCGGACAGCAATGTCGGTTCACAACGGTTGTATCAACTCGCGACGGCGCGCAAGGTTTATGACAGCTGCCTGTGGACAGGGATTGCGGCGCTTTCAGGCGCTGCGGGCAACTCAACCTCGCTGGTGGGTTCGCCGGAAACCGTCGCCAATGCCGCATTGGAATACTACAAACTCGGCGTGACGACGTTTCTGTTTCGTGGTTTCGATCAATTGCGCGATGCCACTGAGTATGGCCAGTATTTGCTACCCGTGATTCGTCAAAAAGTGGCGGAGTATGAAGCCGAGCAGAAGCGTTCATCAGCGGCTTAGGTAATAAGGCTTGAGAACGTTTTTTAAGAGGATTGTAAAGTTTGCAGTAAAAACGCCTCCTAAGAGGCGTTTTTACTACGGGATAAGCCAAGGCAAAAAAATCAGAAGCTGTAGCTCGCCGTTACCGAGACGTTACGCGGTTCGCCGTAAACCACATCACCATTGATATTGGTGTCGTATTTTTTGTCGAACAGGTTGTTAACGTTAGCTTGCAGCGCCAGCTGTTTGGTCAGCTGATAGCGGCTAAAGAGATCAACCAGCGCGTAGCTGCCCTGCTCAGAGTAGAAGGTGCCATTGCCGCTTGGGCCCGCGCTCTCTTTCCAGACGTGAGTTTGCCAGTTCACACCACCGCCAATGGTCAGATCCTGCAACATCGGCAGGCGATAACGGGTGAACAGTTTCAGCTGGGTGCGCGGCAGGTTTGGATTAACCGCTTCACCATCGCGATCTTCCGCAATGTAACGCGTGCCACCAAACGTCATCTGCCAGTTATCGGTTAGTGCGCCGTTGACTTCAAACTCCACGCCGCGGCTGACTGTGCCTTTTTTGGCTTCATATGCCGTGTCGGTTGATCCTTCAATGATGCGACCGGTGCTGACGCCGACATTATCCAGCTCGGTACGGAACACGGTGAATGACGTCGTCAGGCGACTATTAAACCAATCTGATTTCACACCCGCTTCATAGTTGTTACCTACAACCGGTGAAAGCGTCGCGCCACTGCTGTCACGGTTGGTTTGGGGTTTGAATACCGAGGTGTAACTCGCGTAAGTCGACCAGTTATCATTGATGTCATACACCAACCCACCATAAGGCGTGATGTTGTTTTTCTCTAAATCACCGGTCAGCGTGTTGTTGATCCAACGCGTGTAGCGGGCACCTAAAATCAGATGCAGCGGATCGGCCAGTGAAATGCGCGTTGCCATGTAAGCTGACTTCTGGCGCGTGGTGTCATCTTGCGCCAGCGAGCGCGGACCCCAATCTGTTTCAGGGAATTGACCGTTGTAGTTGTTGAAGTCACCCAACTCTTCCGGCGAAATATTGGCAAACGCACTGTAATACGTATTTTGCTGCTTACTGTAGCTCACGCCTGCCATCAATTCGTGGGTGCGCCCAAACAGCTCATACGGGCCGCTGGCAAAGGTATCCACTGCATCCACTTTACGCTTGCCGGTGTTATAACCTGTCCCACCCACTACCGGATAACCGGCATATTCCGACTGTCCAATACCGGTGACTTTGTCGAAGTATCCATCAATATAGAGCTGCTTACTGGCGAAATTGGTTTCGTTATGCGTACCGTTTAAGGTGAGCTGCCAGCCGTTATCAAACGCCTGCTGCAAATTGACAAAGACCTTTTTGGTCTCTTTGTTGTTGTAAGCCCAGTCCGGCGCGGTATTAAAGCCACGACGATAATCGGTTTTGCTGCCATCGGTGTAGTAACGCGGCAAGCCACCCCAGGTTGGGCTGTCGGCTTTATTTTCCTGATATTCATAACCCAACGACAAGGTGGTTGAGTCAGTCAGGTCTGCATCAACGATGGCAGATATAAATTTCTTTTCAGCACCGTAACGCTCAACGAAGCTGTTTTTATCTTCATAACCGGCAACGACGCGTCCGCGCACGTTACCTGATTCAGTCAGCGGAGTCTGAACATCGGCGACATAGCGCTGTTTATTCCAGCTGCCGTAGCTGGCGGAAAGGTCGCCCGTTGCCACTTTGCTGTTCGCATGTTTACGGATCATATTCACAGCTGCCGAAGGATTACCCGCGCCGACTAACAGGCCATTCGCACCACGGACGACTTCAATACGCTCATACAGCGCCGAGTCGGTTTGTGAATCGCCCAGGTTCCAGCGCTCTTCAAATACGCTGGGAATGCCGTCAATCATGTAGTTATCAATCAGGAAGCCGCGTGAATAGTAGGTTTTACGATCCATGTCAGCGGTGCTTTCCTGAATGCCAGTGGTGTTATTCAACACTTGTCCCAGCGATTGCAGCTGCTGATCCTGCATACGCTGCTGGGTAATAATACTGACCGACTGCGGAATATCACGCACGGTAGAGGTTAATTTTGTTCCTGCACGTGTCACGGGCACGCTGTAATCGGTGTTAGGCGTATCGGCAACATCATCCGCAGAGGATGCACTCACCACCATGGTCTGATCATCAGTGGCGGCGGGCACAGTCGTTTCTGCTGCTTGCACATTGTTGGTGAAGGCGGTAGCGACAACAGCCGCCAGCAAGGAGAGACGCAGAGGTTTGTTGTGCGCAAGCGAAGGCATGTTCGTTGCAGATTCCCTGACGCGCTTAACATCAAAAGACATCGGTAATTCCTCATTTATATTTTTGATTTTTTGCCACTGTTCACAGCCTTGCAGCCTGGCGGACGAAACCGCTGCGTTTCGCCTTTTTTCTGGGGGTTATCCCAGAAAACCCTCTCTGCGTACGTCTTCGCGCTGGCGTGATGTTGCCTTTAAAGCAAATGAGAAATATACGCATTGCTATTATCATTGCAAGAAATTGTTAGCAAATGATGCGAAATTTCTCGAACTTTTAACGTTCACTAAACGTGTTGATATCAAAGATATTTTGTGAAATATGGGAGGGCTTTTAAGTCAGAAGGCGCGGGAAATGTCTTGATTCGGTTAATGTTATTTCAAGATAGCAGCAGGATATTACTGATTTTTGGCCTGAATCAAGAAGATCCAGGCTGTAAGGTGAAGGCAAGGAAAGGTCACTCAGCGCTTAACAGCGCAGCACCTTTACCATTTCCAGCGCTTTTCCGCTAACTCTACTAACAAACGTGCCGCTGGCGATAATTCGCTGAGGGAGCGAAATTGCCAGCCAAACGTGCGTGGCATCATGACTAACGGTAAAGGGATTTCGATTAACGCCTCTCCGGCGCTTTCGCCTTGCAACAAACGTCGCGAGATAAAACTGAGCAGTTCAGTTTGTGCCAACATGCGCCGAAGCGGAGAAAGCGTGTTGCTTTCTACCTGCACGCGAGGCGCCGCATAGCCGCCGCTGCGTAAGCGCTGTTCAAGCCATTGTCGGGTCGCCACCTGTGGCGCGGGCAACAGCCAGCGATAGTGACCAAGTTGCTCGGGCGTTGGATGAATATTAGCGAGCGGGTGTGATTGACTGGCGGCGACCACCACCGGATCTTCCACCAGCGGACGGGTGATGAATTCACTGTTACTTTCAGGCAGGAAACCGAGAATCAGGTCCAGCTTGTTTTCACGCAGCCGGTTTTGTAAAAAGTCATTCAGCCCTACCTGAATTTCCACCACAACGCTGGGCGCTTGCTGCAGCAGTTCGTGCGTCAACTCAGGCAACATGAACTCAGCAGCTGTCGCTGCTACGCCCAAGCGGATTACCCCCGCCGTTCCGGTGCCTAAAGCATGCAAATCTTTTTTTGTCATCTGCATTAGCAGAACCACTTTTTGAGCGCGTTCACAAAGTAACAATCCGGCTTCCGTGAGCTGGATCCCGCGCCCTACTTTCAAAATCAGTTTGGTTGATGACGATTTTTCCAACCGCTGAATACATTTAGTTAACGCCGGTTGGGTGATACCAAGGGATTGCGCCGCTTTACCTAAATGCGCCGTTTCGCGAATCGCCAGCAAATAGGTGAGATCTTTAAGCTCCATTCATTCCCCAAAGGAATCGATTGATAATGATTGGAGAATATTATTTATTTTTCTCTCATGCCAGGCTTACCCCACGTTAACAAGGGAATAACAGAGTATTTAGCGGATATTTAATGAAGATTCGCGAGTCATCTCACAGAAATGAAAAAGGCGCGCCTCATTTTTAAGGAAAATAAGGGCGTTTATTGGCATAACGACGGCCTGCTTTTTTTAACTGAAAAGACCGGTGAATCTCAGCCTTAGCCATTTAATATTAATTACAAAACGTTATTAACTATTTCGGCGCCCCTGATCGCGCTGATTAATTTCGATACATATGTGATTTGTTTAACGCAAATCGGCAATGTCTTACTCTACAGGATATCACCATGCTGCTGATAATCAGTCTGCTTATGATAGTCACGTTTATTGGCTTATTAATGAGCAAAAAACTCTCTGCTCTAACGGCGTTAATATTTATTCCTACGCTGTTTGCCCTGTTTCTCGGACACAATACCGACGTGGGGGATATGGTGATTAAAGGTTTACGCACCGTCGCACCAACCGGCGTAATGTTAATCTTTGCCATGATCTATTTTATGAGCGTCACCGATGCCGGCATGTTTGATCCGGTAATTAAACGTATTGTTTCTGCTGTGGATGGCGACCCAGTAAAGATATTTTGTGGAACGGTCTTATTAGGCTTTATAGTTGCGCTGGATGGTGATGGGGCTACGGTGTATATGATTGTGCTTTCCGCTTTCCTACCCATTTATAAACGTATGGGTATTTCAACCCTTAAAGCGGCTTGTCTGTTATTACAATGTACCGGATTGGGCAATATGTTTCCTTGGGGTGGGCCGACCGCGCGCGCAGCAACAGCGATACATGCTGAGATAGGAACGCTTTTTGTCCCGATGTTGATTCCCTTAATTGCCTGTGTGATTTGGACCTTTGTTCTTGCCTGGATTTTGGGACGTCACGAACGCAAACGTATCGGCTGGCAAGCCACTACAGCCGCCGTCGAACACAAGCTAGAGTTTGAAATCACGCCTTGTCCAGCCTGGCGATTTTGGGCCAACTGGTTGCTTACGATTGCCTTGCTGGTGGTGTTGGTGTTGGGTGTGGTGCCCATGGCTTATCTGTTTATGTTAGCGACAGCCATTATGTTCATGATCAACTATCCATCGATCGGCCAGCAACAAGCGCAATTAACCCGACATGCTTCCGCTATTCTTTCGGTCGCGAGCCTGATTTTTGCAGCGGCGGTATTTACGGGGATTTTCTCTGGAACCGGTATGGCAAATACGCTAGCAGAAGCCATTGTGCGGGTAATCCCCGATGCATTAGGCCCTTATTTGGCGGTGATTACCGCGCTGTTGAGTATTCCAGTAACCTGGATGGTTTCTAATGATGTCTTTTATTTCGGCATGTTACCGGTACTGGTTAAGGCCGCCGGGCATTATGGCATCACGCCTTTAGAAATGGCCCGAGCGGCGCTGGTTGGACAGCCGGTACATATTTTGAGCCCGCTGGTCGCCTCGACTTATTTATTAGTCGGCATGCTTAAACTCGATTATGCACAAACACAGCGATATACCCTGCGTTGGTCATTCATTACCTGCATGGTGTTATTTTCTGTGAGTATCTTGGCGGGCTGCTTTCCCTTCTATCAAAACGCCTAAAATGAACACCTGCCCGTGAGGCGATATTTTAAACGATATCGCTGCGGGCACTTTTTTTAAGTCTTGTCTTTTTATGCGGAATGTTTAAAACGCCCCATTCTCAAAACAACGTAAATAGCGCATTTTCCTCTCGCTAAGATATTTCCTTCTGAATCTATTTTTCGTAAACTGCATTGCTTTATAAATATTCGTTTCATCTTTAAGGATTAATCAATGAGTGATGCGCTAAAGGCGTTGAATAACCTACGTACATTACGTGTTCAAGCCCGTGAAGTTGACATTGACACGTTAAATGAAATGCTTGAAAAGCTTTCTGTCGTGGTCGCTGAGCGTCGTGAAGAAGAAGAAGCTGCGTTAGCCTCTGAGCGTGAAAAAGCAGACAAGTTGGCGAAATATAAAGAAATGCTGTTAAACGACGGCATCGATATTTCTGATTTAACCAAGTTGGCATCTGTTGAAACTAAAAGTAAAGCCAAGCGTGCACCACGCCCGGCTAAATACCAATACACCGATGAAAACGGTGAGACTAAGTTCTGGACCGGTCAGGGCCGCACGCCTTCTCCAATCAAAAAAGCATTGGAAGCAGGCGGTTCATTGAACGACTTCCTGCTTTAATCATCATCGCGGCGCTTATTCCAGGCGCCGCGCTGCTTTACTGTATCGCGCTGGTCGTAAACAATACGTTGCGTAGCCAACGATAACCGGCATCACGATGCGTACGCTCATGCCATGCCACGCTTTTAGTAAAACCCGCAAGCGTCAGCGGCGGATTCATGATCTTTAACCCCTGCATATTCACCGCCAACCGGCGCGGCACCACCGCGATAAGATCGCTGACACGCAATATTTCCGGTAATACCAAAAAACTACTCACCGATAATGTCACGCGTCGTTTATAGCCTAACGTTGCCAACGCATCATCTGTGACACCGTGAAAATGCCCCCCCT
The DNA here is from genome assembly GCF_036663535.1 of Pantoea sp. T14. NCBI lineage: Bacteria > Pseudomonadati > Pseudomonadota > Gammaproteobacteria > Enterobacterales > Erwiniaceae > Pantoea > Pantoea sp. T14. The sequence goes on from NZ_JAWUEB010000025.1 coordinate 91,327, forward strand.
GATAAGAGACCAAGGCGTGATCGAGTGAACAAAAGGTTTCTAGCGAAAGACGCTCTTCTGTCGCCGCAGGATGATCTTCACGTATCAGGCAAACGTACTCTTCATCAAATAGCGCCCGGCTATGTAATTCAACAGGCGTGGAATCAGGGGTCAGCAAGGCGACATCCACTTCACCGCGCTCCATCTGTAACTTCACTTGATCGTAAACCACCGGCACGACAGATACACGTATACCTGGTGCCTGCTGTCGAAGCGCAGCCATAAACGGAACAACCACAGCGCGTAACGCATAATCGGTCGCAGCAAGGGTAAATGTCATTTCAGCACGGGATGGTTCAAAGGCTTTTGGTTGAAGCAGCACGTTAACTTCAGACAATATCTGCTTGATGGGCGTGGCCAGTTCTAACGCACGAACGGTGGGTACGATACCGCGCTGAGTGCGCGTAAATAAAGGATCGTCAAAGCAGTCACGCAGCCGCGTTAACATGCCGCTCACCGCAGGTTGGGTCAGCGCCAGACGATCGGCTGCACGCGTCACGCTGCGTTCATCTAGCAAGGCGTCCAGCGCCTTGAGTAAATTCAAATCCAGCGTTCTGATATCAGTCGTCATGATGAAATTCGCGCTTATGAACAGAAACTCTGATTTCAGCACGCGGCACCGGTTACTGACAACCTTGAATCAATACCCGCGTTGCACATTCACAACGCGGGCCAAGGCGTTACGCCACCGGTAAACCGAGGTTTTCACGCAAAGTAGGATAAGCGTAATCTTCTGGGAATAAGCCCCGGCGGCGCAATTCAGGTATTACCAGCTCAACAAACAAGTCGAGCTGTTCCGGCATAATGGCAGGCATGATGTTGAATCCATCCGCGCCGCCCTGCTCCAGCCATAGCTGAAAATCGTCTGCAATATCTTCTGCCGTACCCACAATCACACGATGACCGCGTGATCCCGCGGCGATGGCTGCCAGTTCACGAAGAGTAAGGTTCTCACGCTTTGCCATCTCGGTCAGTAATTTCACCCGGCTTTGATTACCTTCACCCAGCGGAACTTCAGGCACAGGCCCATCCAGCGGATAGGTTGACAAATCCAGCCCGAAACGCAGCGAAAGTTGCTTCAAACCGTTATCGATATCGACCAGCGTGTTGAGCTCTTTCCACAGCGCTTTGGCGTCTTCACGCGTGCGCCCGACAATCGGCATTACGCCAGGCATAATCACCACATGTGCAGGATCACGACCGGCCGCTTCAACCTGCGCTTTCTGTGACTGATAAAACTGCTGAGCCTCTTCCAGGCTTGCCGCGGCGGTGAACACCACTTCGGCCGTTTCAGCCGCCAGTTTTTGACCATCCGTTGAAGAACCTGCTTCGATAATCACCGGGCGTCCTTGTGGTGATCGGGTAATATTCAGGGGGCCTTGAATCTGGAAATGCTCACCTTGATGGTTCACTGACTTAATCTTCTCATCCACAAAGTAGCGGCCGCTGGCTTTATCAGGTTGCACCGCGCCCTCTTCCCAGCCTTGCCAAAGTTTATTCGCGACGTCTAAAAATTCGCGTGCGCGTCCATAACGTTCGGCGTGATCTGGCATATCTTCACGACTGAAATTACGTGCTACGTCGGCTGAAAACGAGGTCACAACGTTCCATGCAGCACGTCCACGGCTGATATGGTCAAGTGACGAAAATGCGCGAGCCAACGTGAACGGATCGCTGAACGTCGTTGATGCGGTGGCTGCCAGGCCAATACGCTTAGTGTGCGTCGCCAATGCCGAAAGCAGCGTGAGCGGCTCAAGCCGCGCCATGGTTGAGGGTAAGCGATACATGCTTGTTGCAAGGGCATCACCGACAAAAAACAGATCAAACCGACCCGCTTCCGCTTTCTTTGCCAGCGTAATCAGCCAGTCGATATCCGTAGGCGCTCCTAACTGTTCGGTCAAGCGCCAGCCACTAACGTGATGGCCCACCGGCTGGACAAAAAGCCCGAGGCGCAAACGCGTATTACTGTTTTGGTTACTCATACTTTTCCCTTGAATGATGTAAAACCGCGTAGCCGCGATAAAAAAATGTGCAATTAAGAAAGGGTGTCGGTGGCGAGCAGTGCTTGTTCTAACGCTTCCGGCGACACGGTAAAGGGTAAACGCGCAGCGCTGGCAGCAGGAAAGCGAATCGCCTGTGCAAGTTGACGTATGACTTGCTGACGATTCTGATGGAACGCCGGCAGCCTTAACGGCGTGTCAAAACATGTTAATAACGCCACCAAATCAGCGTCTGGCTGACCTTCTGCGTGTTCCATAATCGACTGCACCAGCAAACTAAAACCCACCTTTTCTCCGTGCAGCCAGTGATGCAGTTCGGGTAGATGGGTTAATTGATTATGTATGGCGTGAGCGAATCCCGGCGTCGGTAAATCATCGCGCATGCTGTTAGCCAAGCCTGCCAACACAATATTGGCGTCAATGACTTTTTCCAGCGCGGGCGTAATCTGTTTTTGCTGATTGGCTTCAATCGCTTGTTGGCCCCATTGGCGATAAGCCTCAACCGCCCGTTGCGCAGCCATGACTTTGAGATCCAGCGCCAGGCTTTCTGGATTGTGACGTTGATAAGGACGGAATTCATACCACTTCGCCAGCGCATCAACGATGCCCGCTTTTAAATAACGCACATCGCTTTGGGCGATGACTTCGCTGTCAACCAAGACCAGCACTGGCATTTTGCGTAACGGCTGGCTGCGTAAATGACCGCCTTGCTCATTATAAATGATGGCGATCGGTGACCAGGCTGCACATGTTGCCGCGACAGTCGCAAAGTTGATGACCACCACATTGTCTAACGCATCTCCGGCTGCCTTTGCACAATCCAATACACGACCGCCACCCACAGCAAAAATAACCGTGGCGTCCTGCTCAATAACATTATTCTTAAAGCGATTAATCGCCGCATCGGTACATTCACCGTTTAAATATTCCAGCTGCCATTTAATATCAGCATTGTTTAACGCCTGCGTTAATTCTGAATTAACCACATGCCAGGCTGTTTCAGACGTCAAGATACGAATGTTTTTTCCGTAAGGAGCAAGATATTCCCCTAATTTTTTTCGAATGCCGGACTGTTGGATATAAGCTTGCGGGGATTTGATCGCTAACACGTAAACGTCCTGAGTGATTTTTATGTTTTAAATAACTAACATAAACAATAGGATAAATGACACTTAGCTAAATTTCATCGATGGCTTCATATTACGTAAAATATGCCGTTACGCAATCTGAAACCGACAAATCGCTTTTCACATTTAAGCATTACTATATTCACTTTTCACATATAGCCCGCGAAACGTTTACTGTTAATCTGACCAACAAATAAAAAGTACAACTGTTTAAAATTTAAATCGGGATTGATTATGCCACTTACTTTTCGCCAGGTTAAAGAAGATGAAGTCGATGAATATTTATCTCTCATGCTCGCGGCTTATGCTGCAGTCAAAGCGTTAGGCATTCATTTCGATGCAGCCACTGCCGATCGCGATAAAGCGTTACGCCATCTGCAAAGTCATGGCGTTTACGCGCTTTATAAAGACAAGGTAATGGTTTCATCCGTGACGGTGCGTTATCCGTGGGGCCCGCTGCCGGGGCCTTTTGGTTTACCGCATATCGGCTGGTTTGGTGCAGATCCCGATTACGCCGGGCAGGGATTTGGTCAGCAAATTCTGCAGCACCTCGAGCAGGATATCCTTATTGGTCAACTTCGCGCGCCTGCCGTTTCTCTGGGCACGGCCGCCCGCCATCCCTGGTTAAAAGAGATGTACCTAAAGCGCGGTTTTATGCCGATGCACACCACCGATCTCGGTAAAGGCCACATCACGCTTTATATGAAAAAAGTGCTTAATAGCGCATTACACGAGACATGGCTTTCGCGTCAAAGTCATCAATTACAGGACGTCGCTAAATGAGCACACTCGATGAACAGGCGTTAATTGCATTTCGCCATGAATTGCACCGTTACCCAGAGCTCTCCAACGAGGAATTTGAAACCACTGCGCGCTTGCGGGCGCAGTTGGAGCACCATGAAATCCGAATTCTCGATTTGCCTTTAGCCACGGGTTTAGTGGCAGAGATTGGTTCAGGCGAAGGCCCGCTCGTGGTGCTGCGTTCTGATATCGATGCTTTGCCAATTGAAGAACAATCTGATGTGTCATTCCGTTCTGAACGCCCCGGCGTGATGCACGCTTGTGGTCATGATTTTCACAGCTGCGCCGCGTTGGGTGCCGCTATCTTACTAAAACAGCAGGAAGCGCAGTTAGCCGGGCGGGTGCGTATTTTATTCCAGGCAGCAGAAGAAACCGGACAGGGCGCACCCGTTTTGTTGGCGACCGGCGCATTACACGATGCCGCAGTGATCTTTGGCATTCACAACGATCCGACTTTGCCGCCAGGCGTCATCGGCAGCAAGGCTGGCCCGCTGACCGCCGCAGTTGATCGTTTCAAGGTGACGGTTCGCGGCATCGGCAGTCACGCCGCGCGTCCCCATGAAAGCATCGATCCCATTGTCATCGCCGGGCAAATTGTTACGGCCCTGCAAACGCTGATCAGCCGCAATGCGCCATCAAATGACAATGCGGTGGTGTCAGTTACGCAAATTCACAGCGGCACCACCTGGAATGTGATCCCGGATAGCGCCTGGCTCGAAGGAACGGTGCGTTCCTTTTCAGCCGAAACACGTGAATTACTTTCTCAACGTTTTCATCAGATCATTAATGGCATTGCTGCTGCGTTTAATGCTCAGGTTGAGATTGACTGGCAAGCGGGGCCACCCTCGGTGGTCAATGATGCAAACTGGGTTGAGTTTGCGCTGGAACAGGCAAGCCAAAGCGGCTTCGAGGCACGTGTAGTGGAAGCCAGCCCCATTGGTGAAGACTTTGCTTTCTATCAACAGGCGCTGCCTGGCGCTTTTATGATGATTGGCACCGGCGAACCCTACGCGCTGCATCATCCCGCTTTTCGTGTAAATGATGATGTTTTAGCGCCAACCGCTCGTTATCTGTCTGAACTTGCTGTGAAAGCGCTGGTAAAAGCTTCATGAATTTAACCGCTGATTTAGCCCATTTAGTTGTGCATTCTCAGCCTGATGAGCAGGCACATCAGGCTGCTAAACGAGGCGTGAAAGATTTTATCGCCGTCGCCTGGCCGGTGTTACAACGTCACGTAATTGACAGCGGTTTGCCTACGCTACGCACTCTTTATGATGTGAAAGAGCCGCGATCGCGCGCGCTGTTGCTGGGATACGCCGGACATGCCCTGGATTTTGATGATTTTCATGCGGATTTCCGTGGGCACCCCAGCACCGTTATTCTGCCTGCACTGATGGCATGGATATACCAGGCTGAAAGTGTGGATCTGAACCGTTTTCTGGATGCTTACATTTTGGGTGTTGAAGTGGCAGGCCGTCTCGGTTTGGCCGTTACGCAACAGCATTACACATTGGGTTATCACAATACCGCGTCGCTTGGCACGCTGGCCGCTGCTGCTGCCCTGGCGCGATTAACAGAAGCCACCGAAGCCCAAACCGCGGTGCTGCTGGGTATCGCGGCAACGCAGGCCAGCGGCTTACGAGCACAATTTGGATCGGCAGTTAAACCTTTACACGCAGGCTTAGCCGCTGAACGAGCCGTGAGTGCCACGCAACTGGCGCTGGCCGAATTCCACGGGCAAGCCAGTACGGTGCTGGAAGCCTTTATAGCCAGTAGCAGCCAGGGTCAGCATCAACCTGAACGCCTGATTACTCACTGGGGAAATCCCTGGCGGATCAGCTCGCCAGGGCTTGAATATAAACCTTTTGCCACCTGTAGCGGCACGCACAGCGCAGCCGAGGCCGCACGTGCAATACGCGAACAAGGACTTGCCAACGGTGAATCGCTGGAGAGTTTTCTGCGTAAAATTGAACGGATTGACGTGGCCTTTCCTCCGGGCGGCGATATCGCTGCATCCGTGCGCGTGCCCAAAAATGGTATCGAGGCGCGTTTTAGTCTCGAATACGTTATTGCTGCCATGCTGATTTATAACGAGCTGCGCATGACTGACTTTGCCGAAGGTGACGTGAATACTGACGTGCTCGCATTGGCTGCAAAGGTGCATCGCTGTCCTGACGAAACCGCCCCGCCGGATGCCTTAAACCCCGGGCTGAGATTTCATGACGTTGCTGTTCAACGTAGTGATGGAAAGACGTTACGTTGCCAACAAACACGTCAACAATCTTTGGCCACGCCGGTTGACGTTGAGGGTAAATTGCAGCGAGCGCTGGAAGCGGGATCACCTGAACAATGTGAAGCCATGCTGAAAGCCTGTGAACTGCGCAATGACGCTGATTTAACCCAATTAACCGCTGCCGTTTTTAACGCATTACATTGAAATCAAAAAATGAAAACAAGAGGCTCAGGCGTGATATAGCGCCTGAGCCTCTCTTATTTATTTGTTGAAACTCAACGCTAAGTCTCAAACGTGCCGGTAAGCCTCGAACGGCTTTGAAATAGCCGCTTCAGGCGGTAGAAAAGCGCGAACGTCAGGCGCATCGCCCAAAAATTTCCTCACCTCTATCACCGTGATCTGGCCGGTACACCCCTGCGCCAGCGAAGATGTGCCAATATCGTTGGTTAAGACATTCGGGTTGCCGTGACGACACAAAGGCCGGGCTGCATGCACATCTACCGGGTCATACCAAGCGCCGGTCGGAAGCTGAATAACGCCAGGCATAACATCTGTGGTCACGCGAGCGCTGGCCAGTACGTGTCCGCGTAGATTAAACAGCTCAATAACATCACCCTGTTTAATGCCGCGCCGACTGGCATCTGTCGGGTTGAGGCTGCACACCTCACGTCCATTTTGTTTACCGCTTTGACTGTAGGCTCCAAAATCGAGTTGGCTGTGCAGTCGCGTTGCGGGTTGATTGGCAATCAGCCAAAGCGGATATTCTGCATTCGGTTTTTCACGCGGCTCACGCCAAACCGGATGTCCAGGACAGCTCTCGTAACCGAAACTGGCAATGGTCGCCGAGTAGATTTCGATTTTTCCGCTTGCCGTAGGCAGCGGCTTAGCATCGGGATCGGCGCGAAAAGCGTTGATCATGCGTCCGGCATCGTTCAACTGCGGCAGCGTTAAGAAACCTTGTTGCCAAAAGTCATCAAAATCGGGGGTGCTGACGCGGTGCGCCGCTAATTTTTCCTGCATTTGACCATAGAGATGACGTAACCAACCTTGTGTATCGCGCCCTTCGGTAAACGCCTGCTCGCCGCCTAAACGTTTAGCCAGCTCGGTGAAGATCACATAATCATCTTTTGCCTGGGCATAAGGCGCGGCAACCGGTTGCATGGCAATCAAGTGGCGATCGGTTGGGGCGCCGCCAATATCTTCTCGCTCCAGCGTCATGGTCGCTGGCAACACAATGTCTGCGTGACGAGCAGTGGCGGTCCAGGCAATTTCGTGCACGATCAACGTATCAAGCCGACAGAATCCACGTCGTAAACGCGCTAAATCCTGATGATGATGAAACGGATTGCCGCCTGCCCAGTAGGCCAGTTTGATGTCGGGATAGGTTAAACGGCGTCCGTTATAATCAAACTTTTCACCTGGATGCAGCAACATATCAACGATGCGCGCCACAGGAATAAAGCGATCAATACCATTTTTACCCTGCGGCAACGCCGGGAAGCTCACCAGATTATGTTGTTTACCGTAATGACCCAGCGCGCCAAGTGCATAGGTATAGCCGCCGCCCGGTAAACCCGGTTGGCCCAATGCCGCCGCTAACACTAATCCAAGCCACACCGGCTGTTCACCGAATTCTGCGCGCTGAAGCGCATGGGCCACCGTGACAAGCACGCGTCGACCCTGTAACGAGCGGGCAATATCCCTAATATGATCTGCTGACAGACCACAAATCTGCGCTGCCCATTCTGCATCGCGTTTCACGCCATCCTCTTCACCGAGGATATACGCTTTCATTGTCTCCCAACCGACACAGTAACGCGCCAGAAAGGCTTCATCGGTTAACTGATGTTCAATCAGCACGGCAAGCAAACCGAGGATAAAGGCCGCATCGGTGCCGGGATTCAGCGCTATCCATTCACCCTGGGCTTCAGCCGGGAGATCGCTTTTTAGCGGGCTAACTGAAACAAAGCGTGCGCCACGTGTGGAAGCCTGCTGCATGTAGCCGCGCTCGGTGTGTTCGCTGACGCCACCGCTGGCAACCTGTGAATTTTTTAATGCTAAGCCACCGAATGCCAGGACGATGTCGCTGTGTTCGGCAATCTCTTGCCAGCTGACCCCACGCCGGGCAATTTCATTCATGTCGCCCACAATGTGCGGCAACAACACCGATGCGGAACCTGAGCTGTAGCTGTTAACCGAACGAACGTAGCCGCCAAGGGTGGTGTTCAGAAAGCGATGAACCTGACTTTGGGCATGGTGAAAGCGGCCAGCGCTGGACCAGCCATACGATCCACCGAAAATCCCTTCCGGCCCATAACTGTTTTTAACGCGAGTGAGCTCAGCGGCGATCAGGGAATAAGCGTGATCCCAACTCACCGCCACAAACTCATCATCGCCACGGCGTGAGTCTGCGCCAGGCCCCTTCTCCAGCCAGCCGCGACGGATCATCGGTTGCGTCACGCGCGCCGGATGATCGAGAACCTGCGTAAAGTTGCTAAGTAGCGGGCTGGGATCGGGATCGCCGCGGAAGGGCTCAATAATTAACGAATTGCCGTTAGGGTGCGCGCGAAAAGCACCCCAGTGCGAACTGTGCATACTGGACATAATATTCCCAGTTAAAACGGTGCCTAAAGCACCGTTGAAATGAAATTACGTACGCGACCATTTTCAGGATCATCCAGCACCTGCTGGGTTGGGCCTGCAGCCACTATCGCCCCCGCCTCCATGAACACGATGTTATCGGCCACTTCACGCGCAAAGCCGATTTCATGTGTAACAATCACCATAGTGATGCCGGAGTGTGCCAGTTGCTGAATGACCTGGAGTACTTCCCCCACCAGCTCTGGATCTAACGCGGAAGTGGGTTCATCAAACAGCATTACGCCGGGATCCATCGCTAAGGCACGGGCAATCGCCACGCGCTGCTGTTGTCCACCCGACAGATTTTGCGGCCATTCATCTTCGCGCCCCGCCAGTCCCACCTGTTGCAGCAATTTTCTGCCTTTCTCGGTTGCTTGCTGACGGCTCTGTTTTTTCACCCGCATGGGCGCATCAATAATGTTCTGCAACACGGTACGGTGCGGGAAAAGGTTGAACTGCTGAAACACCATACCAATCTGACTGCGTTGCCGCGCTACGTCTCGGCTATTGAGTTCGTGCAGCGCCTGGCCCTTCTGCTTATATCCCACCATTTCGCCCCCAATACGGATGGTGCCACCATCGAGCTTTTCGAGATGGTTAATGCAGCGTAACAGGGTTGATTTGCCTGAACCGGATGGGCCGAGGATCACCGTGACCGAACCCGCTGGAATATCAAGGTTTACCGCATCCAAAATCGTGTTACCGGAAAAGCGCTTAGTGACTTTACGTAACGTAATTGCTTCAGCCATTGCTGACACTCCTTGCGGCTTTAGGCAGCGTAAAACCGGTAATAATGCTCAGCCAACCACGCTTTTCCTGGCGCGTGACGCCACGGGAGAAGTAGCGTTCAACATAATATTGTCCGATCGACAACACCGAGGTCATCAGCAGATACCACAAGGTGGCAACTAACAGCAGCGGGATCACTTCATAAGTACGCTGGTAAATAATCTGCGCAGAGAACAGAACGTCCTGAAGTGAGATAACTGAAACCACGGCGGTCGTTTTAAGCTGACCGATAATTTCGTTACCCGCAGGCGGCAGAATGGCGCGCATCGCCTGCGGTAAAACGGTATGACGAAAAATTTGTGCTGGTCGATAACCCAACGCACGGGCCGCTTCAAGCTGACCATTTCCTACGCTTTGGATGCCGGCTCGCACAATTTCAGCCGCATAAGCAGATTGGTGCATGACTAAGGCGATCACTGCTGCACTGAACGGACTCACTAACGCGTTAGATTGCGCACTCCAAAGCTCACCGACTCCCGGCAAAGAGAGCGCAATTGTGGGGTAAAGTGCCGCGATGTTGTACCACAGAAACAGTTGCACCAGCATCGGCACACCGCGGAAGAACCAGGTGTAAGCCCAGCTCACCGCAACCAATACTGGATTGGATGAGAGTCGCATCAAGGCCAGTACGGTTCCGAAAGCAAAACCGAGCACGACTGATATGGCGGTGAGCTGTAGCGTCATCAAAACGCCCTGCAGAATTGACGCTTCAGTAAAACTCTCTGCGATAACGCCCCACTCAAAGCGTGGGTTGTTCATCATCGAATGCGCCATTGCCACTACGCAGAACAGCACCACCAAGGCGCTGAACCAACGACCGTAATAGCGTTTACTTACGATGCGTAAATCATCAGTGTGTTCGGAATGTGAACTCATTTGAAAATCTCTTCGTTACGTTTGGCTTCCGTTACTGCTCCGAAACCAATGCCCCAATGATCGAGAATTTTTTGGTAGTTGCCATCTTTGATCAGAGAATTCAGCGCGGTCTGGACAGCAGGTTCAAGCGGAGAATCTTTCGGGAAAGCAACGGAAACCGGCGCGTCATCAACATGGATTTCACCGCTCAACGCCAAAGGTTTGATCAGCTTGGTCTGCCAGCTCAGGCCCTCATAAGGGCCAAAAAACATCGGCACGCGACCACTTACAACAGCCTGAACACCAGCAGGACGATCGGGAAATACCGCCACTTTGATCGGCTGCTTACCAGCGGCTTCACAGGCTTTGCTGGCTTGTTCCAGTCGCATGATTTGCGTTGTTCCCGCGCCTGCACCGACCTCTTTACCGCATACGGCATCAAAGGCGGTAAAAGGGGCAATGTTGGCAGACTTCAGAGAAATTATGCCGAGGCGACTGGCGTTATAGTAGCCAACAAAATCGACCTGTTTCAGGCGCGTTTGCGTGGCATTGATGTTAGATAAGGCAACATCGTAGCGACCGGTTTTTAAACCCGGAATGATATTGTCGAAACCGCCGGTATCGCGCCATTGCACTTTGATACCCAGACGTTCACCCACCGCATTCATGATGTCGATTTCACGGCCTGCCAGGGTTTTATTGTCTTCCTTAAAGAAGGTGGTTGGCGGCGTATTAGGGTTGGTTCCAGCGACGATATATCCGCGCTGAGTAATATCTGGCGGCAGCAGGCTCTTTAGTTTGGCATCGGCATCGACATGCAGCGAACTGTCAGTGGGAACAGAAACATCGGCAGCGTTAGCGAAGTGAGTGGCCATTACGAGCGCTAATAAGGTCATTCCTTTAGTTAATTTCACTGGAACCTTTCTCCTGATAAGAATCATCAAATATTCTCCAAAATGGGAGAATTAACATCATCAAAGTAAATCGTTTATAACGTTACACCGCCGCCAATTCATTGGCTGTCGCTGACGCAGATCATTGTCTGTGAATATATGCATCTATAACAAATGCGAAAAACATCTAAGCTTTTGCTAAAAATGACTTTAGGAAGGGTATTTAGGAATAAAGCTATGCCGGGGGTTATTACCCTATACTTTTAAAAGAGAAAGTCGTGTTTATAGTCATTAATTAAATCAAACAGTAAAGCCAGGTAAGACGGCCTAAAAAAATCAATACATACAATAAGTTTGATGCAATTCGACATAAAACAGCCGATCAATCCAACCGCCAGACATAAGATTAATCGCGATGCATCAACCCTTTATTGCTCTAAAGAATTAAAGCAATATCGTTATAGGTATTCCGTTAAGTTATTAGATATAACCTTTAAAATCTATTTTAAGTCACTCACATCAATCTTAACGCTTATTTATTATTTACTGCTTATTTTAATTATAGTCATGATGACATGAACATGAGTGACATATCACTCAAGGCTAACTTTTCACCTTCGAATCGATGCCGCAATGCATAATAACTTTCACAGGACGTAATTTGCAGTAAAGCATCTGAATAGTTATTTAGCGCCTCACGCATTTGGTCCAAATAATTATGTGTATCATAAACGCGGTCAATTCCTTCCAGTGCATGGTTCATGATTTTTCGAGCGACATCGTTTGGCGTATCTAATGCAGATAACTTCGAACGTGCGGTTCGACGCAGGTCTCGCGGTGAAAATGGCTCAAGCCCTAATCCGCGCGGTGCCCGAATCATCCGCCGCAATGCCTGGTTAAGTGCGCCTTTCGATAGCGGTTGCTGCGCATCACGCGGCGCGGGAACTAGCCAGGGCGATCGCGAATCCGATGATTTTATTAACTGTTCGATACAAAGACGCATCAGCGGTGAAATCGGCAAAATGTGTTCGCGCTGCGACTTGTTACGCGTGCCCTGCTTCCACAAACCCAATTGCAGATCAAACTCAGATTTCTGGGCCTGAATAATTTCATCTGGACGCCGCGCACTCGCCAGGCACAAACGCAGCGCCCAGCGCGCTTGTTCAGAAAGCGCCCAGTTATCAAGCCCATGCCAAAAAACCCAGATTTCGGCGTCAGATAATTGTCGGGTTCGAGGCGGCGTAGCGCGCCCGGCCACATCGCGTTTTTTCATGGAGGCGATTGGCGAATGATCGAGATAACCCTGAATTTCCGCCCAGGCTAAAAACTGTTTAGTTAAGGCAAAAACGCGCCGCGCTTCTTCTTTTTTACCGTCAGCGATCAGGATGTTGTAAAGGCGATTCAATCGTAACCGGGTAATGCTTTTCAGCGGAAGTGAGCCGATCTGCGGCAGCACATGTTTGAGTAAAGATGAGATAGCGATCTCGGGTCGACGTCGAGTAACCAGTAACGAAAGTTTTACCCACACTTTCATCACCTGCTCTACCGAGCCTTCATCACCAAAATTATCGAGTTGGCCAAGTGAAGAGGTTTTGATGTCGTCCAGCCAAACCAAAACATGACGACCAACGTGTGATGAAGACAGTGTCATTTGCAAACTTTCCCCTTTCCAACGCGCAGCTACACAGATGCTAAACGACGCATTTTACTGTCCAATTGCTTGTGACTCCAGACTTAATAGGTCTGGAGTCACAAAGACGCGTTTTAACGTATTTTATTCACCTTATCGACCGATTACCGGCTCAAAATTAGATTGGAGCAGCGTTTTTTTGCTGTTTATTTAACCAATTGTGGAGGAATGTAAAGGTGCTACGCCAATATATACAATGATAACTATTATCATTATCATACGCATTTACTTACAAACGTTAACGTATTAGGGAGATTGATTAAGTGAATGTAACTACGCATGTCCAGAAGCGTCCCATCGCGCTTTTGCTGGCTGGACTGTTGAGCACTTCTGCTTACGGCGCTAATGAAGAAGAAACGGATAAATTGGCTGACGGTGAAACCATGTTAGTCACCGCCGAACAGGAATTAAAACAACAACCTGGCGTCTCAACCATTACGGCGCAGGATATTGAAAAAAGCCCGCCTGTAAATGACCTTTCCGACATCATTCGCAAAATGCCTGGCGTCAATCTTACCGGTAATACGGCTAACGGCAGTCGCGGCAATAATCGCCAAATTGATATTCGCGGGATGGGACCAGAAAATACCTTGATCCTGATCGATGGTGTTCCCGCCTCTTCGCGCAACTCTGTACGTTATAGCTGGCGCGGCGAACGTGATTCCCGCGGCGACACTAACTGGGTGCCGCCAGAAATGGTGGAACGTATTGAAGTCATTCGCGGTCCTGCTGCTGCACGTTACGGTTCTGGCGCAGCGGGCGGCGTCGTTAACATTATTACCAAACGGCCCACTAATGACTGGCATGGATCGTTATCGCTTTACACTAATCAACCGGAAGATGACAAAGAAGGTGCAACGAAACGCGCCAACTTTAATTTGAGCGGCCCGCTGGCAGGCGACGCATTAACGATGCGCTTGTACGGCAACATCAATAAAACCGATGCTGATGCTTTCGACATCAACACCGCAGAAAATGGTTCTGCCGCAGCTGGGCGCGAAGGTGTGCGTAACAAAGATATTAACTCGGTACTTTCGTGGAAAATGACGCCAGAGCAAATTCTGGATTTTAGTTATGGCTATAGCCGACAAGGCAATATCTACGCTGGTGATACGCAATACAGTAACGGTGGCGGCAACGCGCTGATTGAATCTCTGCAAGGTGATGAAACCAATCGCCTTTACCGCCAAAGTTATGGCATCGCGCATAATGGTATTTGGGATTGGGGACAGTCGAAACTGACTTTCAACTACGAAAAAACCAACAATACGCGTTTGCAGGAAGGAACCACCGGCAGCAGTGAAGGCCGCATTAACAGCAATACTTACACCACCAGCCGATTTGAAAGTTACCGCGCTGGCAGCGAAGTCAGTTTCCCGATGGAATTATTGCGGGATCAAACGGTTACTCTCGGTGCTGAATGGAATCGTGATGAGCTTAACGATCCGGCATCCATGCAGGCAACCAACGCATCCGGTGTTGTCATTGGTGACGTAAGCGGCGATGCTTCAGCCCGAAACAGTAAAAACACCGCAACCATCAGTTCACTCTATTTTGAAGACAACATTGCTGCGACTGACAGTACAGAAGTAATCCCCGGCTTGCGCTTTGATTATCACGATAGTTTTGGTGCTAACTGGAGCCCAAGCCTGAATATTTCACAGGGCTTAGGCGATCACTTCACGTTGAAGGCCGGTATTGCACGTGCATTTAAAGCACCCAACCTTTATCAATCCACAGAGGGTTATCTCCTTTCAACGCGCGGCAATGGTTGTCCAATCGGTATCGCTACCGGCAGTTGCTATTTATTGGGTAACGAAGATCTGGATCCTGAAGTTAGCGTAAACAAAGAGTTGGGGATTGAGTTCATCAATGAAGGTTACGTCGCTGGTATTACCTGGTTCCGTAATGATTACAAAAACAAAATTGTCGCCGGTACCGATATCATTGGCTATGCCTCGAATGGTAATAACATTCTGCAGTGGAGCAACGGCGGCAAAGCTGTGGTTGAAGGACTGGAAGGTAACATGACGATCCCGGTCATTCGTGACACGTTGGAATGGCGTACTAACGCAACGTACATGATTCAGTCAAAAGACAAGGATACGGGGAATCCGCTTTCGATCATTCCCGAGTACACCATCAACACCATGTTGGACTGGCAGGTTACGCAAGATTTTTCCAGTAACCTGAACTGGACAATGTATGGTCGTCAAAAGCCGCGTGAATATGCAGAATCACGTACCGAAGCAGGCTCATTATCGACCAAAGAAGTGGGTGCCTATTCTGTTTTCGGTCTGAACTTCAATTACGACCTGACCAAAAATTTGCGGGCTAA
This sequence comes from Pantoea sp. T14, assembly GCF_036663535.1. Classification (NCBI taxonomy): domain Bacteria; kingdom Pseudomonadati; phylum Pseudomonadota; class Gammaproteobacteria; order Enterobacterales; family Erwiniaceae; genus Pantoea; species Pantoea sp. T14. The sequence continues at coordinate 106,732 of NZ_JAWUEB010000025.1, forward strand.
TGCCGGCATCAGCAACCTGCTGGATAAGCGTATTTATCGCGAAGCGGAAGGTGCTTCAACCTATAATGAGCCCGGTCGCGCATACTATGCTGGCTTAACAATGTCCTTCTGATTACGGGCTATTCTCAAAAAAGCGCTTCTTTATGAGGCGCTTTTTTTATTTAAAACAATTAGATAAGTGTTACTGTGTTTTTGTCGTCGATTTTATCAGGAAGATTCGTAGAGTTTGGCGTGGGTCTTTTCAGATTTAGGTTGTGAACATAATGATTCTAGAGAGCACGCCCTCCTTTAGTGACAACGTCACCTATATTTCCTTTGAAAAATTTCACTCAGCATGCAAATATACAAAGCATATACGTTTCATATAGGCATAATATGGGCATTGTAAAAATTTCCGACCTTATGCATGAGAATTTGCGTATCGCCAGTCAGGCGATGAGTCGCTCCATTAACTCTCAAGCAGAGCATTGGTTGAAGTTGGGCATGATGGCCGAACTCTATCCACAGCTGAATCAGCATGAACTGGCGCAAATGTTAATTCGCGCCGAACTGGATGGCAGTTCAGATATTCGTAACTTAGTCGTTAGCGACAATCTCACTTCACAAGGAGATGTGTAATGAACACAGTAAAAATTCACACGGCACGGGAAATTGAAATGGCGCGTTCAGCGGGTCATGCTGCCGCTAAAGTGCTGGAGATGATCACTCCACACGTCAAACCCGGGATCACGACGGAAGAACTTGACGATATTTGCCATGATTACATCGTCAATGAACTAAAAGTTACGCCCGCGAACATTGGGTATCACGGTTATACCCGTACCACCTGTACTTCGGTTAATCATGTGGTTTGCCATGGCATTCCCGCTGCGAAAAAGCTCAAAGATGGCGACATCGTGAATATTGATGTCGCGATCATCAAAGACGGATGGTATGGCGACACCAGCCGTATGTACTTTGTTGGGCAACCTTCCGTACGCGCCAAACGTCTGGTAGAAATCACCTATCAATCCATGGTTGCGGGCATTAAAACTGTTCGTCCTGGCGCAACCTTAGGGGATATTGGCGCTGCAATCCAACGCGTCGCGGAAGGCGCAGGTTTTTCCGTGGTGCGTGAATATTGCGGACACGGCGTAGGCGAGATTTATCACACCGATCCTCAGGTGCTGCATTACGGCACACCAGGCGAAGGCATGCCGCTTAAAGCAGGGATGATTTTTACTATCGAGCCGATGATCAATGCAGGCAAAGCCGGAACCAGTTTGCTTTCCGATGGCTGGACAGTAGTGACCAAAGACCGTTCACTCTCCGCGCAATGGGAGCATACCGTTGCCGTGACCGAAGACGGTTTTGACCTGTTAACGCCGTGGCCTGAAGGAACCGGCGATTATCCGGCCATTTGATTCTGAGAAAATAAGGCGGAAGCGCCGTAAGCGCTTCCGTTAAAGATTAGTGCTGTGATGTGGATTGCCGTAGCTGAATGCCATTGCGTCCAGCGCGTTTGACCCGATAAAGTGCTTCATCGGTATAACGCAACCATTCATGGATCGAACCCGCCTCTCGTGCCGCAGCGATACCGATGCTCACGGTACATTGATAGTCAGGGGAAGCGGGTAAGCGGATCAGTTCGATCTGATTTTTGATTCGCTCTGCCATGGCAATAATGGTGACATCATCTGCATCCCGAACGATAACACCTAACTCATCGCCGCCAAAACGTGCGGGCACGTCCTTCATTCCGACGTTGTCACGCAGCGATCCCGAAATCTCTGCCAACAAGAAATCTCCCGCTTCATGGCCAAACGTGTCGTTAACATGCTTGAAATGATCAACATCCAGCAGCATTAGATACGCATTACCTTCGCCACGTTTGGTGCGCAGAAACTCGCTTTCGAGACGGTGTTCAAACAGGCGTCGATTAGGAATTTTTAAGCCTGGATCCATTAACGCGATGCGCTCCAGTTCGCTATTTTTTTTCCTTAAACTTAGCGTAAGGTTGTGCGATACCACACTCAGCGCCAGTAAATAACCGGTTGCCAGTGGCAACGTTAACCATACGGTGCGCGTCGAAAATTCCGTTTCTATCGGGGCGCCTTCCAAAGCCCAGACCAAGGCAAAAGCAAACAAAAAAGCCTGAACAGCAGCGATCAACTGTGACCAGCCCCCGGCAGAATAACGGTCAGAAATCAGAACCGCTATAATCACAAATGAAGGCAGCGGACTGAGCGCCATCAGCCCAACCCAGATACCACCAAAAGCGGCATCGAGAGTTAAATTGTTGCGTTCGCGCCCGGTGGTATCCTGTGAATTCAACGCTAAGCGGTAGGCAATATAGGGCCAGGCAAAAGCATTGATGAACAGTAATCCACAGGCACCCAGGCTTTTTCCCTGCTCCATCAAGACGGATAAAATGGGCAGAAAACACAAAAATGTACCCAGTTGGCGCATAGCAAACATGCGACGTACAAAGCGTGTCGAACGCAGCTTTAGATGGTTGTCATCAGGTGAGTAGTAATTCATCAATTAACAGCATCAACGTAGGGTTAAAGCAGTTTATCGAGATTTAACTTAAATAGGGTAATTTTTTGAGACTTTTCAGGTTGAAGTATGATTTTTTTAAATATAAGAAATTCGAATCGTTATGCTCAAGGTGGAAAGCTAACGTATACAACCGCTTCCGATCGCTAATTCTCTTTAGCTAGCGCGGTTTCAACAGAAATAAATTTAACGTTTCTTTATTCCGTTCTGGAAAATGTCAACGCATGCTGTCTCCTGCCATCACGAAACTATTCTGCAAAACAGGCTTAACCAGGACGGTTATCACCTAATACTAACAGTTGACTGCGCAACAGTTAATGCAGGAAATGGTTCATTAGTTTTTATATTTCAATAATAAGCCAAGCGGGATAATGTAATAGCATCCTCATAGCACTGGCATTCGAGCAGAGTGTTGCCATCTTGACTTAAAATCCAATAATAAATTTCTCTCTATTTTTTGGGTTATTGGTCAGCGCTACAGCCGCAGCCCAGGATCAGGCTGCGGCAAACGCCTTTTTTTCTCACGTTTTATGATAAAACAGAGGCTAACTTTCTTTCCGTTAGTGATATTACTCAATAGAAATGAGTATTGCGCTAGCGACTATTACAGCAAAACAATAAGAGTTCTGTTTTAAATTATATATTTTAAACCTGATGCGGCTGACGACGATCCTGTTTTTCACGTTTCGATGATTCATGAAGATCGCATGACGCGGGTAAAGATAGGCTGATCAATCCGGCAATTACTAATGAAGCCGCTAAAGCGCAGACGGCGACATTTTGTCCGTAAAGATAAATCATGATGCCGACCAGATAAGGACCACAAAATCCCCCTAAATTACCTAATCCATTAATGACGCCTCGTGCGCTGCCCGCGACTTCTGGCGAGGCAATACGTCCAGGAATAGACCAGAATGGACTGGTTGCGGCTTTCAGGAAGAATCCACAGACCACCAACGCGATGTAGGCAGCCACGATGTGGTTGCGTAAAATCACTGATGCCAACAGCGCGGCAGCAAAGCAAAACAGTGAAATCATTACCCACATCCGACGTTTACCTGAGCGGTCGCTGAACAGAGAAATAAGGTAAATACCCACCATGGTCGCGACAAAAGGCAGCACCGCCAGCAAGCCTACATTCGCCATATTTGCGCCTGTCAGATTTTTCAAAATACTCGGCAGCCACAAGGTGTAGCCATAATCACCGGTTTGATAGAAGAAATTGAGTGCGACCAGCTTCATCAATCCTTTATTACGAAAAACATCTTTAAGCGGCGCTTTGCTAACGGGTTGTTTGGACTGGCGTGCGGCACGCTCACGGCTAAGCGCTTCAATCAAATATTCTCGTTCACGTTCCGGTAACCATCGAGCTTCTTCTGGTCGGTCACTGATCACTAACAACCACACCAACAACACGACGGCAGAGAGTAAGCCTTCGATGATAAATAACCACCGCCAGTCTGCCATGTTGATGATCATGCCCGAAACAGGTGCCGTTAACATGCCACCCAGCGGCGCAAACATCATGACAAAAGCGTTGGCGCGGCCCAGCTCTTTTTCCGGGAACCAGTTGCTGACCATGGTTAATACCACTGGCAGCATCCCACCTTCAGAAACACCCAAGACAAAGCGTAGCGCCAACAGTTGATAGTGATTGGTCACAAATCCAGTCGCTATTGAAACCACCATCCAGGCTATTAACGACCAGGCGATAAAACGTTTACCACTGCCATTTACCGCAATACGGCCACCGGGCACCTGTAAAAAAAGATAACCGATAAAAAAGATGCCGCTGGCAATGCCCGCCATCTGACTGGTAATGGCAAGGTCCTGCTCCATGCCGCCGGGTAAAGCAAAACTGATATTTACGCGATCCATAAAGGAGATGATGCAGGTAATCAGAATCGGGGCTATCACGCGCAGCCAGCGTGTTCCGGGTATCTTATTGTTCATATCACGCCCTCTGTTTTAAGCAATACGCAGCCTTAACGATGGGCCAGAAGCTCATCGTTATTGCAAAATTGAGTGAGTTAAATTGCGTTTGGTAGAGTTTGCTGCTTGAAGAAGGCATCAACGTTGGCGTAAACCACGTCGCGCATTTTTTGTCGGGTTTCATGGGTAGCGCTGCCGACATGCGGCTGTAAAACCACATTCTCTAACGCTATAAGCTCAGCTGGAACCTGAGGTTCATCTTCAAAAACGTCTAAAGCAGCGCCTGCTATTGATCGGTTTTGCAAGGCAGTGATTAACGCCTTCTCATCCACTAAAGATCCGCGAGCGATATTAATCAGCCAGGCATGTTTCGGCATTGCAGCCATCACAGAATCGTCAATCAGTCCACGCGTCTCTTCACCGCCCGATGCAGCAACCACCAGGAAATCGCTTTCTTGAGCCAATGAAATTAAATTATCTCGGCATACATACGGCAACGCGGGTTTAGCGCTTCGACTGAAATAACTGACTGCCATATCGAAGGCTGCAGCACGCTTAGCAATAGCGCGCCCAATGTTGCCCATCCCGACAATACCGATACGTTTATTACTCACCTGAGTGCCGAGTGGCGGAGCCTGTGTAATCCACTGACCTTGTCGTACAAACTTATCACCGGCAACCAGATTACGCGCCCCGCTTAAAATCAGGCCGAGCGCCATATCCGCGACATCATTGGTCAAAACGCCAGATGTGATAGTGACAGCGATATTATGCTGACGGGTGTAATTCAAATCTACGCCATCCGTTCCAACACCGAAAATAGCGATTAAACCCACATCAGGCAGGTGCTCAAGCACCGCGTTACTTACGCCGACATCGCCACGCGTAACCACCGCGCGGACTGTGCTGCCATGTTGATTAAGCCATGCCAGTGGCTCAGCTTGTTCGTAAAGGCGAAAGACCTCAAAGCTATTGCTCAGCTTTTCCAACAGTGAGTCAAGAACAGGTGCGATTAATAAAACAGTGTGTCGGGTAGATGAAGTCATTAGCATTCCTCATAACAGTTACGTTCGGCAGATGACCTCTATTAAAGGCGATTTTGAGCTTTTTATTGTGACTAAGGTCACGTCAAATAGTGTTACTAATTCGTGTTACCGATGTCGTGATCTTGCTGACTATTCAGGTAGTTGGAAGGGTTCAGATCGTCGCACCCATCGATAACCGATAATGCAGATCAACCTGCTCAATGGTTGGCTGGTGACGCAGTTTTTTAATCAGAATCTCTGTCGCAATCTTGCCCATTTCAAAACGTGGAGTAATCACGCTCGCCAGCTTTGGCGTTGTTACCTGACCAATTTCTAAACCATGAAAACCCGCAATTGCCATTTTTTCAGGCACGTTGATGCCTGCTGCCCGGCACTCCTGTAACACACCTACGGCTAAGTCATCATTGGTACAAAGAATGGCGTCCATATCAGGATACATCTGGCGGGCCAGGGTCATCATGCCGGTTCCAATCGACACCGAAGAGACTTTATTCGGCACAATGCGGCCATCAGGTAACGCTGCAGCGCTCATCGCTGCACGGTAGCCTGCGTAACGCTGCTCATCACGAATATCTGACATCGAGCCAAAATAGATAACGCGCTTTTTGCCGCTACCAATCAACATGTTGGTCATATCAAACCCGGCGCGATAATTATCAAAACCCACATTGATACGTCCCGGGGTTTGACTCAGCCCCATCACTTCTGCCACCGGAATGTTAGCGGCTTTTAAATATTTTTCTGCGCGTACGGTATGTGCCGATTCAGTTAACAAAAGTGCTTTAACATTGAAAGCTAATACCGTCGCAATTTGTTCTTCTTCACGCTGGCTATCGTAATCATAATTAACCACCAATGTCTGGTAGCCTTGCGTCGCCGTAACCGATTCTATGCCCGCTAATAAATCAGCAAATATCTGGTTATGAAAAGAGGGAATTAATACGCCAATGCGCGGCATAGCCTGACTTGCCATGGCAGGATTATCAGCATCCGGTTGATACCCGACTTCTTCAATAACGCTGGCGATGCGTTCAGCCGTTTCAGCTTTCACTTTCTCTGGGGTACGTAAATAACGACTTACCGTCATTTTTGTTACACCCGCTAGCGTTGCGATATCGTGTAACGTAATGCGCTGCATTTTCATTGACTCTTTCCGTTGAACGTCCATCCCGTCTGCTTAGTATGCCCGGCGAAACAGCAATATTGAATCCCTGGAAGCCGCGTAATGCGGCGATTTAACTGCAAAATACGCGATGCCTCACAGCAAGTGTAACTGAGTTTTGTAACATCATTTAAAGTGATCTACATCACAGTTTTGTTAGCTGTAAAACCGTGAGATAGCATCATCAATTTCGCAATCAAGGCGAGTTTTCGATGAATACACTTTTCAGTCTGGTAGGTAAACGTATTTTGCTGACTGGTTCAGCGCAGGGGATCGGCTTTGTTATGGCGCGCGGTTTAGCTGAACAAGGGGCGGAGGTGATTATTAATGGCACCCATGCTGAGCGTGCTGAAAACGCGGCAATGAAATTACGCGATGAGGGATTCACTGCCCATATTTCGTTGTTTAATGTTGCCGATGAAGCAGCCGTTGAGCAGGCCATTACGCAGATTGAAAATGATATTGGGCCGATTGACGTATTGTTTAACAATGCCGGCATCCAGCGGCGACATCCCTTTACTGAATTTCCGCTGAACGAATGGAACGATATTATTGCCACCAATCAAACCGGCGTATTCATTGTTTCGCAATGTGTAGCCAAAAGAATGGTGGCACGTAAAAAAGGCAAAATTGTTAATATCTGCTCAATGCAAAGTGAATTAGGCAGAGACACCATTACGCCTTATGCAGCAGCAAAAGGTGCGGTAAAAATGTTAACGCGCGGCATGTGCGTCGAGCTGGCTCGCCATAATATTCAGGTGAATGGCATCGCACCCGGCTATTTCCAAACGCCGATGACGCAAGCACTGGTCGATAACGCTGAATTCTCAGAATGGCTCTGTAAACGTACGCCAGCAGCACGTTGGGGTAATCCTGAAGAACTGGTTGGCGCTGCCGTTTTCCTCTCATCAAAAGCCTCTGATTTTGTTAACGGCCATCTGTTATTTGTAGATGGCGGCATGTTGGCGGCAGTGTGATCTTATTAAGGAGAAACTGAGATGGCAGGACAATGCATTATCGTGATGGGCGTTTCCGGTACAGGTAAATCAACTGTGGGTATGGCGCTGGCAGAAGCAGTCCATGCCAAGTTTATTGACGGTGATGATCTTCACCCGCGTTTTAATATCGTGAAAATGGCAGCAGGCGAAGCATTAAATGATGATGATCGTATGCCTTGGCTTGAGCGGCTCTCTGATGTCATTTTTAGCCTTGACCAGAAAAGTGAATCGGGTGTCCTGGTCTGTTCTGCGTTGAAAAAACGCTATCGCAATAAACTCCGTACGGGAAACCCGAATCTGCGCTTTATCTGGCTTAACGGCGACTATGAATGTGTGCTTGAACGCCTGAAATGCAGACAAGGTCATTTCATGCCTGAAGCGTTACTTTTAAGTCAGTTTGCCACGTTAGAAGCGCCAGATGAGGAGGAGAACGACGTCATATCGATAAATATCGCACCTTCACTCAGCCAAATTGTGAATCAATGCGTAGATATTTTACGTGCGGATACGCCCTTGCCTGCTCGTCTGGCATCTTAATAGTGCGTTTCATGCCTCGTCAGAATGAGGCATGAAAACACCTTTAGTTTATTTAATGTTGCTGCCTCGGCCTCGTCGCCAAAGCACGATAACCACGAGTAGCACCACCATAGCGACGATAATGCCCGGCAAAATCCACGGCTGTGCTTGTGCCAGTACCGGTGGATGCCCACCTTTGCGAATCCAGGCGACATCACCTGCCGTTACGCGAACCTCAGCATTTCCATAATTGTGCAGGACAAAGTTACTGATTTCTGCGATTTGTTGATCTGTCAGCTTATCAACGTAAGAAGGCGAGCTAAAACCCGGCATCAGGACGTCACCGTCTGCGGTTTTACGCTGAACGCCGAACAAAATAGCGGCAATCAGGTTGTTGGGGTTACGCATTCCCGTCGCCGTATTGTGAAACAGAGAAGGATAAGCCTGATTCACACTGCCTGCGCCATCTGGCTGGTGGCAACTGGCGCAATTGCCGCTAAATAAAACATCTCCATTGCTTAAGCTGTGATTAGCATTACTCGGGTTGCGCCCACGAATGCTGTTTTCAACATCCATCGGTTTACCATATTGATAAGCGGGTTGAGTCTCCCCTTCTTCCCGAATGGGAGCCGTGCTTTTCAGGTAAACAGCGATAGCATTGAGATCGCTTTCAGGAAGATATTGCAGGCTATTTTCTACCGCTTCAGCCATGCCGCCTGCGGCCTGATTTTTGCCCTCTGCGCGGCCGGTTTTTAGATACTGGACCAACTCCTGATTCGACCATCCGCCAATGCCGCTAATCGGGTCAGAGGTAATATTTGGCGCATACCAACTGCCAAGCGGTCCACCCGCCAGCGGTTGATCGCTTTTTTCCTGCATCAAGACGCCTCGTGGCGTATGGCATGTATTGCAGTGCGCAAGCCCGTTTACCAGGTAATTACCGCGATTCCATTCTGCGCTTTGGCTGGCATCGTTTTGATAGGGTTCTTTATCCGCAAACAGCAGGTTCCAAAAGGTCATACTGAAACGCAAGTTGAAGGGAAAAGGTAATTCGGTCTGTTGGTTAGCCTGCTCGACCGGTTTCACCCCGTGCATGAAATAGTAATAGAGCGCATGGAGATCCTCATCCGTCATTTTACTGTAAGAGGTATACGGCATAGCGGGATAGAGTTTTGCGCCATCGGCGCGCTCGCCCAAGCGAACAGCATTTGAAAATTCAGCCTCGCTATACTGTCCAATACCGCGCGTGCCGGGGGTGATATTGGTGGAGTAGATCGTTCCCATAGGCGAAGCGATGCCGTAGCCGCCGCTAAATGCATTCTTGCTGCCGGGCGCGGTATGACAAGCCTGGCAGTCGGATGCGATAGCGACCTGTTCGCCTCTGGACAAGAGATCGCTATTGGGGGTTTCAGCCTGCGCACTTAATGTCATCATGGCGGCGAAAGAGGTGATCAGCAGGCGTTTCATGCGAACTCCTTCATGCGCAGGCTGATGTCATGAGCCGCTTTTAAGCCTAATGCCGCCATCGTCAGCGTGCTGTTGACCACGCTGGCAGACGGAATCGCGCCGCCGCCAGGAAGCCAAAGGTTTTCATGGTCAAAGGCCCGACAATTACCATCTACCACGGCATCTTTACCACTTTTCCCCATGATCACGCCGCCCATAATATGGTTATTGGCGTTCAGACCTTGGCTGATCATGAACTCCTTACCATTAAACAATTGCCCGATCTTTTCGAGTTGCACATGTGAGGCTTCGGCACCTTTACGCACATAGTCGCCCACATCGTAATAGATATCGGGGCATGGCAATCCATGCGGGTCTTTACGGGTTTTACTCAGGGTTAAACGGTTTTCAGGATCCGGCAGGGGTTCAAGGCTAATGGAGAGATCAACGCTGTGTACCGCGCGGTAACGTATCTCTTCGTCCAGCTCTTTACCCACTAAACCTTTCGCTAAAGCCTGCTGTGTTGCCGTCACGACGCGCGAGATATTATTCAGAATGACTTTATTGGCTGAATAGTCACGACGGAATTCCCCATCGCGATAGCCCACCATACAGCTGCTTTGAGCGGGTCCACGGCCAAGCCAAACTGGCTCTTTCGTCAAGAAGGAGCAGTGGAAGCCGGAGTGATCCATCATGTTTCGACCAACCATGTCAGAACCATTGGCAATCCCGTTGGGATTAGCGTCATTAGCCGCCATGAGCAGTAAACGCGGCGTCTCAATGCCATTGCAGGCTAATGCAAAAGCGTTAGCCGTGACTTTATGAGAGGCGCCGGTGTTATCCAGCCAGTGAACAGCAGTGATACGGTTGTTATTATCGGTATCCATTTTGTAGACCACCGCTTCTGCCAACACCACCGCTCCTGCACGCTCAGCACGTTCTACATGGTGAATACCGTTGTACATCGCTCCGATGGGGCAGATGGGTTGGCAATTGTTGTTGCCGCAACAGGTGGGACGCCCTTCCCAAGGGCGCGTGCTGCGACCTTGCGGTATCGGCACCAGATTGTACCCATGAGGATTGACCACGCTGGCGAAATAATTATCACCATGAGCAAAGGGCACCATATCCATCGGATAAGGCTGACTACGTTCTACCGGCGATTGTTTGGCAGGATCATTCGGACCAGCCACCCCAATTTCATTTTCCGCTTTGCAATACCAGGGTTCCAGTTCGTCATAACTGATAGGCCAGTCGCGGCCCACCCCATATTTTGACTGCATGACAAAGTCACTTGGGTGATGGCGCCAGCAGGATGCGGCCCAGTGCCACGTTGTTCCACCCACGGTGCGCAAATAGCCTTGTTGGAAGCTCGACGCATTTGGGCCTGTGACATTGACGTAGTTGTTACGCGGAAAATAGAGTGGCGCGGGGGCAAATTTTGACTGCGGATAAAGCCCCTGAAAATCTGATCCTGCACGATTTGCAAAGGGCATGTTGCGCCAGTTCTCTACCGCTTGAGCACGATCAATTCGCAAGCCGGCTTCCAGCACCAGCACAGAGTATCCTTGACTGACTAACTCATTAGCCATCATGCCGCCAACGATACCTGAGCCCACAATAACAATATCTGCTGAGGCGTCGCCTTGAGCAGTAAATACCGGTTGTTTATTCATTTTTTATATTTTCTAAATATGTTTCTAAGGGAGTTAAAGGCTGGCGATCAAACCGTCATTTTCAACGGGAACAGGCGCAGTCCACCACATCGGACCCTTGCTACAATAGGTTGGTACAACCAATCCATCGCGCACGGTTTGGTACATCAGGGCCTGTCTATAGGCGACCAATGTGCCGTGATAATCATCACCTACCGTTCCGGTATACCAGGCTGTAACAATCTGATAGAGAAATTCGTTTAAGCCTGCTTGCGTGGCTTTAGTCATGAACTGCCTGGCATCGATTCCCGCTATCGCTAATCGTTCTAGTTGGGAAATACGGGCGACAAATTGCGGATCGCGTTGAGTAAATACCTCAAGGAAACGTGCTGCCAATGCACTATCGATTTGCTTATGTTCAGTAATCGTTTGTGACACGGTAATGAAGGCTTTCACCGGATCACTGGCGCTGGCGATTGTGGCGGCAAAAGAGATACCCGGTATCGCAGCAATAGCGCCGGTAAGGGTTAATCCAGCAACCGCACAGAGGAATTCTCGACGAGTGGAACCGGTTCCATTTTTATTTAAAGCTGCACTTTTTGTAGCTGATTCGTGCTTCATGGGTTTTCCTGGTTAGAAGGACAAGCTTTGAAAGGTGATGCAGATCACGGATATTACCGCTTCGTTCCTGTTTTTGTTAATGAGATATAGCGAAAAGATGTCGCCATGTTAATAAATTCGCTCTAAATGATAATTTTGTTTCTTAAACGACCGTCTTATGCGGATGTGCATCGAAGCTTGTTCACTTTCTGTTGCGGATATAACACGCTGGCCTAAGCCGTCATCCTGAAATTCGATTGGACAGTGCAAGTAATGGATGATAATAATTCTCGTTTATGACGGGATCAGGCTAGCCCGCCCTTATCTGACGTTTTGGAGAATCACTGCATGGCAGCCGGGTATCGTCTGTTTAACGTTCACTTAGAAAGCAAAACCCTGCTTTCACCTTCAATGCTGCGCTGCGTGTTTGCCGGTTCTGAAATCAGTGAGATGAAACTTGATGGCCCCGATCAACGCATAAAGTTGCTGTTTGCCGCTGAGAACGGTGAATGGACGCGCATGTCTGTGAGCGATACCTGGTACGAAGATTATCTGGCGCTGCCGAGACATTGCCGACCTCTGTTACGCACCTATACCCTGCGCGCCGTATCGCGCGAAAGGCAGCAGGCGGTGGTTGATTTTGTTATGCATGGTGAAACGGGTCCGGCTTCTCGCTGGGCTTATAATGCCCGGCCCGGTGATGAATTGCAGATCGTCGCACCGAATGCGTTGGCCGAAACAGACAGCGGCGGCTATGAATGGCTTCCTCATGAACAGGTTCAGCAAGCTTTACTGATCGCCGATGAAACGGCCCTGCCTGCAGCCATGAGTATTCTGGAGGCGCTTGCACAGCAAACAAGCCCCCCGACAGTTCGGGCATTTTTTGAAGTGCCTTTAAGGGCAGATTGCGTGATGCAGGGCGATTTCCCCTTCGCGGAAATTACGTGGTTACCCCGTGAGGAAACCGGCAGTACCGTTTGGGGAGAACGCTTGCTGGCAGCGATCAGGCAAGACGTGCCGGTTCCTGCGCTTGCCTGCAAACCACAGAATGGCGAGTTGCCTGAAACAGGCGAGGATGAGTTATTGTGGGAACGAGCTGAAGGTAATCAGCCTTTTTACGCCTGGGTTGCTGCTGAATCTTCAGCCGTGAAGCGCCTGCGCCGTTATCTTCTTGATGAGTGCTGTCTTGATCGCAGCACCCTCAACTTTATGGCTTACTGGTCATATCGTGCGTGATAGCCGTTATTGATAGGGCTATAAGCCACGTGATTTTAAGCCAGAGCGGGTGAACTGTCGGTTGTCCCACAAAAATTCAGGAACAAATAACCCTGCTCTCTTTAATACAATTAATTACCTGTTAATTCCTCTGGGGCCGATTAAAATAAGGGAAATTTTTTATTGAGAAATTCATAATGCCAAATATTGATGTGCACAAAGACGATGCGCAATTTATGCGTGATTTACTGGATGAGGACGTGGTGAAAATTGAATCATCCTCCATTCATGCCGACAGAATTCAGCAATCTCTCCACATCGCTATAGCGCAGAAGAATATTGAAATTGAGACAGACTGGAAGCGTTCAACCACCTTTCTGGCTCTTTTCCTGTTTCTTTATGCCGCACTTGGCGCCTCACTTACCCTCGATTTATCTGCAAGCGAAGCGGGTCATAAAAGTATTGAATATGCTTTGCAGGCTATCCCCGTATTGATTGCTTTTTCGGGTTTCTTTATCTCTATTCTTTTCGTGTTTATTAGTCGAGCCAGCGCCCGTAAACAGGTTGACTGGGAAAAAACCATTCATACCTTAGAAAAATACTCTGTGGGAAATTTGTTCAAATTAACCCATTCTCAGGGTGCGGGAACCAGCAACTATTCCCTTCCTTCCATTTATATCTCGCTCGCGTTATTTATCTGCTTAACCTGGATGATCATTTATAACTACCTGACTTTCACCACCAGTGGCGTCTTTGGTAGCGTAATATCTCTGTTCATCAGCACAATGACCTACGTTATCTTGGATATTCAGTTACTGAAGCCTTTTAAGCACGTGGCAGAAACGACGCAGATTGACGCCAAAAAAGAAGATGAAAACCAGGGCTGATCAGATTTGAGTACCTTGCAGAATCGTCAGGCATCATGCTGGCGATTCTGCCACGCTATTAGCGCCCTAACTGGCTGGCAAATAATCCGGCAGCGCGTACCGCATCCACTGCAATCTGGCCAAGTTGCTGATTAATCGCATCAGCAAGACCAATAGTTGAGAAACCGGTGCAAGAGAATGCAATGACTTCAATGCCCTGTCGGTAAAGCTCATCCGCGCAGGCCAGCGCGCTCTGTCGTCCCTGAGATGACAGGAGATCGGTGGTATTTAACACCCCTTCAGGCCGTGCATAGATAACCGACTCGCCGAGCAGCGCTTTGAACGGACGCGGTGCTTCCGCCCCAATTCCCATTACTGCAACGGGGCGTTGTAGCATCGCCGCAATACTGGCGGAGGCGCTACCGGCGCTAATAACCGGTATCGTTACTGTTTTGCGCAGCGCCTCTAATCCCGGATCGGCAGCACAGCTCAGGAAAATGGCATCACATCCTTCCGCCTGAAACTGCTGGCCTAGCGCAATGATTTTCGGCACGGCAATCGCTTCACTGGCGTCGTCAAAAATGCCTTTTGGCTGATCGGGTATGCAACGACTTATCGAATCCAGTCCATATTGCTGGTGAATCAGCCGCCCATGCTCTTCAACAAAATTCTGATCCTGGTGGGTAAGTACCCGAATAATTCCTAACATTTTACAATCCCGTTAAAGCCAATGAGAGAAGGTTGTTAGCAGAACACTGCCGCGATACATATTTAACAAGAAGATATAACGCGTAAAAAAAATACCGTCTACCGACAGTCAAGCACGGGAAATAATAAGCGTTGTTACTCAATGATAAATTCCGATTACCATCTTGGCCTTGACCAATCCGTTGATGTTTTCCTTATTACCGCGTCGGGTTTGCGTGGTTACCACGCTTTTATTCTCTGGCGCAAACTTGAGATGCTGAGCCTGCACTGATAAATGTCTGCCATTGGTCTTTGTCTGAATGCGTGTGCTGAAAACCCAGGCTACGCTCAATGGATACCGAGACAGAGGAGAAACTCATGAAATTTGATAATCAAGATGCGTTTGAACTTACGATGGCATTCATGAACCGCAAAGAGAACATTTCTAGTGCCACAGGTTATTTCAAATCATTCGTTGAAACCTACCAAAAATTTGATCGATGGTTAACGTCGCCCGATCCGATAAAAGCATTAGCGGATGAAAAAACAGCGGCAAAGGCCAAAGAAGAGACGCTGTTCTAGGTCTTGGTTCCTGTTATTTGTTTCAGGTAATGATTGAGTCGTGCAGTTACGCGAAACGCTTAATGCACGGCTAATCTCACACTAACTTTTACTGAGAGAATAGCTGAAGACTTTGCCGTTTTTCATCTGCACTGTCAGCGTTTTCCCTTCGGTAGTATCCATTGCTCTGGCTTCGCTGTAAGTCCATTTCAGAAGTTGTTGTCCATCAGGATAAGGCGTTTCTGCATTGGGTTGGCCGAACAACGCAATCAACTCTGGTTTAGTCGTCACCCCTTTTTGGATTTTCTGAAAGCCGGCGTTATCAATATTTCGCCCAACAGAGTTAGAGCAACCGCAGAGCAACAGAATGATGCCAGCAACGACTAAGGCTTTGTTCACACTCTGATTCCTGTAAGAAAGTCTGACTCGGGTCTTAACGAATAAAAAAACCGCCCGTAGGCGGCTCTCTTTATTTTGTTTCTTCTAGCTCAAGCGCATCCTGAATAGCATCCGCAAGGTTTGCAATTTCATTCGCTACAGCCTGTAAATCCCAGGCTGCTTTAGAACCGTTAGCGGATGTTGCTGCACTGACAGATTTTTCCGCTACCGCTAACGCAGCCGCTACGGCGACCGTACGCTTGTGCTGCTCTTGCGTAACGCCTGCTGATGGCAGTCCAAAATAATCGTTAACCATTGCCTTTCCCTTTTTAATCCTTTGAAGCTACACCTTAACTTTTGAGCCCTGCTTCGTGAAGCTAATTATTGCGTTTGTTTAGCACATCAGACAAATCTCTCAGGCGCTTCGTCTGTATTCTGTACCAGTGCATACCTTCACCCATAAAAAAACCGCCCTTAGGCGGTGAAAATTATTAAGCTTTTTATATTCAGTTATTTAACTGAATCTGGCAGTTCTGTTTTTGTATAGTTATACAGTTTTCCGTTGCAATGCAAAGGCCCAACCCGACCGGCTTCTAGTAGCATTTGCTCAAGGACATTTTCAAAGACGGATGTACCATGATGGGCGCGCAAAATGCACATCTGTCTTAAAACTGATTCTTTCGGCATATTACCGCGCAATGCGGACGTGAGCATTAAAGATGCCCACCTTCTGACTTCAGGGTCTGTAAGCACAATTACCTCCTTCATCCGATGTGGGTAACATGTAGTTTAGCCAGGTTACATTTATCACGCTAAGTAATTATCAGAAGTGTGAGCTAAGCGGAATCTTTACTACAAGCGTCGCTTTACTTCGCTCGCTAAGCGGGATCTTAATCGACGATCAAACGCTGAAAAATGGCTGAAGAAACATTGTTTAAGTGAAAGAGCCGCCCGAAGACGGCTCAGCTGAACTTAACGTTCGGGAAGGTCATCCTCAGGAAACTCAGAGTCTTCCGGCGCTTCTTCATCATCACCGGGTATATAGTCGTCGTCGCCAGGAACCTGATTACCTCCAGGAAGCGGGTCAATATCATCGGGTCTTTCTGACATATATTCCTCCTGTTACCCATGTGGGTAAAAGAAGTTTAGCTTCAGGATAAACGGTCTATTTAAGGAAATTGCTGACTTGTGATTCAAGCGTAAATCTGCAAAATTTTAAGCAGCATCCGCTTGGCTCTATAGCGATCTTACGTTCTCTGCCTCATTAATTTCAGGTACTGATCGCGCGCCTTAGGGCTTAACATTTTGCTCAATCTGGCACGCTTTTTTATGCCGTCATTGCGTTGTCATAAAACACGTGCAACGTTTTACACTATTATAATGTTGTTGTTAGCAGTCAGATGTTCAGTGTTTATAAACCCCGTCGCAGCAAGCTCTCCGTACAGCTTGCATTCTGGTAAAGCATTTGAGGAACTGAATGAAGCAAATCATCCGCGGTGATAAAGAACCTTCCCATATTCTTGCAGCAACTCGAGCGCTAGAAGCGCACTACTCCCGCTACGGAGAAGGCAATAAGTATCATCCTGTCATCTATTCCATCGCCTACCGGGCCAAATATTATCAGATAGAGGTTATAACCCGACGTGAAACGATGGTTGCTTCCGTGATCACGGGCGTGCGTAAGCTTACACATCTCTCTGGCGCTGCCTGAGATCGTGTTAAAGAGCGCTGGCTCAACTTGAGCTCTCGCCGATTTAACGCTAAAGATAGACGTATCGGTTTTAAAAGAGGGACAGCATGATGCAGAAAAAGAAATGGTTCGTTTCCTATGCGGTAAAACCCAAAGAGCAGGAAACAAAAACATTCCATACCTTCATCGAGGGCCTGGATGTTGAGGAAGAGTTGGAAAAGCACATCTTTGAAATCAAAGAGTTGATGGAACTGGAAACAGAAGAAATCACCGTAATTTCTGTTAGCTTGGTTTAATGTGATTAGCCGTTCAGTTGGACGTTTTTGTCAGCCAGCCAATTCAGGCTAACGAAACCTTCCCTGGCGAAGAAAGGCGACCTTTGCTCAGGGTCGCCTTTTTAATGTCATCCGCAGATTTATTCTATCTACCCATAGTGATTAAACATCAGGTGGATGGCATGTTTTCGCTGCGTTGTTTACGTTGGGTAAACCAGATAAATGCGCATGAAAGCCCGGCTAGCAACGCAGCGCCAGAGAATATCCATGAAACATTGCCGGGAATGAACACCATGAATGAAGACAAAAACTGCCCAGAAAATATCGCCATGGCAAGATAAGCCAGGTTTCGTCCGCGCACCGCTTCTTCGCTGTGATCCACCGTCATATGGTTTACCAAGGGAATTGACAAGCCGAATCCGCATCCGAGCAAAACACCCCCAAGCATGAAAATAGGCAACGCCGCAGCGAATGAAAACATCAAATGTGCGGCAAGGTAACAAACAAAAGCGATGATCAGCGTACGATGGCCACCAAGTTGTTTCATAACTTCAGGCATGACCGCAGCGGCAATCACCGCAATCAGTGAAATGAAAGAGAGGAAATAGCCCGTTTCAGCTGCGCCAATACCCTGTTGATGGAAATATTCTGGAATCAAAATGATCGCAGTGAAAAAACTCACCATGGATAACAGCGCAGCCATATAAACCGGTTTAAGCACCCCTGAAACGGGGGTTTTGGCGACCTCACTTTTCTGAGGCGCAACAGGATGCGGCACGAAACGCAGCTGCATCAGCAGCAATACCCAGCCCATCAAATAGAGCAAAAAGGGCCAACGCCAGCTCAGTGTTGCAAGAATGCCGCCGATAAACAGAAAAATGACTCCGCCGAGTTCAATCGACATGCCCTGACGGGCAATCATTTTCAAGCGAGCATCGTCTTGATAGAAGCTGGAAATTAAGCCCGTACCTGCCGACATGACAATGGCAGTCGCGCCGCCAAGCAGCAAGCGATCAAGCATAATGGCATAAAAACCATGAAGGAAAACGCCACCTGCGCCCAATACACCATACAAAAATAGGCCCCACGCTAAACTGTGCCAGGCGCCGAAGCGATCGATCAGGCGGCCAGCCAAGGGGCCAAATACCACAACACCAAGAGAAGGTACCGTAACTAACCAACTGGCGGCATGACTTACGCCTAATGCGGGCGCGATTTCACTTAATCCAGGGACAATGACGCAACCCACCATAATAGTAAGGCATGCCACGCCGAGTAACGTAAACGCCCCTGCATTTCGAAGTTCAACCACAGAATCACCCTTGCCATTTATCCGCATATTGGTTTGTTTATCCATTATACGGATAGCGTGCACAATGACGAGTGTTGCCGCTGAATAAAACATTCATGGTATATTCTCCGCCTGCTGTAGGCGAAACGGTAAGGAGAGCGGAATGCGTGAAGCAAACGAAAATCAGGGTTCACAGGTGATTATACGTGCGGCTCAGATTCTGCGTGCGCTTGAAAACCAACCGCTAGGGTTATCGATTACTGCGTTAGCAAAAGAGACGGGATTGCCACGCACGACAGTGCATCGCTTGGTGATGTCGCTGGAATCTCAACAACTTCTGATCAACGGCGTTAACGGTGTGCAGCTGGGCCCGGCTTTAGCTCGCCTCGCGGCTTCTGCCCATACCGATCTCGTGACCCTCTCTCGCCCCGCTATGGAAATGTTAAGCCGGCGTACCCATGAAACAGTTAATCTCAGTGTTTATCGCGGCATGCATGTCGTGTTGGTCAGTCAGTATGCTTCGGATCAAGAGCTACGGGTGATCTCTCCATTGGGAACAGCGTTTCCTTGCCATTCCTCTGCCCATGGCAAGGCACTTTGGGCTTCTCAACCACCAGCCAATATCGATACATTCCTTAAATCAGGTCTGGACGCACGAACTAAAAGTACAATCACTCACAAACAGGCGTTACTAACGGAACTGGAAACAGTACGCAATGCAGGGTTTGCCATCGATCGCGAAGAGCACGCACGCGGGGTATGCGCCATTGGCGTGGTATTGAATACGCATCTCAGCGAACAATATGCACTTTCTATTGCTGTCCCAGCCCTGCGCTTTGAAGAGAAATATGATTCTCTTTTATCGATGTTGATGCAGTGCAAAGCAGAGATTGAAACTTTGCTTGATGCCGCAAATTGAGCCTGCCAGACGGAACAGTATGCCGAAATCAATGTTTTCACCTGTTACGAGGACGCGTAAAAGGATGTTGTAACTATGGACTAAAAAGATTTGATGATGTCACTGTCTGGTAATGACCTGCCATAACAGCAGGCCTTTAATTATCACCAGCGGGTTTTTTGCATATCAATAACGAAGCGATATTTCACATCACTCTTTAACATGCGTGCAAACGCAGCTTCAGTTTCATCACCCTTAATCATTTCGACATCGGCGGTAATGTTGTGTTGCCCACAGAAATCCAACATCTCCTGCGTCTCACGAATGCTGCCGATCGAGGTGCCGGTAATGCTTAAGCGACGAAAGACCATCGGCGTCACGTTGGGTGATGGATGCGGCTGATCGGGAATCCCTACCAACACCAGATGACCATTGGTTTTTAGCGTGGCGAGATAAGGATCGAGGTCGTGAGGCGCTGCGACACAATCCAAAATGATATCCAGCGAAGTTTGGCACGCTGCCATTTGTTCAGCATCACGTGAAACCACAACGCGTTTTGCGCCCAAGCGCAGAGCATCTTCACCTTTGTTCGGCGAAGTGGTGAACAAGGTAACTTCCGCGCCCAATGCGCTAGCCAGCTTAACCGCCATATGACCCAAGCCGCCTAAACCAATCACACCCACGCGATCACCGGCTTTTACATTGAAGTGGCGCAGCGGCGACCAAACGGTAACGCCCGCGCACAACAGCGGCGCAACCGCGTTTAATGGCAAGTTATCTGGAATAGAAACGACGAAACGATGATCGGCCACCACATGCTGTGCATAACCGCCAAATGTCGTGCCGCCAGTATATTTATCGGTACCGTTATAGGTTGGTGTGAAGCCTTCAGCACAGTATTGCTCTTCCTGCTGCTGACAGAAATGGCAGTTGCCGCAAGAATCGACCATGACGCCAACGCCGACAATGTCACCCGTGTTGAAGTTAGCGACGCTCTCACCCGTTTCCACGATGCGTCCCACGATTTCATGTCCCGGAACCAACGGATAGCGGCTTACGCCCCACTCGTTACGGGCCATATGCAAGTCAGAATGACACACGCCGCAATAGAGAATTTCAATCTTAACGTCATCAGCTTGCATGTCGCGCAGTTCAACTTGACCCGCTTTTAGTGGCTGTGATGCATCATCGGCAATCAGTGCATTAATTTTCATTGTGGCCTCCTGAATCTCTGCCGTTTTGGCAGAAAAGAAAGCGACACACTATAGACATGTGGCTCCCAAGTTGATAGTAGTTACCTTTTAGTTACCGTCTATTAAGGAGAGGATATGCCTGCCTGGATCGAAGGGAAATTATGCTTTTTTGCCGATTCGCCACCGCGTAGATTGCTTGAACTGTTCGCAGTGAAATGGAGCACCATGGTGTTGCATGCGCTCTATCACTGGCCGAAAAATTGCGCGCGTACCGGCGAGCTTGAGCGAAGCCTGCAGGGCATTTCAAAAAAGATGCTGATTCAAACCTTACGTGAGCTTGAGCAGCGCGGATTAGTTTCGCGTTATGTGTATGAAGTGGTTCCACCCAAAGTGGAATACAGTTTGACGCCGTTAGGAAAAACGTTCGCCGAGCCCATTGAGGTGATGTATCAATGGGGGCTTGATAATCAGGCGGCGCTGGATGAAATGGAAGCGAATGCTCGCACCGCGAAGCATTAAGCTGATTTACGGGCCATCAGGCGCGCAAGCTTGTCACGATCGACGTCACTGGCAGGATTGAATACCACCAGACTCAAGCCGGGTTTACCCTCAACGGTAAAAGTACTGTATTCAAGATCAATCAAGCCCTCCTCAGCGATGAAAAGTTGTTTAAAGCCTTCGCCGTAATGACTGACATCTTGCGATTGCCACATTTCAGAGAAGGTGGGGCTGAGCGATGAGAGTTCTTCGATGAGCGCCTGAGCATGCGAACTGGCACCGGTGCGAGTGATATCGGCACGAAAGTTTGCCACTAAACGACGGGCCGCCGCTTCCCAGTTAGGCAGTGCAAGACGTTTCTTTGCCTCATCTTTAAACAACATTTTCATTACGTTGCGCTGTTCCGGTGGCAATGCGGCGTAATCGACAAAGAGTGTTGCAGCAGATCGGTTCCAGGCAACGACCTGCCATTCGGCGGTTTTAACCAATGCCGGCGTCATCGTCATGCTGTCCAAAACGCGTTGAAGTTGTGGGGAAACGCAGATACCACTCTGATATTCGACGCCAGGCAATCTATTTTGCGCCAGCAAAAACAGATGTTCGCGTTCGGCGGCTGACAGATCCAGCGCCTGAGCCAGACGCTCTAAAACCTCTGTCGAGGGTGCGCCACCACGGCCTTGCTCCAGCCAGGTATACCAGGTTGCGCTTACGCAGGCCCGCATCGCAACCTCTTCTCGCCGCAAGCCTGGCGTGCGACGACGTTGCATTGAATAACCCAGTTGTGCGGCATCCAGACGAGTTCGTCGGTCACGTAGGAAATTCCCAAATCGGTTATCTTCGCTCATCACGCATCCTGTTAGTTTCAATACCGGTATAACGTCACGACTTTTCGCATTTTATTGACGCTCTATCATAGGTTAACACCAAACCCTGAGGAGCAGGATTATGCGAATTTTTGTGACGGGCGCGAGCGGTTTTATCGGTTCAGCCGTAGTCGACACGTTATTAAAACGCGGCCATCACGTCGTGGGTTTAGCCCGCAGTGATGCGGCCGCTGAGCAACTCAACGCGCTGGGTGCCGAAGTGACGCGTGGCTCGCTAGAAGATATCGCGAGTTTGCAGTCAGCCGCTGAACAGGCTGATGGCGTTATCCATACAGCATTCATACATGATTTCAGCCGCTTTCAGCATTCTGTTGAGGTCGATCAACGGGCGATCAATGGATTAGGCGATGCGCTGGCAGGCAGCAACAAACCCTTGATTGTGACATCCGGCACCATGTTATTGCCGCTTAACCATCTGGCGACTGAACAGAGCCCTACTGAAATGGGACGCAACCCGCGCGCGATGTCCGATATGGCCGCGCTGGCATTGGTCGGACGCGGGATCCGCAGCGCATTGGTGCGGCTACCGCCAACCGTTCATGGCGCGGGCGATCATGGTTTCATCCCGATGCTAATTGCGCTGGCGAAGCAAAACGGTGTTGTTGTCTATATCGACGAGGGCGAGAACCTTTGGCCGGCGGTTCACCGCTACGATGCGGCAAAACTGTTTTGTTTGGCGGTGGAGCACGCGGCGGCGGGCACATCACTGCATGCTGTTCAGGAACAGGGCATTTCTTTCAAACAGATAGCAGAAGTGATTGGAACCGGACTTAACCTGCCCGTAAAGTCAGTGACGCTGGAGGAAGCACCGCATTATCTTAGTTGGATGACACACTTTGTGGCGGCCAATAACCCCACCTCAAGTCGCTGGACGCAAGAAACGTTGGGTTGGCTACCTTCAGGACCGGATCTGCTCAGCGACTTACGCAACACAGATTATTTTTGATTGTTATAAAGGCATGTATTGTCAGTGTTAAACAGCAAAAGGGCCGCATCTGCGGCCTTTTTGCTGTGTGGTTAACGCCGTTAATCAAATGGGAATTCACGCGCCAAAACGCGAGAAATAACGTTCAATGCACCTTCATCATTATTGTTTTCCGTTTTGTAACGGGCCACAGCGCTGACCGAGTCCACCGCATTTGCCATCGCAAAGCTAAAATAAGCCTGACGCAACATCTCGATGTCATTCGCGCTATCGCCAATAGCCAGAACTTCGCAATCGCTGATGCCCCATTTTTCTTGCAGCAAGGCGATACCGTGCGCTTTATGGCAACCCGGAATAATTAAATCGATAAAACCAAAGCCGCTGGAAACGGGATGCATGATGTTTTCAACTTCGCCGAGTTGCGTATGTAGGCGTTCCAGCAGTGCATCAACGCCTTCGTGGGCAAGATTGAGCGAGAATTTAAAAATGGTGTCATCAATGTCGTAAAGATCGTCGCGCTTTTCCAGTCGATAGTAGTGATTCGTCAACATGGCAACGACGTCATCCGATATCGATGAATGCACATAGGCTCCTTTTTTACCGCATACGACGGTGCTGATTTCAGGCTCTTTCGCCAAAATATCTAACACCTGATGCACTTTTTCTTTGGCTAACTCACCGCAAAAGATCTCTTCATTGCTGTCAGAAACCCACGCGCCATTTTCAGCAACAAAGGCGATTTCATCTTTGAGTTCGGGAAAATAGCGCTGCAATTGATAATATTGATTACCACTGGCTACAACAAAACGGATGCCCTTCTCTTTCAATAACGCATATTGGCGCGAAAACCGTTGGACGTTGTACTGCTTGTTTTCATCCAAAAACGTACCATCCATATCAACTGCAATCATTTTTACTGCCATTTCGCCCACCCCTTTGCTGACGCCGTGTTGTCCTTTCGGCTTGTTAACGTGATGCCTAAAGCTTAATCGCTGTGTGGATTAATGAGAATTCAAATAATGAGTTTGTGAAGCGGTTTAGGAGCGTTCCTTAATGAATCCTGTGTTATCGCTCACGCTTTTTGTCGTTGCATTAATGTTAATCTCGCCTCTATTATTACGAACGAAGACTACAAAACTTACGTTCGAAACTCAACCCTGTATCTGGCGGAGCGATATATGACAGTAAAATCACAGGCAACACCTTTACCTCAAGATATCAAAATGGCCATTCGACAACTGAAGCAGCAGCTCCGCCAGCAAATTGGCGACGTTGATGCGCTGTTTGCCAAGATTTGCAGCCGTATTGAAAAGTCGATTGAAGACGCAAAAGCGGATGAATTAAAAACCGGTAGTGCCTGGCCGAGCATCACGTTGCAGCAAATCGCAAACAATACGGTTTCGAATGAAACCCGCGATCATATCAAACAGCGCGGCTGTTTAGTGGTGAAACAGCAGTTTTCTCGTGAGCAGGCGCTCGCCTGGGACAAGTCGATGCTCGACTATCTGGACGCCAATGATTTTGACAAACAGTATCGTGGCCCCGGCGATAACTTTTTCGGGAGCCTTGATGCTTCACGTCCAGAAATCTACCCGATTTACTGGTCTCAGGCGCAGATGCAGGCGCGACAAAGCGATGCGATGAATCAGGTTCAGTCGTTTCTTAATCGCTTATGGAGATTCGAATCCGAGGGCAAACAATGGTTTGATCCCGATGTGAGCGTTATTTATCCCGATCGCATTCGCCGACGTTTGCCTGGCACCACCTCCAAAGGATTAGGTGCGCACACCGATTCCGGTGCGCTGGAACGCTGGTTGCTTCCCGCCTATCAAAAAGTTTTTGCCTCTGTTTTCAGTGGCGATATTGATGCTTACGATCCCTGGAATGCGGCTTATCGTACCGAAGTGAACGAGTACGATGTGCCGGATACCACGAAATGCTCGGTGTTCCGTACTTTCCAGGGTTGGACAGCGTTATCCGATATGATTCCAGGTCAAGGCTTGCTGCATGTGGTTCCCGTGCCAGAAGCTATGGCATACGTGCTGCTGCGGCCACTTCTGTCTGATGTTCCTGATGATGAACTGTGCGGCGTTGCGCCGGGCAAAGTCCTGCCCATCAGTGAGAAATGGCATCCACATCTGATAAAAGGATTGAGTTCCATTCCAGCGCTTGAAGCGGGTGATTCCGTATGGTGGCATTGCGATGTCATTCACTCAGTGGCACCGGTGGAAAATCAGCAAGGTTGGGGCAATGTGATGTATATACCCGCTGCGCCGCTGTGTGAAAAGAATCTGGCTTATGCACATTTGGTGGCGAAAGCGCTGGAGCAAGGCCGCTCACCGGGAGACTTCCCGCCAGAGAATTATGAAGCTGAATGGAAAGATCGTTTCACGCTGGCAGATTTAAACCTCAACGGCAAACGTGCGCTGGGCTTAGCCTGATGACGATCCGCGTCGCCAGGCGGCGCGGATTCTCTGTTAAACTGTGCCCCTTATTTTCTAGCGAATAGCCGACATGAACGCACGTCATCAACAGATTATTCAATTGGTTAACACGCGAGGCAGTATCGCCGTCAGTGAGCTGGCGCAGATCACCGGTGTTTCTGAAGTCACGGTACGTCAGGATCTCAACATGCTGGAGCGCGACCAGTTTCTTCGTCGCGTTCACGGGTCGGCCCTTGCGCTGGACAGCGATGACGTAGGCATGCGCATGAATACGCGTTACGGCATCAAGCAGGCGATTGCCAGCCACGCCGCCAGCCTGATCAACGAAGGTGAATCGGTTTTTATCGAAGGTGGCAGCACCAATGCTTTGCTGGCACGCACATTATCCGATCGTCGCGATGTTACCGTTATTACTGTCAGCCACTACATTGCTCACTTACTCAAAGAGGCGGCTTGTGAAGTGATTGTATTGGGTGGCATGTTGCAGAAAAGCAGTGAATCGATGGTCGGCCCGCTGACGCGTTACTGCGTACAGCAGGTTCATTTCCATAAAGCCTTTGTCGGTGTTGATGGCTGGCATGCTGAAACCGGCTTCACAGGCCGTAATATGCTGCGCTGCGACGTCGTTGATGCCGTGCTGGCGAAGGGTGTTGAAACGTTCGTTCTGACCGACTCTTCCAAGTTTGGGCAAATCCATCCTTACCCACTGTCGCCGGGTTTTCAGGTTCGTCGGGTGATAACCGACAGCGCCCTTCATCCCACCCTCCTGACACAACTTCAGGAACAGAACGTGGCGGTTATTCAGGTTAATGAGAAGGTCGTCTGAAATGTGGGTGCTGTAACCTTGCCCCTGTTTTAGGTGTAATGTATGGGTGAACAGAGAGAAGATTCCGTTCGCCCTCATCAACACGTTTTTTAATACATAAACCCTGCGTGCTAAAAACAAGGCCGCCCCTTGCCATTCTGGGACAAATTAAATCGTGTATTTAGTCAATAATAACAGCGCTGAAAGGGATTTAATTTGGGAATTAAACGCGTAAAGCAGGAAAGTTTTATAACTAATAAAAGCTAAAAAGTAACTAACGTATATTACAGGCCGCGAAGGTTATTTTAATTAAATAAGCCGGTATTCTTTGCAGAATTACCGGCTCTCTTCAACACGATTACGCGACCAAATCTTGTTCTTGCTGACGCGCCCTGCCAGGCCATTTTTTGAATGCGACTATTGCAATCAACATCGCTGACAAGCCAAACAGCGCCCCAACATAACCCACTGAGGAGAGTGAAAGATCAATGCTGACGGTTTGACCAACCAGCGCACCTAAGCCAATACCAATGTTGAAAATACCTGAGAACATTGCCATACCGATGTCGGTGGCTTCTGGGGCCAGCGTCAATACTTTCATCTGCATTCCCATACCGATGATCATGAATGCAATGCCCCAAAGCGCACAGATAGCGATCAAACCGCTCATGCTGTGGGCAACGCTTACCATTGTCATCAAACACAGGGTGAGTAGAGCTATCGCGCCAATCAGCAGGTTCGACAGATGTTTTTCACCATATTTGCTGAAAATAATGCTGCCACTGATCCCAGCCACACCGAAGATAAGCAGCAGCAGAGTGGCGAAGTTATGGCTCATTCCTGCCACTTGTTGCACAAACGGCTCGATATAGGTAAACGCGCTGAAATGCGCCGTCACAACGATGACCGCCAACGCATACAGGCTTAACAGCGCTGGATTCGTCAGTAATCCCGGCAGGCTTTTCAGTGATCCACTCTGTTCAGAGGTGACACGCGGCATAATTTTGATAATCATCGCCAACAGAATCATGGCGGCAACACCAATAACTAAAAAGGTGACGCGCCAGCCAAAACTTTGCCCAATGATACGGCCAAGTGGCAAGCCCAGCACGGATGCCAACGCCGTTGCCGTTGCCAATAAACCCAACGCCTGAGCGCGCTTCCCTGCAGGAGCAAGGCGAATAGCCAGCGAAGCTGTAATGGACCAGAACAGCGCATGTGCAAGCGCCACGCCAGCGCGGCTCACCAGCAAAACGTCAAAATTCCAGGCGAAAAATGAGAGCAGATGGCTGCCCGCAAACAAACTGAACAGGCTCAGCAGCAGCACGCGCCGATCAATTTTGCTGGTCATCAACATGAGTGGCAGCGACATAAGCGCCACTATCCAGGCATAAATTGTCAGCATGACGCCTGCCTTCGCACTCTCCATGCCAAAGCTCAATCCAATATCGGATAAAAGCCCAACAGGAATATATTCTGTGGTGTTAAAAATGAATGCTGCAACGGCAAGTGTTAAAACACGCAGCCATGCAACTTTACGGGACACCGTTTGCAAGTCAGACATAATTAATCAACCCTGAAACCTGAAATAAGAAAGCGCGCAATGGTAATGGCGCGAGCTTCCTTCATTCAAGCTTAATGTGATCAATGTCGCATTTTTCGCAAATCTGGCGCGTTGGGATTAGATATATTCAGCCATATGATTAGTATTCTCTATCCGAATCAAAATAAGTCTTATCATAAAAAATAAATGAGCCGTTTTTTATTCTTGATATCGATATAATTTTTAATTGGGATTATTAAATAATATAAGCTTCCTTTCATCTCATTTCACATCGCATTAACAGAACCCCTAAGCACGGCTACATTTCTCCTGTTTTTTCCGATACTCGCGTGGGCTAACGCCCATGTGGTGGCGGAATATGCGCGAGAAATAGAGCGGATCGTTATAGCCCACGGTCAGGGCGACCTGCGTTATCGCAAAGTTGGTTTTTTGCAGCAGCTCGCAGGCACGGGCGACACGCTGTTTTTCGCGCCAGGCCGATATCGTTTGGCCCGTCTCTTTCTTAAACAGGTGCGCTAAACGCGAAGGTGAAAGGCAGGCGAGTCGAGCCAACTGGTCGATATGGGTTTCTTGCGTCATGTGCTCATTAAGAAACTGACAGAGTTTTTTAATACGCGGATCGATTCTGGGTTGCCGAAAGTCTGGCTGAGCGCGAAAGCACTCCAGAATCACCTTTTCGACAGCGTTCATTGCTAGCGCTACGCGATTTCCGCGCCAGTAAGGCGTGATTGCCCGGGCTGATAGACATTTACACCGGTCACATCCAGCAGGCGTGACGTGGTGACGTGGTCAACTTCAGCGCGCAGGCCAAATGACCCGTTGCGCCAGACAAAATCGAAGTTGTGAGTGATAAATTGCGACACTAAACGATACTGTTTCACCAACTCGACCTGCCACACCTGACGAATAATACGTTCAGCGTAATAGCGATAAACCGGGCTAGCGATATCCCTTTTTTGTCTTGGCCCATATTTATTCTGGCCCTGCGGTGGCGTCATCACTTCTGGATAACGTTTTGCCAGCCAGCCAGGCAGGCACGGCATAGGTGGGTGTACCGATAATCACGCTAATGTCGTCTGCATGCATGTGATCAAGAAGCGTTATTACCGACGAAAACTCAAACTCATAACCACGGTTAAGCCGATTGACCCACGCTTGGGCGCCTTTAGCGCGCGCTGTAATGAGATAACGCGCAGGTTATATCCCCCTTTTATCTCGGTTTGCTGTGTATCGATTTATGCCGGGAACGCTTTGCACTGATTAAAATAATTTGGCATATTTTTTGACCCGGTGATGAGTCTGATAGCGTTACCGGACAACGCCAACGTGAGTTTTATTTTTTTATTTAGGGAATGCTTGAAGGAAAATGAAGAAATTATTTGTCTACGGCACATTATGTCCGGGCCGCTCTAATGCACATATTCTGGAAAATATTGGCGGTGAATGGCAACAAGGTTATGTAACGGGGACCTTTTATGAGCGGGGCTGGGGAGCAGCAGCAGACTTCCCAGGCGTTGTGCTGGATAAGAACGGCCAACGCGTCAATGGTTACCTTTTTTTCTCTGACAAGCTTGAGCCGCATTGGCCGATGCTGGATGAATTCGAAGAGGGTTATGATCGCGTTGAAGTGAGTGTCACAACAGCAGCAGATCAACAGGTTACGGCTTGGGTATATCAACTTCAGCCACAAATCAGCTGATAATCTACTGAACTGGCCCTTCCAAACCAGCGCGGCCTCACTGACATTTTCGTTGTTTCGCTGGTTCCACTCATCACCTCATCCGCGTATTTAATCCTCTCTGTAACTGTTTCTGAAACCCCCGACTTGTAAACAGATGAAAATATTCTCCTGAAACATTAATTCAAATGTGGCTGAAGTTTTCATAAGCAATTAATTAGCAGCAAAAGCTAAAACAGATAACACAAAAGGGTATTTGATAACATCCATCACAACTTGTTAACAAGGTTCGTGATTATCAACGTTGTCGAAGTTGATCAGCGCTAACAGTGCAACAACGTCTAACAATCAATCGTGTTTACGCTTTCCTAATGGCCGGCTTTACCTTCCGTTTTCTGAGGAGTTCGATAATGAAAGCATTAGTTCAGGATGTTTTATCTATATTTTCCCATCCGACCGTTAAACCCGTATTTATCCGTTCAGGGTTATCTTTTCGTGAAAAAAACTCCATTCAGCCTATGGGAGTCACATCGGTAAGTTGGGCGACATCCATGGAGGAATTAAATGACGCCTTGTTACATAAAGCCCTGGATGCGGGTGCCGTGGGATATCACATCACCGAAGTCGAATCTCACAAACAAGGTAAAGATGAGCAGTATCTGCTAGCCGCGACGGCGACGCTGTATACCCTCAATGAAAAAGTCGCTTATGGCTAACCCGTGACGTTTAATTATTCATCGACATCAAAGGCATTCATTAACTGCTCAACAGCACATTGTCTTATTTTTATTGCCGAGACAATGTGTTTTTTTACACCACTTTAAACCTCCCCTCATTTGCATAGCCTATTTTTTAATAAGTTTCAGTTACGAAATTTCAATACTCTTACATTAATAAAGGAATCTACTCTTTTCTTTCTGTTACGTGCAGAGTTTTCTCCGGCAGCTTTGACTTTGTTATCACAACCATCAATTAAACCAAGCTGTTTACTGTAGCATCCCCGTTTTGTTTATTATTCGTACTCAACTGAACAACGCCATCTTTTAGCATTCCCTGCGCTGGTACTTTTCTTCGGTTGATAAACAGAGTCTATTTAGTCAATGTAAAACATTCGTCCCCTCATCCCATTACTTTTCACTTAAGAGAACTTATGTCTACTGTGATTACTTCCAGCTGTGTTTATCGTGTCGGCCAAGACAGTTTCGAAGGCAAACTGGTTTATACCGATAACAATTCCTCTCCGCGCCCCGGTGTGGTCATGGCACCAAACTGGATGGGTGTGACATCCACTGCCATTGAGCAGGCAGAAAAAATAGCCGCCGAGGGCTATGTGGTTTTGATTGCTGACCTCTATGGTCAGGGGAAGCGACCTGCATCAGGTGATGACGCAGGTAAATATATGATGGAAGTGAAAGATACTCCCGCTGAAGTTGAACGCATGAATGCCGCGCTGGTTGCCTTGGTAAATCAAAAAGAAGTGGCAGTTTCAGCCAGTAAAATTGCCGCTATCGGTTTTTGCTTCGGTGGCCATTGTGCACTTGAATTAGCGCGTAGCGGTGCTGATATTAAGGCTGCTGTTTCTTTCCACGGTACGCTGGATACCAGTGGCTTATATGAAGATAAAGAACTCAAAAGCGCCGTATTAGTCCTGGACGGTGCTGCCGATCCACTCGTGCCGAGAGAGCAGCTTGCCGCGTTTTCTCATGAAATGACGACTAAGAATATTGACTGGCAATTAATCAGTTATGCAGGTGCGGTGCACTCGTTCACCGATCCAACGGCGAATGTTGAAGGCGTTTCCCAATATAATGCTGACGTTTCACGTCGCGCATTTAAATCTATGTTCGCACTGTTTACCGAAGTCCTTTAATCCTTTTAGTTTACTGCCGTGGTGTCTGGATATTCAGGCACCACGCTTACCACCAGCGCGTGAGTTATGTCATTGCTTATTATTTATCCCACCTGACATTTATAATCAGAATCCGCACTATTCGATAAAAGCTTTTCCCTGCTCTTTTTTGAAACAGTGATAAATTGCTCGCCCTCAGGCGTCTGCTCTGCCTGAGAAAAGGGTATCTACTGAATAAAATAAAATAGACAGGGTAATTGAACGTGAACAAATCTTTGCCGTTAGCCATATTCGTGACACTCAGCGCGAATTCGGCCTTTGCCAGTACTGAGCAGCAAAATAATGGATTCATCGAAGACAGCCATCTTGATGTATTACTTCGCAACGCTTATATCAAGCGCGATTATAAAGATGAAGGCGTACGCGATCGTGCGGAATGGGGCCAAGCCGTTATTGCTACCTATTCATCCGGTTTTACGCAAGGCCCGGTAGGATTTGGTGTTGATGGTATTGCTCAATATGCTGTGCGTTTGGATGGCGGACGCGGTCGTAGTGGTGCTGGCGGCATCGACTTTTTTGCTCAGGACCAAGATGGAAAAGCAAAATCCGACCTCGCTAAATTCGGTGCTACTGCGAAGATGCGCTTCTCAAATACCGTGCTGAGCTACGGGACACAGCGCCCTGCTCTGCCCATTTTGAACAGCGATGATTCCCGCCTGCTGGCCGAAACCTATACCGGTTTTATGCTCGACTCTCAGGAGATCGAAGGCCTGGATGTCAGCGCGGGTTACTTTACCGATGAACAACAGAAAAGTGATGACAGCCATGATACCGGCCTCAGTAGCCTGGCTTTTGCTGGCGCCCACTATCAGTTTAACGATCAGTTCAGCGGTGGGTTTTACGCTTCGCACGTTCAGGATGTTCTGAACAAGCAATATCTGAATCTGAATTATCGCCAGCCTTTAGTGGCTAACCAGGCACTAATATTCGATTTCAATGGTTATAACTCACGTCTCGATCACTCTTATGCAGACAGCCAAAATACCGGGCGCAGTAATTCCATCTGGAGCCTGGCGGCAAGTTACGTGTGGGATATTCACACGTTTAAACTGGCTTATCAGCAGAGCAGTGGCAGCACGGGATACCATTATGGTGGGTATCGCAATCAGGGCGGCACTGGCGATGGCGGCAATACCATTTGGCTGGCGAACTCCTATTGGTCAGATTTCAATGGTGAAGATGAACGATCCTGGCAGGTCGCTTACTCGGTTGATCTGGCGGGATTAGGTGTTTCTGGGTTGAGCTATGATGCAGCGTATGTCCGCGGTGACAATATCAAAACCTCGGCATCCAGCAATGGACATGAGCATGAATTCTTTAACCAGATCCAATACAAAGTTCAGGATGGATTCGCTAAAGATTTAAAACTGAAATTGCGTTATTCGATTCTACGCGTTTCGTCAGATGCAGCCGATTACAATATCGGCGGTAATGAAGTTCGTGTCTTTGTTGAGTATCCTTTCTCACTGTTGTAATCCGATTTGATGTAAATTTCTCATTAAAGCAGTGGCAACGCACTCAGCCACTGCTCCTTTCAATGCGAAGTGAAATATGCTCACAGAAAAAACGTTATTGTTTGTTCTGCTCGCCATCAACCTTCCGATTAAATTAGAGCGAAAGGCTGTTGCATGTAGGATCGGTTTTACTACAGCTTCGGTTAGCCGTGAGGTTAGTGAGATTTAACGTGTTCAATGAGGATATATGGAAAGAATTGAGTGTGATCGCATGTTCATTGCCGTCATGGAAACAGGGAGTTTTACCGCCGCTGCCCAGCGTTTGAATACCAGCCACGGACAGGCATCAAAACTTATTTCTCGTCTTGAGCGTGAACTTGGCGTGAATTTACTCCGACGCAGCACCCGTTCTTTGACGCCCACCGAAGTGGGCCGTGCCTATTATGAACAAATTAGGCAGCTTATCGCCGACTATGATGCACTCAATGATTCCGTGCGTAATACGTCAAATTCGCCCTCAGGTACATTGCGAATTTCTGCCCCCGTCACTTTTGGAACATTGAAATTACCGCATCTTTTGATCGAATTTGCGCGTCAGTATCCTGATATTGAGCTGGATGTTCATTTTGCCGATCGCGCAGTGAATGTGGTTGATGAAGGTTTTGATCTGGCATTACGCATTGGCAATCTGGAAGACAGTAATCTGATCGCCAGAAAGCTCAGCGATATCCGCATTGTTCTGGTTGCCTCTCAAGAATACCTTTCACGCAGGGGAGTACCGATGCATTGGCAACAACTTATTGAGCATGACTGCATTGTAGATACTAACTTTCGCGATCCGTATCAGTGGCCATTCAGGGATGAAAATCAGGGCATCTCTACGCAGCCAGTACAAGGTAGAATGAAATTATCCAATGCTGAAGTGTGTCTGAATGCAGCTATTGCCGGGCTGGGAATCTCTCGTCTCCCCACTTTCGTCGTGAGCGAAGCCCTTAAAAGAGGCGAGATTCAGTCTGTCCTCACCGCTTTTGAAGCGCCGCCAATGGGGCTTTACGCCGTCTATCCTCCAGCCAAATATCTGGCGCATAAATCCCGGGTATTAATAGACTTTTTGGCTGCCGCATTCTCTGGAAAACCAACATGGGACACATCGCTGTAATATCATTAAAAGAGAAACACCCCCTCTTTTCGATGATTAATGTGTGTGTAAGAAAGCGGATACGTTTAAACAATCCCGTTTTCCGTTGACTACTTTGCCACCGGCAAATCTGAGAAACGGGTGGTGTACGCCGGAGAAAGCATTTCGCGTTTCATCGCCCATGACTTCACTGTTCCCTGTCCAGCAAACCCAATACGGCCGCGCTCTTTTTCATTGATCTGATCCATAACCTGCATCAACGCTGCGCTGTTGGCCTGCGGCTGGAATTCATCAAAAAGGTTAAGCTGGGCAACGCCCTGACTGAAAAAGTCGCTGAGAATAACCCCCGCTTTCATGTAGCGATGACCCTCTTTCCACATCGCATCAAGTGCACGAACGGCGACGCGAATAATATCGCGCGTATCATTTGAAGGAATTGGCAGGTTACCGCTTACCTGATTTGTATAGAACACTTCGCCTTCCGCATGGGGACTGGTGCGAATAAACACGCTGATCAAACGACAGTGCTGCCTTTGCTGACGTAACTTTTCTGCGGCACGTTCAGCATAGGTGCAAATCGCCTGATGCATTTCTTCATATTCAGTGATGCGATAACCAAAAGAGCGGCTGCACATGATTTGTTGCTTGCTGGGGGAATATTCGTCCAGTTCCAGACAGGGCTCGCCGCGTAATTCGCGCACGGTGCGCTCCAATACCACGTTGAAGTGTTTTCTGATGATCCAGGTACTTTGTTCGGAAAGATCTTTGGCGGTAATAATGCCCATAGCGTTGAGCTTTTTGCTGATACGTCGTCCGACGCCCCACACCTCTTCAACCGGCACCAGCGCCATCAATTTTTTCTGTCGTTCACTATTGGAGAGGTCAAGCACGCCGCGGGTTTTAGTCCATTTCTTTGCCGCGTAATTTGCCAGCTTCGCCAGGGTTTTGGTTGGTGCAATGCCGATGCCCACGCGCAAATGTGTCTCTCGCCAGATACGCTGCTGAATCTCGTAGCCAAATTCCTCCAGCACGCGACAATTACGGATGCCCGCCATACTCATAAAAGCTTCATCAATTGAATAAAACTCTACTGCGGGTGCCATCTCTTCCAGCGTGCTCATTACACGATGAGACATATCAGCATACAAGGCATAATTTGAGCTAAATACTTTTACCTTATGATGAAGTAATTCATCTCTGATTTTGAAATACGGCGCACCCATTTTTATGCCCATTTTTTTCGCTTCCGCTGAACGCGAAATAATGCAGCCATCGTTATTTGAAACCACGACAACCGGCTTTCCCCGCAGGTCGGGCCTGAATACGGTTTCACATGAGGTATAAAAATTATTAACGTCGACTAATGCAAACATAGTAGCCCAGGGAATGAAAGCATCGGCAAATCAGCGTGAACACATCACCTGACGTGATAAAAAGCGGACTGTTTTTAATTAATTGATGACTCAGCAAGCTTTTCATCGTAGCGTTACCGATAAACTGTATATCCATACAGTATTGCTGATGCAGAGAATTGATCAAGTCTAATCTGGCCTTAATGAACAACTTGCTCATTATTCATGCTTTTTTCGACTAATTTTTCAAAACCATGCTAAACGGCATGACATCTCGGGTGCTTTTATGCGGAAGCGGCATCATCCGGGCCCACTCTGAGGCATAACGCTTGGTGACAGGCTTTTTTAATTAAAAAGGAGTTGAGCCTGGCGAGATAATGAACAAATCTCTTTCACTAAAACAGAATAAAAGGGGATTTCTTTGATGGATAGACAACCGCGTAATAAAGGTGGATTACCGCCAGACGCTATTTGATCGACAATTTTCTAAGGATGGAAATAAGGACCCGTCGTAATAGAATCACGCGCGATCAGGCTGGCCGTAAACACTTTTTGTTGTTCAAATTCTCCACCATCCAACATGGAAAGCAGGCGATTGATTGTCTCTTTGATCATTTCAGTGACGGGCATTTTCATGCTAGAGAGGGAAGGAATCGTGTAGGGCGCCAGTGGAATGTCATCAAAGCCAATCACCGACACAGCAGAAGGCACCGAAATATGGCATTCAGCCAGCCTCTTTAGAGCCCCGACGGCCATCTCATCATTGCTGGCAACAAGCGCGCTAAATGTCTGGCCTCGCTTAAGCAATATATCAACCGCATCCACGCCGCTTTGCGCCGTCCATTTTCCTTCCACAATATGCGCGTTATTTATCTCAATATCCTGTTCAGCCAGTGCAGATTTATAACCTGAAAGGCGTTCCATTCCAGTTGGGGAATCGAGTGAGCCGGTAATAAACGCGATATCGCGATGGCCTAATTTAATGAGATGTTTTACCGCCGCCGCGCTGGTTAATTTTTGATCAGAAAAAATGCAGTAACTGTCGTTGCGTCTCAATCGCCGGTTGATGACCAGGATGGGCTGTTTGTGGAGCGAAATGATCTCATCCATCTCAGCAATAGAGAGAAAACGCGGATAGATAATGATGCCGTCGCAGCGAAGATCCAGTAAAAACTGAATTGCTGCCCTTTCATCTTCAGCCGTATGTTTGCCATCGGCGAGTATCAGTTGACGGCCTTGTTCTTCCATCATGCGGGCTGAGTGAAGCATCAACTCGCTGAAGATATTGCCGCTATACAAGGTGTTAGTGACCACCAGCCCGATAGTTTGCGTGCTTTTTATCGCAAGATTACGCGCCAGTAAATTAGGACGATAGCCTGTTTCCGCAATGGCCTGCAGCACGTGCTCACGCTTTTCCTGACTGACGTAGCCGTTTCCAGACAGAACGCGGGAAACTGTCGCTTTTGAAACACCGGCTTTTTTAGCCACTTCAAGTATTGTTGCCATCATTGCGCCGTCTGAATCGCCCTCTTTTTGGCAGTCTACCTAAGTCACTCTTTGTTTTGAAATATTTTCCAATTTGTACTGCATGCCCCGGTGATCCTTCAGGTTGATCATCGTCACATAATGAAAAATTCACAAATTTTATCTCTTGTTCATATCGATAAACATCTTCATGATTTTATGAAACCGGTTTCCTACAGAGGTTTCATAAGCGATGCCCAGGCTGAAAAAGCGCTGAATTATTCAAATGACATTGGCATCGTTGATGTAACACACCGGTCAGAACACTTACCGATTTCTCTACAGAGATAAAACCTATGCCGAAGAACTACGCTGAGGTCTCACACGCTATCGTTGATGCGCTAGGTGGCCTGAATAATATTGAGGCGGTCACGCACTGTATGACTCGCCTGAGATTTGTGGTGAAAGACCCCTCGTTGATCAACAGCCCGACACTGAAATCTATTGATGGCGTCATGGGCGTGGTTCACAACGACACGCAGTGCCAGGTTATCATTGGCAACAACGTGTCGAAGGCTTATCAGGAAGTATTAAAACTGGGGACGCCGAATGCCGCACCGTCTTCAACCGCACCCCGTAAAATAACCTTGAAAGGGATAGGCGCAGGCATTCTTGATGCACTCGTCGGAACAATGTCACCGTTGATCCCCGCCATTATCGGCGGCTCCATGGTAAAACTGCTGGCCATGATCCTGGATATGGCCGGTGTTTTTGAAAAAGGCTCCTCAACGCTGATCATTTTGAATGTTATTGGCGATGGCGCATTTTTCTTCTTGCCGGTGATGGTGGCTGCTTCTGCTGCGCTTAAATTCAAAACCAACATGTCGCTGGCCATTGCGATTGCTGGCGTGCTGGTTCATCCCAATTTTGTTGACCTGATGGCGAAAGCGGCACAAGGACAGGTTGTCGAATTTGCCGCTATTCCAGTGACAGCAGTGAAATATACTTACACCGTGATCCCCGCGCTGGTGATGACCTGGATTTTGTCTCACATTGAAAGAGGCGTTGATCACATCACGCCGGCGGTAACCAAAAACTTCCTCAAACCCATGCTGATTGTGTTGATCGCTGCCCCGATTGCGATTGTCTTCATCGGGCCGCTGGGCATCTGGATTGGTAGCGGCATTTCGGCAATCGTCTACACCGTTCACGGTTATCTGGGCTGGCTTTCTGTCGCTATTATGGGTGCAATATGGCCATTGTTGGTGATGACCGGCATGCATCGTGTTTTTACCCCAACCATCATTCAAACCATCGCAGAGACCGGTAAAGAAGGCATGGTTATGCCTTCTGAAATTGGTGCCAATTTGTCACTTGGTGGCTCATCTTTGGCGGTCGCTTTCAGGACTAAAAATCGTGAATTGCGTCAAACTGCCTTGGCCGCAGCGGCTTCGGCGATTATTGCCGGGATTTCTGAGCCAGCGCTGTATGGCGTGGCGGTGCGCTTAAAGCGCCCTTTGATCGCCTGCTTAATCAGTGGATTTATTTGCGGCGCGGTTGCTGGTATTGGTGGGCTCGCCAGCCATTCGATGGCCTCTCCCGGCCTGTTTACCAGCGTACAATTTTTCGATCCCTCCAACCCTATGAGCATCGTCTGGGTCGCTGCCGTGATGGTGCTTTCCGTGGTGCTCTCCTTTATTCTCACGCTCATTTTAGGGTTTGAAGACATCCCGGAAAGTGAAGCAGCGCCGACATCAGCGAGTCCTCTTTCCGCTGACACCGTTAAAACTGTTAATGCTAATTGACTGGCGATCGTTGCCAGATACTGAGGTTTTTTATGTCTGAATCGACATTTCCTGAAGGTTTTTTATGGGGTGGCGCATTAGCCGCTAATCAGTCAGAAGGCGGTTATCTTGAAGGTGGTAAAGGACTGACTACAGTAGACATGATCCCACATGGATCCAACCGCATGAAGGTCAAGCTGGGTCTGGAAAAGCGATTTACCCTGCATCAGGATGAGTTCTATCCAAGCCATGAGGCGATCGATTTTTATCATCGCTATCACGACGATATTGCCTTAATGGCTGAGATGGGATTCACCGTTTTTCGCACCTCAATTGCCTGGAGCCGCATTTACCCCAATGGGGATGAGTCAACGCCTAATCCGCAAGGTATTGCGTTTTATCGCGATCTGTTTGAAACCTGCCGTCAATATGGCATCGAACCGCTGGTGACGCTGTGCCATTTTGACGTTCCCATGCATTTGGTCACCGAATATGGTTCATGGCGTAATCGCAAAATGATCGACTTTTTTGCGCGCTATGCACGTACCTGCTTTGAAGCATTTGATGGCCTGGTGAAATACTGGTTAACCTTTAATGAGATTAACATTCTGCTGCACAGTCCCTTTTCTGGTGCAGGCTTGGTTTTTGAAGAGGGTGAAAATCCAGAGCAGGTGAAATATCAGGCGGCGCATCATGAACTGGTGGCCAGCGCACAAGTAACCCGTATTGCGCATGAAATCAATCCTGAAAATCAGGTTGGCTGCATGCTAGCAGGCGGGAATTTCTACCCTTGGTCAAGCAAACCCGAAGACGTGTGGGCAGCATTAGAAAAAGATCGTGAAAATCTGTTCTTTATTGATGTGCAGGCTCGAGGTGCTTACCCCTCTTATTCCGCACGGGTGTTCCGCGAAAAAGATGTCAAGATTGTCATGGCGGATGAAGATGCTGAAATCCTGAAAAATACCGTCGATTTTGTTTCATTCAGCTACTACGCGTCACGCTGCGCGTCGGCAGATATGAATGAGAACAACAGCAGCGCCGCCAATGTGGTGAAGTCATTAACCAACCCGCATATCAAGCGCAGCGACTGGGGCTGGGGAATCGATCCGTTGGGCCTGCGTATTACCATGAACATGATGTATGACCGTTATCAAAAACCGCTGTTTCTGGTGGAGAATGGTCTTGGCGCGCGTGATGAATTTAATGCCGATGGCGAGATCGTTGACGACTATCGCATCAGCTATTTACGCGAGCACATTCGCGCCATGGCAGACGCGATTGCCGACGGTATTCCGGTAATGGGTTATACCACGTGGGGTTGCATCGATTTGGTTGCAGCATCAACCGGAGAGATGAGTAAACGCTACGGATTTGTCCACGTTGATCGCGATGATCACGGAAACGGAACGTTGCTGCGCACCCGTAAAAAATCATTTTGGTGGTATAAAAAAGTGATTGCCAGTAACGGCAAAGATTTAGACTGAGTCCTTTCTCGGACAATGGCCTGAGAAACGTTAATTTTTACGCATCTCAGGTCACGTCTTCGCGCCAGAATAAACAGCACAATTAGTTTTTCGCCAAGGTGACTGCGTTCGGTTCAGCATTAAAGGTTATTTCAGCGTTATATTCTTTTGGTAAACGCCTTGCCTGATAAAAAACGCGTTTCCAGTAAGGATTGTGGAGCGAAGAGCGCATAACGCCTTTACTGGAAGAGGCGTGTAAGAATTGGTGGTCAGTGTCATAGAAGCCAACATGCATTTCATGGTTAATGCGGAAAAAGACTAAATCCCCCGGTTGAAGATGCTCGGCATCGACACGTTTTCCCATTTGAATAAGCTGGGTGGTCGTCACGCGATCCATGGGAAGATTGAAACGGTCTTTCAGCGTTCGCCAGACAAAACCTGAGCAATCAACCCCGGTTAACGTGGTTCCACCCCAATGATAAGGTGTGCCTTGCCAGGAATGCATTTGGTCATGCAGTGCTGCGACGACGGGAATCAGATCAGGTTGCTGATCAGAACGGCTATAGGTATCAGTTGTATCCGCAGGCAGATTTTTATGGCCAGTAGCAGAATGAGATGAGCACCCCGCCAAAGTAACAAACGACAGACAGAATAAGAATTTGACTCTTTTAGATAACGTCATGATGGCGGATACCGGGTGTTTTAGCACATTAACTGTGCGTGGATTTATACAGCACCGGTTTAATTGAAAAAATGACCTATCTACTTGAATTACACACACTTAACTTCATTGACGCAAATTTACAATTGTAAAATCTATTAACGCCTCTCTTTATTAAACACTTTACATAAAAAATTTTATAAGCATGGGGAATAGATTTAACCGCGTTATTATTTTCTTGATTAATAATGA
Organism: Pantoea sp. T14; assembly: GCF_036663535.1. NCBI lineage: Bacteria > Pseudomonadati > Pseudomonadota > Gammaproteobacteria > Enterobacterales > Erwiniaceae > Pantoea > Pantoea sp. T14. The sequence goes on from NZ_JAWUEB010000025.1 coordinate 147,954, forward strand.
CATGTATCTATAAGCGTTAATTAGCCCGTGAACCCCTTCGCGGATGAGCGAGTAAAACCTGACATAACCCGCGTCTAAGGGGTATGCCCGGCTTTCTGTCTGATTTAACGTTGCGTTACAGCCAGTGGCGAATGTTCAGAAGGATAATCTATCCTCACTGGCAATCCTTCCCGTGCAGAACGATAAATTGCTTCCATCAGCAGGTGATCCTGCAACCCCTCTTCGCCCGGCGAATGGAAAGGCCGATTGTGCAATATGCCGCAAGCGAAGTGATCAATTTCAAGCGTGAACTGATCTTGGGGCGAAAGCCGGATTTCATTTACCTGCTCAGCATCACCGCGCCGCTGCGCGACATACAAGCGCTGGCCTTGATAAGCATAAGCATTTTCCAACGACACCCAACCTTTCTCTAACCGGATGTTCATATCCTTGCATTCATGCGCACCGTAGCTGGTGATACAGTGAGCAATAACGCCCGACGGAAAACGCAGCGTAAAAGTGACCGACTCTTCGACTTCCTGGTAGCGCACATCCTGCTCTGGATTAATGATTTGCGCATAGACCTCAATGGGATCCTCGGCCAGCATGGTACGAACACCGTTCAGGCAATATAAACCGATATCTGGTAATGCCCCGCCACCTGCTAATGCGGCACGCATACGCCATTGCTCGCCCGGGCCTTGCACCTGAGTGGTAATAGCCTGAATAAAGCGTGGTCGGCCCAGCTCACCGGATTGCGTCAGCCGCGCCGCTTCGAGATTGAACACGTCATATTGGCAACGATAAGCGATCATCAGTTTGACACCCGCCTCATTACAGGCGGCGATCATTTCACGCGCCTCCTCAGACGTGTTTGCCATCGGCTTTTCACACAGCACATGCTTGCCCGCTTTCGCCGCAGCTACCGCATGATCGCGATGCAGGCCATTTGGCGTCACGATATAGACCGCATCAATGGCTTTGTTCTCCGCCATGCGCGCCATTTCGTCGTAGCTATAAATAGCATCTGCATCGATACCGTATTGCGCCGCAACCACTTGCGCTTTGTCACGTCGACCAGAAACCAACGCTACCGGGCGGGCATATTGGCTTTGGCGAAGAGCAGGCAAAATTTGATTCAGCGTTAAACGCCCAAGCCCAACGATAGCAATGCCAAGACGTTTTTCCGGCGGCAGCACCACTGGCGGTTCAGGCTCGGGACGATCGGCTTGCCCTTTCCAGTTCTCGAAGCTTACTTTTTCATGCTCCACGCTACCTACATCTATCTTTGCGGGTTGTCCAAAGTGGGCTGGAACCGGTAAAGGTTGTCCAGTGGGCGTCCCCGGCCCTGTCTGGGCGTATGAGGCTTTGCGCTTATGGGTCATGCTTCCTCCGTTTGCATAGCACGATGTATACCGCGTCAGAAATAAGGCTGCGGAGTAATGCGCTGAGCGAAATATTTATTTCATGGATTATAAAAGATAGGAAAATATTTCACTTCTCGCCAGCGAGAGGGCTTTAGAAAGGTAGGAAAAGCGCAGAAAAACAAAGCGTAACGGGTGGTTATGCCGCGCGCTTTGTTTTTTCCCATGCGGTATATCTGATTGAACTCAAATAACAGATAAAGAGGAATAAAGCCGTTCTACGCGGTAAAACCTCTTCAATTCGATCATCTGTTATCTTTTAATTTAGTGTGTCGATTTAATCACAAACGTTACTACACCAAAAATCTCCAGCCCTTCTTCGCTGTTGATATTAATGGGTGAGTAAGCACTGTTCATGGGGATAAGTTGAATAAAGGGGCGCAGCTGGAGGCGTTTTACGGTGAATTCGCCTTCTATTGCAGCGACGACAATATTTCCGTGCTCGGCTTTCATGGCGCTGTCGACGACCAACATATCGCCGTCACTGATACCGGCTTCAATCATGGAGTCACCGCTCACGCGAATAAAATAGGTGGCGCTGGGCCGCTGAACCAGCAGCTCATTAAGATCCAGTCGCTGCTCGACATAATCCTGAGCGGGCGAGGGAAAGCCACAAGGTACACGCTCAATATAAAGCGGCAATTGCATAACGGCGCGGATCTCCGCAGGTTTAATGAACTCCATAACATTTTCCTCCTCAAATCAAATAACTGTATATATTTACAGTAATGGGTAACGGGGGATTCAGGCAAGTTAAGTCATGGGCTTTTTTGTAAAGGGACTGACAGAGAAAGGAATTTAATTTTTTGGCGCAGTCCGTGAAGATTGAAACGCGGTCATTTACGCAGCAAAAAGGATGAAATATCAGCAGGTAATCGCACAGATTTTTTAGACAGAATTCAATTTGAGTTAAGTGAATTATTAAGCGTGAAATGCTGATGCTTTTTTTTGCGATCAAGCAGATTTTTTAATCTGAAGCAGTAAAAAATGTTGAGTGATTAAAAGGCATTTTATGAATAATAATAGCGCTACCATTCCCTTCATCGTATTAACCCCATGCAAACGCATAGCATGAGACTACCGGTAACGTTGATTAATAATACCTATTAATTAAATAATCACTCCTGAAAACAGATTAACAAAAATGCATTTGTACTCTGCTAAAATGAAATGTTACGGTAAAGAATAATAAATAGCTTCGGAGGTAATTATGTTTTTTTCTGATAAAGAAAAAGCGAATGTCATTATTGGCGAAGCTGCATTTGCTCTCATCCTTGCCCGCCAGGAAGTCAGTGTTGAATCGTTGATTCAGCAATTAAAAGTTATGGCGGGAACGGAAGCCGACGAATCGCGCTTGTTAAAAATAGAAAACGCAAAGGTCTGGCTAACGGATTTCAGGAGTGTGAGCAATCGTAAGCCCGCGCAAATTGAATGGCTTGTAGGGCAACGTAATGTTGAAGAGTCAGCCGATCATTCGTCCAATGACATTCAACTGAATAAGAACGATAAAGATGCCTAAGTTTATCGTGAACGTGCCACCGTCTTGTGGCACCTTCGTAAAGACGCTATTCTTCCCTTATACAAAATCCTGGACAAGAATCAGCGCAACAGGTGAGTAAAAACCGCTTTTAGACCTCTCTCTAACCCTCTGTTTTATAACGCTTAGCATTTTTTGCACAAAAATCCCGCCAGTAAAAAACCAAAATCCTGTACAAGTTTTTGAAAGATGTATAACTTCCGCTCAATAAACAGGGTATATTTTTAACCACTGAGGACTTGAACATGCGCCAGAACGGTCATGCACCTGATACAACCAGCGACATTGCCCGTTACTTCAACCAAGCCAACTTGCCTTCGCAGCAAGAGACGTTAGGCGCAATCGTGGTTGAAATCCTTCGTGCCGGTAACACGCTTAGCCGTAAAGCGATTTGCGGCAAGCTGCTTCGTCGTCTTGATCAAGCTACCAGCACTGAAGAAGAGAACCATTACCAGGAACTGATCGGCATGCTATTCGGACGTGAAGGATAATCGTTCCGCAGCAATATCCGGGTTTCAAAGAGTTAACTTGCTTTATTTTAGCAAAATTCTGATCGGACTTTATCCGGAAGACTGAGGGCCGCTTTACCCGATAAGGTCAACAGATGTCAGGCGCATGGCATCTGTTGACGCAATCACGCCCTGAAAGTGGTCATAAAATCGTAATCAGAGAAGCCAGTATGTACAGAAGTGATGAAGAAAAACTGACGGATGTGGTGATCGGCGAAGCAGTGCTGACATTGCTAAAGTCAGACAGCCCTGTTTCGAGTACTGCGCTTATCGCGCAGCTTGAAGTCATGGCTGCGGCTGCAGAAGACGCAAAAATGGTGCGTGCTATCAAAGGCGCGGTAACTGAAGTGCGTAAAGGAATGGCTGCTGCCAGCAAGCGAAGCAAACTCGATTTCCCTGATCGAGAAAATATAACGCATCGATTTAACAGTGAAGGCCCACCAGAAGGTTCAAAAAAGCACTGAACCCTTGTGACTCCATCATGGTAAAGCTGGAAAAAAAATCAGGTGCGGCAGGAGATTAAGAAATGTTTGTAGCTGACTCCGGGCAAAAGACAAACATGTACTACACTCCTTTCTGTTTACACCGGAATGCGTTTATTTAAATTTTCCTCAGAGAAATATGACCATGCAACAAGACACTTCAAACTCAGCAATTATCGAGTATTTTCGTAGCGCAGGCGATCAGTTGGCTTCAGAAACTGAGCTGTTGGGTACGGTGATCAAAAACATCGTCACCGATCAGGGGTATGTGACTAACAAAGCCATCATCCTGTATCTTATTGCCGAACTGGAAAGCACCTCAGACGTGGTTAAACTGGATGTATTGCGTAAGACGCTGGAAATCGTTGTTGGCCGCACGCCAGACGACGCCGGTATCTGATAACACGCCTGCGTTAAGGTTTGGCTGATAACGCAGGCTGCACTTTTTTGAATCCCTTCAGTAACAGTTCGCCTATTTTTCTACCGTTTCGATAGCACCATGAGTATCAGGTTTTACACCTTGATGGCTTGCTGTTTCGAACCCACCTTTTGCTGCCACCACTCAACAGGACAGCGCCGCAAGTACTGCCAGCGTTATCTGTAATTTCATCGCCTTTCTCCCTTTAAAGCCCGCTTTTGCGTTCACAACAGCATACAAAGATTAGCCTGGCAGATAATCGCCTCAGGCGAGAAGCCAGAGGGATATTTGAATGGTTTTCAGGAAATTTCTTAAACAGAAACGTTCGAGGATCAGTGCATTTTACGAGCGAAAAAACCAATCGCTTGCTTACAGAGTTCCTGTACTTTGGAATCGCCGCTCTCTTCGCTCATGCGAAACAGGGCATCTGTGATTTCGTGGAAATGGACAGGTCGGCCCGTTTCAATCAATTTAGTCACCGCCGCGCCCACAATGGCGCGTATATCTACAGAAATATACTCTTCATCGTTGTTCACACAACCTCCAACCGATGTATGCATATACAGCCTAACAATTTGGCGCGAGAAAAACAAAATCGGCAAGCACTGATCAGATGAGCAGTGCTTACGTCGCATCGTAAATTATCGCTGTCTGCCTCCTCACTAAGAGGTTGATTTCCCATCCGCCTTGCTAACCTTTACGCCTGATAACCGAATGTGCGGCCCGGCAAATCGACATGCGTACTCAAAACGGTTTCTGAGGCGTTTTTGCCCAACAAAACCTGATAACGTCCTTGCTCAATCAGCCATTGCGATTGATCTTCATCCCAGCAAGCGATCACCCGCGGCTCAAGCGTTAAGCGAACCTGACGGCTTTCCGCAGGCTGTAGCTCCACACGCCGGAAGGCCGCCAGGCGTGATACATAACGTTGATCTACTGGATGAAGATAGATTTGCAGCACGTCAGCACCCGTTCGCTGACCGCTATTGGTTACAGTCAGCGTCACGTTAATGTCTGAGCCTTCAGCCGTGACGCTGAGATCAGAATAATCAAAGGATGTATAAGAAAGGCCGTAACCAAAGGGAAATAGCGGTGTTTGCTGTGTGCGCATAAACCAGCGATAGCCGACGTCTGAACCTTCTACATCGTAATCCACAGGAATAATCCCGCCTTTAACGGGCATCCCCGGCAGCGAAGTGGTGCTTTCAGGATCAATTTGCTCAGGATGTGGCAGTTGTGCTTCTGAGGCTGGGAACGTAATCGGTAAACGTCCTGATGGATTAACCCGCCCAAACAGAACGCCGGCGATAGCTTCGCCCCCGCCCGAGCCGGGATACCAGGCTGCAACGACCGCCGCTACCGCATCTAACCACGGCATCGTCACTGGACCGCCCGTTTCCAGCACCACGATGGTTTGCTGGTTTTGCGCCGCAATCGCCTGAATCAACAGGTTCTGCTCATCGCTAAGCGAAAGGCCCTGCGCATCCAGCGCTTCCGATCGCCACTCTTCCGCAAAGACAATCACTGCGTCAGCTGTGCGCGCCTGTTCAGTGGCTTCTGCAATATTTTCACCGCTGAGATAAGTGACTTCTGCCGCGCCTGATTCTGCACGAATCCCCCAAAACGGCGAAGAGGGATGAAACACTTTCTCGGTCTCGATGCCCATAAAATCCACACCCGGTAAGCGCAAGCTGCCCACCGGCGTGACCGCAGATGAACCGCCTCCGGACAATACGCCATGATCGGCATGGGCCCCCACCACCAACAGTTTGGCCGCGCCCCGTTTTAACGGCAGCGTTTGATGACTATTTTTTAATAGCACAATGCCCTGCTCAGCTTCGCGCTGGGCGATAAGACGATGGGCCATATAATCAATATCGCCGTGCGGTTGTGCCGGATGTTCGATGGCACCCACGGTAAACAAGCTGCGTAAGATGCCCCGCACCATGTCATCAATACGGCTTTGTGGTACCTCACCTGCCGTCACAGCATCCTTAAGCGGCTGATCAAACCAAACCTGCTGATCGAGATTGGCACCCGATTGTACATCCAGACCAGCAAGCGCAGCTTTAGCGGCTGAATGCGTGGCGCCCCAATCTGACATCACCCAGCCGGGATAATGCCAATCCCCTTTCAGCACGTCATTCAGCAAAAAGGTGTTCTCTGTGGCCCATTCGCCATTCACCAGGTTGTAACCTGGCATCACCGATCCGGGTTGACCGATCTCATTGGCAATCTCGAAAGCCAGCAAATCTGATTCACGCATTGCGGATTCACTCAGATTAGAGCTGACCACCACGCGCCCGGTTTCCTGAGGATTAACAGCAAAATGTTTGACGGTAGAAACCACATGCTGCGACTGAATGCCGCGCACCGAATGACCAGCCATGACACCGGTAAGCACGGGATCTTCAGAAAGATATTCGAAGTTGCGCCCGCCGCGCGGCTCGCGAATTAGATTGGCGCCACCCGCCAACTGCACATTGAAACCCTTAGCAAAAGCTTCACGCCCCACCATTTCGCCAGTGCGTTCCGCCATTTCAGGGTTAAACGTAGCGGCGAGCAACAAGCCCGACGCCAGCGCGGTCGCGTTATCACCCGGTCGCACGTCGCCTAACGCCGTGATGCCAAGGCTGGCGTCACTTTGCTGCATGGCCGGAATGCCCAAGCGGGGAATGCCGGGGTAGTAAGCCGCTGAACCAATCGCACCGTCTGGTAGCGTCTCATCATCTAAGGGGATCGCCATAGGTCCCGAAAGCCAGGCGAACTTCTCCTCTTCCGTCATGGCTTTCAGTACTTTGTCAGCTTTTTCGTCCGCCGTCAGTCCAGCTTCTTGCCAATCGAATCTCATTGTCTCTCCTTGCTGCGATCCCCTGAGCGTTAAGAAATCACCCGTAAAAAATGGGCAGCTGCCTAAAAACATGGTTCAAAAAGGGAATTTAATCAAACAGATGCGCATTAATGGTCAACGTACGCAGCGTCAAAATTCGTTGAAAAAGGAGACAAACGCGTTAATACGCAGCGTTAAAGTCACATGCCGCTTTGGGATCGATCAAGATAAATTGTGCGACGTGAACAGTGATTGCACCTGACGAAAGCACAGGCTACATTGCGATTCTCTAACCTCAAATAAACCTCAAAAAAGCCCTGCAATTTATGCCTAAATTTACCCTGAAACAGATCGCCGCGCAGTCTGGTCTGAGTCTCGCCACCATTGATCGCGCATTGCATAATCGCGGCAAAGTGCATCCACAAACTCAACATCGCATCCAGCAAGCTATTGCTGATTTAGAACTGCTGCAAAAAGCGGGACTCGCGAAAGGCAGAACGCTTTATTTTGATGTGATCATGCATACGCCTGATCGCTTTCGCGAACTGGTGCGAGAAGCCTTTAGCAGCCAAATTGCCGGTTTTTCATCTTTCAAAATTCAGCTGCGCTTTCATTGCAGCGAAAACATGACGATTGATGAGATCAACACAGTATTGAAGAAATGCGCGGTCCACAGCCACGGCGTAATTTTAAAAGCCACCAATTCAGAACAACTCATTCCAACTATTGATGCCCTGATGAAACAGCGAGTCCCGCTGGTAACAGTGATGTCCGATATTCCGTCCAGCGCACGATTGCGCTACATCGGCATGGAAAATGTGGATGCGGGCAAGGCCGCTGCGTTCCTGATGGCAAAATGGCTGCGGGTTGAGAAGTCACACATTATGGCGATCACTGGCAGTAAGGAATTTATTGGCGAACAAGAGCGTATAGAAGGATTTGTTGCCGCCATGCAGCAATTTGCCCCACAACATCGTGTCAGCGTTGTCGCCGCCGGTTTTGGGCTTGATCATTTAACTTATCAATCAGTAACCGATTTTCTTACATCTCATCCTGAAACCGATGCAGTTTATACCGTTGGCGGCGGCAATGCGGGTATTCTGCGCGCGTTTGACGAGCAACGGATTTTAATTAACACCTTTATTGGTCACGACCTCGATCGTGAAAACCGTGCCTTAATGCAGGCGGGCAAAATAGATGCGTTGATTGAACATAATTTGCAGCTGGATGCGCAACACGCTTTCAAGGCATTACTGGAATTTCACGGCTTTATCCCCAAAACGGAAAGCGCAGCACCCTACTCTAAAATTAATATTATTACGCGCTACAACATGACGACCTGATCGCGAAGACGACATCAGGCTTAGTGGCCTGATGTCGTGCGGTAAGAAAAGGAGAATGTTTAGACGGATTTTTTCAGCGGTACTTCTTTCAAAAACCACGATAACGCAAAAGCGGATAACATCATGCAACCGCCCAACAGGAACGCAGCATGAATGCCTTGACCAAAAGATTGCAGATAGGCTTCTTTAATTTCCGAAGGCAAATGATGTATCGCAACCGGGTTCATCCCATGCGGCAGTTCGGTTCCTTCAGCGATGCGTTGCATCAATGACGACTGCAAAACCTGGGTAAAGATTGCGCCAAATAGCGCCACGCCAATCGAGCCACCAATCGATCTAAACAGCGTTATCGCCGATGTGGCCACGCCCAACATGCGGACTTCCACGGTGTTCTGCACGACCAGCACCAAAACCTGCATCACCATTCCCAATCCCATTCCCAGCAGCCCAGTGAAAAGATAGAGATGCCAAATCGGCGAGGTCAGCGTAATCGTGGTTAACAGCCCTAAACCGATGGAAGCCAACAAGGTGCCCATGATGGGGAAAAGGCGATAGCGCCCGGTTTTACTGATAACACGACCGCTGAAAATTGAGGTCAGCAATAATCCGCCCATCAACGGAATCAACTGCAATCCTGCCTGCGTCGGTGTTGCCTCCTTCACCACTTGCAAATAGAGCGGCAAAAAGGTGACGCTGCCAAACAGCGACATGCCAACGATAAATCCCATTAAGCTGCACAGTGAAAAGCTGCGGTTGCGGAACAGCGAGAGAGGCAAGATCGGTTCAATGGCTAACCTTTCTTCATAAATAAAGCCAATCAAGCCCACGAGACCAAAAGCCAGGATGCACCAGAGTTGAGGATCGGACCACGCATGAACGCTGCCGCCCTCACTGGTAAACAGCGTAATGCCCACCAGCGCCATGGTCAGGTACACCGCGCCGAGAATGTCGATTTCATGTTCATTGCGTTTATTAGCCGATTTAAACACCACGCCAATAATGATCAAAGAGAGCAGGCCGAGCGGGAGATTGATATAAAAAATCCAGCGCCACGACATATGCTCAACCATAAAACCGCCGATCAGCGGCCCCAAAATGGTGGCTAACCCGAACACACCACCAAACAGGCCTTGATAACGTCCGCGCTCGGCGGGCGAAATGATGTCGGCAACTGCGGCCATAGTGACAACCATTAATCCGCCACCACCCAAACCTTGTAATGCACGCGTCCAGATCAGCTGCGTCATATTTTGCGCTAACCCACACAACATTGAGCCAATCAAAAACAGCACGATTGAGATTTGCAGCATCTTTTTGCGACCAAACAGATCGCCGAACTTGCCGTAAAGCGGCACCGCAATGGTTGAAGATAACGTATAAGCCGTCACGATCCATGTCAGCTTATCGAGGCCGCCAAATTCACCCACAATGGTGGGCAATGCTGTTGAAACAATGGTTTGATCCAGCGCCGACAGCAACATCACCAGCATCAGGGCCGCAATCAGCAAGCCGACCGACTGTGTTTGAGGTTGCTGCTTAACCGATTGATGAATCAGCATTTTTGACTCCATAACTTCACCGCTTGTAATTAATTAAATGCACGTTTAATATCGACCATAATGTTTCTCCCGTCAATGGTTCACGAATAATGTCCGCAAAAAACACAGGTTCACTCTCTACGGCAGCGCAAGCGAAAGAGCGTCGTCCCGGACGTCCGCGCGGTGGCGCCATCAATGCCGAGCAGCGCGAACATTTACTGACTATCGCGCTGACATTATTTGCAGAAAAAGGCATTGCCGAGACGTCGCTGAATGCCATTGCCCGTAAAGCAGAAGTCAGCGCCGCGATGCTGACTTACTACTTTCAGTCACGAGAATCGTTGCTGGATATCATTATTGCCGAGCGATTTTTGCCGCTTCGCCATGATATTGCTGCCATATTCGATCAACATGCCGACGATCCTCGCACCGCCCTGACGTTGATTTTAGAGAAGATGATTGAAACTGCAGAGAAGCATGTCTGGTTCGCACCGTTGTGGATGCAAGAAATGGCCTCGGGAGAATCGGTTTTTCGTCAGCGACTAAAGGCGAAACATGGCGATAACGAACGGCAAAAAGCGGTCGCTATCATTCAGAAATGGCAACAAGAGGGCAAACTCAATGCCGATCTTGAACCGGCACTGTTAATGAGTTCGCTGATAAGCCTGATTTTGGTACCGTTGGTGCAACTCAGAACAACCGGCGCACATACCGGTTTTAGCGGCGCAGATGTTTTGCGACATGCCACCGCAATGATCTCAAACGGTTTTCTGAATGGTCGATAAACGGCTTAAATCAGGCCGTGCATCAGGTACTGGCACGCACGATCAATTGCCAATCCATTAACACTCGCTCGGCGGGCGATTCAGGATCGTCGATTTTTTGCAGTAACAGTGAAAACGCTTTACGGCCAATATCACGCGAAGGTTGTGCGATGGTGGTTAGCGGTGGCGAAACCATTTCTGCCAATTCGGTGCCGTCAAATCCGGCGACGGCAATGTCTTGCGGCACGCGTAAACCGGCCTGTTGAATGGCGGATATCGCACCCGCCGCGAGCGTATCCGACACCGCGAATACCGCATCGGGCCGCTTCTCAGCCGCCAGTAATGTTTCCATGGCGTGTTTACCGGCGCTAAAACTCAACGCGCTGGCATAGGCAATCGCCTGCCATTCGAGCTGATGCTGCTGGAGTTCAGTTTGATAACCCTGCTGACGCAGCTGAGCATATTTATAGCTGAGATCGTGATTGATCAATGCGATGCGCTGACGACGGTTCTGAGCCAGGTAGCGTACAACCTGTTGTGACGCTTCTCTGTCATTGATACCGACACAGGAGATAGCGCCCGCGTCAGCATATTCAGCGCACTGAACCCAGGGTGTAGTGCCGATCAGATGCGCTAATTCCGGCAATTTGCTAAACGCATCCATAGTGATAATGCCATCAACGATTTTGCCGGCCAGCAGTTGCAAACTGGATCGCGAACGTTCGATATCCGAGCCGGAATTACACAGCAGAATGCGATAACCCTTTTTCTCGGCCTGGGCTTCGATCCCTTTCACCACTTCAGCGCAAAATGGATTAGAAATATCAGACACCATCACCAAAATCATTGAGCTACGCGCGGTGCGCAGTTGGCGTGCCAGCAGATTAGGCTGGTAGTTGCTTTCTTTAATGGCCCGTAAAACTTTGGCGCGGTTTGCTTCCTTCACGCTATCACTGTTATTAAGCACCCGAGAGACGGTGGCAACTGACACGCCCGCCAGCTGGGCGATTTTTTGAATCGACATGAAGCAACAGATCCCGCAACAACATTGATGGCATGCAGGCTACCATAAATTACCGCTAAGCAATAAGTTAGCACCGCCATGCCTGAAGGCTTAAACCTTAACCCAGCGCTGCTGTTGATGACTTTTGACAATGGCGTCAACCACGGACATCACCTGCGCGCCATCATAAAAAGTCGCGAACGTCGCCTTGTCACGCGTGGGTGGTGTGCTCTGCGCCACGGCCAGATAAAACTGCTGCATCATATTGCGGAAGGCATCAGGCCAACCTTCAATGTGCCCGCCGGGGAAACGCGCACGTGCAGCAATATCAGCGTTCAGTAGTGAAGGATCGTCAGATAAAAGCTGATTAGCCTGATGACGATGACCGATCCACAATTGCTGAGGCGTTTCTTGGTCCCACGCCAGCGATGCCGCGCTGCCGTTTACCTCAAAACTGAGACGATTTTTTCGTCCCGCCGAAACCTGCGACACGTTAAAGCTGCCTTTGCTGCCATCTTCAAAGCGAAACAGCACAAACCCCATATCTTCGGTGGTGACGTCGTGAGTGTGATACTGCACATCGTCCTGCTTGCCGCTGAAGGTTGATGCGCTATTGACGCTGGCCTTGCGCTTCGGCCAGACAATAGCGAGATCGGCCATCACTTCGACAATTTTTTTGCCCGTGACAAACTGAACCGTGTCGCACCAGTGTGAACCGATATCTGCTACGGCACGTGACGCGCCGCCCTTTGCTGCATCAACACGCCAGTTGAAGTCCGTTTCCTCCAGCATCCAATCTTGCAAGTAGCTGCCTTGCGCTGAAAATAGCCGGCCCAGCTCGCCGTGGCGCATCATGCTGGCAGCCTGTTGCACCAGCGCAAACTGGCGATACACAAAACTGACGCCATGCACCACGCCCGCTTGCTCTGCAAGGTCAATCAGCTCATGCGCTTCATCCACCGTCATGCACAACGGTTTTTCGGAGAAGAGATGCTTACCGGCGCGTAATACCTGGCGATTAATTGCAGCATGCAAATGATTCGGCGTGCAGTTATGCACCGCCTCTAATCCCGCATGATTGAGAAATGCGCTTACCTCGCTGTACGCATGCGGCACATTCAATTGCTCCGCGTGCTTCAGCGCAGCAGGCTGACTGGAATCACAAATCGCCACAACCTCGACGTTTCCTAAGCGACGTAACGCTTCAATGTGCGCCGGGCCAATAAAACCGGTGCCAATAATGCCTACTTTGATCATTTCAGGCCCCTTTATCCAAACCCAGTTGCGCACGCACACTCTCGCGCTGATCGCCCTGTGCGGCAAAATCATCAAAGGCGCGCCCGGCAACGGGAATAATGTGTTTTCGGATAAACTCAGCGCCTTCACGTGCGCCAGTGTCGGCATCTTTCAGGCAGCATTCCCATTCAAGCACGGCCCAACCGTCGTAGTCGTATTGCGCCAGTTTGCTAAAAATGGCGTTGAAATTAATCTGTCCGTCGCCCGGTGAACGAAAGCGCCCTGCACGATCAATCCAGCGCTGATAACCGCCATATACACCGCTGCGCCCATTAGTCACATATTCAGCGTCCTTCACGTGAAAAGCTTTAATACGCGAATGATAAATATCAATAAACTGTAAATAATCAATATGTTGAAGATGCAAATGGCTGGGATCAAACAGGATATTACAGCGCGGATGATTCTTCAGCAGCGCCAGAAAGCGTTCAAACGTCACGCCGTCATGTAAATCTTCGCCGGGATGAATTTCATAACAAACATCTACGCCGTGACGATCGTACTCGTCTAAAACTGGTTCCCAGCGGCGCGCCAGCTCTGCGAAAGCTTCACTGAGTAACTGTGGATTATGCGGTGGCCAGGGATATAAATAGGGCCACGCCAGCGATCCAGAAAAGGTCGCATGCGACTGCAAGCCCAAATTAGCTGACGCTGCTGCCGCCAGCTTTACCGTTTTAATGGCCCATTCGGTGCGCCGCGCATTGTTGCCGCGCACTTCCGCCGGGGCGAACCCGTCAAACGCAATATCGTGAGCCGGATGAACCGCAATCAACTGCCCTTCCAGATGCGTGGATAATTCGCTGATCACCAAACCGTGCTGTGCCAGCAATCCGCTGACTTCATCACAATAGGTTTGGCTCGACGCCGCTTTTTCCAGGTCAAAAATAGAGGGGTGATTGCAGGGAATTTGCAGCGCCTTATAACCCAGCGCTGCAGCCCACTGCGCCAACCCGTCCAGTGAATTGTAAGGCGCCTGCTGGCCAATAAATTGTGATAAGAAAATAGCGGGTCCTTTTAACGTTTTCACGTACACCTCCAGTTTGAAAATTCTTAATCCCGATATTTAAAAGAGAAGAAGAAAATAACGGTGATTACCGCTGCCGCAACGGCAGGGATCCACCAAAACAGTGCCCAGTTTTGCGCAGAGACTTGCCCCGCAACCAAATTGTTATAGAGCGCGCCGGAAATTTGTGAACCGAGCAACATACCAATACCGTAGGTGAACATCACCACCATGCTTTGAGCCTGACCTTTCACTTTGTCACCCGCGATGCGGTCGGTATAAATGAAGCCCACCACAAAGAAGAAGTCGTAGCAGACGCCATGCAGCAGGATGCCAAGATAAATCAGCAGACGACCTTCTTCGCCCATGCCCATGGCAAACAGCGCATAACGCACGAACCAGGCAAACATCCCAATCAGCAACATGTATTTGACGCCAAGGCGGCGGAACAGCAGCGGGATCACCAGCATAAAGAAGATTTCAGACATCTGACCAAACGACATCAGGGTGCTGACGTTTTCAACACCTGCATCTGCCAGCCATGAAGCGGTAAAGGCGTAATAGGTGCCGAGAGGAATTGAGATCAAGGTGGCGCACAGCGCAAACACAAAGAAGTGGCGGGTTTTCAACAGCGCGAAGGCATCGGCGCAAAACAGGTCGCGCACCTTAAGCGGCAAGCCTTTGGCGGGCGCGGGTGTGTGCGGCAATGTCAGGCTGTAAACCGCCAGAATCACCGAGCAAATCGCAGCCACCGAGAAGATGGATACGCTGGCTGAAATGCCCGTGACACCGATAAAAATGCCCGCCACGATCCAGCCAATGGTGCCAAAAACGCGTACAACCGGAAAACTTTTATCGCTGTTTGCCAGGCTGTGAAACGCAATGTTGTTGGTCAATGCC
Organism: Pantoea sp. T14; assembly: GCF_036663535.1. Classification (NCBI taxonomy): domain Bacteria; kingdom Pseudomonadati; phylum Pseudomonadota; class Gammaproteobacteria; order Enterobacterales; family Erwiniaceae; genus Pantoea; species Pantoea sp. T14. The sequence continues at coordinate 162,980 of NZ_JAWUEB010000025.1, forward strand.
AGCGTGGGCATGTAGCACAGCGTATAACCAAAGAGTAAGGCGATCAGCAGTGAGCCGTTTTCAGCGATCAGCGCTTGAGGCACAAACCATAAGATCACCGCACCTGCCAGATGCATAACGGCGAGCACCTTTTGCGACGGAAAGAAGCGATCAACTAACATGCCCAGCACGAACGGCGACAGAATCGACGCAATTGGCCCGGCCGAAAATGCATCCCCAATCAGCAATGACATGTTGTGCTGCGTCATCACCAACCCGAGCGTAACGGACCAGCTTCCCCAGATAAAAAATTGCATAAACATCATTAGCGACAGACGCGGAATCAGCATCCGCTGGTGCACAGCTATGTTTTCAGTGTTTTGCGTGGTGGAGATCATGATGAACCTCGGCGGTTAAAGTAATCGATTACATTCCTGACCCGTAAAAAGTAATCGATTACAAAATAAGGTTCTCACGAGCTGATCACATTTTATACACACAGAAATTCTCGCTCTGGTTGGCGGCTATCGCTTACTGAAGAGAGCGAAAAAACCGCAGGAAAAGAGACATGCGCAGCGGGTTCAGTTCAGCGTAAACCTGGCGCAATCTCATCACGCTGTCATCCATTGGGATTACGCCAAAACGTATTTACATGCTGAGGCAGTTATCCCTGATAACGTACCGCTTCAATCAATTTGGCAAACGCGGCGGTATGTTGTTTCCGGCTGGGGTAATAAAGGTAATAACCTGTAAAAGGGTCGCACCAGTCATCTAACACACGCACTAAATCCCCTCGATCGACTAAATGGGTAATAGTGTCTTCCGGCACATAGGCCACACCCATTCCTGATAATGCCGCGTCAATCCGGGAAGCCAGATTATTAAAAATGAGCTGACCTTCTACTTTTACGCGAATTTCTTTGCCCTGCTTATTAAATTCCCAGCTGTAAATTCCACCGCGCGTTGGTAGACGCATATTAATACAGTTGTGATTTTGCAATTCATAAGGCGTTTCGGGTTTACCAAATTGCGCAAAATAAGCGGGCGATGCCACCACCGACATACGCCAGTCGGGACCAATACGTACCGCTACCATATCTTTTTCAACTTGCTCGCCTAATCTCACGCCCGCATCGAATCGTCCGCTGACAATATCAGTCAAGGTATTATCTACAGAAAATTCAATATTCACGTCAGGATAGGTTTGTAAAAACGGTTTAAGCAACGGCCACAAGGTGGATGATAATGCATGTTCACCCGCCGTAATACGGATATTCCTGGAAGTTTTGCCTAAATTATCCGACAAACTCACCAGCTCTTTTTCGATGTCAGCAAACAGCGGAGCAACGTTTTCGATTAACCGTTCGCCCGCTTCAGTCGGCGCAACACTGCGTGTAGTGCGCGTCAATAACCGCGTATTCAATCTCTCTTCTAACGCGCGAATGGCGTGGCTAAGCGCCGATTGCGACACCCCTAACTTTGCTGCTGCGCGGGTAAAACTGCGCTCTTTCGCCACCATGACCAGGTAAATAAGGTCATTGAAATTTTCTTTTAACATGGTCGGTTCTCGTCGGTGGGGAAATGCACTGAATAAGCTGAATATATGCGCAAATCTCAATAATTTTTAAATTTTGCTTTGCCACAATGTGATGTAGACAGAGTTATAGCGGGCTTGACGCCTTGGCGCTTCACTTTTTGGAGCAGTATTGATGATCATCATTCATAACGCCTATCGTGTTTAGTGCTCTAATTTAGTGTGATTGTTAATGATACGATTTCGTTGAAGTTGGCTTTATCGATATCTTTTCATTCATCCTGATACATCGAGGTCATTATGAACACCATTAAAACTACGTTGCTTTTGCTTGCCACGCTGCTAACAATCAACAGCGCCCTGGCGGTAAATGTGACCAACGACGTTACGGGTAAAGAGAAAATTGGCGTGGTCTCCGCGCAAGGCGCTTATTCTCTCGACCGCTTAACTGAAAAACTCTCCGATAAAGCCGCCGCTGAAGGGGCTTCTTCAATGAAGATCATCTCCGCAGGCGGTGAAAATAAACTTTATGGCGTTGCTGAAATATACCGTTAATCCGCAAGGACGAAAGTACGTCAAAACAAGCCAGCGCTTCAAATAACAATATTGTCTGATTTATTAACTTCCCTTGTTTATGGCACGTTGTCATCGGCTTGTTGCGCCATTTCGCCCTTTTCCCTGCTTCTTTAAAATTCCTTGAGAGTAAGAAAATGGACAGACATGACATTATCATTCAAGACCTGGTGACATGGATTGATGACAACATAAAACAGCCTTTGAAAATTGATGACGTGGCTGCACGAGCAGGTTATTCAAAATGGCATCTACAGCGAATGTTTCATCGTATTACCCATAAAAGTCTCGGACATTATATTCGCGATAAAAAAATGGAACTGGCTGCTCATGATCTCATTGATGGTTCCGAAAGCGTTATCGATATATCAGTCAAATATGGCTACGACTCACAACAATCTTTCACGCGGACGTTTGCCAAAAAATATCATGTCCCACCTGCAACCTTCCGCCGTTTAAACGCCCACAACTTTGACGCGAACGTGTGGGTTTAATAATCAAACCAATCCTCTCTCCGGGAGATAATAAATGCCTGATAAAGTGGCGTTAAAGCCTCTGGCGATTTTATGTGCGCTTTTTATTTTAAATTTAACAGGGTGTGATGATTCAGCGAACAATAAGGCTTCATCGTCTGAGGCTCCAGAAGTTCAGGTGATGACGTTACAACCTCAATCTTTACCCATGAGCACCGATTTACCGGGCAGAACCTCAGCGTATCGCGTCTCTGAAGTGCGCCCGCAGGTTGCTGGGATTATTCTCAAACGCACCTTTGTTGAAGGCAGCGACGTTAATGCCGGTGATGTGCTGTATCAAATTGATCCGGCCCCCTTCAAAGCCACGTTTAACAATGCTAAAGCCGCGGTAGCGGAAGCAAAAGCCAATGCCCGCATTGCGCAAGCGACGCTGGATCGGTATCGCCCTTTATTGGGAACGCACTATATCAGCCGCCAGGATTACGACCAGGCCGCGGCAACGGCAGCGCAAACCCGCGCCGCGGTAGAAGCAGCGCAGGCTGCACTTGAAAGTGCCCGCATAAACTTATCGTGGAGCACACTCACTTCGCCAATCAGCGGCCGCGTAGGACGTTCGTCAGTAACCGAAGGCGCGTTAGTGCAGGCAAGTCAAGCCGATGCGCTCGCCACCGTGCAGCAACTGGATCCGCTTTATGTCGATGTCACGCAATCAAGCCAGGATTTTTTGCGGCTGCAACAAGAGTTGGCCTCCGGCAGGCTTCAACAGCAAGCAGGCAAAGCCAGAGTTACCGTCTTGCTGGCCGATGGCAGCACCTACCCTGAATCGGGCACGCTGGCCTTCTCGGATGTCACGGTCGATCAAACCACCGGTTCCATTACCCTACGCGCGATTGTGCCTAACCCTCATCACAATTTGCTTCCCGGCATGTTTGTGCGTGTGCGACTGGAGGAAGGCGTGAATCCACACGCGTTATTGATCCCTCAGCGCGCCGTGACGCGCACGCCACATGGTGATCCCACAGCGATGGTGGTGACGTCTGATAACAAAGTGGAAGTTCGTACATTGAACCTGTCGCAAACGGTGGGTGATAACTGGCTGGTGGCCGGAGGAATAGCGCCCGGCGAACGCGTAATTACTTCTGGTGTACAGCGTGCCCAACCCGGCATGCAGGTAAAACCTGTTGATACGGCGCCCTCTTCACAACCTGCTTCTTAAACGCCTACTGAGAACATTGATTGATGTCTAATTTCTTTATTAACCGGCCAATATTTGCCTGGGTACTGGCAATTATCGTCATGCTGGCCGGGGCAATTTCGATCCTCAAGCTACCGATTGAGCAATATCCTGATGTTGCGCCAACGGCGGTGCAGATCCGTGCCACCTATCCTGGCGCAGATGCCACCACGTTGCAAAACAGCGTGACGCAGGTGATAGAGCAAAACATGAGCGGGCTGGATGGCTTGATGTATATGTCCTCCACCAGCGATTCATCCGGGACGTTGCAATTGACGCTCTCTTTTGAAAATGGCACTGATGCGGATATTGCCCAGGTGCAGGTTCAGAACAAATTACAGCTCGCTACGCCGCTGTTGCCGCAGGAAGTACAGCAACAAGGGATAACGGTGCGTAAATCATCCAGCGTATTCTTCCTTGTGCCGGGATTTGTCGATGAAAGCGGCCGCATGAGCATGGAAGATATTGCTGACTACGTCGCGGCTAATTTAAAGGATCCGCTCAGTCGTATTAACGGCGTAGGTGATACCACGCTGTTCGGTTCGCAATATGCGATGCGCATCTGGCTCGATCCCAACAAGCTGAACAACTTCCAGCTGACGCCGGTTGATGTCATTAACATGATCGAGACACAAAACGCGCAGGTTGCAGCTGGCCAGTTAGGCGGCGCGCCACCCGTAAAAGGCCAGCAGCTTAATGCCTCGATCATTGCGCAGACGCGTCTGACGTCACCGGAAGAGTTCGGCAATATTTTATTGAAAGTGAACAGCGATGGTTCGCAGGTGCGTTTGCATGATGTGGCGCGTATTGAACGTGGCGGCGAAAACTACCAGTTTGTGGTTAAAATCAACGGCAAGCCCGCGTCTGCATTGGGAATACAGCTGGCCAGCGGTGCTAATGCGCTGGATACTGCTAATGCGATACGCGCCAAAATTGAAGAGCTGAAACCCTTCTTCCCGCAAGGTTTGAAAGTGGTTTATCCCTACGACACCACGCCATTTATTAGCATTTCCATTCATGAAGTGGTGAAAACCCTGATTGAAGCCATTGTGCTGGTGTTTTTGGTGATGTACCTGTTTTTACAAAACTTCCGCGCCACGCTGATTCCTACCATTGCGGTGCCGGTGGTGCTGCTGGGCACTTTCGCCATCCTTAACGCCTTTGGCTATTCGATTAATACCTTAACCATGTTCGGCATGGTGCTGGCTATCGGCTTACTGGTAGACGATGCCATTGTGGTGGTTGAGAACGTCGAACGCGTCATGGCCGAGGAAGGGTTAAAACCCAAAGCGGCCACGCGTAAATCGATGGGGCAAATTCAGGGTGCACTGGTGGGCATTGCCATGGTGCTTTCCGCCGTATTTGTGCCGATGGCTTTCTTTGGTGGCAGCACCGGCGTGATTTATCGCCAGTTCTCCATCACCATCGTTTCTGCCATGGTTTTATCGGTGCTGGTTGCCCTGATCCTGACGCCAGCGCTGTGCGTCACCCTATTGAAACCGATCAAAGCGGGAACACACGGGCAGCATGGCGGCTTCTTCGGTTGGTTTAACCACACGTTCGATCAAAGTGCACATCATTACACTCATTCTGTCGCGCGGATGTTGCAGGGAACAGGTCGATACTTACTGATTTATGGCGTGTTAGTGGTGGGTATGGCGATGTTGTTTATGCGTTTACCTACTTCGTTTTTACCTTCTGAAGACCAAGGTGTGTTGGCGACTCAGGCCATTTTGCCTGCTGGCGCGACGCAGGAGCGAACTCAGGCGGTGCTGGATCAAGTCAATGATTACTACCTCAACAATGAAAAGAACAATGTCGAAAATGTGTTAACTGTGAACGGTTTTGGCTTTGCCGGTCGTGGGCAAAACGTCGGTATTGCCTTTATCGGCTTAAAAGATTGGGCCGATCGTCCCAGCGATGAAAACAAAGTTGATGGCATTGTCAGCCGTGCGGCACAGGCATTCAGCAAAATCATTGATGGTCAGGTGGTTGCGTTTAATCTGCCGCCTATTATCGCGTTGGGTAACGCCACCGGCTTTGATTTCGAACTGATCGATCAGGCGGGATTGGGTCATGCAAAACTCACTGAAGCGCGTAATAAGTTGCTGGAGCTGGCGCGTCAGCATCCTGACCTCTTGACCGCGGTTCGCCCAAACGGTATGGAAGACAACCCGCAGTATAAGATCGACATTGATCAGGAAAAAGCCGCCGCGCTGGGCGTTTCGCTTTCCGACATCAACACGACATTGAGCAGCGCATGGGGCGGCAGCTACGTTAACGACTTTGTCGATAATGGACGCGTGAAAAAAGTCTATGTCATGAGTGACGCGCCTTATCGCATGATGCCAAAAGACCTCAACGACTGGTATGTGCGTGCCAGCAACGGCAAGATGGTCCCGTTTGCCAGCTTCTCGACGGCAAATTGGGTCTACGGCTCACCGCGCCTGGAACGCTTTAACGGCTTGCCTGCTGTGGAAATTCTAGGCCAACCTGCGCCAGGCAAAAGTTCTGGTGAAGCGATGGCGCTGATGGAACAGCTGGCGCAACAACTGCCAACCGGCATCGGTTACGACTGGACCGGGATGTCGTATCAGGAAAGGATGAGCGGTCAGCAAGCGCCCGCACTCTACGCGCTATCGTTGATCGTGGTTTTCCTTTGTCTTGCTGCGCTTTATGAAAGTTGGTCGATACCTTTCTCGGTGATGCTGGTGGTGCCATTGGGCGTTTTGGGTGCTTTAGTCGCCACGCTGCTGCGCGGCTTAAGCAACGATGTTTACTTCGTGGTTGGCTTGCTGACAACCATTGGGCTTTCCGCCAAGAATGCCATTCTGATTGTGGAATTTGCTAAAGATCAGATGGAGAAAGAGGGAAAAGCGATTATTGAAGCCACGCTGGATGCGGTGCGGATGCGTTTACGCCCCATTCTGATGACCTCTCTGGCCTTTATTCTTGGGGTGCTGCCGCTGGCCTTGAGTTCAGGTGCAGGATCGGGTGCGCAAAATGCGGTGGGCACCGGCGTAATTGGCGGCATGGTAGCCGCTACGCTGCTGGCGATCTATTTCGTGCCGGTATTCTTTGTGGTCGTACGTAATCGCTTCGGCAGCAATCAACATGACGACGACGATGATGAATAAGCGCTGAGTTTTGCGTAATCAAAGCCAGTCATGATGATGGCTGGCTTATTTTTCGGCTTGATGTGTATGAGCCCGCGTTAAAGCGCAGGTGTTCCCATAGAGATTATTCTGCTTAACTCTTCTGAGGCTTCTGTAAAATGCTCTTAACTCTCTTTTCATTCTCAATACGCTTAGAAAATTAATGAAAATAAGTCATAGATGCATTCTCGTTTTCTCCTCTAATCTTCATAAAACGATTTTGCTACAGTTAACGTCATCGCCACATTTCCCGCTTTAAGGAGAAACAGATGAAAATTATCGCCAACGGATCCCAACCATCACGCAAAGGCCCTGAAGACTATTTTACCGGTACCGTGCGCATTGATTCGCCTTTTCAGGCTACCGAACCCGCACGTGTCGGCGGCGCTACCGTGACTTTCGAGCCGGGTGCGCGCACTGCATGGCATACACATCCACTTGGACAAACGTTGATTGTGATCCATGGCCAAGGCTGGATTCAATGTGAAGGCGAAGAGATTCGCGTCATGAATCAGGGCGACATTGTCTGGATTCCAGAAGATGTTAAGCACTGGCACGGTGCGACGCCGGAAACAGCAATGACGCACATTGCCATCGCTGAGTCAGTAAACGGCAGCCCGGTTGACTGGATGGAAAAAGTCAGCGACGAGCAATACCGTAAATAAGCGGCTGTTGTTAGACAGCAATAAAAAAGCCTGTGTAATGCAGTTTTTTTAGTTAGCGTGTACTTACTTTCATCAAACCTTTGCCCCCTTCGCTCATTCACATCTTCACGTGATCAATGAGTGCGCGAAGTTTGGCTGCCAGATTCTTTCTGCTGGGAAAATAAAGATAAAAACCAGCAAAGGTGGGTAACCAGGCATCCAGTAACGTCACCAGCTCGCCCCGATCGATATAAGACCTGAACGTCTCTTCCATACCAAACGTGATACCGCCGCCCGCGCAGGCGGTGCGAATCATGACGCCCATATCATTGGTGGTGAGCTGCGGATTAACCGCCACGTCAAATTCACGCCCGTTCTCAGCAAATTCCCAGCGATAAGGCGATAATCCCGGCCCTTTACGCCAGCCAATACAGCGATGTTGAATCAATTCATTAGGATGTTGTGGCGTGCCATAGCGCGCCAGATAACAGGGTGCCGCGACAGTAACCTGCCGTTGCCGGGAAGAAACCGGCACGGCGATCATATCCTGCGCAATGATTTCCCCCAGCCGCACGCCAGCGTCATAGCCTTGCGCCACAATGTCGAATTCGTCGTCAGTGACAGTGATATCCAGTTCAACCTGCGGATAACGTTCAATAAACGATGCCAGTAATTCTCCGCCTATTATCCGCTCAGCAATGGAAGAGATCGCCAGACGCAGCTGTCCACGCGGTTCACCCGCCAGCTCGGTAATGTCAGAAACGGCGCGATTCAGTTGCAGCATGGCGGGTGCAACGTCGGCATAGAGTCGTTCGCCCGCTTCTGTGAGGCTAATACTGCGCGTTGTACGTCGCATCAATGAGATGTTTAGCCGATCTTCCAGTCGACGTAATGCCTGACTGATTGCCGGGCGCGTTACGCCAAGCCGCTCAGCAGCAACGCGGAAATTGCGCGTTTCGGCTACCGTAACAAACACATCCAGCGCATTTTTATCTAGCTGCATTGGTTAGTTCCTGTTACCAGTCTATGAAGGAATAGGTGGCTTATCTTTATAGCTGAGAGCCTTTACGATCACTAGCGATATCTAAACAGGAGATGAATGATGAACAAAGTGATCTTAATAACCGGTGCATCAAGTGGAATTGGTGCAGGCATTGCCCGCGAACTGGCTGCTGCTGGCGCAACACTCTTATTGGGCGCGCGTCGTGTAGATCGTCTGCAAACATTGGCCGAAGAACTGCGTTTTAATGGCGCAGACGTTGCCGTTCAGTCGCTTGACGTCACGCAACGTGAATCTGTACAACAATTTGCTCAAGTCGCGCTGGAAAAATGGGGACGCATTGATGTGATGATCAATAACGCAGGCATCATGCCGTTGTCGCCGATGGCATCACTTCACGTCGACGAGTGGGACCAGATGATCGATGTGAACATTAAAGGTGTGCTGCACGGAATTGCTGCGGTATTGCCGACAATGCTGACGCACCAACGCGGGCATATCGTTAATATTGCCTCCATTGGTGCATTAGCGGTGTCGCCCACGGCGGCCGTCTATTGTGCGACAAAGTTTGCAGTGCGCGCCCTCTCCGATGGATTACGCCAGGAAAACAGCCAGCTACGTGTGACCTGCGTTCATCCAGGCGTGGTAGAAAGTGAATTGGCGAATACCATCACCGACCCGTCAGCCGCCGATGTGATGAAAAGCTACCGCGCAATAGCACTGCAGCCCGATGCGATTGGTCGTGCGGTGCGTTACGCGATTGAACAACCGGATGATGTTGATGTGAATGAGATCGTCGTTCGCCCTACTCGCGCGCCACACTAATCCACGCCCCGATGTTGCGGCATCGGGGCGTGGCTCTCTTCCTGACGCCTGCAAAAATACACCAAGATTTTACCCGCATTATTCGGCGTTACAGAACATCGCCAGTTTATTTCCGGCGGGATCGCGCAAATAGGCAACATAGAAATTGCTGCTATAGCGCTCACGAATGCCCGGATCACCCTCATCCGTTCCGCCTGCCATTAAACCCGCTGCATAGATCTCATCAACTAACTGACGCGTTTTAACACGAAACCCGGGCATCATGCCGTTGCCGGGTTCTGCTTTGCCGCCGTTGTAGGGTTTGCTGATAAACACCGCGCCGGGACCATTGTGTCGATCCGGTATATCGGGCAGCGAAAAGATGAGCTGCTCACCATCTACCTCTTTTTCATAACCCAGTGGCAGTAAAACAGCGGCGTAAAATTGCCCGGAAAGTTCAACATCATTGGCACCGATAAAAAGATAGCTAAGCATTGTGGCTCCTGTTTTTCACCGTTTAGAAAATCATTTTTACGCAATAAACCATCAAGGTTAAAAAAATTGTGTCGATAATTAAAATCCTGGTCCAACGTTCGTCGAGTTGCCATTTTGGATCGGTATAAAATTAACCCAATAATTACTAACAGGTTTTAACGCTACGCTTTCTTTAAAATTTGCTTTTATCCTGCGGGTATTGCGTAGGCAGGCTTTAAACGAAACGGAATAAAGATGACCCTGGCTTAAAAAGAGTAAACCGCCGGATGGAAAATGCGTCAGACACGTTCTAAAGTGCACCTGCTTATTCATGCCAGCTAAAAATAGAGATCTCGAGAACGACTATGCTGTCGACACTTATCTACAGAAGCCATCTGTCTGCAGGCGTATCGTTGGGTGCGTTAGCGCACACCATAGAAAAGTCCAGAATCAACAATGAGAAGATCCACGTTACCGGCATTTTGCTGTTTGACGGCGCGCATTTTTTTCAGGTTTTGGAAGGGCCTGATGCGAGTGTAAGCGCTGTTTATGAACGTATCTGCCATGACAAGCGGCACAACAATTTGGTTGAGTTGATGCGCGACTACGCACCCGCCCGGCGTTTTGGCCACCTCGGCATGGAGCTTTTTGACCTGCGCCATTATGAAAAAAAACGGGTACTGCAAGCCGTGCTCGCTAAAGGAACGTCCCGCTTTAATTTGACGTATGATGACAGAGTGCTGAAATTCATTCGCACTTTTGTTGAAGATGATAATAAAAAACCCTTTATAAATACGGCTCATCTAGAAAACTGGGATCTTATTCAGCTTCCGGTCACGCCACGCAGAGAATATGACAATTTCCAGCCGGGTCAGAACTGCCAGTTTGCCTTACAACCCATTGTTGATGTCGCTAATAAAAAAGTTATTTCTTTCGAAGCGCTTATTCGCAGTCCAGATGGCGGTTCACCGGTTGAGTATTTTTCTACACTGCCTAAAGATGCGCTTTATAAAGCTGATCTCGACTCAAAACGCTTTGCTTTTGCGCTGGCAAATAAAATAGGCATGGTTGATCAGACAATTTCAGTGAATCTCTTACCGATGTCTTTAGTGACAACAAAAAATGCGGTAGATATTTTACTCAGCGAGATCAAGGCCAGCGGACTGGTTCCTGAGCAAGTCGTAGTAGAGGTGACGGAGGATGAGGTCATCTCTCGTTTTGACGAATTTGATTTTGCTATCAAACAATTACGATCGGCTGGCATTGGCTTAGCCATTGATGACTTCGGCGCGGGTTTTGCCGGCCTTTCATTGCTGGCGAAATTTCAACCTGAAAAAGTTAAGATCGATCGCAATATTATCTGTGATGTTCATAAAAGCGGGCCGAAACAAGCGATTGTTCAGGCAATAATAACCTGCTGTACGTTACTGGAAATTACGGTTATTGCGGAAGGTATTGAGAAATTAGAAGAGTGGTTATGGCTTGAAGCAGCGGGTATTCGTTATTACCAAGGTTTTTTATTTGCTCGCCCACAGCTTAATGGCGTTTCGCCGGTGAACTGGCCGATAATCAAAGATGAATAAACAACCTGTTTACCCTGCCATGTGATAAGTGGACACGCACATCAAGCAAAAGGTGTTAAACGCCAAACTTTCAACATTGTATAGTTGTCGCCGTTTATAACCGGAGAAAAAAATGAATCCCGTTTTTGATATTTTTACCAGCCATAAAAGTGAACGCAGCTTCACCGAACAATCCATTGATGAAGCTGCACTGGACCGTATCGTCGCATCTGCCTATCGTGCGCCAACTTCCGTCAATTCACAGCAGGTTTCACTGGTTATCTCTCGCAAGGCGGAATCCCGTGAAAAAATCGCCGCTATCGCAGGCGGCCAACCCTGGATTGCCAAGGCGCCGGTCTTTATTACTTTTGTGTTAGATATGCACAAGTCTGGCCAGGCGATGGCCGCCATCGATAAACAGCAAATTGCTCAGCAAAGTATCGAAAGCATCGTTTCAGGCGCCACTGACGTCGGCATCGCGTTAGGGGCGGTTATGGCAGCGGCTCGCGCGGAAGGATTAGGCATTGTGCCCATCGGCGGCATTCGCCGTGATCCAGAAGCGATGATCGATCTGCTTAAACTCCCGGCTCATACTTTCCCGGTGGTGGGTGTCGTGATTGGGCATGTTGATGTTCCAGCGCATCAGAAACCGCGCCTGCCTGTTGCCACTTTCCGTCATGAAGAAACGTACCAATCTGCTGATTTAGAACAGCACATCTCAGACTACAATCAGGAAATGGTTGCACACTGGCAGAACATTGGACGCAACGACGGCGAAAGCTGGAGCGAGAGCGTCAGCGGTTACTACCAGAACATTTACTTCCCGAAAGTCTTATCCGCGCTGCTGAAACAAGGTTTTGGCAACGATAAATAATCGTCACTTTTCCCACTACGCGGCTTTGTCGTGGTGGGAATTGCCCTTCCCCCTCTCGTTTCCTGCCTCTTTCAACGTCATAACACGAATTTGCATCACGCCACCCCTTTATCAGCTGAGCGACATTGTTGTATTAATGGCATTCAGGATTGCGCTTTACTGCCGACTCAGCCATTAAGGGATCATAAATAATGAAAATTGTTATTCCACTCTATCAAGGCGTCACGCAACTCGACTTTACCGGACCTCATCAATTTTTTAGCCGTCTACCCGAGACAGAAGTCATTGCTGCCTCGCTGGGAGGCGAGCCGATTAAGGCTGATAACCTGGTGTTCAGTGAACTGCAGGATCTGAGCCAGATTGAATCCTGCGATTTGCTGTGTGTACCCGGCGGCGGCGGCTGTTTGCTGGCGATAGCGAACAGCGACTATATGTCGCATATACAGCGTCTCGCTCAACAGGCTCGCTATATTACCTCGGTCTGCACCGGCGCATTGATTCTCGGCGCGGCGGGTTTGCTGGAAAATAAGCGGGCTGCCACCCATTGGGCCTGGCGTGAAAAGTTAGCCTGTTTTGGTGCAATTCCTGATGATGCGCGGGTGGTTAAGGATGGCAATGTTATTACTGGCGGCGGCGTAACAGCGGGAATTGATTTTGCGCTGGTGGTTATCGCTGAGATTTATGGTGAGGAAACGGCACAACGAATTCAGTTGGGTCTGGAATATGCGCCAGCACCGCCCTTTAATGCGGGACGACCAGAAACAGCGCCTGCTGAAGTTGCGGCTTCTATGCAACAACGGATGACAGAATCGAACCTTGAGCGCTGTTCCGATCCCCGATTACCTGCAGCGCTGCGCGATCGCTTATTAGGCCGCTAAGCGAAAGGGTTAAGGCGCTGCCGCTGTGGAGCCCCCGGCTAAAGCGTTGTTATCTTAAAGAACAGCGCTTTTCATCGCGACAAATTGATGACCATGTCAGTGCATTTTAAGTGGGCTTGCGCCAGCCTGGAATAATAATGGCCTTCCTGCACAGCAACGAATCCGTGCTGCTCATAAAAAGAGACCGCATTGGGGGTGGATGAAAGAGTGAGATGCGATATTTGACGCTTCCTCGCCTCAACTTTGATCGCATTGATGATCAGGCTAGCCAGACCTTTGCCGGCGTAGTGCGGAAGCGTGAATATTGCCTCAACGCTATTGCTCGCAAGGTCAAGAAAACCCGTAGCCACAGGTGAACCTTCGACGCCATCTATCACAAAAAACGGATTGGCTGAAATCACCGATCTGAAGCTGGCAGGCATAGCGTCTGGCGTCCAGGCCGTTACAATGGCAGCGTCATAAACTTCTGCGCAGCCACGGCGAATGGCCAGATTTCTGATCTTCCAGAGAATTTCTGCTTCATTAGGGGATGCCCGCCTCACTTTCACAGCACTTTCCTTTCAAGATGTTTACGCATGAATTCTGTTGGCTCAGTAAACCATTAAAGCGAATCAAAATGCCACCGCAGAGAAAGAGCCGCTGGATTACCGCCTCTTTCTCCGACATTCACTCAACCTGTTTCTGACTTCTATAATCAATCTCAGCAAATAGATGAGGGCGTCTCAATGATCAAAGTATGCGCGACATGCGGTACATCTTATGAAGAGCAAGCAGTGAAAATAGAACGCTGCAAAATATGTGATGATGAGCGTCAGTATGTGCCCGCTACCGGACAAAAATGGGTACCGTTATCAGCCCTGCAAGAGAGTCATTCGAATAAATGGCAGTCACATGCAGAGAATTTATTGAGTATTAAAACTGTGCCCAATTTCGCTATTAATCAGCGAGCTTTTTTACTGAGAGCACCAGAGGGAAATGTGTTGTGGGATTGCATCGCGAACCTTGATCAGGCCACTAAAACGTTGGTGGATTCGCTGGGCGGAATCAGCGCCATTGCCATTTCCCATCCTCATTACTACACCACCATGCAAGAGTGGGCAGAGGCGTTTAATGCCCCCATCTACCTCCACGCCAATGACAGTGAATGGATCATGCGTAACAGTGCTTTCATACGTCTTTGGCAAGGCAATGAACTGGAACTGATGCCCTCTGTAAAACTCCTACGTCTGGGAGGACACTTTGCCGGCGGCTGCGTGCTTCACTGGAACAGCGGCGATGGTATTCTGCTTGCGGGCGACATTGTTCAGGTCACGCCCGGCGCAGATGCCGTCTCGTTTATGTGGAGCTACCCCAATATGCTTCCGCTGCCCGCAGCGGTGGTGAGTGAAATGACACGCCGCCTTTCTGGCATCCACTTCAACCAACTTTATGGAGCATTTGAAGGGCAAGACATTCACGACAGTGCACAGGATATTGTGCTGCGCTCAGGTGAAAAATATATTGCCTGTCTTCAGTAACCTGCCTTTAAGATAGCGTTAACGCAGCACGTAAATATCTGGCATAAGGAAAATGCATGCACCCTGATGACATCAGCTCAAACAGATTGCTCTATCGCCGCCTTACTCTTGATGACTGGCCGTTCTTTTTAGCGCTGAATCAGGACAGGTCGGTGATGAAATATATTTCAGACCCGCGCAGTGAAGATGAGATTAGAAAACATGCCTTTGATTGCCGAATAGCGGAGTGGCAAAAAGGGTGTGATCATTGGCTTTGCCTGTTGATGCATGAAAAAGCGTCAGGTTTGCCCGTTGGCGCAACAGGTTTTATTGATCGTGGTGAAGGCATTGCTGAAGTCGGTTTTGTCCTTTCCGCCGCGTTTCAGGGAAAAGGCTATGGCATTGAATCTCTACAGGCCCTGATTGAATTTTCTTTCAAGCAGCATGATTTCAGAAAGCTGGTTGCCACCGTAACGGCAGGCAATGAAGCATCAAAAAGAACCTTAATAAAGGCAGGATTTCTCCAAGAAGGCACTTTGCGGCGCAACTATTATCTTGACGGAAAGTGGCAGGATGACTGGATATTTGGGCTGCTAAGGGAAGAGTATTTGGCTGAACACGAAAAGTAATCTGAAGCGTGTACATTGTTGATTTAAAATGATTTATTGCATATGCACCAACCAACACCATCACCTCACTGTTTTGAAGAAAAACAGTGAGGCAGACGCTGAATAATGTAGAACGGAATAAACGATAACATTCACGAAATATATAAAATTTCATTTAAAGAAACAAAAAGTAATAACACAATGAAAATAACTCTCTGTATAAAAATGCGATCGTTACGCAGAGTTTAAATTAATTTTCGCGCTACGCTTGCAGGCTTTTAAAGCTTGTCTATTATTAAGTCTGTACGACGCGCATGACCGAGTTAATACGGTTATGCAATATAAACTCTTGAGGAGAACATAATATGACTCAGCACAGAGGCGGATCAGGTAACTTTGCAGACGACCGTGAAAAAGCAAGCTCAGCCGGTAAGAAAGGCGGACAGCATAGCGGCGGCAATTTTAAAAATGACCGTGAAAAAGCGTCCGACGCAGGGAAGAAAGGCGGGCAAACCAGCCGCCGCAGTTAATAAGCCATGAATCATCTCGCTTATTATTAGAGGCAAAGGATTGCCTCACTCTTTGTTTGTTTTACAGAATAGATGACTTTTTATTGAATAGATAAATCCCTCCGCTAACTGATTGAATACTCATGACTACTTACATAATCAATATCGCCGCCTCTCACGAGAGTACAGCGCCTAACCTGTCTACGAATGATTCATTATTGAAAGAAATTCACGCATTCTGATCGTCCACAATTACCTCCTGTTACACAAATACCTTAAATATCTCTCTATTAAAAATGGCTCTTCTGGTCTGTGATTTTCTCTTCCCTGCACGCTACGCCTCCGCCAGAAAATATTTCCTTCTCCTCTATTTCCGATTAATTTTAGCAGCAATCAATAAAGATGGTTTAAAGAGCAGTTACACCCTGTCATGGTGAAGTCATATTTATCGATCACACTTTGGCGGCAACCAGAGTGCTGAGGCAGGAAAACCGGACAGCTACATTTCGTTATTAATTAAAAAAGATATGCTCCGTGTTGATATTAACCCAATCAATGGAAGCTGAGCGTGGGTGACGCCTTTTTGGCAAACAGTGATTAATTTTGAGGTACTGAACGTGGATTACTCTGGATGGAACAAATTCGAGCTGGCAAGCGATCCTGATCTACGTTGAGTCATTCAACAAAAAAGGCTTTCTGAAATAGTCAGAAAGCCTTTTTATCAATACAACATCAATACAACTTTTTGCCGGCCGTTTGCAACGTTATTGCGATAGCGCTGGAAGCAATGATCATCAGAGAAACACCCAATACAATCATGGCATTGAAGCCAAACGACTTGAATAAAAGCAGCCCGACAATACAACCTGACAAAAATGAAAATATCGTCGTCAAATGCGTGTGCAATTGCTTCTGATAAAAACGACGATTGCTGGCATCTTCTCGCGAAATAAATGAAGTCAAATAGGAACCAAAAGCAATCCCGGCATCGGTTAAGGTTCCGGTAACGTGCGTTGAACGTACACGGCCATTTGAAAGTTGGGTTGAGGTTGAGTTGTGCACCCCATCAAGAACCCCAATAGCACCAGTACTTCGCCGTTATAACTCGGCGAGTAGAATACGGTTTCAAAAACCGAGGCAGCAGTTAATGCCATTCCTTCAAAAAGAATAATCAGGCAATAAATGGTCCGCATTTTTCGCTGCTGCCCAGCAAACACAGCGAAGCGTGCCGTTGTACAACCAATGACAAACGCAGTTATCAGTACCGCTAAAAAAAGCAGGCTATGAAGATCTGAAGTAGAGACCTCAGACGAAATTTGTGAAGCGTTCCCCGTCATGTGTGAAGGAAAAAAACCAAAGGCACCGAGCGCCATTGCATTTAATATTCCCGCCGTCGTCGCCAGCACCAAAGCCAAATAGCGATCTTCAGTGTGCGATCTTACGCGCTTCTTTTTTATTAGCACATTATTCCCCGATAAGATTTTTGCGATGAAAAGGAAACAACTAATGTGTTGTAAGCATAATAAAGAATACAACCTTATGCGCAATGTGCTTGCTATTACAGAATACTCTTACTCTTTAACTATTTGATTTAGTAGTTATTTTAAATTTCATTCAGCTTACTTGTAGAAGTGTAAATATTCTACGCCCTTTTCTCATCCGCGTGCGTTTATGTGTAGAAAGTTATTTAAGTAGCGGCTAAGTTTAGAAACTAAATAAAGTGTCAAATAACAGCTTCCCACTTAGCCATTAATTCACCATCAACGCTCTGAGTCGTGCAAGAAGCCACTGAAGGGCAGGATCGTTGTCGCGCCGTTTGTGCCATAGCAAAGAAAGCGGAATATCTGGGCTTTGTACCGCGACGTCACTGCCCACTAAACCGAAGGGTATCCATTCCGCCGCTAATCCATCAGGAACGGTGGCCAAGGCAGGCATCTGTGTAAGAATTAACGGTAGCGCAGAAAAGTGTGATGAGACATAACGCACCCGCCGCTGTAAGCCTTTCAGCGCCAGTTGTTGATCAATGGCGCTGTGGCTTGCGCCACGATACGAAACCCACAGGTGTTCATGGTCAGTAAAGGCTTGCAGTGAAAGAGGCGCTGTACGTGCCCTCAAATTTTTCTGTACGCGACTTACCGGCTAATCCACGATAAACAGCCTGGCACCAACAGACGTAGATGAACGGTGCGCCTCAGCATTATCAGCAACCTGATAACTGGTTCCTGGCGTCAATACAAACGTGCGGCCATCTTCCAGTTCAGTGTGTAGTTCGCCCTCAAGGCAAAAAAGAATATGACCTTTTACACACCAGTGATCGGCCAGATAACCCGGCGAATACTCCACGATGCGCACGCGAATATCATTAAAACGTTGGGTTCGCCATAAGGCGCTGCCCTTTTCACCCGGATGCACCTCAGCTTCAATTTCATTCCAGTTTGTGGTCCCAAACGGCAGGTTCTCAATTTTCATCCGTGTTCCTTATTTGGTTAGCTGCACCTGCTTATCGATTTTTGAACGGCGTGCATGAACGTTCATCCGATCAGCACCTCAGACTACACGAGTTATTAAGAAAAAGGTTCTGAATCGACTTTACAGAAAAGCCCCTTAAATTTTCCCTAACCAAGGCGCGCGTTAAGCAGCAGTTTGAAATCGATATCTCCAGCTGGAGAAGGGTCAGACTTATAATGTGCCAGCAATATGCACCTTCTAAATCTCTTTTTTTTGCATTCTAAAAAGCGAGCAACTGCCCGGCAAATGAGGGTGATAGCGTGCTTACTTGCAATGAATAATGAACACATCCCACGTCAATCTGACGTTTACTAACCTGGCCTTGGTATCTTTATTGCTTTTCAGCAGGCTCCTGTAACCCGCCTAACTTAATCAGCAGGCGTTTCAAGTCAGCAATATCCTGCACGTCCAGCCCTGCGGTCATCAACTTCTCGGCATTTTTTGCCTGCTCGATCATCCGCTCCATCATCATTTTGCCCTCTTCAGTCATTGTAACCAGCTTTCGACGACGATTAGCAGGATCAATCACCACGCTCAATAGCCCGCCTTTAGACATGCGTTCAATCACATATGTCCCGGTCGCTTTACCGAAACCGGCGCGGTGTCCCAACGTCTGCTGATCGCAGGTTGTCTCTTCTGCCAGCACAACCAGGATAGCGTACTGCAAGGCTGACAAGCCGGTATCGACGCTTTGGTTCCAGCACGTCGAAGAGTGTTGCCCTGCGCGACGCACCAGATGCATTAATGAGGTATCGCCGTGTGGCCATCGCGGAGCAGCGAGGATTAAGTCAGGATTATTAGGCATTGACTAACGTGACTCCAAAAGCAGTAAATTACAGTTCGAACTTATACAGTTTTTACCGAAACTATAGGGTGGAGCGTGTTTCCAAAATAATGCGCATGGATAAGCATCTCAGGCGCTGCAATTGGCGTTCAGGTTCGCTTCGCGCTGAAACATGTGGATGTTCAAATGCATCTGATCATCTCAAAATGGGCACACGCAACGATTTATAGGGAACACCTAAAGTGTACAAGACGTTGCCGCCCTCGCCTCTAAGAATGCCTGCGGCGGCACGCATGTAAATTCCATATGTGATCCAGGCAGCATTGCCTGCGTCGATGAGCGCAGCGCGATACGTGAGCCGTTTCAAAACGTGCGGGATATCGTATGTGGGGGGCGACCACAACCGCAAAACAGTTGCTCGCGCTGCACCGGCTCATCAAGAGCTGAAGCGGTTACAAACGGATGAGTAAGGAATGAAATGCCCGCCCGGATAGGGTGGCTTTTGGCCGCTGAGATCAAAGCCTGAATCACCGCATCCTGCGCATGAACACGTGTGGTATCAAAAAGTGGCACGCTGGCGTCGGTTGCATCCACCAAAAAGGTGATTTCAGTACATCCCAGAATGATCGCTTATGCGCCCTGCTCCACCAGCTGTTGCATGATCTGGCGATGTCGGCTGCGCGATCCTGGTTCAATCACGCCCAGGAACAGTTCCTGATAAATTACCTCATGCAGCAAAGTGCGGTCAGCGGCACTAGCACAATGAAATCCGCGCCGGTTCTTATTCTGGCGGCAGCGCAGCAAGGATCCTTTTGGCGCCTTTTTCATCCAGCGGGTAATCATAGAATCGCTGATAGAAAGTTTGTGTGGCTTGAACAAGATTGAGGCCAGAAAAGAGCTCAGGATGCAGTATCTTCGCTGCCCACTGAATTTGCAGCGCCGCTTCGGTGCCATAACGATCCCACGGAAAAACACCGGCTGGATTTTGCAAGACCTGATGCTGTTTCACGGCTTTTAAACTCGCAAACAGCGATGCGTAGTCGGACTTCGCCCAATTTCCTGCGCCCTGACCAATGATGATCACATCAGGATCCCAGTGAATGACCTCCTCTGGCGACACCTCTTTCATGTTTCCTTTAATCTGCTCTGCGACATTTTGTCCACCCGCGAGTGTTATCCAGGTGTCGATCAACGTATCACGGCCATCCACTTTTAACGGATGTAAGGATTGGATATGCAGCACGCGCGGGCGTTGATGAGCATTAAGCCCCGCCGTCTTTTTACTAATGAACGCAATTTGCTGGTCCAGATAACGATTGTAATCTTGCGCACGCTGCATAGCTTGCTGAGTGCCCACCACTTCAGCAGTGGTCAGTAAAGAACGCTTCATGCTCGCAAAATCATCGAAATTCATCATCAGCGTGGCAATGCCAGCCTGCCGATACCCCTCCGCCTGGGGATCATTAGCAGGAACAAAAATCGCATCAACTTGACGGGCTACCAGCGCTTCGCTAGAGAAATCTTTGCCATGCACCTGAAGAGCCTGGTTGAGCGAAGGTTGAACAGTAAACATCCAGGGACGATCGTTGGGATGATTCACGGTCGCGACAATGCGATCGCCTGCACCTAATGTCATTAACAGTGAATGATGCGCATACCAGGCATCGGCGATCCGTTGGGCCGGTTTCATTACTTCAACTTTATTTCCAGCATCATCGCTCAATGTTTTACTCAAAACGTTAGTGCTTACTAACGTCATGGATAGCGTGAGGCCAAGTGTTAACAACGTCTTGTGAAACATAATTTTCCTGTCAAAAATCCAACTGCATTGAAACCTGCATCATGCGCGGTTCTCCAAGCTGGGCACTTGCGTAACCTGCTCCGCTATAACCGTTTAAACCGCCCGGGACAATATTGGTCCAGTAATGCCGATTGGTCAGGTTGGTGATGTCAAAACGGAAAGTGGTGGCCGTATTAAAGAGTTGAGTGTGGTAGGCCGCACCTGCATCGAGCGTGGTGTAACTGCCCACCCAACTCTCATTCGCGTTATCTGTAGCGCGTCGCCCTACGTAGTGAATGCCGCCATGAATATCTGAACCCACAAGCACCGGCAGATCCCACGCTGCAAACACGCTTGCGGCATACCTTGGCAGCCCGACAATCTGCTTGTTTTGCGTCGCCTCGCTGGCAGTACTGAGCAAACGAGGATCCAGCCAGGTCATGCCGCCATAAAGATGAACATTCTGCGTCACATCGCCATCGGCCATGAGCTCAATGCCGCGGTTGCGCTGTTCACCCGCCTGAGCGTAATTGCCGTCTTGCCCGGTATAAGCAAAAGGCCGTTTGATTTGGAATACCGCCGCCGTTAACAGCACGTCACCCAGCGCCAATTTGCTGCCTGCTTCGATTTGCTTGCTGCGATAAGGCGCAAGAATGTTACCGGCATTGTTGGCACCACTTGGTGCGGTATCGCCCTGCTGCAGGCTATCTGCATAAGAAACATACAAGGTGAGCGGATCGACAGGTTTAAACATCACACTGGCGGAACCGCTGAATCCGTTATCAGATGACTCGCTGGTGCGAGCACCCGTTTTAGCGTAGTTAGCAGAACTCAACAGGCTTTCACTTCCCGCCAGCAACAGGCTCCATTGAGGATTAAAAGCGAGGTTATCACTGAGCAAAAAAGCATGCTGCGTTGCCGTCGCAGAGTGATAGCGCTGAGTAAAGTCGGGATAATCTGGTTCGCCAAAGGTGGCAGGATTAGCCAGTGAAGCACTTCCCAACGTCTGCGTTGCGCCATTCAGGGGATTCATATTCTTCCAGACGAATCCCCGTAATCCTGTTGAGATTTGATGGTGCAGCCAGCCGGTATCAACTTCGCCATTAAGGTTAGCCATATAGCTATTAATGGTGAAACGACTGGCGGTCGCCGACGAGGTTGTGGTGGTGTAATGACCTGCGTTATCGGTAAAGGTGTTTGTTACCCCAGTAGATTCGCGATCGGCGATTTGACGTAATACGCCAATTTCGCCCTGCCAGTTACCATCAAAATCATGCTTCAGATGTGCGCTGGCAGTCAGCGTATGATTATTATCGCCAGCATAGTATTGCCCAAGACCGGCGCGCTTTGGATCCGGCGCAGCAGGAAACGAAAGTCCGTTACCCAAAGCAAATTTTCCCGGTAAGCCTTTGTCATAAAAATGGTAATAGCTGAAGTTAGTTTCTAAGACGGTTTGATCGGAAAGATTAGCGTCAACAGCCAGGCTAAAAAGCTGACGCCGCTTTTTGCTTCCGCTTACATAGCCGTTGCCTTCATCATCCAGCATATTAAGACGATACCGCAGACGATCGTTATCATCCAACGGTCCGCTAAAATCCCCTGAAAGCAGCCGACTGGTGCCGGTTCCTGCGCCAACAGTGACCGAATGTTGCGGTAAATGTGTGCCGCGTTTCGCAACAAAATTAAATAATCCCGCAGGATTTGACGGGCCATAAAGCGATCCGGCCAACCCATTCAACACTTCAAGATGATCAAATTGCTCTGCGGCGTAATCAGTGGTGGAAACCACATTCAGCCCATCGATCATACTATTTTGCACCACACTTCCCTGCATACCCCGTGTTTGCGGTCGTGCGCCGTCACCCTGAACGGATGGCATATAGCGATAGAGATCGCTGACACTTTTGAGCTGTTGTTGCTTCATTAATGCAGGTGCCACGGTTTGAACCGACCAAGGCGTATTACGTACCTCTTGTTGACCAAGATTGCCTAATGTCGCCTTTTTATTGATCGGGGAATGCGTGTTGTCTGCGGCAGCGCTCACAACAAGCGTCTCATCGGGAGCGGATTGTTCGGCGTGCGCATGATGCAGAGCGGTGAATATTGTCAGGCTGAGCGTGCTCAAAGTATAAAAAGTTAGCGGTTTCATTATGTATTTATGCAAATGGTGATAAAAAAAGAGCGATCAAGTAATTACGGTAAGTAACTAATTTCGTTATTAAATTTATTATATAACGCTAAAAGGGTTTCATGCACCGCTATATTTAAAAATACATAACGAATAATGCGCCTTAGTGAGCGCGCTATACATTCAAATGAGGAATAGCAGGAGAGATGACGTTACTTATGCAGTTCAGCCACTGTCATAAAAAATGTTACCGGCTGCTGGTTCGCACTTGAATAGGCGTGGGGTTGGTCTGTTTTTGCAACAGCAGAACATCCATGCTGAATGTTCAGCACATCATCACCTAAATCAAGCTGTAAAATGCCCGCTTTAACGTGCAGCAATTCGAGCGTGCCAGGTGGATGACCGGCTGAACTAAACCGTTCGCCGGGGAACATTTCCCAGCGCCACAACTCAATCATATCGGGCCCGCTTGTGCCTGCCAGCAACTGCGCGGAGCCACCTTTTTCACCAGACCATAAGGTTGGAATATCTTCTTTCTCAATTAAATAGGCATTGGGCGCATACGTTACATTGACCAGATCTGCCACTGATAAACCCAAGGCAGCCGCAACTTTGCAGAGAATCGCGATACTGGGATTTGCCGCGCCTTTTTCTATTTCAACTAACATACCTTTGCTGACGCCTGCACGGCGCGACAGCTCATCCAGCGAGAGTTTTTGGCCTTTACGAAAGTTCTTGATGCTGAGGGAGACAGCCTGATTAACGCTGTTCATATCCGAACCCGCATCGGTCGTTATATTGACTTTTTTGGTCATTGGTCACTACTATGAGATAAATTAGTCACTGAGAGATTATCCAATGTTTAGCGTTTCCCCGTCAATCGACCCGGCTATTTCTGAGATCGCACCCGGTTTTAGGGCGCTTAGTGTGGTGGTGCAAGCGGCCCCACTCATCCATCCCGAGGTGGCGGAAAAAGCGCTGCGGCAGGCTTGTCTTGCAGCCAATAACGATGATTTCCCTTGGGCAGACGCCCACCTTTCCGCCTGGGCAGACGCGTTTAAACGGTTTGGTGCAAAACCCAAGCGCACACCTTGCTCTGCCGAAGCGCTACGTAAACGCGTATCACGCGATGGGAATCTGCCTGCTCTCGATCCGGTTGTGGATCTCTACAACGCGATCAGCATTAAATACGCGCTACCGGTCGGCGGCGAAAATTTCACTGCTTATACGAGCCAACCGCGCTTAAAGGTAGCTGATGGAACAGAACGTTTTGATACCGTAAAGGAAGGAGAGATCATATTTGAATCGCCTGAAGCGGGTGAAGTTATCTGGTGTGATGATAAAGGTGTAACGTGTCGCCGTTGGAACTGGCGTCAGGGTGTGAGAACCCGGCTTGATGCACATGCGCAGCAGATGTGGTTTATTTTAGAAAGTTTGCCTGCCATGCCGCTTGAAGCCCTGCATCGCGCAGGCGATGAATTGATCCATGGACTGGAACAGATGATGCCCGGTGTGCTGATCAATAAACAGTTGATTGGATTCGATATCGTCTAATCAGGAGCAACCTATGTTTACCGGTATGAGCGCGTTTCCTCTCACGCCTCTCAATGAATCAAAGATTGATGAGCACGCTTACCTTAAAATAATTACGCGTTTAGTCGATGCAAAAGTTGATTCTATTTGCGTGCAAGGATCGACGGGAAGTTATGCCTATCTTACGCTGAAAGAGCGAGCACATTTGCTCAGGCTTGCCGTTGAGGAGGCTAACGGGATACCGGTAATGACCAGCATTGGCGCGTTGCGCACGCGCGACGTTTTAATCGCTGCAGAAAATGCGCAAAAAATGGGGGCTTCTGCGCTGCTTTTAGCGCCTGTTTCTTACCAAAAACTCACGCTGGATGAAGTCTTTTCCCTGTACGAAACGGTTGCAGGAGAGATTTCAGTGCCGTTGTGTATTTATGAAAGTCCCGGCACCACCCATTTTGATTTCAGCCCCTCTCTCCTGCTCGATCTTGCACGGCTTCCCAATGTGGCTTCCATTAAATTATTGGGCGGTTATCCCGAGAGTGAAAATTACCTCAATCGCATTACGAATTTAAAAAACGCGTTACCCACGCATGTTTCTCTCGGCATCAGCGGTGATGTTTTTGCCGCCCCAAGCCTCAGCGCAGGCTGCCAGATCTGGTATTCGGTTATTGGCGGGCTTTTTCCACGCGTTGCGATGAAAATTGCCCATTTGGCGATAACAGGTAAGGGTGATGAAGCCGCGCAGCAAAGTGCGAAACTTGCGCCACTTTGGGCGCTGTTTCGCCAATACGGCAGTTTACGCGTTGTGGCTTCCGCTGCGGCTATGTTGGGTCTTGCCGAAAACGGCTGCTTACCTTTACCACTCAAAACACTGCATGGCGATGTCTGCAAGGAAATCAGCGATGTGATTGAAAGTGTGCAGTTGTCTTAATTAAATGACGCCCTAACGTAACGAAAAAAGGCTTATCCAACAGAGTTGCTTGTGGCAGGATATGCCCTCTTTTTGAAGCATCCTGCTCCTTTCCAAGTGGATGCGCGTTAGAGAGTGCAGTTATACATGGTCGTCTCAAAATTAAAAATTATCGTTCCCGCTTTGCTGGTTATTGCGCTTATTGGCTGGTGGTTCATGCCGCATTACAGCGCAGAAGATAAAGCCTATTACGTCTCTGTTTTTTGCGCGATTAATCATGAGGATGAAACAGTGTTCCTCAGCGATATGTCTGGCGTGATTGAAGGCAGTAATTCAGATTACGCACTGCAAAAAATCCATTTCAATGCTGATTTAGGCAAAAAAGTGGTGAAAATCTGGCAGACCTTATCTCCGCAAGACCAAGCCCGCGCGGCACAGGACAACATCACCTGCCAGCGTCTGCTCAATGAGTAATTCGCCCCTGAGAAACGGGCCATACCCGTAGACGCTGTATCGGATCGGTTATCGCAGCGACAGCGGCGTTTAAATATTTTCACCCGCCACATAACCGATGCGATAGTTGTCCTCACCCGCTAACGGTGCAGTGGATGAAAAATCAACGTTCAGTAATTGCCAGCGGCTCACATCCCAGCCTGAAACTGTCCCCGCCGGTTTAATGACCGAAAGATCGCTGTGAGGAAGCACAGCCTGTTTGCTTATCGCGACGAATGACGAAGCGCTGATGAGTGCGAGATCTTTCGGTGCCTCCAGCGCTGTCCAGGTCTCAATCTTTGGCCAACCAAAATCGCGGGCCAACGCAGCAAATCCGGGACTTTGTATAAAGCGATGCATCGATTCGGCATCTTGCCAGAGGTAAAGCGGTGCGTAACGATTTTCAGAGACGGCTAACTCAGCGTCTTGTTTTCGCGCAAACAAATAGGCTTTGAAAATAAGCCCTCGAAAGCCCATTAGCCGAGCGCCATTTAGCGCAATACGTTGCTCAATGATTGTCATGTCATAATCAGCGGGTAAGCTGAAGCAATAGTGCATGATGATCATAACGCCTCCGGGCAATACATTATTCCACCGCTGAAACTCCACTCTTCGGCGCGATTAAACTGGATAATCACCATCACGTTGTCAGGATGAATCTTAAGGCTGACTTTCAGCTGCTCGCTGAGGAATGCATAAAAACGCTGCTTTTGTTCGCGGGTGCGCGGTTTACCCGCGACGATGTGAAAAAGAATAAAATCATCATTTCGCGTTCCGCTGAGATAATGCGCATCGTAGATTCGCCGTTGCGCCGCCAACACTTCAATCACCTGAAATCGATCCTTCTCGGGTACCGAAAATTCCTGCGTTAATGCGCGGTGAAGAATGTCTGATATCTGCTGTAAAGTGGCTTCACTCATGCCTTCACGCACGGTAATACGGGTAAATGGCATTAGCTTTTCTCCATAAAAGTGTTTAAGGCAGAAACCGCTGCGGGCCAGCCCGCATAAAAAGCCAGATGGGTAAACACCTCGGTTATCTCTTCTTCTGATAACCCGTTTTGACGTGCAAAGTCGATATGCCAACTCAGCTGCTTATCTCGGCCCTGCACGGTCAGCGCCGCCAGGGTAATCAAGCTACGCTCACGGGGTGAAAGTTCAGGGCGCGTCCAGATATCCTCAAACAGTATGTGTTGAGTCAGTTCAGCGAGTTTCGGTGCCGCCTGCGCCAGCGTTTCGCGGGTTAATGAAATTGCCATTCTTTCTTCTCCTTATGATTGATGGAACCAGTGTGGAGAAAGGCTATAATCCTGAATATCAAATTAATCAGCACATACGATCCCGCTTATAAGGACAATTGTGGAAAAAGTTCCCTCCAGCCTTGATACCGAGGCGCTGCGCAGTTTTGTTGCGGGCATCGACGCAGGAAGTTTTGCACTTGCCGCTCAACGCTTGTGCCGTTCAACTTCAGCAGTCAGCGCGCAATTAAAGAAGCTAGAGCAACAATGCGGAACCGCATTAACAATAAAGAAAGGTCGCCATCTCGAATTAACCGCCAGCGGGGAAATACTGTTGGGCTATGCACGCCGCCTTTTAACGCTCAATGATGAAGCGCTTCGTGCGGTCAAAGGTGAATTGCTGCAGGGCGAAATTCGCATTGGCATGCAGGAGGATTTTGGTGAATCGGTGATGCCTGGTGTATTGGGCCATTTCAGTCGCCAGCATTCAGGCGTGAAAATCACGGCGCGAATCGACAGAAATCAAATGCTAATCAATGCGTTCACCGCTAAAAGTCTGGATATGGCACTTATTTGGCAGCCGCCTGAACTCACAAATGACAACATGCTGATTGGGCAATGTCCGCTCGAATGGATCCACCATCCCGATGCAGATGTTGCCGGGTGGCTCAAAAGGGGCAAACCTTTACCGCTGGTGGCATTTGAATCACCCTGCGTTATGCGTTCGCGAGCCACTTCCTGCCTTGATCGGGCGGGTATTCCGTGGCGTATCGTTTTTACCAGCCACAGTCTGAGCGGAATATGGGCTGCTGTACAGGCGGGCTTAGGCATCACAGTGCGTACTCGTGCCGGTTTGCCGGCCAATTTAGCAATCGGTACTGATCTTTTGCCTGCGCCGGGTTCATTGGGCATAACGGTTTTACGCGCAGAAAACCGCCATGATGAAGCGCTCACGTTGCTTCAACAGCTGATGGTGGATGCCGCACAACGGTTTACCACGTTGGACGAACTTTCGCGTAATCCGTTCGCCCGAATGCAAATCTGGTCGGGCGAAGCGCAACGACGTTGATGCACAATAAAATCGGAGCCACGTAAGAATTAAGCCGCAACCGCGATCCCGCTCCATTTTTCTCATTTATGCATACAATTAAACGTCTTAACCTGACCTCGATACTTTCATGAAGCACTCGGGGTTCAAAGCCACCAGCCGCAAAATGTGTGTATGTCATGCCAAAATCTGTCATTTCCAGCGATGCGCTTCATGCTTTTACACCCGCCACACAAAGATGGTTCGCCGCCGCTTTTACCGCACCCACGCCCGTACAACAGGCAGCATGGAAGGCGATCGCAACCGGTAAACATTGTCTGGTGATTGCGCCCACCGGTTCTGGCAAGACACTTGCAGCGTTCATGAAAGCGATTGATCTATTGTTTCAAGAGCGTGCCGGGCAAGATAAGCGCGTGCGGGAAACAACGACGCGCATTTTGTACATTTCTCCTGTTAAAGCGTTGGCGGCAGATGTACGACGTAATTTAAGCTTGCCGCTGGAGGGCGTTTATGCGGAACGTCGCGCTTTAGGTGATCCCGAAACCTTGCTTAATGTCGGTATGCGTTCCGGCGATACGCCAGCAGGCGATCGCGCAAAGTTGCTGCGTCGCCCGCCCGACATTTTGATCACGACACCGGAATCGCTGTTTTTAATGCTGACTTCGCAAGCCAGAAACACGTTGCGCGGCGTAACCACAGTCATCATTGATGAAGTGCACGCGGTAGCCGGTTCGAAACGCGGTTCTCAGCTAGCGCTGAGTCTGGAACGCCTCGATCAATTGCTGCCCTCACCGGCACAACGCATCGGATTGTCGGCAACGGTTAAGCCGGAGGATCGCGTAGCCCACTTTCTTGGTGGCGCACAAGAGACACTCATCGTTAATCCTGCTTCCGAACGCACCTTAGAGATGAAAATTGTCGTACCCGTTGAAGA
This sequence comes from Pantoea sp. T14, assembly GCF_036663535.1. Classification (NCBI taxonomy): domain Bacteria; kingdom Pseudomonadati; phylum Pseudomonadota; class Gammaproteobacteria; order Enterobacterales; family Erwiniaceae; genus Pantoea; species Pantoea sp. T14. Next base: position 192,125 of record NZ_JAWUEB010000025.1, read on the forward strand.
TATGACAGATATCGCTGGCAGATCCGAGCAACCTTCAGAAACCACGTCAACGTCACGATCCATTTGGCCACACATCGAAACACAAATTTTAGAACAGGTAATGTCTCATCGGTCGACGCTGATTTTCGCTAATTCACGCGGTCTGGCTGAAAAGTTAACGGCACGACTGAATGAACGCTATGCCTCTCAGCTTAACAGTCCGCCGCCTTTGCAAGCGCCTCAGCATTACGACTCCTTTGCGGGTGGAACAGAAAAGCGTGCTGATGGCGCAACGGCATTAATCGCCCGTTCGCATCATGGTTCAGTTTCCAAAGAACAGCGCAGCGAAATTGAAGCTGCGCTAAAGGCCGGAGAATTGCGCTGCGTAGTAGCAACATCAAGTCTTGAGCTTGGCATCGATATGGGACCGGTTGATTTAGTGATTCAGGTCGGTGCGCCTTTCTCGGTGGCTAGTGCGCTACAACGCGTTGGCCGTGCCGGACATCAAGTTGGGGGAATCTCTTCTGGCATTATCTTTCCGCGTACCCGACGTGATGTAGTGGATGCCGCCGTTACCGTAAAAGCGATGCTTGAAGGCCAGCTGGATCCTATCGAACCGCCCAATAATCCTTTGGATATTCTGGCGCAACAAACGCTGGCAGCTGTGGCAATGGATTCACTTCACATAGATGCGTGGTTTGCTTTGGTGCGCAGAGCCGATCCTTTTCGTACTCTGCCACGCAATGTGTTTGATGCCACGCTTGATATGTTGGCCGGTAAATATCCTTCTGACGAATTTGCGCAGTTCCGCCCACGCTTAGTGTGGGATCGTGAAAGCGGCATATTATCTCCTCGACCCGGTGCGCAACACTTAGCGGTCACCAGTGGCGGCACCATTCCCGATCGCGGTATGTTCAGCGTGGTGTTACCCGAAGGCGAAGAGCAGTCAGGATCACGCCGCGTGGGTGAGTTGGATGAAGAGATGGTTTACGAGTCGCGGGTTAACGACATCATCACGTTAGGGGCAACGTCGTGGCGTATTCAACAGATCACCCACGATCAGGTCGTCGTGGTTCCCGCGCCGGGCCGCTCTGCACGGTTGCCGTTCTGGCATGGGGAAGGTTTGAGGCGTTCCGCCGTATTAGGGGAGAGGATTGGCACTTTTTTACGCCAGATGGAAAACGCCCTTTTACATCACCCAGCGGAGGCTGAAAAGGCGCTCAGCGCTGTGGGTTTAAATGAAAATGCGGTGCGCAATACGCTTTCATTACTCGCTGAACAGCGCGAGAGCACTGGCGTATTGCCTACTGATCAAACATTAATTATTGAACGTTGCCGCGATGAAAGCGGTGACTGGCGCGTTATTTTACATTCGCCATGGGGACAACGCGTACATGCGCCTTGGGCGCTGGCGATTGCAGAACGGATTCGGCGTCAAATGGGCATTGATCCTTCTGTGGTTGCCAGTGATGACGGCATCATTGCCTGCTTCCCGGACAGCGAAGGCCGTGTACCTGGCGTCGAGCTGTTCGTATTTGAACCTGACCTCTTGCAGCGCATAGTCACAACAAGCGTCGGCAGTTCGGCACTGTTTGCGGCACGTTTTCGCGAATGTGCTTCCCGCGCGTTGCTATTGCCCAGACGTAATCCTGGTAAACGTTCTCCACTCTGGCAGCAACGGCTGCGCGCAGGTCAATTGCTGCAGGTGGCTCGTGAACACGATGACTTTCCCATTCTTATCGAGACTGCGCGGGAATGCTTACAAGACGTTTATGATCTTGCCGCACTGCATCAGCTCATGGAAAAAGTGCAGCGCGGGAAGATCAGGTTTGTCGATGTAACCACTGACACGCCCTCACCTTTTGCCGCACCGCTGCTGTTTGGTTATGTTGCAGAGTTCATGTATGCAGGCGATGCGCCTTTAGCTGAACGTCATGCTTCATTACTCTCGCTTGACAGTAACTTGCTCGGAGAATTATTAGGCAAGGCAGATATGCGCGAACTGCTTGCCTCTTCGGTTATTGAACGCGTTGAACAGGAACTACAACGTACCGCTAAGGCATATAAAGTCAGCGGAAAAGAAGGTATCGCCGATCTGTTACGCGAATTGGGGCCGTTATCACTGGCTGAAATTGAGGCGCGCTTCGCCTCTGAAGATATTGATGAAGCCGCTGCCTCCCTTAAAAGTCTCGAAGAGGCGCAGCGTGTTATCAACGTAATAATCGCTGATCGATCACGTTGGGCAGCGATAGAAGATGCCGCTCGCTTACGTGATGCAATCGGCACGGCATTACCTGCGGGCATTCCTGTGGCTTTTCTCCAGCCGCTCCGAAAGCCACTTCGCGATCTGATTAATCGCTATGCGCGAACGCACGCCCTCTTTACCACCCGCGAAATTGCAGAACGTTTTGGCTTGGGTGTTGCGGTAGTAGGCGAAGAACTGGAGCGCTTGTCTGAACAGGCGAAAGTACGAAAAGGTGACTTTGGCCTGCAGCGTGATGACTCACAGCAATGGGTCGCAGAAGAGATTTTTAAACGGCTGCGTCTGCGATCGTTGCGATCGGCCCGAGAAGCGACGCAACCGGTCGCACATTCAGCTTGGGTCACAATGCTGCTTGAACGTCATGGATTGATCAATCAAGCAGCCGCTCAGTTTGGTGCCGATCACGCTGCTTTTTCTCACGGTGCTTACGAAGGGGTTAACGGTGTCGCGCGTGTGATTGAGCAACTTGCGGGCGTTGCGCTACCCGCTTCATTATGGGAATCGCAAATCCTGCGTGCACGCGTTCGCGATTATCAGCCTGCAATGCTCGACGAGCTGCTCGCTAACGGGGAAGTCATTTGGTGTGGCCATAAATCGCTGAGTTACAACGATGGCCTGATTTCCCTGCACCTGGCTGAGTATGCTGCCGAAACACTGCCTGCTTCCGTTCAGCAGCCAGAACTCGCGCCGCTACAACAAAGTATTGTTCATATGCTGTCTGAAGGGGGAGCATGGTTTGGCCGCGAAATATTGTTGCGGATGGAAACGAATGAACATGTCGGTCCAGAGCAGATTTACGCAGCGCTGTGGGAACTGGCATGGATGGGCTATATCACTACCGATACCTGGATTCCCGTACGCGCGCTTATCAGCTCACCTTCTGTGTCGCGTTCACGTCCTGCGCGCGCATTACGTAGTCGGCGTATGCACAATTTCAGCCTGAAATCGCCAGAACGAAGAAGCCCTCCCGCGAATACAATCGCAGGGCGCTGGTCATTGATAAAAAGAGAAACGCTGCAACCCACGACACTGGCGCTGGCATTAGTTGAAAATATGCTTGATCGCTATGGCGTCATTACACGTGGTAGCGCGATTTCGGAACAGATTCCCGGCGGATTCCCGGCCTTACAGCCTGTTTTACGCGGATTTGAAGATGCCGGACGACTGTTGCGGGGGCGCTTTGTAGAGGGCTTAGGCGGCGCGCAATTTGCTGACAACCTCACGATTGAGCGATTACGTGAGCTGGCGAAAACGCCGTCTAACGAGCGTGCTACTGCCGCGCTGGCTGCAATGGATCCCGCGAATCCTTTTGGCGCAACGCTAAACTGGCCAATGCACGCTAGCGGAACACGCCCCACCCGGCGCAACGGTGCATTTGTGGTTATTGCGGGTGGCGAACTGCAGCTTTACCTGCCGCAAGGTGGGAAAGATCTGTTAACTTTTGCAAAAGAGAGTCAGCCTCTTTCGCTCGCGATCAGTGCGCTAGGAATCGCATTAAAACGCGATAAACAGCTTCGTTTTACGCTGGAAACTGTCGATGGCGAACCCGCGGGCCTTTCCCCGCAATTAGCCGCATTGCGTGCGGCAGGATTTTCCCGCGTACCAAACGGGTTCAGCTGGGAAGGTTAAGGTTCTTCTCGCGCACAAAATTGATAAAAGCTTGCAGTGGCGCCGGGATCAATCGACGGTCATTGTAGTAAAGATAAGGGCCTGAAAATTCCAACCACCAGGGTTGTAAAATGGCTTCCAGCTGATTGCTTTCCAATGCGGGCTTAAGCCAGTCTTCAAACAGATAGAGAATGCCACCGCCTGCTATCGCTGTTTCAACCGCTAAATCCACCGCACCCCCCACGCTGACTACCAGCGGGCCACTGACCTTAACGCGAAGGCTTTCGCCATCACGCTCAAATTCCCAGTCTGGCATAACACCGCTGGCGTAACGTCCGCGCAGGCAGCGATGCTGTATTAAATCTCGTGGATGCTGAGGTCGCCCATGCCGATTCAGATAATCAGGTGAAGCCGCGGCGGCAAAACGTTGTCGACGCGCGCCAATTGGTACTATCACCACATCCTGTTCCAGCCGTTCTTCATAACGAATACCGGCATCACAACCATCACGGAAAACATCCTGAACGTTACTTTCAGCGATGATTTCAAGCTGGATATCCGGGAAGCGTTGCAGGAATTCCGGCACAAGAGCCGGTAAAACTAAACGCGAAGCGCTTACCGGGACATTGAGCCGTAGCGTGCCGCCCGGTGTATTACGGTAATCATTGAGCGCATCAAGCGCCGCGTCGACTTCACTCATTGCTGGCAATAAACGCACCATCAACGCCCTGCCCGCTTCCGTTAACACCACTGTGCGTGTTGTGCGGTGAAACAAACGAATGCCAAGTTGCTGTTCGGCACGTCTTACTGCATCGCTAAGTCTTGACGCATTACTGCCCGTAACACGTGCTGCTTCCCGAAAACCACCAGCCTTAGCGACTTCAACTACAGCGTGAAGCAGTGCAATATCGAGTGGCATTGTGCGTAACTCCGTACAGTATGTCTTGATTTACCCGAATAGTTGCACAGCCATTCTCCCGATACAATTAAACGACATTCCATCAGGAGGTTTCCATGTCCCAACCCAAACTGACTTATCGCCTAGGCGACCGCGACGTTAATCGCTTAGGTTATGGCGCAATGCAATTAGCTGGCCCCGGCGTGTTTGGCCCGGTTAAAGATGAAGCGCGCGCCACGGAAGTACTGCAAAACGCAATTGCAGCCGGTGTGAACCATATCGATACCAGCGATTTTTACGGTCCGCATGAAACCAATAAGCTGATCAAAAAGGCGTTATATCCTTATCCTGACGATCTTTGCATCGTTACTAAAGTTGGCGCGCTACGCGATAACAAAGGCGGTTGGCTGCCGGCATTCACACCTGATGCATTAACGCGTGCAGTGGAAGATAACTTACGCCACCTTGGCTTAGAGACGATGGAGGTGGTTAATCTGCGAAGTATGCTGGATGTTCACCAGCCTAAAGAGGGATCGCTTGAACCCCAGCTGGAGGCATTGATGGCGCTGAAATCGCGTGGGCTTATTCGTCATATTGGTCTGAGCAACGTCACAGCAAAACAGGTTGCCGATGCGCAAAAAATGACGCCGATTGTCTGCGTACAAAATATGTATAACCTGGCGAATCGTCAGGACGATGCGCTGATCGATAGTCTGGCTGAGCAAGGTATCGCCTATGTTCCGTTTTTCCCATTAGGCGGCTTCTCACCATTGCAATCATCACAGCTGGAACAGGTTGCTGCCTATTTAAATGCCACCACGATGCAGATCGCGCTGGCGTGGTTGCTGCGTCGATCGCCCAATATTTTATTGATACCGGGTACGTCATCGCCACAGCATTTGCAGGAAAATCTGGCGAGCAGACACCTTGAACTCCCCGCAGAGGCGATGGAAAAGCTAAACGAAATGGGGAAAGGTTGACCAAAACAGCGAAACCCGCAGGTTGCGGGCTTCGGTAGAACGGGAATGGACGACTGACGAGTGCTCTTTCTCTGTGGTGAACCTCTTTGCGAGCGATAAACGCGTGATGAAGAGGTTATCAGTATGCGCTGGGCTTGAAGCTGTATTGAGTTCGGCTTTAACGCACTGAATCTTCATCGCTATCGTTTAGCTCGTGAAGCTGTATTTGGCGCGAAGGCGCGGATTCAAGCTGTTCACTGTAATCAGCACTCACGTCCGGTAAGCTTGTAAACTGTCCATCAACGAACAAGAAGCTTAGATGCTGCTCAATATCTTTTAGCATCGCTTCAACTGATTCAGCTTGATCACCCTTTTCATCATTACCATCAAGCTGCCAGTGAAACACCCCCGTCTCTTTGCTTGCACTGCCGATATCTATTACGTGCCCATCAATATTCTGCATGAGCAGACGCGGCTCGCAATAAATCAGCATATAGGGCATTAGATCGCGTTTGTTCTCTGACATATTTTATCTCCAGTGGGGTCTGGGGAGGCATTTGCTCATCCTCACCTTATAAATAGTAGCGTATGCCATATATCGCCCAAAAAATGGCGTTTGCGGCAAGATATGTCCAGCATCCCCAATACGCTACGGGTTCACGCTGTGTTCTTAACTTAGGCAGGAAAGCCAATAGATAACCGGCAGAAGCGATAAGCGAAATAAAATAGAAAAACTTCATCGATTTCTCCTGAAAAATCCTTAACGCTTATCAGCATAGACAGCATTTTGAACTCTCGCATGCGTAGATGAATAATCGATGGCTTCCGTTACGCTTTAAATTTGCAGGACTTTATTTGATAAGAGCAGGCAGGCTGCGTGAATTACAGCCTGCCAGAGGGGGGTTAGTTTGCGTCAGCAGTTTGACTGTTTTCGCCAAACTTCTCTTTCATGTGTGCCTCGATCTCTTCCAGACTTTTACCGCGCGTCTCTGGCAGCATCGACACGACAAAGAAGAGTGAGCCGACATTGATCACGGCAAAAATAAAGAAGGTCGTGCTGCCCGCGTATTCCATTACGGGTGGGAAACCAAACGCAACCACAGCATTAAAGATCCACTGAAGTGATACGGCTGCACCCGTTAATACGCCGCGAAGCTGCATCGGGAATAATTCCGACATGAGCAGCCAATAAACCGGCGCAACGAACATCTGCATAAAGAATAGAAACATTAAAATGCAGGCTAATGCGAGATAGCTTTGCGTGAGATTCGACGGTAAAAATGTCAACACAGCGCCTAACAAGATCTGAGCAGTAATAACAAAACTCAGGCCGGTAATCAGCATTTTACGACGAGCAAAACGGCTGACTGCCCAGATACCCGCAATCGACGCTATCACTGAGACCACACCATTACCGATAGTAGCTGCAATAGAGGCACTGGTGCCCATGCCGGTTGATTTCAAAATAATCGGTGTGTAATACATGAAGCCGTTAACGCCAGTAAACTGAATGACGAAACCTAGCCCCGCGCCAATAATCATTAATCTGATCACCCACTTCTCACGAATGAGTGTCATCGCACTTGGGCCATGTTCCGCAGCTTTGGCTTGCCTCTTCATCTCCGCCATTTCGTGGCGAACTTCACGCGGCGTTTCACGCAGATACTTCAATATCTTTTTCGCTTCTTTCAGCCGTCCTTCTGCTACCAACCAGTGTGGCGAAGCGGGAACAAAGAAGGTCCCGATAAACAGCAGCAATCCTGGCACCATCGCAATGGCTAGCATGTAGCGCCAAAGGTGTTCATCGTGCAGTAAATAGCTGAGCAATGTGCTGGCAACGTAAGCAATAAGCTGGCCCGTCACAATCATCAACTCATTACGACTCACCAGCGGTGCGCGTAATCTCGGCCCTGCAATCTCAGCAATAAACACCGGCACCGTTGATGAACCACCGCCGACTGCAATACCCAGCAAGAATCGCATCGTGACCATGACTGGAACGCTAGGAGCCAACGCGGTGCCCAGTGAACCCAGCACGAACAAAACAGCGAGGCTGCGCAGCGTAATACGACGCCCGAAGCGGTCGGAGAAAAAACCACTCAGAAAAGAACCAATGGCTGCGCCAAATACCAGCGACGAAGCCACTAAACCTTCAGTGAACGAGTTGAGACCTAATCCTCCTTGATCGGGAGGTGAAGTCATGTAAGGCAGTGCGCCTGAAATAATTCCCGTGTCATAGCCAAAAGCCAGCGCGCCCATAGTAGCAACAAGTACCACTAAAAAAATGCGCTGACGGACGGTATCAGCAGTTGTAGTTTCATCCGTTTCGGAAGAAACCGGCGTTTTCGTACTCATATAATCCCTGTAATCAAAAAGTTAAATATCCATATGGTTAAATTTCATACGGAATGAAAATGGAACATTTTTACCATTAAGGTCAAAGAGTGTAGACGGTATTTAACGAATCGGTGGCTCGACAGAACGTCTGCTGAAAGTTTATTTTTTCCCAGCTAAACAGAGATAAGAGTTATTGAAAATGCGTCAGAGTAAGTGGTTTATTCATCACTACGTTGAGTCATTTAAGTTATTGCAAATAGCAGAAGATAAAACACTTACTCACTTAACTTGTTAGTGATAATCATTATCACTTACTCTTTGGCTTGCTTTTCAAGTAATGGGAATGATGCACGTGACTTACGACCTTCGTTGTCGCAGTCACTATCATATTGCTGACAACAGCTATTATTTACCTGTTTCCCGCGAAGCCTGTTCACCGGATCACACGCCCCGATACGTCTGCATTTACGGTAGCAGAATGGCGCTTAATGTTTATCACCGCTCTGACTTTATTATTCTGGATCACCGATGGCTGGCATGGTATTTCGCCAGCCTGGATTGGCGTAGCGGCTGCCTGTATGTGTCTGCTGCCGAAAGTGGGCTTCATTGATGGCAATGAGTTTGCCAACGGCGTTAATTTTCGCACCTTCCTTTATGTCGCCGCCATTCTCGGTGTTACCACTGTTGTGGTTGACTCTGGTTTAGGTGAGAGCATTGCTCATGGTTTACTTGCTATTACCCCCTTGCCATCGGTATATCGTTGAATGTGCTGACTAACGCACTGAACTTTGTCGTCACAGCCAAGGGCGTTGCGGCGATGTTTACCCCGATAGCGCAACAATTCGCTGATGCTTCCGGCTTTTCGCTGACTACAGTGGTCATGATCCAGGTCTTTGCTTATGCCACGCCATTATTGCCTTATCAGGCATCACCGATTGTTGTCGCGATTGCTTTGAGAAAAGTGTCCGTACGTGATGGTGTGAAGTTATGTCTGCTAGTGGCAATCGTCAGTGCGCTAATTTTATTACCACTGAATTATTTGTGGTTTTTATTACTGGGCTACGTCTAGTTTCTAAAGCGTATATTGTTGCCCGGTTAAAGACGGGCATTAAAAAAAGAGCCCATTACGCGCGTGATGGGCTCTTTTATTACTGATTTTTATCCGTTGTGACCTAAGCCGCTACTGGCCACCGTTCTTGTGGAAACAATGCCAGTCGTACATTGAATAAATGAAACAAGGGTTGATAAAGCTGAGGCGCAGCGTGCGACGCCCTCTCTAATGTTAGCAACATACGGTTGAGTTCTTGCAGTAATTCACCGTGTGGTTGGATTTGTAGAGATTTGAGTCGCTGCTTTAGGAACAGACTAAGTTCATGGAAAAAAGGGTCAAGGGTGATGTTCTGCTCATTTATCACTTCCCGATATTTTACAAAGAAGTCATAGCAGTTAGCGCCGAGCCAAGCCTCAGTGATCAAATTGCTGCCTGAAGTTAATAGTGGATCGGGATCAAGGCGTTTACGCGGCAGAATAATATTTACCTTATCCAGCATGCGCGCTACAAATTGCTGACGCATTAGCATCGTTGCGTGACCTAACTTCATGGCCGATATAAATTGTAAAAGCTCAAGCACCCCTTTTCTCACCGCACGCTTTGCTGTCCACGAAGGCCGTTTGTTACGAATTATTGCTGTAATCACCACTGCAAATGCAATTCCTACCAGTGTTGAAAGCGCGGCATTCACTACAAGGAGTAAATCCGGCTTGAAGTGGTGGCTCATACCAATAAATCCAGGAATTTGCGTAGCGATGATTAAGCCAATCAGATTGGTAGCAGGATTAGCAATCACTAATCCAAGCGCGATTAACCCCGGCGCGAGACAAATGACTAAGGCTTCAAAGGTCAGCGCTTCTGGGATCAGTACACAACAGTAAAGGATGCTGATGACGATTGCGAAAACAACGCCTTTTAAAAACAACCTCATTGGCGCTATTGGGCTATCCATAGCAGCAAAAAATGAACAAAGCACCGCTGCCATCATAGGTGCGGTAGCGCCATCAACCCAACCGCTGCCAATCCAAAACAGGCATGAAGCGAAAGTCGCAAAAAAGGCGGTAAAGGAAGAGAGCAGCAACATACCTTTGTCGACATGTTTGTGTTTACGAGCAACTTTACCTGCTTTGGCGTCGGGTGTGAGTTCGTTTACACGCTCGTCTACAGTCTGATAAGCATTAGCGATACGGACAAAGTTACCCAGCCTTTCAATCAAACCATTGAGTAAGATACTCTCCTCACTACTTAATTTTTGATATTGCCAATCGCTTTTCAGCTTTCGTTGAACAGTTTCAAATTCATCTTTTAAAAGATGTGTCTTTTCAGGGTTTTCTTCTTCATTTAGCCACATCAAAAAATGGCTAAACGCGTCAGCAATATAATCAGGAAAAGCAATATTCAGTTCAGAAAGCTGACTGAGGCGAGCTTCAATGGCGGTCAGCGTTGGGATCATATAGGTCAAATGTTGATACTGTACGCTGACCAAACGAATTAAACGACGCGCTGCGTTACCTTCATAAACACAGTGCGTGATCAAGGTTTCGACATTAAGCGGATAGTTAGCCATTTGAATCAGGATCGCTTCGCGCTCAACCGATTTTTCTTGTGGCTGTGTAACGACCATCTGGATACAAAGCTTTTTGGCGTTCTGATACCAATCCTTTACGCTTCGCTCAAGCACGCTACCCATTGAAACAGGGAAAATGAGTCGATGGACCAAACTGCTGCAGACAATGGCGACAGTAATTTCTTCAATGCGTGATATCACTGTGTAGGTAATAGCATCTGGTGACGTAACATCCGGGAAGCCCATGATGGCGGCACTATAACCGGCCAGCATGAAAACGTAACTTTTCGGCGTACGATCATGCAGCGAAAGATACAAACAGGTTGCCACCCATAAAGAAATACAGAAGCTAAACAACATGGGATCCAGCACGGTTGCAGGATAGATAAGCAGAATAAAGAGACCACCCAGCAACGTACCCAAAAATCGAAAAATCGATTTCGATACGGTAGAGGCTGAATAGAGTTGTGAGGCAACATAGACGGTTGTTAAGGACCAGGCCGGTTTGTCCAGATTCAATTCCAATGCGACATAAAACGCTAAAAATGCGGCCAGACAGGTTTTACTTGAGAATAAAACCGCACTTTTCGAAAACCACTTCATAAGGGATTGTCACCTCTGCAAGGCATCTTTTCGCCGTATCCTGACAGAAGCAACTTGAGGTTTCATTTCAATTATTAATACAAATCGTTACCGTGCTAAGTATGTTGGATATTCATTGATTATCCTGCCTGCTGCCTGTTTTTCGTAGGTTAGATGCAGACTTATTCCTACTGGCTAGCGTATTAGTCAAATTTAGTGCCCGGGCTCGCCTTAACGTTTCTCTGTCAGTTAAACATCATTGCGATAGGGTGGATTGATGTCTCAATGGTTCATTCTATCGTGCATTTAATTCTTTTCTCTGTAGCCCAGTTATCGAAACTTTTGGCGATTTCAGGCTGAAATCGCCAAAAATAGTCGGATGGTCATGATTAAACCTATGCCGTGTTTACCACATTGCACTAGTAGACATTATGCTTTGCAATGAAAAACCACCCCAAAGAATGTTGACGAAATTTCACTGTGGTAACTTATGCAAGATATTGAATTTATTATTAATAACAGTGAAATAATGACAATAAAACTGGCGATTTCAGCCTGAAATTCCTGATGAAATTGGGGCTAACGTGAAGGACTGCCTTTGAATGGGATATAAAGAAAATAAACTTAAACGCTTAATACAGAAAAGGCCTGAAGGAAATCCCTTCAGGCCTTTTCACTTAAAATCACCTTTTAATTCGCTAAATACTTTTTCAATGTTTCAGAGATAACTTTGTCCAGCTCTTCCTGCAAATCTTTTGACTGCCGGTTAAACTCGTAGCTAAACATTCGACCACGCGTTTTTTTTCGTGCGAACCGATCTTTGTCAGCAAATGGCCACAAGCTTGTTGATGTCGTTTTATCTTTTTCAGGTTCTTTAACTAATGTCTGGCTGGCATTCCGAATCAATCGCAAGATATTATTTTTCACTTCATCTTCTGCCAGGCCTTCACGAGAACAGACAACATCAATCTCCATTGAGATATTATCAATTAACGTCTCAACAGACTGACCCGTTTCATTCAACTTATCTGCGGCTTGAAGCAACGCTTTGTAGTCGGGATAAGTCAGTTCTGAATGGTTTGGGAAAAGTGCTATTAAATCGGAGGGCACACTGGCAGCCTGCAATGCACGCGTGACTTTTGCCTGGGATAAACCCTGATTTTCTGCAATTTCCTTTTGAGAAAGACCGCCATCCTTTAACGCCAATAAGCGCATACCGACTTCACGCAGGTTGTGTTCACGAGCCGTTTGAATATCCTGTGCCAGCTTACGGGCTTCATCAGCAGTGATTTCGGCGTCGGTAACTAAAACCTCAAGACCGGTTCTGCAATGTATTGCAGCTGCACGACGGCGAGATCCATCAAGGATCTCAATCTTCCCGCCTTGCATCACGCCAATAGCAGGAAAGAACTGCTGAAGTTTAATTGTGCGAATAATGTCTCGCAAAGAGTCAGGTGTTAATCCCGCCTGATCACGCCCATTGGTTTCCATTACCACAAACGTTTTATCTTCAACTTCGTTAGCAGGAATGCGCTCTGAACGAAACAATGCGCGTTTTCCTGTCGAAAGAACAAACGTTTGTGCATGTGTCTCTGACGTGTCCTCTGTTTCCAAAGGAGTCTGGCTGAAGGTTCGGCCAATAGTGATTCTTTTTGCGCTCATAGAAACCTCAGTTCAGGCGGATAAATTCAATACGGTCAAACACGGCTTTAGCAAAATCCTCTGCCGCAGATCGGGCATTTTTTAATGCTTCACTGCTTCCAACATACGTTGAAGGATTAGCAGAGATAACAGTGTCAAAAGATTCTCCACAACGCTCAAATCCATCGAGGCGGGGAAGGGCAGCATCTAACATATCACCGCCGAAAATCTCTTTTGCCAGGCTGTGACAAAGCTTGTGGTCAGCTTTGTTAGAAAGCTTGGACATAAACCCGATGTTTCCCTGGAGACGACAAGTTGCACCCGATTCTTCAATAATGCCAATCAGCTCCGGCAGACGCGTGAGGTATTTAAGTGTCGAATGAAAATCAACTTGTGCAGGAGGTACCGGCGTCATCAACAAATCAGAGGCTGCAATGGCATTTTTAAGAAATGCATCCAGATGAGGACCACTGTCTATAAAGATGAAGTCGTAATCCTTGGTCAATTTAGCAATAACGTTATCGTATAAAACAGAATGGATGTTCTGTCCCGGCAAATGTTCGGAACACAGTTCATCCCAGCGAGAAGCGATGAATGCATCATCAATCGACGCAGGCAATACATGCACGCCAGGAATTATTGAAGGAACAATAAATTCATTAACCAGTTCATCTCGACTTACGTTTTGCAGCATGGCCTGAGCAGCAGTGGCTTCTACCAAGCCTACTGAACGTTCATGATTCAAAAACATAGTGGCCGAGGATTGTGGATCGAGGTCAATGACAAGAATACGTAAGTCTTCAAACAGAAGATGAGGATGGGCGCGCAGAGCATGTGCCAAAGAGACAGTAGAAACTGTTTTTGATACGCCACCTTTGAGATTACCGACAAACAAAGTGTAAGCATCAGAATGACGATCGCGATACTTTGCAACGCCACGATGGTGATAAATGTCGATAATATTTTGAATCGACATCGCATATTTTACCGAGGAGCCGGCGGCACGTTTGTCGAATTGATAACCACTCTCTTCCATTTCGTTAACCGCGTAATCCACACTTGCACGCGTTAATTTAGGGAGCTTGGCAAGAGCCGCTTTTGCATAAACCTGATAATAGGTATTTTCGTGTAACTCTTGTTTTTGTGCCTGAATTTGTTCCGTAAGGCTTAACAGCATCCGTTCTGAACGCTGAGCGACCTTCATGACCTGCTTATCATCGTTAGCCATACTTGTTCCACACATGTAGGATTTGTGACTTTATACCGAAATCCTGCTCATGAGGCAATTAATAATCACAAAAGAAGAAATGTTAAGTGGTGACACTTTTAACGTAAAATAGTGGTTTTACGTCATACGATGACTGCCAAAGTATGGGCCTGAACGCTTTTTAAACAGCGTGTTATGCTCATCCACTGTATTCAGTGGAAGTTAACTAGTGGGTTTAAACGCGTTTGAAATGTGACTACTAAGCGTCGCCAGGCAAGTTTCGATGACATTTACAGACAAAGATTCACTGTATTCAGTAAAAGTACGCGACAAGATAGTTGAGGTGTTCACTGTAATGAGTAAAAGCTAAACATTCACTGTAATCAGTTAAAACGTTCACTGTAATCAGCACGCCAGGAATTTTTAAACAAAAGGGGAGGGCAAAGACATTGGATCGTTCACTGTAGTCAGTAAACCACCGAACTAACGAACTAACGAACTAACGAACTAACGAACTAACGAACTAACGAACTAACGAACTAACGAACTAACGAACTAACAGCATGAGCTTGCGACGTAACGTCAGTAAAGAATCACCCCGCGTAAGCAGAAAAGAGAGGGAAGTAAACATTCACTATAATCAGTAGCAACGCTTTGATTGAAACATCCAATCTCATACAGCCACCAAAAATCCGCCCAACATTCACTGTAATCAGCAAAAACAGCGCTCATGCTTGTTATAAACATTCACTGTAATCAGTAAATTTTGTTGGAGGACAGCTATGAACGTTCACTGTAATCAGCAAAACTGCCCGTAAAAGCCTGAAGCATTCACTATAATCAGTAGGATCCAAACCGGGTTTACCGATCTCAACATTCACTGTAATCAGTAGAATAGGGTCAAACAGGATCAGAAGGATATTTCTTCGCCACATATTCACTGTATTCAGAATCGTCGATACAAGCGTGACAGAAAGATCTTCAGGTTTTGCGTGCGCTCTCGAACCAGGCACCGTTTAACATTCACTGTATTCAGTAAAACGCAGGGTATGAATAACAGGGCGGTTAACGCGAGAAGTCCGCTTTTACGTTTTCAGCAGCCAACATACTGCATCAAACCTCACATCAAAGATTCACTGTAATCAGCTGTTGTCGTCCTCTATTTTGAGGCGTTGAGTGATTAAAGCTGAATGGCTGACTTACAGACGCTAGGCAAGACATTCACTGTAATCAGTAAAAATCGGGGCAACGTTCACTGTAATCAGTAAAAAACGCTTAAAACATTCACTATAAGCAGTTAACGGCTCACCCTGTCACTTTTGTCACTGAATACAGTGAACACTCGAGCTTAATTCAGCTAAAATACCAATTCGCTTCTTTATTTTTATTAAATACAGTTAATATTCAATAAGTTAAGTAGATTGCATTCACTATAATCAGCGCAATGTCTGCAAGGAAACATTCACTGTAATCAGAAAGAGTAAGTCTGTGCCTTTAAACACGTCGGCTGTTCACTGTAATCAGTAGTAAACGGGTTGCAGTGCTCATCATGAATCTCATCATAAACAATGCTGGTACTTGCTAACTCGTAATTCATTGAATTAACAGTGTTAATATTCTTTAGGAAGGAGCACGTAAAAAAAGCAGGCATCATGAAAATACTGAATACAGTGAACGTAACTGATTACAGTGAACATTGAGAATCACTGATTACAGTAAACGAACCGGAAAGATGCACTGTCACTTTTTGCACAAAAGTGACAGTGCCACGCGGGTTTTACTGATTACAGTGAAGGGCAGGGTTACTCTTCGAACTCGATGTCATCAAGTGCATCTATGCTTTCTAAATTGCTAATGCCATCAAGCTTTGGTGTTCTGCTATGGATAATAAAAAACACAGAACGACCACGCTTAACCTCAGAATAATCGAGGTAGCCAATCTCTTTGAGCTGCTCCATTGCACGACGTACTACATGATTTTGCGTTGTGGTTTTTGAGCCTAAATTAAGGCGCATACGCAAACGTGCAAGCGAAATGGGAGCCGGGTTCGTTGGCAGGCTCTCCAGAAACGTATAGAGCGCCTGGGCGGACTCTTTACGCTTAAGACGTGAGATTGCCCTAAGTTGCAGTAAAACCTTGTGGTCGAAGTTATAGAGCTCAAATAGCTTGGGATCCGCTTGAATCCTCACGATATCTTTTTCACGATCGTAATAAGCTGATTGAACAAGGTGCGTATGATACGCCTTGCCGTTACCTTCGAAAGATAAAGTATTGGTCGCAATACGACGCAGAGAAGCATCAAGACGCTTACGTAAAGCCGCTGAAGAGTTAGCCGAGGGGATACCACACATCTTAACAAAATCAATAAATGGCAGCGTTACGGTATCGCCTTTAGTGGGATAGCGTGAAAATGACTGAATGATGCCGGCCCAGGTTTTAAAATCGTTATCCATATCCAGTCGAGCGCCGGTAATGGTAATCTTTTCATACCCTTCAGCTTTCACCAATGACAGATTTTTTAACTCTTTAGTCGCGTCGGTGGAGGCCATTGCACCAGATTTGCCGCGCGCTGTGGATTTCAGCGTCGGAACAAACAAACCAAGTCGCATTAAAGCAACGGGTTGGACGGTATTATTCTTGTTGGGATGAAGTTGAATAACTTCACCACTGTTTTTGGTTACCGACAGAAAAGGTTCTAGTAACGCTTTGTTTTCACTCTCTTTATCTGCCATAGCCTGAGATCTTCATTCTGTGGATGAAAGGGATCGCTTTCTGATTACAGTGAACATTAGCACTGTTTACAGTGAACATTCTACTGTGCACAGTGAATAAAGTACTGATTATAGTGAACACTTTACTGATTACAGTGAACGCGATCACCTTCTCAGCCCTTGTCCCATGCGGCCTGCGACGATCGGGGATCTCTTAGGATCTATATAGGATCTCTTTATGATCGTTATTTAGGATCTACTCACTGTATAAGTGGATAACGTTGGAAATGCTAACCTTTCATCCCGCTTTATCTCAGATAAATAAAGATCTTTTCCAGACCAATATCAGCGTAAAGAAATTTCCCTCGGTTCACGATTTATAAACAACTTGCTCTCTATTATTCATTTTTCATCAGCACATCTGCGGCGTATGGTTATCGTCATGCACTATTAAACAAATAACGAGGCACCATGACTGATTTTGCTATCTCTCGTAATCCCACCACCGGTGAGATCCTTGCACGTTACCCTATGCAAAATGCGGCTGAATTAGAGCAAGCATTAAATACCAGCGCTCAGGCTTATTCTCAATGGCGACACAGCAGCATGGAAACCCGCGTTGCTGTGTTACGTCAATTGGGTCAGCAAATTCGCCAACGTGAAAATGAGCTTGCACGCAGCGTAACGTTAGAAATGGGGAAACCCATCACACAAGCGCGCGCAGAAGTGCTTAAGTGCGCCAATTTGTGCGACTGGTATGCAGAACATGGGCCAGCAATGTTGGCCGATCAACCTACTCAGGTTCCTGATGCGTGGCAGACATTTCGCCCAATCGGCGTCATCCTTGCCGTCATGCCATGGAACTTCCCATTCTGGCAGGTTCTACGCGGCGCTGTGAGCATGTTGTTAGCGGGTAATACCTACATGCTAAAACATGCACCTAACGTCATGGGAAGCGCTACGTTGATGTCTGAGCTGTTTGATGCGACCGATCTTCCAAAAGGCGCTTTCAATCTCATCAATGTCGATAACGACGGCGTATCGGCTGCAATTAAAGACGACCGTATTGCCGCTGTTGCTGTAACAGGCAGCGTACGTGCAGGTGCAGCAATTGCATCGCAAGCTGGCGCGGCATTAAAGAAAACAGTGCTTGAGCTGGGTGGATCAGATCCTTTTATCGTATTAGCGGATGCTGACTTAGATGAAGCGGTGAAATCGGCGGTCATTGGTCGATATCAGAATACCGGACAAGTCTGTATGGCGGCTAAACGGTTTATTGTCGAAGCATCCATTGCTGAAGCATTTGAATCACGCTTTACCGCTGCCGTAAAAGCATTAACGTTGGGCGACCCTTTGGATGAAAAAACTTTCTTGGGTCCTATGGCGCGTGCTGATTTACGTGACGAACTGAATGAGCAAGTGCAGGCAACGATCCGTGAGGGTGCTCGTCTGGTGTTAGGGGGATCAAAGCTGGAAGGGCAGGGAAACTATTACGCGCCAACCATCTTGTCTGACGTCACCACGGAAATGACAGCCTTCAAGCAGGAGTTATTCGGGCCAGTCGCTGCGATTGCGGTGGCTCGCGATCCAGAGCATGCCTTACAAATCGCTAACGACAGCGAGTTTGGATTGAGTGCAACAGTTTGGACCAGCAATGATGACATTGCCGATCACATGACGCAGCATTTGGAAGTTGGCGCGGTATTTATCAATGGCAACGGTGCCTCTGATCCTCGCGTAACAATTGGTGGCGTGAAGAAAAGTGGATACGGTCGTGAACTGTCGCATTTCGGCGTGCATGAGTTCTGCAACATCCAGACTGTATGGAAAAATCGCCGCTAACGGATTACTGCGCTGCGGGTAAATAAGCTGGCGCAGCCGATCCCTTTTTTTCACTGCGTGGACGCAATAATCTGTCCGGCGCGAAATCAGTAAGCATATCTGAACGAGCGCCGGCGATTATTTCTTCAGCCACTAAACGACCTAAAAGCGGTGCAAGTGTCATACCGCTGTGGGTCGCCATCAGATAAACACGTTGAGCTGACGTGACAAAACCCAGAGCAGGCAAGCCATCCGCAGGACGTGAGCGCTGACCCACTTCAATTCGCTCTATTCGGGCACCTTGCGCATTGGTAAACAGACGACGTAAACGCCGCAACATTTCAACGCCAATCATGCCATTCACATCAGCCGGCCGGGCAGGATCGGCGTGGTGGTCCAAATCCAGAGCCTGAAGCATCAATCGGCCGCCCCCATCGGGTCGCACGTTAAGTTCTGGGGTGATGATATTGCTATTGAGTTGGATGGGGAGCGGATTAGTGTATGCGAGAAAGCTGCAGGCGGTTTTATCCGCACGATTCGCATCCGTCATATCCAGTTCAAGTCCCAGTTGCCCAATTAATTCCGATGACCATCGTCCGGTAGCTAAAACAAGGTGATCACCTTGCCATTCTTGGCCGTCAGACAGCGTCAACGTTACATTTTCTTCGGTTTCATCCAGGGTGATAACTTCGCGGTTGACGCATACCTCTACGTTTTTTTCGCGCAAATCAGCCAATAACCGTGCAACGAACAAACTGGGATAGATCAAACATTCAGACGAGAAATGCCAGGCTTGTTGAATGCGCGGATCGAGTTGTATTTCAGGTAAAGCTTGCAACAGGCTATGACGATCCACTACGCGAAAAGGGTACTTCAGCGCGGCAAGCTTTTCTGCCCGCAATTCTAATTGTTTAAGGGTGAAAGCATCAGCTGCCCACTCCCAGGTTCCGGTTTCGAGAAGCCACGGCGCGTTTAAGCCGCTTTCATGTTGTAGCCGTTTGTGTTCGTCAATCGCGCTGGCATTGAGATGGTGATAGGTTTGCGGACTTTTGCCGTTAGCGTTTACCCATGCATAGCTAATCTGGCTGGTTCCACTGCCGGGTAAGCTTTTATCAAATACCGTAACCTGAGCACCTTGAATAGCCAGTGAACGCGCCACGGATAATCCCAGTACGCCTGCACCAATAACAGCAATACGCTGTGGCATCGTTGAACACCTCCCGAGAAGAAAACAGTAAGGCTGGCTCATCTGCATGTAAGCCAGCAGCCCTGAAATGAGAAAATTAAGATCAACGATGCCGGGATTCACGTCAACCCAACTCTCTAACAAAGATCACACAGCTCAATCACGAACGCTTGGATCTTTCAGGCATTGGTCTTGTCAAACCAGGCGGAAAGCCGATCCGGCCGTCGCCATTCCTGAAGAGTGAATAAACGTCAGGACGTCGGCATTTGAAAGGCCATCGCAAGGTGGCTCTGTGTTTTAAATGTGTTCCATCACCAGTACCGCTAAGGTATCGGGCTCCAGCGCGCGGAAGATATGTGCCTCATCACCCGGATAGCTGATGTAATCACCCACTTCCAGTTCAACCGGCGAATCAATGGGGCCGACTAAAGCTCGCCCTTGCGTCAGAATTAAATGCTCAACCGTATTCGGTGGATGTGGCTGAGACTGGCGTTCAGAACCAGGTTGGATATGCAGCAGATAGATATCGCGTCGCGCACCGGGTGGGCAGGTTGCTAATAAAACGGCCTGATAATCTGCATGTTCAGCCGTCACGGTCGGCCCTTCGCCACGGCGAATCACCTGCATCCGATTCGCTTCAGGTTCCATCAAGCGGGCGAAGGGAATATTCAACGCTACGCAAAGCGACCATAACGTTTCAATGCTGGGATTACCATTGCCTGCTTCCAGTTGAGAAAGTGTAGATTTCGCAATTCCGGCTCGACGAGCGACTTCTGCCAGCGATAAGCCTGCACGCTGACGCTCGCGGATTAAACCGTTGGCAATGATGCTAATGGGCGTCGTCACGTTTACTCCTGTTTGATAAATCGAACGTAACGTTCGTCTTGTAATGCTATTTACACGGGTTCATTATAATGGATAAATCGTTCGTTATGAGATGAAATTATTATGTTGCCGCAAAAAGAGATAGTGGGAAAAGGCGTCGTAAAAGCTATTTTCCTGGTCTGTATTGCTGATGGGATTGTTGGCTTGAGTTATGGCTCGTTGGCAACTGCCGATGGGTTTCCGCTTTGGGTTCCCCTTGCGCTCTCTACCTTGGTACTGGCGGGAGCGTCAGAGTTTTTGTTTATCGGTATCGTCGCAAGCGGCGGGAGTCCTCTTACGGCGGCAGCGGCAGGACTTCTGGTTAATGCACGCCATTTACCGTTTGGCATCGCGGTTAAAGATTTGGTAGGACGCGGTTCTCGTGGTCTGCTCGGCTGCCATATTATGAATGATGAAAGCGTAGTATTTGGTATTTCTCAGCCTCAGCCTGAACAGCGGCGAGCAGCATTTTGGATCTGCGGCATAGGTATTGGGTTAATCTGGCCGATCAGCGTAATGACCGGAGCCGCCATTGGTCAGTTCATTCCTGACATCTCCACCATCGGCCTGGATGCCGTATTTCCCACCATTCTGATTGCGTTGATCTTTCCGGCATTGCGTCAACGCCGTACCCGGCTTCCGGCTTCAGTAGGGGCAGTGTTATCGCTTGCCGCCACGCCATTTGTTCCCGCAGGCATGCCGGTACTGTTTTCGTTATTGGGCTTGCTCGCCTGGAGATCACACAAATGAATCAGCACGGCTTGATCATCGCCGGAATTGCATTGCTGGCGGTTGGGACGTATTTAATCCGTTTTGCGGGCGTGAAGTTGGGCAATCGCTTAGCCATAACCGAGCGTACTCAAAGCCTGCTGGCTGATGCTGCAACGGTATTATTGTTAGCCGTTGCAGCCACTAGCACGCTATTCGAAGGACAACATTTTGCCGGAATGGCGCGCGTACTTGGCGTTCTGTTTGCCGTTTTTCTCGCCTGGCGCAAAGCCCCGCTGATTACGATTATTATCAGCGCTGCAGTGATGACGGCTCTATTACGTTACTTTGGCGTACCCTAATTCCCACACTGAACTCGGGATTTTGTCGCGGGGAAAATTATGCCAGGATGCATGAAAGTTAAATAATAGTTAATAATTTCAGGCATTCGATCTCATGTTTAACGCATTCTTTTCTCTGCGCTCAATCTACTCAACTCTGCTGTTAGCGCTGGTGGTATTACTTCCTTCGACATCTTTGTTAGCCCGGCCTGAACTCAAGCCGCTGGGCGAAAACATCGCTGACATGGGTTCAACTTATTATCAATTTCAGACGCATTTCTTCACCTCTGCTGATGGCGAGCGTCGCTATAAAGTCTGGATTGGCATTCCTAAAAAAGCCGCTCCCGCAGCAGGTTATCCGGTTCTGTATATGCTAGATGGCAACGCGGCAATGGCGCGCTTAACGGAGTCGATGTTAAAACAGATGAGCAGCGAAGCGCCGCCCGTGCTGGTAGCGGTAGGCTACGACACCAATCTCCCTTTTGACGTGGCCGCGCGCAGTTTTGACTATACACCGGCAGGCGAAAATCTTGAACAAGATCAGCGGATGCGAGGCAGAAAGGGCGGCGGAAGCGCTGAGTTTCGTCAGCTTCTTTTAAATGAAATGGTGCCGTATGTCGAAAAGCAAGCCCCCAGCAATCCTCTTAAACGCGGCATTTGGGGACACTCCTTCGGTGGCCTGTTTGTGCTTGATTCCTATTACAACACAACATGGTTTCACAACTACTTTGCTGCTGCGCCATCATTAGGTTGGGCAAACCAACGCATTATCGCGTTGGCTGAAGAGAGTGATCCGGCGCGCTTGCAGCACAAATCGCTTTATTTGATGGAAGGTGATGGCGTGACCGAACAACGTAAAGGCCACTCGAGTGATCTCAAGCACGAAGAGGGCCAATTAATGCAGATACTTGAACACAAAGGTGGAGATTTGCATCTGTCACGTTATCCGGGCCAAACGCACGGGCAAATATTACCGTCTTCCCTCACCGATACGCTGCGCATCATGTCGAATAATCAAAATTGAGATGAGCAGGATCTTTATTGTCGCTACTCTCAGGCTTCACATCATCATGGTTTTCCATTAGCTTATGGGAAATGATTGTTTCCTAAATAAGGTAAATTGATGCGTGACCCAACGACTCTCAAAGATCGGGGGCGACCTCGTGAATTCCAGTTGGAAGCGGTGCTGGATAGCGCCATGCTGGTGTTCCGTGAGAAAGGCTTTCATGCCACATCCATGAGCGATCTCAGTAAAGCGATGCAGCTTACCACTGGAAGCATCTACAAAGCTTTCAGCGATAAAAATCAGCTGTTTACACAAGTCTTTTCCCGCTATCTGTCGCTGCGCAACAGCGATCTACGTAGCCGACTGGCAACGTGCGAAACAGGTTTATCACGTCTGGAAGCGCTATTGGTTTTTTATGTTGAATCGGTGCGAGATATAGAAGGGCAGCGCGGTTGTCTGGTTGCAGGTAGTGCTGTTGAACTGCAAACACTTGATCACGATCTCGCGGACGCAGTCAGCGAAGCACTGATGCGTAATTTAAAGAATATCCAGCTTTTAATTCAGCAAGGTCAGCAGGATGGATCAATCAACGCGGAGTTGAATGCAGATGCCACAGCTTCATTGATGCTGTGCATTGTGCTGGGCATGCGCGTAGCCGGAAAAATTCCCCAAACGCGTCCTGACGAAAGCATTGTGCCGTTGGCGTTAAAGATCCTTAACTAAAATTTTAGCTGATTAAGGCGTGATCATCTCCTAAAAACGATTCAGGAGAAAATCGATAGCGTGTTTCATAGTACGACGACGTAAGTCATCATGCCCGACGGGCCTTCCGGCCCTTCACGAGAGCCGTTTCTGAACTCACCACGCTGGCCCCCGGCAAATTATCCCTGCCACGTATCATCCGTTTCCTACGCGACAAGAAGACCGGGCTGATTAATGTTTCCCGGTAAACCCTGCATCATGTTTTCAGCCCGGCAGCTGAGCGAACGGACATTTCACTGCCGGCGATTGATTCACTTAGCACACCTCATTAAACAGCCTGGACTCCTCACAGTCGGGCATGGAGAGCAACACCATGAACAAGAACATTATCGCACTGGCCATCCTGGCAGGTGCCGCTTTCGCTTCTGCGGCAAACGCAGCAAGCGGCACTATCGACTTCACCGGCAGCGTGACGTCGGCTTCCTGTACCATCGACGCCGCGTCTCAAGCCCAGACCGTTGCCCTCGGTAACGTCGGTACCAGCGACTTCGGCGCGGCCGGCTCTACCTCAGGTAGCGGCAAAATCACCGTGGTGCTGAGCGCCTGTCCGGCCGCGGCAACCACCGCCGCAGTAAGCTTCGGCGGCCCGGCTGATCCTGTAAACAGCAACCTGCTGGCGCTGAGCCCGGCCTCTACCGCTAAAAACGTGGCCATTGCCCTGTTCGAAGATGACAGCACCACGGCTATTCCGCTGGCGTCCAAGTCTAAAACCTATCCGCTGAGCACCGCAGCCGACACCACCCTGACCTATTTCGCCAAGTATCAGTCAACGGCTGCCACCGTGACGGAAGGCTCGGCGAACGCCGCTGCTGACTTCACCGTGCTGTATAACTGATACCCCGGAACACGGATGTAAATAACCTGCCGCTCGTGGCGGGTTATTTTTTGCCGGATTAACGATAAAAAAGTGAAGGAAAAAAGATGTCTCGCTTATTAACGGGCCTGTGTTTTTTGAGTCTTCTTGGTTTAGCCGCGCTGCAGTCCGCCCAGGCGGGCGTGATTATCGGTGGGACGCGCATTATTTATCATGCGGATAAAAAAGAGACCTCCATTTCGGTAAAGAACCCTGAAAAAACAGCACCCTTCCTGATTCAGTCATGGGTGGAAACCTATCCGGAAGCCACGGCAGACAAGCCCCCATTTATTATTACGCCCCCGCTGTTTCGCCTCGATGCGGGCAAAGAAAACATTGTCCGCATTGTGCGCACGGGCGGAAGCTTACCGGAAGACCGGGAGTCAGTGTTCTGGGCAAACATCAAGTCTATTCCGGCGTCTGAAAGCACCGACACAAACCGCTTACTCATCTCCGTCAAGACCAAAATCAAACTGTTCTACCGTCCGTCCGCGCTGAAAGAGAATGCCGGCAGTGCCTATAAGAAGCTGGCGTTTGCCGTTCGCGGTGACAGGCTGGTTATCACGAATCCCACGCCCTATTACGTCTCGTTTAACAGCATCACCGTGGGCGGCACGCCACTGAAAGCGCCGGGCATGATCGCCCCGAAATCCGTCCTGGAACTGCCGTTAATGAAGGCCAGAGGCGGTTCAGTCAGCTGGACAGCCATAAATGACTTTGGTGGTGTGACCGGCGCCGAGACGCGTCAGCTGTAATTAACCACCCCTCCTTTTAGCTAATCCTTACTCCGCCCGGCTGATTTTTCTGCCGGGCCTGAGCGGCTGCGCCTGAAAATCACCAAGCGGGAATATGAAAGATGACCTCAACGATAAAAAAATCAATAATAAAATCAATGCGTCACCCTATTAACAATACGTTTCAGGACGAAATTCAGGCGGTCAGCGGGTTGCCTTATTCGACAGTAGCCTGTTTTGTGGCTGCCGGTATTTTATCCGGCCTCTGTCTGGCGGCTTCACCCGCTGCCGCTGCAGACTATTTCGACCCTGCTGCGCTGGAATTAAAAGAGAGCAGCGCGGCCGAAAGTGACCTCAGGCAGTTTTCCACCGCTGGCGGGCAGTTGCCCGGAATCTATCTCGTTGATGTTTATCTCAACGGCAACCAGGTCGGCACCCGCGACGTCACGTTTGTCGACGACGGGGGCAGGCTGCTGCCCGAATTCACGCCCGCCGAATTAAGCGCGATGGGGGTGAAAAATGAAGCCTTCCCGTTGCTGAATCTGATGCGTCAGGACCAGGCGCTGAGCAACCTGGGTGAGCTTATCCCTGACGCCGACAGCCGCTTTGATTTCAGCCAGCAGCGCCTTGACGTGAGCATTCCGCAGGCGGCGCTTAACATTGAGGCCCGTAACGCTGTTAACCCTGCGTTGTGGGATCAGGGGCTGACCTCGGCCCGGCTGAACTACAGCTATAGCGGGGCCAACACTGACTACGGCACGGGCCGCAGCCGCAGTAACTTCTTCAATTTGCGCAGCGGCTTTAACGCCGGTGCCTGGCGCCTGCGTAACTATTCCACCTATGCAGGCAGCGGGCAGAAGAGAGCCAGCTGGCAGAGTATCAGTACGTACGCACAGCGTGACGTGCAGCCCTTAAAAGGCCAGCTGACCCTCGGCGACAGCGCCACGCCTGGCGAGGTGTTTGACAGCGTGCCGTTTAGGGGCGTGCAGCTGGTGTCTGACAACAATATGCTGCCCGACAGCCTGCGCGGTTTTGCTCCGGTTATCCGTGGCATTGCGCAGTCTAACGCGCAGGTGACAGTGCGCCAGAACGGTTACGTGATTTATCAGACTTACGTGGCGCCGGGTGCGTTCACCATTACTGACCTGTATCCGACCGCTTCGAGTGGGGATCTGGAAGTGGTTATCCGCGAAGCTGACGGTTCAGAGCGGATCTCTCTGCAGCCCTTCTCCGCGGTGCCTATCATGCAGCGCGAAGGGCAGTTGAAATATGCCGCGACGGCGGGGCGCTACCGTACCGCTTACCTGAGCGGCAATACGCCGAATTTTGTACAGGGAACGGCAATTTATGGCCTGCCCCTGTCCAGCACGGTGTACGGCGGGGTGCAGGCGTCTGGCAACTATCAGTCAGCAGCGCTGGGACTGGGGCACAGCTTTGGTCACTGGGGCTCTGTCTCCATGGATGCAACGCAGGCACAGGCCACATTACGCGATGACTCCACGCACCGCGGCCAGTCTTTCCGCTTTCAATACGCCAAAGATATTGCCGCGACAGGCACCACCTTCACGCTGGCAGGTTATCGCTACTCCACGTCAGGCTTCTTCAGCATGCAGGAAGCGAACGAAGTGGACGTCCGCCAGGATGAGGTATGGCGTTTACGGTACAACAAACGCAGCCAGGCGATGCTCAACCTTAACCAGTCGCTTAGAGAGTACGGCAGCGTTTATATCTCTGCCTCGCAGCAGGACTACTGGCAGCAAACCGGCAGTGAGCGCAATATTTCAGCCGGCTATTATCTGACCCATGGCGGTGTTAACTACGGCTTGAACTATACCCTGTCTCGAACGCCGGGCTTGGGCAGCGAAGACCGCCAGCTGGCGTTCAGCGTGCAGATCCCGCTTGACCGGTTTATGGCGGGCAGCTGGGCACGCTATGGCCTGACCCGCAGTAAGAGCGGCGGCACCACGCACAATGCCGGCTTGAGTGGCACGGCGCTTGAAGATAACAACTTGAACTATAGGGTTCAGCAGCGCTATGACCGTCGCGGTCAGGGCTATGGTGGCGACCTGAGCGGCACCTATAAAGGTACCTACGGCGAAGTCAGCGCCGGTTATAACTACGCCAGCAATGCCCGTCAGGTGAACTATGGTGCACAGGGCTCGGTGGTGGTGCACCCGTATGGCGTCACGTTTGGTCAGGCCACCGGTGAGACGGCCGTGCTGGTCCGCGCGCCGGGCGCAGACGGCGTCAGGGTTGAAAACCACACCGGAGTGAAAACCGACTGGCGTGGCTACAGTGTGGTGCCTTACGCCTCAACCTACCGCCATAACCGCATTGCGCTTGATACCGGTACGTACGGCGAAGACATGGACATCGATACCGCCACGTCGTCGGTGGTGCCGACGAAGGGCGCGCTGGTGCTGGCCGATTTTAAAACCCGCACCGGCAGCCGCGTGCTGGTCAACCTTAACCGCAGCGCAGGACCGGTCCCGTTTGGCGCCATGGCGACCCTTGACGGCGACGCTGGCAACAGTGGGATCGTGGGAGATGGCGGCCAGGTATATCTGAGCGGCGTGCCGCTAAGCGGCAGGTTAAACGTGTCATGGGGCAGTGGCGCAACGCAGCAGTGCCAGGCCGCCTTCACCCTGCCTGCGCAAACAAAACAAACCGTCGCTGTGAAAATCGTCACTGCGCTCTGCGAATAAGGAGTTACCCATGACCAAATCTGATAAAAAAGCGAAAGCATTGTTGCTCAGTCTGATCCTATCCCCATTATTTATTCTGTCTGAGTCGGCAATGGCAGCCTGTCATTGGGGAGCCGGGATATCCGCACCTGAGAACAAACCGCTCACCTTTGGCAGCGTGATGGTGCGGGCGGACGCTCCGGTGGGTACCGTTCTTGCCGTTGCCAGAACGGACGGTTATCACGGGTCGCAGGCTTTGTTTGTATGCGATAGCGCCTACGCCATACAGGGGACGCTCTTAAGCTTTCCCACACTCAGTGCTTACGGGAATAATGTCTATAACACGAATATCCGGGGCGTGGGCCTCCGTATAGGGGAGCCTTCTACAAAATTCCCTACTTTGGATGATATGTCCCCTAACGAGAATTTTTATTTAGATGGAGAAGGTGTAGTGGCACAGCTGGTCAAAACTGTGCCGGGTAGCGTCGGGGCCGGGCGGGTGATAGCGGGAACGCTCATAAAGTACGAAATTGTTTCCTACCCGGAGTTTCATGCTACGGCCTATCTGGGGAGCGACACCTATATCATTCCCGTTGCCTGCTCCATTAATAACACGGTCATTAACGTTAGGTTGGATAACGCTGTGGAAGCGGATTTCAGCGGCGTAGGCTCGGTTGCGAAACCCAAAGACTTTACTGTCGGGGTAAACTGCGCTTCGGGCACGCAGGTAAAAATGACTTTGGATGGAAAACTCGCGGGTCCGACAGGCGTACTGGCTCTCAACGCCGGTACGGACCAGGCGTCAGGCATAGGGATTCAGCTGCTTAAAGACGGCACGCCGGTGGATCTCGGTACCGAGCTGAACTTTGGCACCGCGACAATGACAGGGAATTTACTGCTACCGTTAACCGCGCGTTATTATCAGACGGCTGCTTCCATCGCTGGCGGAAAGACAAACGCCTCTGCCACGTTTACCATGACATATAATTAACGGCACGCAACGTATCGCCACCTCGCGTATCCAAACCCGTTGCTGGCGACTTTTTCACAACCTGAGCCAGCCTAATTGTTCAGTAACATAAGTAGTTAAATTTATGCGGCGAGATTAATTATTAATAATATTGTTTATCCGCCGCATTATTCTTCGATTCCCCATTCATTTACCCTATCTCATTGATTTTTAAGCTTGTAATCGGCTCGATTCTGCATTGCTTTATCTGACGTGCTGTGAATAAATAAACGGTCGCAAATTTCACAAAACGGCTTATAACCGCCTTAAATATTATCCTGTCCGCGGAAAACAACGCTGACACCTTATTATCGAGCCTGCTATGAATGAAGATAAAAAGCTGCTGGCCGAGGAAATCAACGCCAGAGTAAAAGAACTTGAATCCCATTTAGTGGCGATTCGTCGTGATATTCATGCACATCCCGAATTAGGTTTTGATACGGTTCGCACGGCCAATTTGGTCACGCAACAATTACTGGCTTTGGGTTTGCAGCCCAAAACCGGCGTAGGCAGAACCGGCGTGATGGTAGATATTCATGGCGCTGAGCCGGGCAAAGTCGTGCTGCTGCGTGCCGACATGGACGCATTACCGATTCAAGAACAAACGGGTTTGCCGTTCAGCAGCACCTATCCCGGAAAAATGCACGCCTGTGGTCACGATATTCATACCGCGACGCTGCTCGGCGTAGCCGCTATTTTGCCGCACTATCGTCAACAGCTAAAAGGCACGGTACGCCTGATTTTTCAGCCAGCAGAAGAGACGCCTGACAGCGGTGCAGAAGCGATGATTGCCGATGGTGCTGCCGAAGGCATTGACTGGGCAATTACGCTGCACAATAAACCAGAGCTGGCAGCCGGTGAAATCGCGTTAACGCGCGGTGCGAGCACCGCATCCAGCGATGAGTTTGACGTGACGGTTCATGGCGTTTCCACCCATGCGGCACGTCCACACATGGGCAGCGATCCCATCATCGCCACCGTGCATTTGATCAGCCAACTGCAGACCATCATTTCACGCGAGCGTGACCCCGCGCACTCCGCAGTACTGACGATTGGTCATATTCAGGGCGGCGCCACGCATAATATTATTCCCGACAGCTGCCTGTTTCAGGGCACCATCCGCACCAAATCGCCACAAGTGCGTGCTGATATGGAAGCATCGTTCAAGCGGATGTGCGAAGGTGTCGCTTTGGCGCAAAACGTGCGGATTGAGGTCAACTATCAGCGCGGCGTTCCGCCATTAATGAACGATGACACATTGATCGATACGCTGGAAACCATTCTCTCGCATCAATTTGATAAGCCGATCATCGCAAAACCCAGCGCCAGCTTTGGCGCGGAAGATTTTTCACTGTTTACTGAACGCGTTCCGGGATGCCAGATTCATATTGGTTCTGCTACGCCTGGACGCGACGATCATCTGCATAACTCCGATTATCAACCGGACGAACGCAGTATTGCCGCCGGGACGCAGGCGTTAACACGCCTCGCGATTGACTTGCTCTCCTAATATAAAAAATTGAGGTTTAGATGATGATGCGTAAAGGCTTGTTTGCTGTCTCCCTGGGAATGGTTCTGCTGAGTACGTCAGCGCTTACTTATGCTAAAGATTTTGGCACGTTGAAATTTGCAACTGAAGCCGCGTATCCGCCGTTTAACCAAACTACGCCAAGCGGCAAAATTGTTGGTTATGAGCCCGATATGGTGGCGGAGCTGGCAAAACGTGCGGGTTTCAAATATGAAATTATTGCGCAAAAATGGTCAGGTATGATTCCCGGCCTGATTGACGGTAAATATGATGCCGTCATTGATGCGGTCACTGTTACGCCTAAACGTGCCGAAGCGATCGATTTCACCCACGAATATACCGTTAGCATTTCCAGCTTTGTCACAGCAAAAACCTCACCTTTAGCTTCGTTGCCGGGCACCGGTACTGTGGTTGCCGCTGACGATGAAGCTGGCATGAAAAAGTCTATTGATGATTTGAAAGCCACCTTCAAAGGCAAAACCATTGCCGTGCAGGTCGCCACAATTCAGGCTGATTTCTTACAAAAGTATCTGGGCGACGTTGCGACAATTCGTACCTATCAAGCTGGCCCGGAAACTTTCGCCGACCTGATGAATGGCCGTGTTGATGCGGTTATGGCCTCGCGTACCAATCTTAATGCGTTTGTGAAAAAACACACCGACGCTATCAGCAGCAGCGGCTACGGTTTTACGGGTGGCGTGCTGGGAGCGGGTTCAGCAATTGGTTTGCGTAAAGGCAATGCCGAGCTGAAAGCGGCATTGGATGAGGCGCTGTTATCCATGATTAAAGACGGCACGCTGAGCAAACTCTCCATTAAATGGTTTGGCGAAGACGTCGCACCAAAAGCCTAATTGCCTATGTTTATGAATATTGATTGGCAAATACTTGGCTTCGGTGATGAAGGTTGGGGCGGCGTGTTGCTTAACGCCGCCACGGTTACTGTCACTGTTTCTCTGTGCGCCTGGTTTCTGGGCGCTATTTTAGGCAGTTTACTGTGCTGGATGCAGATCGCCGGTTCGCGCTGGCAACAGCGGCTGGCAGCGGGCTACATCACAGTATTTCGTGGTGTACCTGAGTTGCTGGTGATCTACCTGTTCTACTTTGGTGGACGTCAGGTGGTTTCTTCTGTTGGCACCGCGCTGGGTTTTCAGGGGCCGTTCGACGTTAATGGTTTTATCGCAGGCGCAATTGCAATTGGACTGATTTCCGGGGCTTATCAGAGCAGCGTATTTCGTGGTGCCTTTTACGCTATTCCAAAAGGCACGCTGGAAGCCGCAACAGTGACGGGCATGGGACGCCTGATGATGTTCCGTAGAATGATCGTGCCACAGGCGCTGCGCACCGCGCTTCCCGGCATGGGAAATCAGTGGCAATCGGTGATTAAAGAGTCGGCATTGGTGTCGGTAACCGGTTTGGTCGAAACCATGAATCAGGTTTCCACCGCCGCTAACTCAACGCAGATGTCCTTCTTCTTCTACAGCGTAGGGGCCGTGATTTACCTGATAATCACCACCTGTTCAGACTTGGTTTTCCGCTACGTGGAAAAATTTGCCCTGCGCGGCCAACAGCGCGCGAATCTTTAAGGAGCCCACGTGGATTTCACTTTCTTGCAGGAAACGCTACTGGCGTTGCTCAAAGGATTGCCGCTGACCATTAATTTGGCGGTTCTATCCTTGCTCGGCGGCGCTATCCTGGCGCTGCTGCTTAATCTGCTGCGTCAAACGCACATCGGCAGTTACGTTTGCCGCTTCTACGTTTGGCTGTTTCGCGGCACACCGCTGCTGATCCAAATCTTTATGGTTTATTACGGCTTGGGCAGCTTACCCGCTATTCGTGAAAGTATTTTTTGGCCGTTGCTGCGCGATCCTTACTGGTGCGGATTACTGGCGCTGATCCTCAACGATGCGGCGTATACCTCAGAAATCTTGCGTGGCGGCTTGCGTGCCGTCAGCATTCAGTCACTGGAAGCGGCAAAAGTTTCTGGCATGTCGTCGCATAAAATCTTCACCCGCATCACGCTACCCATTGCCATTCGCCAGGCATTACCGGCCTACAGCAATGAGATCATCTCAATGATCAAAGCCACTTCGCTGGTCAGCACTATCAGCCTGATGGAGATGACCGGTATTGCGGATTCCATTGTTTCGTCCACTTTCCGCGCACTGGAAGTGTTCCTGAGCGCCGCCGTGATTTATCTGCTACTCACCATGCTGGTTAGCAAAGGCGTCTCAATGCTGGAACGACGTTTATCACCTTACTATTTTGGAGCGCGGTCATGACCAAACCCACGATTATGCTGAGTCATCTCAGAAAGAGTTACGCGGGCCATGAAGTGCTGCACGATATCAGCCTGACGGCACACGACGGTGATGTTATTTCGCTGATTGGCGCCAGTGGCTCCGGTAAAAGTACCTTGCTGCGTTGCATTCCTTTCCTGGAAGTGCCTCAGGCTGGTGAGATTTCGGTGGGCGATGAAATCGTCTCTATCGATAACACGGAGGAAAAGCTCAGCCGTGAGCAGCGTCGTCGCATCAAGCTGATGCGTATGCAGCTTGGCTTTGTGTTTCAAAGTTTTAATCTGTGGCCGCATAAAACCGTGATGCAAAATATTATTGAAGCGCCGGTGCATGTGCAAAAGCGCAGTCACAAAGAGGCAATTGAAGAAGCCGAAGCGTTGCTGCACAAAGTGGGCTTGTATGCAAAGCGCGATGCCTGGCCTTCACAACTTTCGGGTGGGCAACAACAGCGCGTTGCGATTGCGCGTGCGCTGGCGCAGCAACCAAAAGCAATCCTGTTTGATGAACCGACTTCAGCACTCGATCCAGAACTGGTAGGAGAGGTGTTGCGCGTAATCCGCAGCCTGGCGGAAGAGGGGCGCACCATGATCATCGTGACCCATGAAATGGGTTTCGCCCGCGAAGTATCGAACAAAGCGGTGTTTCTGCATCAAGGAATCGTTGAGGAATCTGGCGCACCGGAGCAGGTATTCCTCGACCCTGTATCGCCACGTTGTCGCGCCTTTGTAAACAGCCATTTCCAGCGCAACGCGGGATAACGTTCTTTTATTTGATTACGTTCATTCAAGGATGAGTGACGTTTTTAATCAGGATTTCCTTCACGTGCCCTTGACGAATCCCCGTCCTTAAAATAAAACTAGAACCCGTCAGGGGAGTCTCGCCGAAGAGACTGAGAGGCTAATAGCGCAATGCGCGGCTTAGCGACCCTTAGAACCTGACCCAGTTGATACTGGCGTAGGAAGACCTGGATCTCAGTGCGTTGAGCTCCTTGCCGCAAGGGCCGATCCGCACTGCTCTCGCCTTTTTTCCTTTCATGTATCACGGGTCTTCGCTGTTAAACGACGAGGCCAATGTGATGAACTCTCCCAATGTAACTGCTTTACTCGCAGCCTCCGCATCATGAGCCGCTGGTCGGTTTTAGGCAGCGGTGTGTCAGGTTTATGTGTCGCCACGCTGCTGGTCGAACAGGGTGAATCCGTCGAAGTGATCAGCAAAGAGGATTGTCTTCCGGCTTCGCATTGGGCTGGCGGCATGCTGGCACCTTGGTGCGAAGCTGAAAGCGCACCTCAAGCGGTTATCGATTGGGGACAGCATTCCGCTGCGTGGTGGTCAAAACGTGTTGATGGCGTTGAACATAACGGCACGTTAGTTATTGCGCCGCCGCGTGATAGCCTGGAACTGACGCGCTTCGCAAAAATGACGTCGGAGCATCAATGGGTTGCACCGGGCGAAATCGAACCTGCGTTGGAAAATCGCTTCGCACGCGGCTTGTTCTTTTCAGGCGAAGCGCACCTAAATCCACGTGATGCTATGCAGCAACTGTGCACAAAATTGCTGCAGGCCAATGTCTCTTTTCATAACGGCGAACCCAGCGGAAAAATCATTGATTGTCGCGGCATCCACGCTGCCGAAGACCAGCCTGCACTGCGCGCTGTGCGCGGTGAAATGCTGATCCTGCAAACTGATGAAGTTCAGTTCTCGCGCCCGGTTCGCCTGTTACACCCTCGATTCCCTTGCTATCTGGTGCCGCGAGCAGCAGGACGTTTTATGCTTGGTGCCACCATGGTGGAAAGTCATGACGACAGCCCAATCAGCGCGCGCGCCATGATGGAATTGCTTAGCGCGGCGTACACCCTTCATCCGGCACTGGCTGAAGCTCGCATTGTTGAAAGCGGCACCGGTCTGCGTCCCGCCTATCGCGATAACCTGCCTGAGGTTCGCTACCAACACGGCATATTTTCCTTAAACGGTATGTATCGGCATGGTTTTTTGCTGGCACCCATTATGGCTGAAAAACTGATGCAGCAACTGGCCCAGGAGGTTTTGTAATGCGTATTCAACTTAATGGTCGTCCGATCGAAACGGAAGCCAACACCTTGGCAGAACTGCTTCAAGAACAGCAGATAGATGCCAGCTGCGTCGCCAGCGCCGTGGACGGTGAATTTGTACCGCGATCTCGCTACGACGCTCAGCACATCACCGCAGGTTGTCAGCTAGAAATTTTGTCACCGATGCAGGGAGGTTAAGTATGTTTTACGATTTCCAACCCCAGTCGCGATTTTTACTGGGAACCGCCGGTTATCCGTCGCCTGATGTGCTAGCGCAAGCGATTAGCGCATCGGGCACAGAAATTATTACGGTTAGCCTGCGCCGCGAGGGCAGTGCAGGTGGTGCATTCCGTGAACTGTTGAAGTCGCTGAACACGCGAATTCTGCCTAACACTGCCGGTTGTCACACAGTCAAAGAGGCGGTAACCACCGCGCAAATGGCACGCGAACTCTTCAATACATCCTGGATAAAACTGGAGGTCATTGGGCATGCCGACACGCTGCAACCCGATCCTTTTGCTTTGGTCGAAGCCGCACGCATTCTTTGCGCCGACGGTTTCAACGTTTTCCCTTACACCACGGAAGATCTTATTGTTGGCGAAAAATTACTGGAAGCGGGCTGTGAATTATTGATGCCTTGGGGCGCGCCTATCGGTTCCGGTCAGGGATTACGCAATATCGAAGGATTGCGTTCTATGCGTGACTGGTTCAAGGGCATTCCGTTGATCATTGATGCCGGCATTGGCGCGCCGAGCCAGGCGGCACAGGCGATGGAAATGGGTTTTGACGGGATCCTGCTCAATACGGCTGTGGCAAAAGCACGCGATCCGGTGCGTATGGCGGGTGCGTTTGCCTCAGCAATCCATGCTGGCCTGGAAGCGCAGCAGGCAGGGATGATGGAACGCCGCGACATGGCAGCCGCTTCTACACCCATTTTCGGTTTGGCCGAGTTCAGTTGAGGATAAAAGATGAGTCGTTATCAGCGGCAATCAATGCTGCCGGAAATAGGCGATGCCGGGCAGCAGCGTCTGGCAAGCGCACGCGTGCTGGTGGTTGGTGCGGGTGGCTTGGGATCAACGCTACTGCCGCTGCTGGTGGGCGCTGGCGTAGGATTTATAAAGCTTTACGACGGTGACGTGGTTGAACTGCATAATCTTCACCGGCAAACGCTGTTTGGCATGGCAGATGTGGGTCACTCAAAAGCAGTATGCGCCCAGCGGGCGCTAGCGCAGCGCAATCCCGAATCGATTGTAGAAGCACATCCACACACACTGCGCGCCAGCATGATAAGTCATGCGCTTGATGGCATCGATATTGTGATCGACGCGGCTGATAATTTCGCTATTACCTATCAACTCTCTGACGTCTGCTATCCGCGCCATATTCCGCTGGTCTGCGCCTCGGTACTGGGCCGAACAGGTTATGTCGGAAGCTTCTGTGCAGATGCACCGAGCTATCGGGCACTTTTCCCTCAATTGCCTACTGCATCCGCCAACTGCAATACCGCGGGCGTAATGGGGCCAGCCGTGGCAACGCTTGGTGCATTACAGGCACAAATGGCGCTCAGCATCTTGCTGCAACTCAAGCCGTCGCCCCTCGGTTGTATGATCAAGTGCGATTTTGTCGAGTGGCACGTGAGGCAGTTCCGCTTTGATGATGCGGAGGAGCCGGCGCATCCCGGCGTGCCGTTTATCGACCTACAACTGCTTACGCCTGAAGATTGTATTATTGATCTGCGCAGTGTTATGGAAGCGCCAACCAGCATCGCTGACGACGTTCTGCGTCTGTTGCCTGATGAGCTTGCAGCCTGGCAGGCACCTGAAGAACAGCGCATTGTACTGGTGTGTGCCAGCGGAATGCGTGCGGCTAAGGCTGCGCAGGCACTGGAGCAACGTGGGCATTGCCGATTAGCAATAATTGCAGCGAATCAATGTTAAACATTGCGTGAGTAATGCGTGCATTAAGACCTGCATTTATCAGTAGAGACGCATTTAGCCGTGAATGTTATTTTCCCAATAGGGAAAGCTCTCCCTCCGCTTTGTTGCCGTTCATTGTCAATACGAAGAGTAGCGATGTTCTGTTGGTCGCGGATGAGTTCTAATAGCGGGCTGCCAGATAATGAAGATCGTGCATTGAAATTGATGCTGTTCACCAAGCCAACATGGCGCTTAACGGTTATTGGAATGGCGCTCAATCTGCGCTGCTACCCGCTTTCAGGGAGGGCATTAGCCTAAGCCTCAGAATCACACATAAAAAGGGTCAATTAATGAGGTTTAGCGTAACGTGAAAGTTTGCATAACATCACACTTATTTTCTAAACCTCATCGTGTACTTTTATCAATCCTGATCGGTGAATTTATACCACTTCAGTTAATTGAAAGGTCTCAAATACCAGTTCCATCTCAGGATGAAAACTGCCTTCGTTTTGGAAAAAGCGCTGATGCTCTTGCTTCCAGTGATCAAGGCTGAGATCGCCTTCGCCTTCCAGCATCGCCATTTCAGGCGTTACGCGATCAAAACGTGTCAGGAACAAGCCGGTAGTGCGAATAACACAGACCGGCTGATTATTGCCGTTGAGGATAATACTGTAGCTGCCAGGCTGCGGTTTGTGGTCATCTGCGTTCCAGGATTGCAAAGAGCCGCAGCTGGCGACCTTTTTACCGGCGATCACTAATGTAGCAAGCTGATTAGCCAATTCGGCTGAATCGCCAAACGGCCAGGCAAGGGCGTTGGGATATTTGATTTTTAATTGTTCGAGCGTCAATGCCATCGCTGAATCCTTAAGTTTAGGGCGTTGAATTATGCGCCCATTATCAACAATCTTGGTGATAATGGGCAGCATTGATTAAGCCAGGATGCGTTTAGCCCAGTCAGTAATATCATCACCGCTGCCGATATCGGGCTGCACCAAGCCGTTGATCATAAAAGTGGGTGAAACATGGATGCCGTTCTGTCGTGCATATTTGCAATGCCATTTGATCTCGGTTTGCAGATCGGCGCGCGCGAATACCTCATACGCATCAATTCCGCTGTAATCTTTCAGGCGAGCAAGAATCTGATGAGGCGTAGCATCCATGTTAGGACCGCTACAATGATCGGTAAATTCAAATTCTTCCCGATGATCGGCAACGGCTTTCATCACTGCTTTTGCTGCTTCTTTACCCTGAAAAGAGGCCGCCAGAATGTAGCGCACAATCACGCCTGAAAAGAGATGCCAGGGCTGTGACTGTAAGCGAATTTTCAGTGTCATTTTCTCCTCACCCACTTCGCTCAGCAGCGCGTCAAATTTGTTAAAAGCGCGGACCGAGAAAGGGCAGGTAGGTTCCAGAAACACTTCAAAAATGTGGGGGCCGTGGCCCCAAACCAGCGGATCGGCAGAGAGTGTGGCATTCTGGCTCATGATTTTTCCTTTATTTAAGGGAGGATGAAAAGCAGACGTATCAACAAATCTTAGTCGTATCAGCCCGTTAAGTTTACTGCAGATCTGTTACAAGAATTTTAGCGCTCGCTTTATCGTGACTAAAAGTCAGGTTTAAAACAGGACAAAAGGCGTTAAAAATCGGTAAACTCAGCGGCTTTAAATTTATGCCTTTGCATCCCGGCGACAGCAGCCAGAAGCGTCTATAGTTATTGCCATACTTCTCTGCTTTTGCGTTGCAGGTTTTCTGCAGCGAATTTTTATGTTCATTTGCCCGGAGCCAATAAGCCTTAAAAGAGGTTAATTTTGCACACAGATCTGTCCTGGAAAACCCTCCATCACATCATTAATCAGACCATCGCTGACATGCTAGATGAACATCAAACATTGAACGTGTTGTCATTGCGCGCCAAGCTGCGTGAACTGGCAGAGATCGAAGATGATGAAACAATGGTGCTGTGTTACTGGCAGGCGAGCAAAATATTGATGCGATTACCCGCCACGGTAACAGCCAGCCAATTAATGAGCGCGGCGCGACATGCGTTTCGAACGCCGCTGAATCACGATCTGCTGTGATCTTATTTTCATGGGGCACGATGCGGCAAGTGGATGCGGCACAAAATCCGTTAATGTGACGCATTTACAGCAGTTTATGACCTGTTCTTCAGGTTATGCTTTACCTATTTCCGCATTAAAGGATGTTCCATGTCGCATTTCCGCCCGGTGGCGTTAGAACACGCCAGCCGTCTGCTTAATCACGGACCTACGATTCTTATTACCAGTCAAGATCCCACATCACAGCGCCGTAATGTCATGGCTGCGGCCTGGTCTACGCCGGTTGAGTTCACCCCGCCGCGCATCGCTATTGTGGTAGACAAAGCAACCTGGTCCCGCGAGCTGATCGAATCAGGTGGCGCCTTTGGCATTTGCGTGCCGGCAGCCGCATTCGTCGATCTCACGTATGCCGTGGGTAGCGTATCAGGACGCGATAAAGATAAATTCAGCGATTTTACTCTTCAGGCCATTAAGGGACCGCAACTTGGCGTGCCATTACTGGAAGAGAGTTGTGTCGCCTGGCTTGAATGCCGTCTGCTGCCAGAAACAGAAGCGCAACAGGCGTATGACACTCTGTTTGGCGAAGTGGTCGCAGCGGCGGCTGACAGTCGAGTTTTCTTTGACGGGCGCTGGCATTTCAATGCTGACAACCGTGATTTACACACATTGCACCATTTGGGTGGTGGAAAGTTCGTGACAGTAGCGAACATGCTTACGGCAAAAGCCGATTTCTAAACAGAGGTAATCTATGACAGTTAAAAGCTATGCTGCGATGCAAGCCGGTCAGGCACTTGAACGATACGACTACGATGCAGGCCCACTTGATGCAGAAGATGTTGAAGTTGAAGTGGAGTATTGCGGCGTATGCCATTCCGATTTATCGATGATCGATAACGAATGGGGCGCGTCTACTTATCCTTTGGTAGCGGGTCATGAAGTGATTGGTCGTGTTGTTGCGCTGGGTGACAGTGCAAAAAACAAGGGACTGAGCCTTGGTCAGCGTGTTGGCATTGGCTGGCTCGCAAAAAGCTGTCAGCACTGCGACGCGTGTATCAATGGCGAGCAGGTAAATTGCCAGAAGGGTAAAGTCTCTACGATCAACAATCATGGTGGTTTTGCCAGTTCGCTGCGCGCTAACTGGCAATGGGCTATTCCGCTGCCAGAAAAACTGGATGTCGCAACTGCGGGACCTCTGCTGTGTGGCGGCATCACCGTATTCAAACCGCTGCTGATGCATAACGTCTCTGTTTCCAGCCGCGTAGGTGTGATCGGCATTGGTGGATTGGGTCATATCGCGATTAAAATTTTGCGTGCGATTGGAGCCGAAGTTACTGCATTCAGTTCATCAGCCAGCAAGACGCAGGCAATTCTGGACATGGGTGCGGATCATGTTGTGAACAGCCGCGATCCAGAAGCCTTAAAAGCGCTGGCAGGCCAGTTTGACCTGATTATCAGTACGGTGGCGGTTGACCTTGATTGGCAGCCATACTTCAATGCTCTGGCACCGAACGGCAAGTTCCACACCGTGGGTGCAGTAATGAAGCCATTCGAAGTGCCTGCTTTTAGTCTAATTACTGGCGACCATGCGGTGACGGGTTCGTCAACCGGATCGCCGGGTCAATTGCGTAAACTGTTGAAACTGGCTGGACGCGCTAATATTGCGCCAACAGTGGAATACTTCCCCATGTCAAAAATCAACGACGCGCTGGATCACCTGCGTGCCGGTAAGGCCAATTATCGTATTGTCCTCAAAGCTGATTTTTAACGTCAGGCGCGCCTTTTGGCGCGCCA
The DNA here is from genome assembly GCF_036663535.1 of Pantoea sp. T14. NCBI lineage: Bacteria > Pseudomonadati > Pseudomonadota > Gammaproteobacteria > Enterobacterales > Erwiniaceae > Pantoea > Pantoea sp. T14. The sequence goes on from NZ_JAWUEB010000025.1 coordinate 232,533, forward strand.
ATTTCCTCTCTCTCCTCCTCTGCTTTTTCAATTCTCTGTTAAAATTGAACACGGCGATAAAATAGTGATACTGCGCACTCATGCCATTGCAGGAAGCACCTACTGGAGAAACTATGCTGTGGATTTGGAATGCCTTGATTGTATTGGTTACTGTCGTAGGCATGGAAATTGCTGCCGCGCTGGCGCATAAATACATCATGCACGGCTGGGGTTGGGGTTGGCATCTGTCGCATCATGAGCCGCATAAAGGCTGGTTTGAGCTCAACGATCTTTACGCAGTTGCCTTTGCCGGCTTGGCAATTTTGCTGATTTATCTGGGAAGTGAAGGGATGTGGCCGCTGCAGTGGATTGGCGCAGGAATGACGCTGTACGGCATTATGTATTTCATTGTTCACGATGGTTTAGTGCATCAGCGCTGGCCGTTCCGTTATGTTCCACGCCGTGGTTACTTCAAACGTTTATATATGGCGCACCGCATGCATCATGCTGTGCGCGGTAAAGAGGGCTGCGTTTCGTTTGGTTTCCTCTATGCGCCGCCGCTGTCTAAATTGCAGGCGACACTAAGAGAGCGGCACGGTAAGAAATCTAATGCGGACGCTGCCAAAGATGAGCAGGGCGCGGCGGCGAAGTCATCATCCGAGACATAACCGCCTGACCTGAAGCCGACACCAGCAACGCTAACTTCTCGGGCTTGCTGGTGGACTGGCGACGATCCCACGCCTTTTTGCCCGCCTGATTCACTTTGACCCCAATTTTGCGATAAACCCCTTTTGCTGTCGCAATCGCCCAAGCTGAACGCAGTGGCAAGCCCGCTAATCCAGCGGTTGCCGAATGATAATAAGGTTCCGCTTCTTTGACTAAGCGCCTTGCGACCCGGCTTAATGCCTGACGATTTTCTGGAGCGGCATAGTTAATGCCGTTTAAACCCACTTGCTGCAACCACTGTTCGGGTAAATAACAGCGGCCGACTTGCGCATCATCAACTATGTCACGCGCAATATTAGTGAGCTGAAACGCCAGCCCCAAATCGCAGGCGCGATCCAACGTCGCGGCGTCTCGTACCCCCATAATCTGCGCCATCATCAATCCCACAACGCCCGCCACGTGATAGCAATAACGCAGCGTGTCATCGAATGTTTCATAGCGCACTTCACGTACATCCATGGCAAAGCCTTCGAGATGATCAAAAGCATAAGCAGGTAAAATATCGTGCGCCATTGCGACTTCTTGAAACGCCGCAAAAGCGGGCTCATGCATTTGCGATCCGGCATAGGCTTGACGCGTTTTAACTTCAAGCTGGGCTAAACGTTGCTCTGGCGTTTGCAATGAGACGATGTCTGAAGCGAAGCCCAATTGCTGATCGTCAATCACATCGTCGCAATGACGGCACCAGGAATAGAGCATTAATACGCTGCGACGGGTTTTGGTATCAAATAGCTTTGACGCGGTTGCAAAGCTTTTCGAGCCTACTTCCATGGTTTCCACCGCGTGGTCGAGTAATGACGGATTATTCATGCCAGATCCTCCAGCATTAACCCTGCGGTGGCTTTGGCCGACCCGATGACGCCAGGAATGCCTGCACCTGGATGTGTACCGGCACCCACCAAATAAAGATTATGCAAATGCTTATCGCGGTTGTGTGGGCGGAACCAGGCGCTTTGCGAAAGAATCGGCTCAACTGAAAACGCCGAACCTTGATAAGCGTTTAATTCGTCGCGGAAGTCGAAAGGGGTGAACATGCGATGCGTCACTAACTGGCTGCGCAGCCCCGGCATGTAGTGCTGCTCAAGGTAGTCAAAGATGCGATCGCGCAGGCGTGGGCCTTCTACCGACCAGTCGAGATTGGCTGTTCCCAGATGCGGTACCGGCGCTAACACGTAGTAACTGCCACAACCCGCTGGCGCAAGCGACGGATCGGTGACGCAAGGCGCATGAAGATAAAGCGAAAAATCCTCAGCTAAGCCGTCATGATTAAATATCTCATCAATCAATTCGCGATAGCGCGGGCCGAAACAGACGGTGTGATGCGCCAACTGATCGTGATGGTGATTTAAGCCGAAGTAGAGGACAAACAGCGAGTTGCTCATGCGTTTGCCCTTAAGCGAACGGGCCTGCGCAGTTGAACCCGCATGCTCGCTGAGCAAGTCATTGTAGGTATGCACCACATCGGCATTCGACGCGACGGCACGCGTGGGGAATACGCGACCATCCTGCAAATGTACCGCTTTGACGTTTTCGCCTTCAGTTTCTAACCGGCTGACTTTTGCATTCAACGCGACTTCACCGCCCAAATCTTCGAACAATTTCACCATGCCATTGACCAGCGCGCCGGTGCCGCCGCGCGGGAACCAGACACCCCATTCACGCTCAAGTGCATGAATCAACGTGTAAATCGAGGAAGTGGCAAAAGGATTTCCGCCTACCAGCAATGAGTGGAAGGAAAAAGCCTGCCGCAAATGTTCATCTTCGATATAGCTTGCGACTTTGCTGTAAACGCTGCGCCAAGCCTGCAAACGCGCAAGCTGCGGCGCGGCGCGGATCATGTCGCGGAAGGATAAAAACGGCACCGTCCCGAGTTTCAGATAACCTTCTTTAAAAACGGCGCGGGAGTAATCCAAAAACTGGCGATAACCTTCGACATCACGCGGATTAAATTGCGCTATCTGCTGCTCAAGCTGCGCCTGATCGTTGTCGTAGTTAAAAATGTTGCCATTTTCCCAACACAAACGGTAAAACGGCGCGACCGGCAGCAGATCGACATACTCTTTCATCTGTTTGCCAGCCAGCGTAAACAACTCTTCTATCGCGCTGGGATCGGTGATTACCGTTGGCCCGGCATCAAAAGTAAAGCCGTGATCCTGATAAACGTAAGCGCGACCGCCAGGCTTGTCGCGCTGTTCAAGTAAAAGGGTAGGTATACCTGCCGCCTGAAGGCGAATAGCCAATGCGAGGCCACCAAAGCCTGCGCCAATTACTGCAGTTTTTTTCATCGTATCGCTCGTAGACGGGAAGGTGTAGTCAAAATAGCCTGCAAAGCTGCCACGACAGGGACCGGCGGTTTGCCACTAAGAATGCGTGCCATATCGGGCAAGGTTAATTTTCCCGCATAAAAGCGGGCAATAAGGCCATCCGGTAATCCGTAAAAACGCTGCATCACTTTCCAGCGCTGATCAGCCGGTCCAGCTAAAAACAACATGCGATTCAACATGCGAAAGAAACGCTGTTTCTGCCAGGCTTCGTGGGCAAAGTGGCGGATGAGATCCTGTAGCGATGAAGCGGAAAAGCGGCTGCTTGCAGCAATACGATCGGCCAGGGCGACAGCCAGCGGCAGGGAGTAACCGGTGGTGGGATGAAAAAGACCGGCACGTAATCCTGAACAGGCCAGCGGACGTTGCTGCCAAAATGCCTGGTGATCACCGGTCAGCGTAATGGGCAACGCGCCTTGCTCTTCGCGCATTAACCGATCAAGCTGCCAACCCTGTTGCGCTGCGTAAGCGCTGATGTGCTGGCGCGCCTGCGGAGCGTTTAACGTCGCGTTATCGATGTAATGCGTATCTTCAATCAGCAATCGGGTTGCAGAGAGCGGCAAGGTATAAACAAAGCGATAGCCTTGCTGCTGGTCAACTGTGGCGTCCATGATGATTGGCGCCGTTAAGCCGTGCTGTTGCTTAAGCTGCCATTCCTGACCGACAAAAGCCTGAAAACCAACCAGCAGGGCGTCATCCGGCTGGTAGCCGCGCCCGTCAATCACCGCATCGGCGGTAATCATACGTCCATCTTCGAGTTGCACACTCACCGGCGTGATTGCCGTCACCTGAGTGTGCGTCAGCAAGTTGTCTCTAAATCGCTCATACAGCACGCGGGCAAAATGCTGTGAGGTAGCACAAAAATAGCCGCTGTTAAGACGGCGAGTGCGTTGCGGAAACCGCACGTGATAGTGCGTCCAGGAGTGAGCAATCAGCGGAGCGATCCAGCGATGCTGTTCCGGCGTGAGATCGTCGGCATGAAAGGACCAGGTATGATTGCCACCCGCTTGCTGTTCACTTTCAATCAGCAACAGCGAAAGTTCAGGATGCGTCTGCTGTAAGCGCAGTGCAATCAAGCCGTTTGCTAATCCAGCGCCAACAAAAATAAGGTCATAATGCGGTTGCATACAGGCTTCCTTTAAATGCGGGATGCAACACCGGACGGCGCGTGTTGACTGCCTGTTCAATAATGGCCGCCGCGGTTTCACTTCCGCCCGCCTGGCGCAGCGCGGGCTGTAACGTGCGCATGCGCTGACGATAGTGATCGTTACTCAGCAGCGAACGCAGTTGGCGCGCCATTGCATGGCTGGTGGTGAAGCGTGAAGCGCTTCGTCCAATGCCGTGATAAACAATGCGTGAGGCAACACCGGGCTGATCAAACGCCAGCGGCAACGCCAACAGCGGCGTGAGATGATTTACCGCATCCAACACAGTGTTGAGTCCGCCATGGCTAATCACCACTTGCGCTTGTGCCAGAGCCGCCGACTGATCGGCAAAATCCACGACGCGCGTATGGCTGTTATGCGCCAGCTTTTCCGCCTGAAAAGGTGAAAGGCGACCGCAATGTGCCAGCAGCAGCTGTGCATCCACTTCCTGACAGGCGCGCGCAATGGTTTTAAATAAGCCATAGCGGTGGCCTTGCAACGTGCCCAGCGAGGCAAAAATGCGCGGCTTGTCGTTATCATCAAAATAGTTTTCAGCGGATGAAGTGGATTGCGTAAGCGAGCGTAGCGGGCCGACGGCGTGGAAAGTCTCGGGCAGGGCATAACGCGGAAAATCGAGCTCTGGGATCAACTGGCTGATTTGCGCCAGCGGGGATAAACATTCGTGCAGCTTATTTCGCGGCGTCAGGCCGAAATTGTTGGCATGTTGAGCAATCACGCGATCGTGACGACGCATCAACCAGTCATATATTTTCTCGCTGGTGGCATAGCGCTCTTTGGCATAGTCATCATTTTTGTAATCAAACGGCATGACGGCCAACGGCAAATCGGCTTCACGATTCAGCGGTAATGCGCAGGCAACCGAAACGAAAGGCAACCCCAGCGCTTCTGCGGCTAAAGCACCGGCAGGTTCCATCTGATCAACGATCACACCATCAACCGCTAATGCAGTTAGCGCAGCAGGCAATTCCCGACACAACATATCGGTAGTACGGGCCATTTCAGTGATCAGGCGCAGCATGGAGGGGCCAAGAGGATGCGCCGCCAGTTTTAAGGTGTGCGCCAGGCTACCTGCGGGATGGCTAGTCAATCCAACAGGACGGAACTGAATAGTGGGCGTGCTAACTAAAGTCTGAACGTCAATTTGATTGATAAAGGTCACGCGGTGGCCTCGCGCTATCAACGCGTGTGAGACATTTTGCAAGGCTTGCACATGGCTATAGAAAGGCGGCGAAACGACCGCGAAGTGACTCATGCAGCATCCTTAGCTGACAGCAGCGAGTTTTTTCTCGAACCAGCTTTGAATAAAATGTTGCGTGGCATAACCATTCTGGCAAGCCGCTTCAAGATGCTGATTGGCACGATGCAGATGATCGCGTAAACGATTCTCCACCGCTTTCGCGCCCAACATATTCACCAGCGTCGATTTCCCGGCATCTTTATTACAATCCTTGCCGGTATTCGTCATGCCATCGGCAAGATCATCAAGTAGCTGAAACGCCTGCCCAAGATCGAGTGAGAAGCGATGCAGCTTTTCACGCGCTTCTGAGGAAGCATTCGCAACGATTGATGCCATCTGCATCGAGGCGCAAAACAGGGTGCTGGTTTTGAATTGATTGGTCATCAAAATGGCATCCGCATTGCGCGGTTTGTCACCCTCTGAGAGATCTTTAAACTGACCTTGCACCAAGCCTTGCAACCCAACAGCGTGAGACAATTCTGTCACCGCCTGATTCTTCGCATTGGCGGGTAAGCCTTCCGCGCAGGCGATCACACCAAAGGCTTTACTGAGCAGCGCAACCGCAGCCAAAATCGCCACATGTTCGCCAAACTGGCAATGAATAGTGGGTTGGCCGCGTCGCATTTGCGCATTATCCATGCAGGGCATGTCGTCGAGGATTAACGAGGCTGCATGAACCATTTCAATGGCGCAAGCCAGATCCAGCAGTCCACGATGACTCAGATCACAGCCCAAATCGCGTGCAGTTAACAGCAGAAGCATGGGGCGAATACGTTTACCGGGCGCTAAAGTGCCCTCGCGCATTGCCGCACCAACGCAATCGCGCTCACCGTCTACCGGTAAAAGTTCATCAAGACGCAGTTCAATATCGCTCAATAGCATTGAAATATCGCTGTGAGGATAATTGACCTGTTTTTCTGCACAAGCCGTCATTAAGGCTGTCCTTATTAGCAGATGAATGCACAGCAAGTCGAAACAAAGTCGATGCCATATTCATAGTATGTTTACTGCCACATTATGGTTGGCAGGTATTCAAGGCACGGTGGTCAAAAACCACATAATCAATATTAGTTGAGGATTAATAAAAGGTGGGGAATTCAGAAACATTCATCGATTCTTTACCAAAAATTTAACGTTTCTGAGCCGATGAAATGCAGCCAATTATCCGAGCAGCGTTCGCAATTCACTCATCACATGAATAACTTCCTGTGAAGTTAATGCGCCATCTTTTGCAAAGCGCACAATGCCATGTTGATCAACCACAATGACTGTTGAACCTTGCGGTTTCAGCTGCCATGTATGCTGCGCAACACCGCTGTTATCAATAATAAATTGCTGCCACGGGGTCGATTTCTTACTGGATTCAATACTGCGCACCACAAATATGCCACTGCCTGGCAGCACATCATCGGTATTGACGATGGTGGTGGTTTGGAAAGTGTTACGCGGTAAAGCGGCGTGTTCTAATGCGCTGATCAATCCTGCCGTTTGCTCCTTTGCCGATATCCTTCCTGCGACATGAATAATCAAACGCACTTTACCGGTCAGCGCCTGACTACGCCATTTTTGATAATTCAGTTTCCCTTGCTGCATTACCATTTCACCTTTATCGGCGATAAAGATTGAAGGCACCGGCTGGCCAAGCATCACGTTATGTGCGTTGGCTAATGAAGAAAATAGTGTCAGTGATATCAATGCAGAACGTAGCAAGTGAGCCTCTCATTTCTTGGATATTGATGGCTATCAGCGTAGCAACTTTTTGAATCGGCGGACGCTTTGTCGCTTAACACTGTTTCAGATCAATAAATGAACCGAGAAATAACTCAAAAATGCCTTATTACCGAAAAAAAAGGAGGCGAAAATGCGTAGCGGCTTGATGACGTTGAATGAGATGGCGCGCTATATCGGTGTTTCTTCACCGAGATTGGTCAGAGCAATGTGTAATCGCGGAACGCTGGCCGGCATTCCCTTACCCCAGGCAACGGAGTCGGCCCCTTTGGCTCAGCGACACTGGCGCCGCGAAGAGGTGCGGCAATTTAAGCATGCGTTACAGCGCGCAAAGGCGGCGCAATATGATGAGGGGATCAACTAAAAACAGGGGAAGGCGATATACAGCCTTCCCGTGATGGTGTTAGAAGTCGTATTGCAGTGACAAGCGATTCTGCCAGAAATCTGAGTCATACAGCGGCGAAGTCTGTACTCCGGCAAAATCGGTCAGGCTCAAGCCTTTTAATACGCCAGTAAAGTTCCAGGTGAAATAAACCAGGTATTCTGACTGATTGATGCTGGAGGAGTCCGCAGCCGGTTTAAGATCCATAAAGGAATAACGCGAGCCAATCGACAGGTTTTCATTCATGACGTAGTTCACGTCCGTTGACCACGCATTGCCACTGCCTAAATCCTGGGTGCTGGTAAAGAAGGGTTGTGCGAAGTAGGGGCCAGACGAGGTATTGTGCGCGTAAGGTGTCACCAGCGAACCGTTATTCCAGCTGTCACCGCTGGCAGCGATGTGGTCATAGCCCAATTTCCAGCTCAGTGATGGCGTAAAGCTCAGCGCCAGCTGTGCACCGTAAGAGGTGCTGTTGACTTCGCCCGCCAGCGCTTTACCTTGGCTGGTGCCACGAATAACTTGCAGGCCAAAATCAGGCTGGAAGGTCGCTTCTTGCCAGCGTAAATGGCTTTCACCGAATACGATGCGAGAATAGTCCGCGTACTCTTCATACCAAAGTTGACCGCTTAAGGTTTTATCGTCCCATTGCGTAGCGCGTCCGCCGCCAATGCCCCACATGCCGTTGGTGCGTTCATCTACATCGGTGTATGCGGTGCTGTCGAGAAACTGGTCGTCTCCCCACGGTTTATAACGCCAGACTTTGGTTGCATGCAGGAAGTTTTGCTTGTCGCCATAATGCGCATCAACGCCGCGAAAAAGTATCGGCGTTATTCGCCAGTCATAATCACCGACAAAAGGAATATCGATGCGTTGATCGCCCGCGGTTATTTTAAAGTCATCTTTCTGCCAGCTTAAATAAGCTTCACCGACATTGGTTTGATTATCGCCAATATCACTAATGGTATGCGCTTCATCTGGATGATCAATTCCGCGTAAAAATATTCCGCTAACGCCCGCCTGGAAACCATAAAATGGGGCGGTTTCATATTTCAAACTGCCACCGTAACTCACAGTGTCCTGATTAAAACCTTTAGAGAAATAAGCATTGTGGGTTGAATAGTAAAGCGTGCGCAGGCTGCCGCTTACCGTGCCGCAGGTAAATATGTCGGTAAAGTTGTCAACGCCGCTGGTGCCATATTGGCAACTTGAGTCAATATTACTTTGCGTAGCGGCCATCGCTATGGAGGTGAACGGAAACAACAATGCCGCAAATGAAAGCGTTTTTAAGTGCATTTTCCTGAACCTTTTCCTGTCTAAAATAGAGCAAAGCCCGCCCGTCTGCTTATTAATGCAGCAAGCGGTAGATTATTTATGATTAATTATACTGCGGTAACGCCGTTTATTTTAACGTCGGGCAGCGTCTCACGAACGTCCCAACCACGCAGTTTACCCGGATTAAGTAAATTATGCGGATCGAATGCGCGTTTCATTGCAACAACATCGGGGCGAATCATCCCTTGTTTACCCTCTTCAATATGCAGCACGTGAGGATTATTAATCTTCACGCCGTTATCGCGGTAAGTTTGCATTATATTGTTAAGACGATGTTCATCGCTATAACGCACCAAAGGTAAGCCGCTGCACGTTAGTGCGCCATTCATGTCGCGCAAAAATTCTATATGCGAAATGACCTCGCCATTTAAGCACTGCTCCATATCCAGCACCTGTTGCAGATAGTTGTCTGGTGCATAGGCGGTTTGCAGATAGGTCAGACTCTTATCGATCTTCAGTGCCTGTAAGGTCGTGTGATTCCAGCAATATTCGATCAGTGAATGGCCTTCATGCTGGTCATCGCTGTAACGCAGCACGGACTGTCCAGCATGCTGCGTTAATAAAGCGGGCAACAATGCGTCACTTTCACTGCCGACGACTGAAATCACCACATGCTTGCCTGATATTTGCTCAGGCGCGAGATCGGTAAAATAATCGGCGATAGGTGCTGCCATCACCGCAATTTGGCGTTTAACCAAGCCCGGTGAGCGGGCGAGCGCATCCGCAAACGCCATTGCGCTGGCGAAATCGCTGAAACTATCCAGCCGTTCGATCCAGTGATGGCAGGGCGCCAGCGCCAGTTCAATCTCCAGCACAATACCGTTGCTGCCGTACGCGTGATGCAACAGCATGGCTTCAGGCGCCTTCAGCGTGATAATCCGTGGCGTCTCTTCCATGGTCATTATTCGCACCGAGAGCACGTTGCCTGGTGCAGCCAGCGGACCGTAATTGATGGAGCCGACGCCGCCAAAGCCGCCGCCAAACAGACCGCCAAGCGTGGCTAAGCGCCAGGTTGATGGCATGCAGCGCAGTTCCCAACCAAACGGACGCGTATAGGCTTCGAGATCGCCAAGCCGAATACCCGCTTGCGCCCGCACGCTGCCTTTACCCATTTCCACCACCGCGTTCAGCTTCGTAATATCAACCATCACGCCGCCGTGGAGCGGAATCAGTTGACCGTAATTGCCCGTGCCGCCGCCGCGAATATTTAAAGGCAAACGTTGTGCAGCGCAGGCAGCTACCACCGCCGCCAGCTCTTCCTCATCACGCGGACGCACCGCCAGTTCGGCAAATTTATCGTCCAACAGATTTTTAAGGATTGGGCTGAACCAATGAAAGTCTCGCGACAGACGTTTTACCTTGGGGGCCTCTTTAATCCAATCGAGCGCAGGCAACGCCGCGACCACCGCAGACAGCGCGGATTGACGAACAGAATCAGACATTATGCATTCCTGTGGTAAGTAAATTAGCTGTGGCTGAGTTCGCTCTCATGCCAGGCGGCCAGTACGCGACGCGTAAGCCATGACATCACGGCAAACAACAAAAACCCCGCCAGTGAAATCAATAACAGCGCAGCAAACATCAGCGGAATATTGAGTTGATAACCGGCCTGCAATATCTGATAAGCCAGACCCGTATCGGTGCCGCCGGTACCTGCGACAAATTCAGCCACAACCGCACCAATCAACGACAAACCGCTGGAGATGCGCAAAGCACCGAAGAAATAGGGCAACGCGGAAGGAATGCGCAGACGCAGCAGAATCTGCATACGCGAAGCGTGATTAAGCTGGAAATAGCTCAGCAACCCCGGCGAAACGCTACGCAAGCCTTGTGTGGTGTTGGAGATGATAGGGAAGACCGCCATCAAGGTGGCGCACACCACCAGCGACAAGGTGGTGTCTTTCACCCAGATGATGATCAATGGCGCAATCGCCACAATCGGCGTCACTTGTAAAAAAACAATGTAGGGGAAGAGCGCGGTCTCGATAAAACGGTTCTGCACCAGTAAAAAGGCGATCACCGAGCCAATAACTATGGCCACAGCAAACGAAATCACTGTGATCTTCATGGTGTAGAGCAGCGACATAAACAGCGAAGGGAAATTCTGCATCAGGCTCTGCGCCACCACCAGTGGCGAGGGCACCAAAAACACCGGTACTTGCAGAGCGGTGACCAGCCATTGCCATAGCAGTAATATTGCCACCGCCATCAACAGTGGATAAAACAGTTTTTGAAATGACTGGCGTGCAGCAAACGGGGTTTTCATGATTTGCTCTCCTGGCTGGCATTGAACAAGCCGCGCTGAAGCTGTTGGGCATACAGCGTGAATGGCTGGCTGACCCGGAATTCATCATCACGGGGGAAGGGCGCATCGATGGCAATGTCATCAACGACGCGACCAGGTCGCGCCGCCATCATGATGACTCGCTGCGACAGAAATACCGCCTCCTGAATCGAGTGGGTGACGAACACCACCGTCAAGTTTTGCTCTTGCCACAGTTGCAGCAGATCGCTATCAAGTTTGTTGCGGGTGATCTCATCCAAGGCGCCAAAGGGTTCATCCATTAGCAACACTTTGGGCCGCGTTACTAAACCGCGCGCAATGGAGACGCGCATCTGCATACCGCCGGAAAGCTCACGCGGCAAAACGTGACCAAACTGGCTCAATCCCACTAACTCAAGGATTTCTTTCACCCGCGTGTCCGCTTCCGGGCGCGGCACACCGGCTAAATCCAGCGGCAAACGCACATTCTTATGCACGTTATTCCATGGCATCAGCGTCGCTTCCTGAAACACGAAAGAGAGCGGTAAATCTCGCTGCTTTTCTCGGCGGTCGCGGCGAAAAAGCATCAGCTTACCGTCGCTGGGTTCAATCAATCCGGCGATCATTTTAAGTAAGGTACTTTTGCCGCAGCCGGATGGCCCGAGCAGGGTGACAAATTCCCCCTGACGAATGGTCAAATCAACCGGCAGCAATGCACGCGTGCCGTTGGGATAAATCTTCTCAGCGGAGAGCACGTCAATCGCCGGCGGCGCGCTTGCACCGGGTAGCGTTACCGGCGCGTTGTCGCTGCTCATCAAGGTCAATCGGCTGGCTTTATTCATGGCATGACCTTGGCGTCTTGGATGAACGTCAGGTTGTAGCTTCCCTCAAACGGGACTTTCGCCGGATCGATCAGTTTATTCTCAACCAGCAGCTGATAGGTCTGTTTCAGACGCGATTCGGTCATGATACCGATGCCCTGAGTTTGCGCATCACCGCCGGTTAGCATCTGATATTTCTTCATCTGCGCGAGACTGAAAGCGATCTGGTCATCACCCATATTTGGGTTCTCTTTCTTGATCAGCACATTGCCCGCACTAGGATCTTGCAGGTAGTTTTTCCAGCCCTGCATCGAGGCTTTAACAAAGGCCGCTACCACCTGCGGACGCTTCTCAACTGTTGATTTCATACAAACAATGCTGTTGCCGTACGGCGGATAACCCCACTCGCTGATCGGATAAACGTTGGCTTGTGCCCCGGCTTTTTGTACTGCAAAAGGTTCTGAGGTCAGATAGCCTTGCTGCACCAGCGTTTTATCGGCTAAGAACGGCTGAATACTAAAGGTATAAGGGCGGGCGCGGGCCGCTTTCAGGTTGAGCGCACTCTGCGCCCAAGGCCAGTAAGAGGTATACGCTTCTGAAGCCAGCAAAAAGGTTTTGCCTTGCAGATCGGCCTGACTTTTCACATCAGGATGGGTAATAAATACAATTGCCGAATGCTGAAAGGTGGTGGCAACCGGCATCGCTTCAACGCCAGATTGCCAGGATTGCAGCGCCTGCATGTTATCGCTGATGATGCAATCCGCCTGGCCTGCTGCCATCAACTGCATGGTATGCACTTGCGGCCCGCCCATTTTCAGGGTGACGTCTAATCCGGCATCGCGGTAAAGATTCTGCGCCTGCGCCTGATAAAAACCGCCATGCTCAGCTTGTGCATACCAGTTCGTCATAAATGTGAATTTTTCTGCGGCCATGCCCGGCGCGGAAAGGGCCACGGAAAGTGCTGCGACAAGGCTCAATGTTTTTTTCATACCCAATCCCCGATTATTGTTTTAACAGTGATGCTGCATCGTTATGGTCTAACACTTTGCCGTGCCAGTGCGCTTTTCCCCATGCAGGCGCTTCACGCGTTATCCACTGCATTTCATGTACTTCAGTGATCACTTTGGCCCAGCTCTCAGCCAGCGAATCGAGAATGGCTGCGCCTTGTTCGGGTGTAGACGGCAGCGGATCGCCAATCACGCCACTCGGGCCAAAATCGTAAGAAACCCAAGCCGCCATCGGTTTGGTGCTGGAAAGCGTTGGGCAAGGGAATTCAGGGGGATAATTGCTGACCGCTTTTTCCATCTGTACCGTTTCTGGTGCCAGCGCCAGCATCAATGCGGTTTCAGCATGGCCGGCGTGCATCGCCATTTGACGCTCTTTATCGTCCATAAAACTTTCGGCGCAGTTTGGCACTTTGAAGGTGTCTTGCATGATGATGATCATATCGCCATGGCGCAGTCGCAGTTCGCGCGCCGCCATTTGCAGCGGTTGCGGCTGGCCGCCATGTCCGTTGACCATCAGAAATTTGCGGAAACCGGCGCGATAAATCGATTCGCCGATCTCTAAAATAGTGTGCAGCAACGTTTCGCCGGTCAACGTTAAGGTGCCGGGAAAATGCAGGTGTTCGTCAGATTTGCCGTACGTAATGGGCGGAATGGCAAATGCCGGTATCGATGCGGGCAAGCGCGCTAACGCGTGACCCACCACACCAGACGAAATTACGCTGTCCACCGCGCAAGGCAGGTGCGGCCCGTGCTGTTCAATGGCACCGGTCGGCAACACAATCACAGTGTTTTCTTTATTCGGCAGTGCTGCGATGTCGGTCCAGCTGAGAAACGGCAAAAAGCGGTTGGCCGGAATGTAACCATTAAGCATTTCAAATCCTCGTGTTATTGCGGCAACCACGCCGTGGCTTCAACTTCAATCAGCACATCGGGGCTGGGTAGCATTTCACTGACCTGCACTACGGTAGAAACCGGTGCATCACTAAAAAACAGTTTCCGTACCCGGCTGTAATGCGGGAAGTGGTCGAGATTGCGGAAATATTGCACCAGCTTGAAAACGTCGCTCATCTGGCCACCGGCACTTTCGATGGTGGTGCGGATGCTCTCCAGCACGTACCAGCTTTGCGCCAGGATCGGCCCCTCTTTGGCATCGGTAGAGAACTCTCCGCTGCGACCCAAACGTTGCTGCGCAGCGGCAGGAATGTCGTCGTAGCCGCGAACAATCAATCCGCGTTGCGGATTAACCGGAATGATGCCGGAGAGAAAGATGTAATCACCCGCGCGTCGCCACGCGGCATAGTGGGCCAGCGGTTTACCCGCACCTTCATCAAGCGCCATCAACAGGTTCTCCAGCGGAAAGGGAATGAACGACGCCATTAACCAGTCGGTAGCGCTGGCGCTGGCGTAGTGGCCAGCTCGCGAGGTCGGCGTCGGGGAAAATCAATAAGTCATGCGTGAACACAGGCGCATTGGCGTGTAACGCAGTACGGCGGCAAATCAACGCGGAAGCCTGATCAAAGGCGTCACTGAGTTGTGCGCTTAATAATCCGCTGAACAGCGTGTCGAGCGGGTCGTAACTGCCGAATGGACAAAAGGCGTCCTGCACATTGTCAGCGCCCAGCAGCAGCGGGATGTCTCGCGTCATCGCCTCTTTAATCAGGGTTAAACCGCGCTGGCGCGGCGTGCGGTCAGGCACCGCATCCTGCAATAGCAGATTGGTGGCTGGCAGGGCGATCAACGTGACGTTATGGTGTTTCAGGATATCGAGCGTGGCTTCGCCGTCGGCCTGATGCGTTAACGCACAGCCGTGGCTACAGGTGATATGTCCGCTAAAAGGATGTTGTTGCAGATACGCTGCCAGCCAGCGCAAACCCTGAGCGCCTTCTGTTAGCTCCTCATCAATGTGCAGATCGATGTCGAGTTGCCAGCGTTCTGCTGCCTGCATCAACTGCAAGAAAGCCTGTGAATCCCAATTGCTACTATGAATAAACCCACCCAGCAAAGCGCCGCTACTGCCAGCAACCTGGCGGGCAATTTCCTCGGCATCCTCGGCATGCGCAAACAGCGGCAGAGGCACCAACGCTACGCGCTCAATGGTGCAAAGTGGATGCAGCAACTTGCCAACCACTTGCCAGGCAGGCGGAGCATCTGTTGTAAACCAATCGATGTGTGTGCGAAGTAAACCTACACCCGCTTCAACCGCCCACTGCAACGCCTGACTCGCTCGTAGGTGAATATCCTCAGACGTCCAGCTGGTGCGATCCTGGTGCATCGCTTCAATCGCTGCCAGCAAGCCGGGACGCTGCGCCGGGCTGCGTTGTACGGTAAAAGTTTTATCCAGATGCGCGTGCGGTTCGATCAGCGGCGGCAGCACCAGCGCGCCATTCAGCGCCAGGTAATTGTCGCGAGAAACGGTGTCATCAGGCGTGATTTTTACGCCGCTATCCTGAAAGTGCAGCGTTGCACGCTGCGGCTGATTGCCCTGCATCGGCCAGCTTTCAGGTAACAGCCAGCGGGGCAAACGTGCGCCGGTCACGCCGTTGAACGGGCTCATAAGTCCAACACCAACAGGGGAGAATGTGAACGCGAACAGCAGAGCACGATGCAGTCGTTGGCCGCTTTTTGCTTCATATTCAGGACATCGTCGCGATGATCGGGCTGACCCGCTATTACCCGCGTTACGCAGGTACCGCACATGCCTTGCTCACAGGAGAGATCGATCTCAATGCCTTCACGCTCAAGCACCTCGGCAATGCTTTCCTCTTGCTTGATCGTGAACCGTGCGCCGCTGGAGGCAATTTCAACATCAAAGCTGTCGGTGTTAATCGGTTGAGTGACCGTGCTGGGCTTGAAGCGTTCGGTATAAAACTGGTCACTGTTCCAGCCATATTGCTGGCTGAGGCGCTGCAAATTTTGCATAAAACCTTCCGGGCCGCAGGCAACAATGACGCTGTTTTCAATAAACAGCAGATCATCGGGGATGTGCTGGCGCAAACTTTCGTTTTCACTGGAGAAGTGATAAACCACGCGATCGCCCAACGATTTCAGACGCGCAGAAAACGCCAGCTCATCACGATTTTTCAGGTAGAGATGCAAGGTGAAATCCGCCGCGCGAGCGGCCAGCGCTTCAGCCATCACCAGTAATGGTGTTAATCCAATGCCAGCCGCGAACAGCAGCGTGCGCGATGAAGTCGGTAACGGAAAATGATTGCGCGGCGCGGAAATGGTCAGGCTGTCGCCTTGATTCAGCTGATGATGCAGCCAATGCGAACCGCCGGTGCTGGCAGCATCGAGGCGGACGCATATTTGATATTCATCCTCTGCTTCAGCCGCAGAACAGAGTGAATACTGGCGCTTGCCGCAGAGCGGGATCGCGACATCAATGTGCGCGCCCGGCGTATAAGAGGGTAACGCCAGCGCATCGGCACGTTTGAGGGTCAATAACAGATTGCCTGTACCGTTGAACTGCTTTGCGATGACGGTGACGGCGAAAGTCTCTGCCTGCTTCATGGTAAACCTGTACGCGATAGGGCGCGTCGGCCTGCAATATCGCAGTGTGCGCCACTGTTTTTATCATGACTGCGATTATTATTTTGCCGCAGTGTGAGCGTCCATCTGTTAAATTCGCATGAAGCGTTGCAAAAAAGAGAGCACCCCTATGTTCGCGTTTTCCCGATTCCTGATTTATTTCACCGAAGTGGCCCGCCAAGGCTCGCTGCGCAAGGCTTCCGAGGTGTTGCACGTGTCGGCTTCATCCATAGATCGGCAGATTTTGCGGGTAGAAGAGCAATTGGAAATGCCTCTGTTTGAACGTCATCCATCAGGATTACGTATGACAGCGGCGGGTGAAATTTTGCTTAATGCCGCTAAGGGTTGGCAAAAAGAGTTTGGGCGCGTTTGCACCCAGCTGGATGATCTGCGCGGGCTACGGCATGGACATGTGCATATTGCGACGATTGATGCCATTAACCGCGGCTTTTTTTCGTCCATCTTGCAGCGTATCCGGCAAGAATATCCGGGCATCTCTTTTACCCTGACCACCATGAGCAATATTCATATCGCCAATGCGCTAACTGCGGGTGATGCGGACTTTGGCATCATGCTGAATCCACAAAGTTCACGCGAGTTGCTGGTTAAATCTTTTGCGGATTTGCGGCTGGGCATTGTGGTGAATAGCCAGCATCCGTTGGCAGAGTTGGAATCGATCCGCTTTAGCCACTGCGATTCCTGGCCATTTATCGTGCCATCAGCACCGCTTATGCTGGCTGAACCGCTGGAAGCGCTGCTGAATACCTCGGGGATTACCTTGAACGAAGTAGGGCGAACCAACAATATTCATATGCTGCGTTCGCTGGTGCGTGATGATGTAGGCATCAGCATCATGTGTTGGCTGGATATTGTAGATGAGCATCGGCGCGGTGAACTGAAGTTCATTCCGCTGATTGATCCGATTTTGAAGCCGTTCACGCTGTCGCTGTGTGTTGCACCGCAGCGCCAACTTTCGATTGCTGCGTCAATGATGTTACGTGAGTTGGAGACGTTCTTTGCCATGATGCAAAACGAACAGGCGATAGCGGCGCAAGAGAAAGGGTCTCGCGCCATCACGTAACGCTGCTGGATTTACGCGGCGGTATCTGGCTTTACCAGGAAGCAGATTAAGGTGGCATCGCGTTCGCCAGTGATCTCGTTTATCTCATCAAGGTCGCTGGCCGCGTCACCACGACCCAGACGCTGATCGCCAATGTTGATCACGCCTTCCAGCACGACGATATAGGCGATCAAACCCGGTAACTTTGGCACTTCAAGCGTCTGCCCGCGCTCCAGCAACGCATCATAAATATAAGCATTCTGACGCAATTCCAACGGAGCATCCGACGCTTCGGGGCCAGCGAGTTCAGTCCAGCCATTTGGCAACACGCCCTGATCGCGCTCAAGTACCTGCGTCATGGCTTCACCGCCAGGCTGCGCGGGTTTAATCACCGCCTGCAACACTTCGGCCTCAAACAGCGGCACCGATTCTTCATAACGTACGCCTTCGCCAGCGTTCACCAGCATCACGCGTTTTGCGGAGAGTGGCGTGCGCTCGCCATTACTGTCCTGATGCAGCATGGAACCGCGCCAGAGATAGGTGAAAACCTCTTCATCGCGATGTTCCTGCATCGGAATGCGGGCATCGAGTTTTAGCGTCATGAGATCAACGCTCACCAGCGGGCTAAGCGCTTCGCCCGGACGTTGACGACGCACGGTAAAAGGGCCGTATTCAAACAGTTGTTCAGGATTAGCACGCATGATGTTCATGGTTTGTCCTTAAAGATTGAGTCGATGGCAACGATCATAAACGATCCGCTGAAAATGAGAAGTCGTTGGTTTTGCTGAGCCCGGTCAACTTTTTTGAATGAGGTGTCGCCCGCCAATATGGCAGGCGACAGGCTCGCTATTTACCTTGCTCGTCGCTTTCGCCCAGGAAGAAATACCACAGCGGAATGGAGAACAGACCGGTAAACACGGTGGAGTAGAGCAGAATCATCATCGCCTGTGTGAGATACATCGTCAGCGACCAGTCGCTGAACGGAATGTGATACTGCTCAATCACACCGCTGATCATGGCGCGTGACATTACCGTGCCCACAATCAGGGCCAGCACCGTGACGCTGCGCAAAAAATAGCGCATCTCTTTACGCTTAACGGCGAAGCGTGACTGAATGATCGCCAGCGGCGACTGCTGATCCAGCGGCGTTTCGATTTTAGGTTGTGCTGCACGTTGCGCTTTACGCCAGCGCTGAATATCCAACAGGACAAAAGCCAGCAGGCTAAAGCCCATTACCGGCAAGGCATAACCCAATGCGAGAACCACAATCAGCGAGGCGCTTCGGGTATACAACGGCAACGCCAGCCATGCGGAGGAGAGCGTTTGTGCTGGATTAAGCTGCGGCACCGCCGGACGACGTATCCACCACATGCGATAACCCAACACAATCATGCTGCACAGGCCCAACCCAAACAGCGCCAGAATCAACTGATTCGGTAAGCCAAACAGCACGCCCATATGCGCATCCACGCCCCACCGCGTCAGCTTGGCAATCAGCGGGAAAGAGGCGAATTCAACGTGATCAACGATGCTGAAATCGTTGGGGTTAACGGAAACGGAATCGACCTGGCTTGGCCAGCTGCGATCAATTTCGGTCACTGTCCAGGCTTGCTCAGCGTTTTTTGGCTGACGTAATTCTACTTTTGCCGCATTAATGCCTGCGCCACGTGCCGCATCGAGCACCCGATCCCAGTCAATATTCGGTTGATTAATTACGCGCGGGCTGGCCGCTTTTGTCGGCATTTTCATGCTGGACATATCCATGCCTTCCATCGCGCCATGATGTTCAGCATGAGGATCGGCCGGTGCTGCGGGTTCGCTGCTGTTCAGCGCGGTGATAACCTGCGGCGTTAGCCAGTTAAAATCGCTGCGCATTTTGTTGATGTTGTTGCCTGCCCACTGCGACCAGGTCAAACCGGTTACAGAGAAAAACACCAGGCCAAGCGACAACACCAAGCCCAGCGTGACGTGCCAGTGACGCGTCAGGGCAAAACCGCTTTTAGCTTTTTTAACCTGACGACGCGGCCGCGTGCCTAGCCACAACACAATGCCGCCAAGCGCCGCTACCCATAACCAGGATGCCGCAAGTTCACTGTAGTTACGCCCAAAATCGCCCAACAGCAAGCTGCTGTGCATCTGATCAATCAAAGTGCGCAGCGGCAATACACCGCTGGTGCCAAACACCGTCATGTCACCTTTTACGTTAAGCGTATAAGGATCGATAAAGAGGGATCGCGATTCAGAAGGGCCAAGATTGGCTTGGGTAAATTGCACGC
Source organism: Pantoea sp. T14 (assembly GCF_036663535.1). Classification (NCBI taxonomy): domain Bacteria; kingdom Pseudomonadati; phylum Pseudomonadota; class Gammaproteobacteria; order Enterobacterales; family Erwiniaceae; genus Pantoea; species Pantoea sp. T14. The sequence goes on from NZ_JAWUEB010000025.1 coordinate 252,359, forward strand.
GCGTCGTGTCATTTTTACCCGGCGCCGGGCGTACCGCATAAATCCGCGCATTCTGCCCAGCACGATGGCGTGCAGCCTCAACTTGCTCAGACAAAGGTTTGGCTATGCCTTGTGGCTGAGTGGTTAAGGTATTGCTGTAGAGCGCGTTTTCCAGTTGGGGCGTCAGCACGTATAAGGTGCCGGTTAAGGCCGCAACGAAGATAAACGGCGCGATAAACAAGCCGATATAAAAATGCAGGCGACGAAAAAGATTAAGCACCGCGCCGCGGGGTGCTGGGGAAAGTTCCCGTGATGACGACATAGCCATTCCACACTATTCAAAAGACAGGAGACACCTTCCGGCGCAAACGTGCGCAAGAAGAACAAGTCAAAAAGCAGTGAAGTTGAACGCAGAATGTGGCGGTGCGCGCGGGCGATGGATGCCAGTAACGCGTCGCAACAGCGGTTGAACAAGGGCAGGCGTCGGGGGGGCGCGGGAGATCACCAGCATCAGCCAGATCAGCGTGACAAACACCCACAACATCAACGGGACATGCACCAGCAAATCACAGTAACCGCAGGCGAAGCTTTCATCCATCGTCATTGCATGATCGGACATGGGCATATCGGTGTGATGATGCATCATCGACATATCGGCACGCATGGCTGACATGTCGTGCGTCATAACCATTTTGTCATGACGTTCTGCAAGGTTCTTCGACACCACGGGTGCAACAAACAACAGCAGCACGGCCAGTATCGCAATACAGGCAGTGAGTTGATGTTGCAGCCGCGCAGAAAAGGTCATAAGAGTGCATTTTACGTCAGAATTTAGAGGCGGCAGTGTAACGCGACATCATTAAAGGGGTTAAAAAAAGTGGCGCTATTGCCAAAAAAATTCGCACCTTTTGAACATATTCACTTTCGCGGCCGCCTCCATTAACCTAGTGGTTACTCGCGAAATACATATTAATAACATTGTCGTGTGAAAATGCGGGTCCATTTTGCTGGCTTTTGGTGTGGGTTAATGAATAACGATAAAAGGACGAAAAATGAAAATTGTTACCCTCGATGGCGAAACGTTGCCGATTCCCCCAACGCCACCTGAATGGTGTAGCGACTGGCAATTTCGCGCGAATACTGCTGCTGAGAGTATTGTCGCAGCGCTGGCTGGCGCGACCATCGCCATCACCAACAAAGTTCCGCTGCGAGCGGAAACGCTGGCGCAACTTCCCGACCTTCGCTACATCTGCGTAGCGGCAACCGGTTATGACTGTATCGATCTCAACGCCTGTCGCGAGCGCGGTATTGTGGTCAGTAACGTGCCTGGGTATTCAACACGCAGCGTTTCAGAAGGCGTCATCGCGTTTATCTTCGCATTGCGCCGTCAGCTGGTGGATTACGTCAACAGCACACATCAGGCCTGGCCCAATTCACCCCATTTTTGTGTACACCGTCAGCCAATTTTGGATATTGCTGGCGCAACGCTGGGCATTGTCGGCAAAGGTGATATCGGCAAAGCAGTGGGACGTATGGCGACAGCATTAGGTATGAACGTGCTGTATGCCGAGCGCAAAGGCAGTGAGACGATACGCGAAGGTTATGTCAGCTTCGAGGAGATGTTAGCCAGCAGCGATGTGATTACGCTGCATTGCCCGCTGAGCGATCAAACGCGCCAGCTGATTGACCGCGAATCCCTCAGCAAAATGAAACCGCAGGCACTGCTGATCAACACCGCGCGAGGCGGATTGATCAACGAAGCCGATCTGGCGGCTGCCTTGCGCGACGCAACGATTGGTGGCGCCGCGCTGGATGTGCTGAGTAGCGAGCCGCCAGGACGTGATAACCCGCTGTTGCAAGCTGAACTCCCGACGCTGCTGCTGACGCCACATATTGCCTGGGCAAGTCAAAGCGGCGTTCATAATTTACTGCAAGGTATTGCGGCTAATCTGGCGGGTTTCCAGCAGGGCGCGCCGGTCAACGTCGTCAGTTAAGAGGTTAACGTGGGCAGGCTTCACGCCTGTTCATCCCTTTTACTTCAACGAGTCATTCTCATGCTCACCAATCTTTTACACACGTTTCCCGAAGCGGCTAAAAAGGGGGCAGAGGAGACGTTTGAAACCATCCTCAGCCGACCCAACTTGTGCATTGAGCGTATCGTTTCCAGTGGGCAAGCCAGCCCGCCTGATTTTTGGTATTGCCAACAGCAAGGAGAATGGGTGATGGTGATTCAGGGGGCCGCCGGTTTGCAACTGGAAAATGAGCCGAACGAACGCGTCTTAAGGGCTGGCGATTTCGTGAATATTCCGGCCCAGTGCCGTCATCGCATTAACTGGACAAGTAGCGAGGAACTCACGGTGTGGCTGGCAGTGCATTACGAGATTCCGGCGGAATAGAATTTCCGCCGGATGGGATTGGGCCTTAGCTAATCTGCTTCGCGCTGCCCGCCAGCGGTGCGAGCAACATTTGCACGCAACTCAACGCCACCAGCACGCTAAACGGCAATGTCCAGTTACCGCTGTGCTCATGCAGTATGCCAAAAAATAGCGGTCCCAGCGCCGCCAATCCATAACCCACGCATTGCGCCATACCGGACAACTGTGAAGCCTGACGGTGATGGCGGGCGCGCAAGTTGAACAGCGAAAGAGAGAGCACCAGCGATGCGCCCGCGCCTAATCCTGCCAGTGTCAGCCAAACTATCGCTAACTGCGGATACAGCAGTAATCCCAGCATGCCAAAAAAGATCGCAGATGAAGCGATGAACGCAAGCAACCTGGCATCGCGCACGCGTTTCAGCGCCACCATACAACCTAAATTGGCCACAATTGCCACAGCCTGATACCAAAACAGCAGCCATCCGGCTTGCGCCTGGCTAAAACCGTGGGCTTGCGCATAGGGCGTAAACCAGTCGATCAAGGTGTAGAAAGCCAGAGATTGCAATGCCATAAACAGCGCGACTTGCCAGCCGATAAGGGTTCGCCAGGGATTGCGAGTGGGCAGGTTTTCTGTGGATGCCGTTGATGTTGGCTGTTGATGACGATGGCGCAGCAGCGGCAACCAGACCAGGAGAGCAATCATTGCCGGCACCGCCCACACGCCCAGCGACAAGCGCCATCCAAGATCGGAAAGCGCGGTAAGCGGCACCGCAACACCCGATGCCAGGCTGGCGGTAATCGACATGGTTGCCGCATATAAACCAATATACTTGGCGGTGTGTTCGGTGAAGTCGCGCTTGATCAGGGGCGGTAACAACACATTGGCCGCCGCAATCCCTGCGCTTAATAACACGGTTCCTGACCAGAGCGCGGTTTCACTTTCGCTCCAGCGAACGATTGAACCCGCAGTAATTAAGCAGAGCGCCCCCCATAAGCTGCGCTCCAGGCCAATTCGCTGGCTCATAAACGCCGCTACGGGCGCTAACACAGCAAACAGGATCAGCGGAATAAAGTTGAATAGGCCCGCAGCACTGGCGCTTAGGCCAAATGTCAGACGAATATCTTCCAACACCGGCCCGACGGCGGTAATTGGCGCGCGCAGGTTGGCCGCGGTAAGCAATAAAACAAAGAGGAAAAATCCAGAACTCGAAATAACGGAGGAGGCTTTAGCCGGTGTTTGAACAGTCGTCATGATAAACATCACTAAGTGCAGCAAAGCTGCAGGTGGTGCGTTGGTTGACGTTAACGCTTACGCATCATATTTGATGTCTGCGCGCTACTTTAATGATGGATGTAGGTGGTGTAAAGCGTTGATAAAAAACAGAGAGAATAAAGCGACTTAACACTATTACGCGTTTGTGGTGAGCCTGTTTTGATAAAAAAGCCATCATTACAGCAACCTAAAATAGCCGCCAGGTAGTTTTACCAGGCATTAAGGGTAATCACCCGAATGTTCAGCGTTGATTAAGGTGGGTAGAGTTATCACCTGCTTACTTTACTCAGGAACTGACATGAAAATCGCTTTAATTACACTCGCCTTTTTAGCTTCTGGTTCGGCTTATGCTGCTTCAAATAACGCAACGCTGATTGAAAAAAATATTTCGTTAAATCAGGCGAATAGCCTGGCAAGCGCAGCCATCGCCTCTTGTGCAGCACAACAATATGACGTGGCAGTAACGGTTGTTGATCGCGCGGGTATTGTTAAAGCAGTACAGCGCATGGACAATGCAGGCCCGCATACGGTAGAAGCCAGCCGCATGAAAGCGTTCACCGCGTTAAGCAGTAAAAACAGCAGCGGCAAGGTAATGGAAGCCGCACAGAAAAATCCAGGCGCAGCCAATATGACCGCGATTCCAGGTTATCTGCTACTGGCGGGCGGCGTGCCGGTGAAGAGCGGCGACCAGGTGATTGGCGCTATCGGAATTGGCGGTGCACCGGGCGGCCATCTTGATGAAACCTGTGCGCTCGAAGCATTGAAAAGCTTTGATGCGTCCTAAAACGTCATCTAAGGTTTAGGGCGATATCATTCGCCCTTTCTCTATCAGGAATTTTACGCATTGCGCCTGCGAAACATCGCTTTAATGAGTTGGCTCGTTCTAAGCATTTTGTCTGCCGGGCTGGCGGGTCTGTGGCAGATACAACAGCAATACGATCTGCGTAATGCTGAGTTTTACCGCATTCAACGTGCACTGAGCAATATCCTCACTCAAAACGAAACCTTCTTGCCACTGCTATCCGGTAACGAATCGCTGGCGGCACTGCAACACAAATTCCCTCAACTGCTGGCGATGGAAAAGACCCAAGGCCGTGCGCTTGACAGTCAGCGTGTCGAGCCCGCTCAGGCAGGGCGTTACTGGCTTTATAATCCTTATCAACAAACCCGCTTTTTAATTGAGCTGGAACCGTTGATGCGCAATAAAACCGACTTTCTTTCGCTGCGTTTACTTTGGCAGCAGCAGCCAATGATTATCGAGGGCAGCGCGAAACCGAAAGCGTTTTGGCATTGGCAGCAAGCGTTGGCGCATCCGCTGCAACCCTTTGTTCTGGAAGCGGATGCCAATCCAGCCTGGCGACAGCTTTCCTGGCTGCCGCTGATTTCAGCGACGATGTTGTGGGGCATCATTGTGGCGGCTACGCTGGCCTTATTCAGCCAACGTCAGCAGCAGAAGCGAGCAGAGCAGCGCGCGCTCTATTATCAACATTCCCGCCTCAATGCGCTGGGTGAAATCACGGCTGGGATGGTGCATGAGATCAATCAGCCGCTTACCGCTATTCAAACCTATGTCCAGAGTGCACAGCGGCTGGTAGCGCGCGGGGAATATGCCATGCTGCCCCAGGCGCTGGAAGCCTCATTGCGCCAGACGCAGCGTATCAGTGAGCTGCTTAAACGTTTTCGTGACAATGTCTCCCAAAAAGAGATTTTGTTAGAAGCGGTTGATCTGAGTGTCATGCTAGCGCGCGTTGCAGCGTTGCTTGAGCGTGAGATGCGCGCGGCAGATATCACGCTGAACAGCCAGTTTGCGCAGGATGCCTCATCAGTATTAGCCGATGCGCTGTGGCTGGAGCAAATCTTTCACAATCTCATGAGCAACGCCATTCAGGCGCAACAGAATAGCGCGCGAGGAACGATCCGCATCGAAAGTCGTCGCCTCCAGAATAAGATAGAAATCGTGCTGCATGACGGCGGGCCGGGATTCAGTCATGAAGCGTTACAGCACGCTTTCATGCCGTTCTTCACCACGCGTCAGGAAGGCATTGGATTAGGCATGACATTGACCGAAACGCTCATCTTACGTATGAATGGAGATATCACCTTGAGCAACGATCCCGCCGGTGGTGCACGGGTTACGTTGCGACTACCGGCAGCAAGGAAATGAGTGATGGAAACAATTTACATTGTTGATGATGACGCATCGGTGCGTGAATCGCTGATGTTCCTGATGCAATCAATGGGTTGGGCTTGCCAAAGTTTCGCCAGTATTGATGCTTTGATGCAGCAAAAAAATACCGCTTTACACGGATGTTTGCTGCTTGATGTGCGTATGCCAGGGAAAAGTGGCTTGGCCTGGCTGGAAGAGGGTGAAATGCCGTTCCCGCTGCTGCCCATCATCGTGATGACTGGGCATGGCACTATCGACACGTGTCGACGCGCTTTTCATCACGGTGCGTTTGATTTCTTCACGAAACCTATTGATGTCGACGCGCTGATTGAGGTGATCAACCGCGCGCTAAGTGAAAGCCAACGGCTTGCTGAGAACTGGCAACAGCAGCAGGTCTTGATTACGCGTTATGCCCAACTCAGCGTGAGGGAAAATGAAGTGTTGAATTTGCTGGTAGAAGGATTAACCAGTAAAGCGATCGCAAGAAAACTGGACCTATCGCCGCGAACGGTAGAAGCGCACCGGGCGGCGATTTTAACCAAGTCTGGTGCAAACAGCCTGGCGCAATTAATTCGCGATTATCAGCGGTTGCAAACTCAGTGATCAGTGGAATTCAGGCTCAGGAAAATGACCGCAATCGGTTTGATTAGGACTGGTATTTGGCTGACAGGTTTGTTGACGCGTTTCACCTTTAGGCACCGGTTTTTCGGGGCCCCACGGCGAACTGCAGGCGGTTAACGTGGTAATGAAGAAAATCAGGGTGAATAAACGCATATCCGCTCCTTGTTAGGATTTTGAGAGAGCAAACAAACGTCGGTGGTCTATAAAGCGTCCAGCAGACCAGAGGCGTATCGCCTAAGTGTGGTCAGTCAACAAATAATGTCAATTAAAACAGGGCAAACATTAACGCGACGGGAAAACTCATTGGCCAGGTTGCGCCGACCAGAAATGCGCTCAACAACTTAATGCTGAACTTATCTTTAGCGATAAAGAAGGTGATAAGCGCTGCGACAGAGGCCACCACGGCGTAAAAAACCAGCATATGTTGGTAAAGGGTCATCAATATCTCCGCAGCATCGTAAGGGTTTTCGCTGCGCATGATGCTGATTTTCGTGATCCAGATCAAGTAAAAAGCCGCTTTTTCTCCCCATAAAACGCTGTTTCTCTCCGACCTGTAGCGTGAAAACTGTGATTTCAACGCTCAGGCGATTTCAGCCTGAAAGCGGCCCGGTAAAACGGCTTAAAACCCTTGAGCTACGCAGCGCTATCGAGAAAAAACCGCACGGCGAAAAGACATTCCACATTCGCGCGTCAGGGCATTGATAGCAAAAAAAGAGCGCCCCAAGACGCTCATTCAGGCCAGCTCGCTAGGCTTGAGGCATCAGCTCCGTTTTAATCCATCCCGGCTCGCGCTTATCAAAGTGTTTATACGCATCAATCACATTGCTCAGCGGTTCAACATTGGTCAGAACACCAACGGGATCGATTACGCCACTGCGGGTGAGTTCCAGTAAATGTGGGATAATGGTGTGATGATTACAGTTCCCCATTTTCATTGTCAGGTTCTTGTTCATCGCTTTGCCAATAGGGAAAATTTCCGCCGTGGGAGGATAAACGCCAATAATGCTGAGGCGACCCGCTTTTTTCACGCTGGCAATGGCCCATTCCAGCGCTTGCGTCGGCGCATCACCCGGCACCCAGTTGCCCTCCTGCGGATGGGTTTCAGGTGCGACCTGTTCAACTTCTTGCTTAAATTTATCGGCTTTTTGTTCGGCCTCATCGCTGGCGGGGCCATGATGAGCATGTTGGCTATCAACACCCACCGCATCAATAACAGCGTCTGCACCGGTTCCGCCCGTTAGCTGTTTAATGACGGCAACCGGATCTTCACGCTCAAAGTTAACGGTGAATGCCCCCTGACGACGCGCCATTGCCAGACGATCAACATGACTATCAACGGCGATGACGCGTGCGGCGCCCATCAAAAAGGCGCTGGCGATGGTGAATTGCCCAACCGGGCCACAGCCAAATACCACAACGATATCGCCACGGCTGATATCTGCTAACTCCGCACCAAACCAGGCAGTAGGGAAGATGTCGCTGATCAAGATCGCTTGCTCGTCACTGACGCCGTCGGGAATTTTTACCAACGTATTCGCTGCATAAGGAATGCGGGCTTTTTCGGCCTGTAAGCCATTTACTGGGCCTGTGGCTTGCGGGCCACCGAAGAAACAGGTTCCGGCTTCTGGCCCGTTGGGATTTGCGTTGTCACACTGTGCGGTATGGCCAGCACGACAGGGCGGGCAAACACCGCACGACACCGTTGAACACACCACCACGCGATCGCCGGGGGTGAAATTGCGGACTTCATCGCCAACGCTTTCCACAATACCTACGCCTTCATGCCCGAGAATGGTTCCCTGCTGCATATTGCTGAAGGTGCCACGAATAAAATGCAAATCAGTGCCACAGATAGCTGAAGCAGTTAATTTAATTACTGCATCACTGGGCTGCTCAATTTGAGGGTCAGGAACGGTATCCAGGCGAATATCACCTACCGCATGCCAGACTAATGCGCGCATATTTCCTCCAATCACGTTAAGAGATCGTCACGTATTAAAAATACCAAGTAAAGATTATAGAACTGATTCTGAATGCTATTTATCGAGGCAGAGAAATCTGAATAAAAATCAGGCTATTAATGGCGCAATTATTGTTAATAAATATTAATTTCTTGACCCTATGACTTACTAATATTTAACTATTTGAAAATTAAGATTAAATATTATATAGCATTTAAGCGAGACGGAAATGAAATTAGGCGCGCCGTTCACTGAGTGGGTCAATTAACGAAGCGCGGCAATATGGCAGAATGGTTAATAACCGCTATCATCTAGGACATAACTTTACAATAAATATACCCGTCAGGCTTCAAGTTATACAGCGGTTAGCTGTGGCTCGAATAACCCAGGGTATACCTTGGCAGGATGCCAGGAGCAATGTCGGAAATGAGGCGGAAAATGAGTGAGCAGACTTGTACCATTATTTATAATGGCGAAGCGTTAAGCGGAGCCGCGAATCGACCTTTAATTGATTTTCTTGATGACCACGGAAAAAAATTACCTCACGTTTGTTATCACCCGGCTCTTCCCCCGCTGCAAACATGCGATGTCTGTTGGGTTGACGTGGATGGCGAACAGGTGCGTGGTTGTACGTTAACCACGCAAGACGGTATGCAAATCAGCAGTCAAACTGCCACCTCGCGTGCCGCGCAGGAAGAAGGGATGGATCGCATCCTTAATCGTCATGAGCTTTATTGTACCGTTTGTGAACACAACACCGGCGACTGCACCTTACACAATGCCGTCGCTGATATGCACATTCCGATTCAGTATTACCCTTATGAACGCAAACCCAGCGAGAAAGATCACTCCAATCCGTTTTATACCTACGACCCGGATCAATGCATTTTATGTGGGCGCTGCGTCGAAGCCTGCCAAAACGTAGAAGTGAATGAAACTTTATCCATCGATTACACTGCGGAGCATCCACGCGTGCTGTGGGATGGCGGAACGCAGATTGCGGGTTCCAGCTGTGTTAGCTGTGGACACTGCGTAACAGTTTGTCCCTGCAATGCTTTACTGGAAAAAACCATGCAGCCTGATGCCGGGCCTTTTACCGCCATGCCGCAAAAGGTAAAACGCCCGATGATTGATTTCGTTAAGGCGCTGGAAAAGAGCATCAGCATGGAACCGATCACGGCGATCTCCGTGATTGATACCGCCTTGCGCAAAGCTGAAATCAAGAAAACCAAAACCGTTTGCACCTATTGCGGCGTTGGATGCAGCTTTGAAATGTGGACGCGCGATCGCCATATCCTAAAAATTCAGCCGGTAGCTGAAGCGCCTGCGAATGGCATTTCGACCTGCATCAAGGGCAAGTTTGGCTGGGATTTTGTTAACAGTCCGAAGCGTCTCACCACGCCGCTGATACGTGAAGAAGGGCGTTTCCGTCCAGCCAGTTGGGATGAGGCGCTGGATCGCGTGGCGCAAGGATTGCGTGCCGTTGCCAACCAGCACGGCGGTGATGCCATTGGGTTTATCGGCTCAAGCAAGGCCAGCAACGAAGAAGCCTACCTGACACAAAAAATTGCCCGCCTGATCTTTGGCACCAACAACGTCGATAACTCTTCACGTTACTGCCAAAACCCTGCAACCCAAGGTCTGTTTCGGACGGTTGGATACGGAGGAGATGCGGGCAGTATCAAGGATTTACAGCTTACTGAATTGATTGTGATTGTTGGCAGTAATCTGGCTGAAAACCATCCTGTTATCGCTTCCCATATTAAACAGAGCCACAAGCACCAAGGTCAAAAGTTGCTGGTTGTTGATCCGCGCTGCCACGAAATGGCCGAGCGAGCCGATTGTTATCTGCGCGTGCGGCCTGGCACCGACATGGTATGGGCTTCAGCCATGGCGCGCTATATGTTTGACCACGGCTATGCCGATGACAAATTCCTGAGTGAACGGGTGATTCAGGTTGAGGAATATCGCGCCTCGCTTGCGCCTTTTACGCTTGAGTTTGCCAGCGATATTACCGGGCTAAGCGTTGAAGAACTGACCACCGCCGCAGAGATGATTGGTAACGCGGGCAGCGTCTGCCTGCTGTGGGCAATGGGAATTACCCAGCATAGCCATGGGGCAGATACCAGCACCGCGCTCTCTAACTTGCTGTTGGTGACAGGAAATTATGGTCGTCCCGGCACTGGAGGTTATCCAATGCGTGGCCACAACAATGTGCAGGGTGCCAGCGACTTTGGCTGCCTCAGCAATATCTATCCGGGCTATGACAAAGTCACGGATCATGCTGCGCGTGAAAAGTGGGCTAAAGCGTGGGGCGTTTCGCCTGAAGCGTTATCTGACAAGGTTGGTGCAGACAACTTCCAAATGGTGCAGGAAGCGTACGAGAAAAAAGTGCGGGCGATGTACATCATTGGCGAAGAGACCGCGTTCTCTGACGCGGATTCAACTAAAGTTCACCAAGCCTTTACACAGCTCGACTTTATGGTGGTGCAGGACATTTTCATGAGCCGTACCGCCGAATTTGCTGACGTGGTATTGCCAGGTTGCCCAAGCGTTGAGAAGGAGGGCACCTTTGTGAATACCGAACGGCGTATTCAACATTTCTCTCCGGCAATGCCGCCGCTGGGCGATAGCCGCCCCGACTGGCAAATTCTCACTGATTTAGCCGCCAGGCTGGGACATCCGTGGCGCTATCCTAATCCCGGCGCGATCATGGCAGAAACAGCCAGTATTGCGGAGATTTTCGCCGGGGTTAGCTATGAACAGCTGGTGGGCTGGCAATCACAACAGTGGCCGGTGAAGGCCGATGGCAGCAGTACACCGCTGCTCTATACCGAATCCTTCCATTTCCCGGATGGCAAAGCACGACTCTATCCACTGGAATGGCGTCCGCCGGAAGAGCGTGAAGATAGTGAGTACGATCTGCTACTGAACAATGGCCGCATGCTGGAGCATTTTCAGTCCACCAATCAGACTGGGCAAGGCGGCCGTATATCCTCGCTGTCACCGAACTGGTTTGTGGAAATTTCACCGCAACTTGCCGCTGAACGTCAGTTGAAAGAGGGAGATTGGGTTGCGATTACTTCGCGGCGCGGCACGCTTGAAGTACCGGTGGTGGTCACCGAGCGGGTTCAGGGCAATGTGCTGTTTATCCCGATTCATCATGGTAAACCTGGCGTAAATGGTTTGACCGGCGATCATCACGATCCTGACGTGAACACGCCCGCCTATAAAGAAATCGCAGTAAAAATGCAGGCGCTGGATCATCCACCGCAACCGAACCCTCTGCCTCAGCATAATTTCCGTTATGGTCAGCGCACGCCGCTCGATCATTTGCCCGTAGAAGATAAATGGCAACAGGCGGGTTATCAACAGCCACCCGCGCACGTAAAACATCCGGAGAAATTTTAATGGCCGAACGCATGCAATACGATGTGCCGCCGACGCGCACCGAACCTACCGCAAAAGAATCGCTTGATACTTTGCTGGAAAGCTTGCACCAACACGGCTTTTTACGTCTCGCCAACGATGTCGTAAAGGCCAACAGCGACATTGGTAAAATTTTGGTTGAAGGGCTTAATCGGCCCGGCTCGCAAAACGCCATTCAAAACCTCTCATTGTTAATGATGGCGCTAGGTACCATTCCGCCCGAACGCTTTAATCACATGATTCTGGCAGTTCGGGCCGCACTGATGGCGTTAAAACCCGCCAGCGAAGAGACGAAACAGCACTCAGCTGCACCGGGCTTGAAAGGTGTAATGTCTCTGCTGAAAGACGAGGCGTTATGGCAAAGCCTGCGGCCTCTGTTTGCCGGAATGGAAGCGTTCTCTCAAGAGTTACAGCGCGCAGAGGAGCCACCGGTCACCCGTTATAGCGGGAAATCGACCCGTGAGTGACGCTGATTGGGTGCTGCTGCTGTCACGCGGGCAGTTCGCATTGACAATGGGTATGCATATCACGCTGGCGGCATTAACGCTGGGTCTTGCCCCTTTTCTGGTCTGGTTTGAGGCACGCTGGCTTTGGGGTAAACAGCCCGGCGCGCGCGAAGCGCTGCATTTTTGGTTAAAGATTTTCGCGCTGACGGTGGCGATTGGCGCGGTTTCTGGCGTGGTGATGGAATTTCAGTTTGGCACCAACTGGGCCCCCTTCTCTCAACGCGTAGGTGGAATCATCGGCCCGCTGATGTTTTATGAAGTGCTGGTGGCTTTCTTTTTGGAGTCGGGGCTGACTGGCGTGATGCTGTTTGGGATGGGGCGTATCCGCCCCGGTATTCATTTTATCGTTACCTGCATGGTGGCTCTTGGTGCCTTTATCAGTGCGTTTTGGATCCTGGCCGCTAATTCCTGGATGCAAACGCCGGTTGATTTTTCTCGCGATGATGCAGGTGTATTCCATGCTAACAGCGTTATGACTCTGCTTTCTGCGCCCTCTTTTCCCTGGCGCTTTACGCATATGGTGTTGGCAACCTTGATTGCGGTGGCATTTATGATGGCAGGTGCAGCGGCATGGCGAATTCTGCACCGTCCAAAGGAAGCGGCAGCACGTATCATGTTGACCAGCGCCCTGACTTTTTGTCTATTTGCCGTGCCGCTGCAGCTGGTTATTGGCGATCTTCATGGTGAAAATACGCTGCGCTATCAGCCCGCCAAATTAGCCGCGATAGAAGGGAGCTGGAGATCACCTGCGCCGGGAGATGGAGAACCGCTGCGGCTGTTTGCGATACCCGATCAACAAATGCAGCGTAATCGTGCTGAAATCGCCGTTCCTAATCTGGGTTCGCTCTATTTGCGTCACAACTTAACCGGACATATTAAAAGCCTGAGTGAATTTCCCGCTGACTCGCTGCCGCCGGTGTTGCCGGTGTTTTTTGCTTTTCGCGTCATGGTGGGATTAGGGGCGTTAATGCTGATCACCACCTGTGTCACTAACCTTCAGCGCTGGCGTAATAAGTTGCTCACGTCACGCCGCTTGTTGTGGTGGCTGGTGTTGATGTCGCCCAGCGGATTTGTCGCGATGCTGTCGGGTTGGCTGGTGACAGAACTGGGGCGTCAACCCTGGACCGTTTATGGTTTGTTGCGCACTGCGCAAAGTGTTTCATCGCTGTCCCTGAGCTTGACGCTGGCTTCGGTTATTGGCGTGCTGTTGATTTACAGTTTCAGTTTCGCTCTTGGGCTACGTTATCTGTTGCGTTACGTTAATGCGCCGCTGCCAAAGGAAACTGAGGTTGTTGCGAATAGCTTAACGACCTCTTCGGAGAGCGGACAATGAACTTAGCCGATCTCTGCGCCCTGACACTGTTATTTTCACTGCTGATGTATGTCTGGCTGGATGGCGCGGATCTTGGCGTCGGGATGCTTTTTTTCTGGTTTGACGATGAAGAGCAGAAACAGCGCATGGTGCACAGTATTTTGCCGGTATGGGATGCCAATGAAACCTGGCTGGTGCTGGTAGCGGGTGGCCTGCTGGCACTGTTTCCTGCCGCTTACAGCAGTTTGTTTAGCGCACTCTATCTACCGGTTTTCATTATGCTACTTTGCCTGTTTCTGCGTGCGCTAGCACTGGAGTATCGTGCTCAGGCCGCTGGCGAAATGCGTCACTGGCTGGATAAATTGCTGCCGCTAAGCTCCGCACTGGCCGCTTTTTGTCAGGGTTGGTGCGCGGGCAAAGTGATGGAAGGGCAGAGTTTATTCGGCTTCAGCCTGTATGCCCTGTTGTCGGGCTTTGGCTTGATGGCTATTTATCTGATGTTAGGCTGCTGCTGGATCCGCTGGCGCATTGGAGAATCGGTTGAAGAGCGGGCAAACACGCTGGCATGGTTTTTTTGGGTGGTTGCACTGGTGCTGTTTTTGGCGCTGATCTTATTAAACCCCGATCCGTGGCAACAAACGTGGCATGGCTGGGGAAAAGCGATCTGTTTATTCATTGCGGCATTGTGGCTCATGCTGCTGATTGCGCTCTACCGATTGGGTCCCAAGTGGCAAATCGCCATAACGCTGGCTTTAATCGCCGCCGTAATGGCAGGCATTGCCTGGGGGATTTATCCGTGGCTCATTCCGCAACAGATTGATCTGCATAACAGTGCTGCGGATCAGGTTACACAAATTTTTGTGCTGACGGGTGTGGCTATCGTGATGCCGATAACCTTGATTTATCACACGTGGGCGTTTTGGGTTTTTCACGGCAAGGTTAAGTAAAGTCCCGCCGTTTTTAGCCTTGTTGATAAAGCGAAATGATGTCGTCCTGCATCGGCGATATCGCGCTACTTCTCACCCGTAAACGGCGCATTCCACGCCTCCATTTCAGCATCAATGATGGCGACTTTAGGAATGATTTCGCCACTTTTAGCCCACGCGGTGGGTTTCCATGTGCAACACTTCCTTTTCGTGGAATCGACATCGAAACATTCAGATGAGGAATAAGTAATGACTAAATTCATGATGAATAAGAAAGAAGATCTGGTTGCTGATGCGCTGGATGGCATCATTTATGCCAATCCATGGCGCAATCTGGTGCGATTAGACGTCGATCCATGGATACGTATTGTAATGCGTAATGACTGGGATAAAAAAAAGGTGGCGCTGATCTCTGGCGGAGGATCAGGACATGAGCCTGCGCATGTTGGCTTCATCGGCAAAGGGATGTTAACCGCCGCAGTGTGCGGCGATCTGTTTGCTTCTCCCAGCGTCGAAGCGGTGTATAACGCCATCGTTAATCTCACCGGCGAGGCCGGATGTTTGTTGATCGTTAAAAATTATACTGGCGATCGCCTTAACTTTGGCCTGGCGGCAGAAAAAGCGCGTAAAGCAGGTTTTGATGTCAGCATGGTTATCGTTGGCGATGATATTGCGCTGCCTGAGAATCCACAGCCGCGTGGCGTGGCAGGAACCTTGCTGGTGCATAAAATTGCGGGTTTCGTCGCCGAGCGCGGAGATGATTTAGCCACCGTGACCAAAGCGGCGGAGGCGGCAAACCAAGCCATGTCAACGATGGGCGTTGCGATGTCGAGCTGCCATTTGCCAGGTGAAGATACCGACGAACGCGTGCCGGAAGGCAGCGTGGAAATGGGGTTGGGTATTCATGGTGAGCCGGGCGTTGAGGTGATTAAATCCCAGAGCAGCCAGCAGATTGCTAAACAGCTGTTGGAAAACGTGCTGCAGAATCGAGATGCCGACAAGCCGCGCGTCTTGTTGGTGAACAATCTTGGCGGAATGTCAGCGCTGGAAATGAATCTCGTCACGCGCGATTTGATCGAATCACCGTTGAGCAACAGTGTGCAGTATCTGATTGGCCCTGCAGCAATGATGACGGCGCTGGATATGAAAGGCTATTCCGTCACCAGCCTTGAACTTTCGCCATTGTTTGAGGAGGCGATTTGCGCGCCCGTGGAAGCGGCTGGCTGGTGTAAAGCGGTCAAAGTTGAGGCTCTGAAACCGCATAAAGCTGAAAAGCAGGCGAGCGAAATTGCCTTCGAAGCGTCTGAAAACGCCCATGTCGCCCGCATTCTCAGCGCCGTTTGCGACACGCTGATCAAAAATGAAAGTGATCTGAACAAACTGGATGCTCAGGTGGGCGATGGTGACACCGGTTCGACCTTCGCCGCCGGTGCACGACACATTCTTGATGAGTGCAAAGAGCAGCACTTGCCGCTGAATACCTTGCCCGATCTGTTCGCCGTCATTGGCGAGCGACTGGCAAAAGTCATGGGCGGGTCCAGCGGTGTATTAATGGCCATTTTCTTCACCGCGGCGGGTCAGCAGCTGGCAGAAGGGAGCGCATTAGCGGAGGCTTTGCAGAAGGGGCTGGAAAAAATGAAGCATTATGGCGGTGCACAACTTGGCGACCGCACGTTAATAGATGCGCTACAACCGGCTATCGAAGCGATGATCGCAGGCAAGGATTTCAACGCCGTCGCGGATGCGGCACATAAAGGCGCGGAAAATACCGCCAGCATGACCAAAGCAAAAGCGGGGCGTTCTTCTTACCTCAATAGCGATAATTTGAAAGATGTACAAGATCCTGGTGCGGTGGCCATTGCGCGCGTATTTGCGGCGCTGAAAACCGTGAATTAACCTGCTCGCCACTCTCCCTGTTGTCGATCAAAACAGGGAGAGTTTACGCATTAAGCCTTTGTTGTAAGAACGCCAGCAGCACCCGATTGACTTCACTTCTTTGTCGGTGCTGCGGGTAGACCGCATTCAAACAGAGTGAGTCGGGATGACAGGCATCTAACACCGACACCAACTCGCCGCGTTGCAATGCCGGGCCTACAATAAATTCAGGCAAAAGCACCAAGCCTAAACCAGAGATCGCCGCGTCGCACAGCACTTCACCGTTATTGCTCATCATCGGGCCTTGTACCGCCAGCACTTTCTTTTTCCCGTCGACCTTTAGCTCCCAACCGTTTTGGCCTTCCCTACCGTAACGCAGGCAGGCGTGTTGCAGTAGATCCTCAGGAACCTTGGGTTCACCTGCACGCTTTAAGTAAGCGGGACTGCAACAGATTACCCGCTTCAGCTCGCCAAGTTGACGGGCGATCAACGTTGAGTCGCTCAAGGTGCCAATGCGGATCGCCATATCAAAGCCTTCACCAATCACATCAACATAGCGATCGGCCAGTTCAACCTGAAATTGCAACGCGGAATGTTCAGCCAAAAAATCCGCGATTAACGGTGAAAGATGGCTCATGCCAAACGACATCGGCATGCTGATTCGAAATGTGCCGTGCAACTCTTGCCGTCGCTCAGAAACGGCTTGTTCTGCTTCCTGTATGTCATCAAGGATGCGCTGCGCGTGCTGGGCAAAGACTTTACCCGCATCCGTTACCGATAATTTTCGCGTATTACGTATCAACAAACGCGCGCCCAGTGAAGCCTCAAGCGCTGCCATGCGCCGACTGACATATTGTTTCGATAGCATGAGCTGGTCGGCCGCTGCCGTGAAATTTCCGGCGTTCATCACCGCCACATATATCCGAAGATCTTCGATTTGCATATTGTCCACTTAAAGGTGACAGTGATTCATATCAGAGCTAATTGTTGAGCAAATTAGTTTACGTATACTGCTTCTCTATCGGAAGGGCAAATCCATTTCCCCAAAAAATTTAGGAGCAGACCATGATCGAGCAAAGATTATCAGAACAACGCGGCTTAGGTGATCACGGCTGGTTGAAATCACGTCATACCTTCTCATTTGCGGGCTACCGTGATCCCAAACAGATGGGTTTTTCTGACCTTCTGGTGATTAACGATGATCAGGTGGCACCCGCTCGCGGTTTTGGCGCGCACCCTCACAGCAACATGGAGATCATCTCTTATGTGCTGAAAGGCGAGTTAGCACATAAAGATTCCATGGGTACCGGTTCAGTAATCGTTCCCGGTGACGTGCAATTGATGAGCGCCGGTAGCGGAGTCACGCACAGTGAATTCAACCATTCCAGCACCAATGGCGTCCATTTTTTGCAAATCTGGATTGTGCCAGCTGAAAACGGCACGCAGCCAGGTTACCAGCAAGTTTCTGTGCCTGAAGAGGATAAACGAGGCAAATTTAGCCTGATCGTCTCGCCAGAAGGGCAAGGCAACGCGTTAAGCGTGCGTCAGGATATGCGTATCTATGCCGGTTTGTTTAATGGTGATGAGCAGCAAACCGTGACGTTAGGTGAAGATCGTTACGCTTATATTCACGTGGCGCAGGGTTCTGTCACAGTGAACGGTATTCGCTTTAACGCAGGTGATGGCGCGCGGGTTCGTAATGAAACTTCGCTTAGTTTTACCGCCGGTGATAATGCTGAGGTGCTGCTGTTCGATCTGCGTCCCGTTGAAGTGAATCGTCCTGCACATTAATCGCTGACAAAACAGCGCTTTTTAAAACGGTCAGAAATGGCCGTTTTTTTTCGTTTTCACATTCCTGATTTGCGCGTTTCTCACCAGAAATTGGGCTTGATGCATAATGAATTATTGGAACAAATCAAAGACCCTTCGCTGGGTGCAGCCAGTACGATCGCGCGTTTCGGTAAGTAATAGGATTGTTGTTTTTAGAAGGAGAAGGTGCCGGAAGGGGGCTACCGGCACCTTTGGCAGGCTTACCAGTGATATTTGTTTGAATCTTCCCAATCTTTTACTTCTTTCTCTGCACGATCTTTTTCGTAACCGTAACGTTCCTGAATTTTGCCCACCAACTGATCACGCTTGCCTTCCACAACAGTCATGTCGTCATCAGTAAGATCGCCCCATTTTTCCTTAACTTTTCCTTTGAACTGTTTCCAGTTACCACCAATTCGATCTTCATTCATTTTCGCTTTCCTTAATAATGTTTCTTTTAATTTATTGCTTTGGCAGACAGCCGTTTCGGTGTCTGTAGCGCTAAGCCTGGCACAGCCAAATTTTTTTGCTGCTTCTGATTGTGAAGTACGCAGCATATTTGGAATTAATCCTTGTTGTGGAGCAAAGCCTCGATTTATGTTTAAAGAACACCCTCTTTCACGATTAAAGCATTTCACTCAGCGTATTCAATTGGTCAGCCATACTACAGACTTGCTTTACGAATAGATTTTGCGCTAGTACCTTCTTAAATTGAAAAGTGCCGTTTGGCTTTTTTTTGAATCATTACCCGAAAAAACTTATGTACATTATTTGATAGGTTCTGATCGCGATAAACATCTTAATTCATTAGAAAAATGCAATTTTATGATTGCTCACCTCATCGTAACTACTTGATTTTAAAGTTATATTATTTGTATTCATAATTACACCCACATTAGAGATAAGTGGTGTTTAAGTTTGGTGGCGGAGTTTGCGTTAATGATTTAATTCCAGAATGGATATAGTTTATATAAATTAACATTGCCTAAGGGGGAATTCCTAAATTCAAAAAAAGCGCGGTGGTTTAATAGTTGATGATAAAAAAAACAGATATGATTAATGAAAATTCAGTGTGTAATGACTTTTCTTATTTGATCCATTTACTACTTCAGCAAACTACTTGAGACTTTTATGCTTAAACCATCATTTTATTATTTGTTAAAAAACGCGATTACTGGCAACTGGGTAATTCATCAAGCGGGTTGTGTTAATCTGCCGGCAGATGTAAACAGGATTTTTATCGGCTCTTTATATACCAAGGGTCAGGCAGTAACGGTTGCTAAAATTCATCATCCTGATGCCACGCAGTGCCCGCTTTGTTTGAATAACTTTAACCATGCAAGAAAAAAGCCGGCTTTTGGGCTGACCAATTGTCCTACACCGATAAGGCATTTACCCGGTCAGTACTAACTCAAATGAGCAAAAAGGGTACTGTTCTATACGATTTGCGTTCATCAGTACCCGCTTATTCAGCAACGATGTAGTAATTTCTACTTGTATGTTAGGTACTTTCGTCAGATGTTAAAAAACTTTAACGCAAGAAAACAGCCCTTGTTTAGGCGTTTCAGGACCGATTGTTTAGAATGAAATGGCAGCATGATGATAGGGATCAGACAGAATGTTCTGCGTGGAGTCGTCATGAGCAACATTTATTATCTTTATCCGAACAGAAAAGATATCGCCCGAAATGAATTAGATCCACTTGTAGAGCAGTTACAGCGGATAGCAGAGAAATACCATGATTACAGTTGCCTGCCAGACATCATTCGCAAATGCCTGGAAGATGCTTTGGGAGATCAGAAGCAGCGCAGCCAGTTATGATGAATCATCAGTGTCATTAACGCAGATGTTCAAAAGAAAAAACCTTCAGCAATGTGACTCAGAAAAACCTGCAGTGTGGGGGAAAGTGAGTCGCTGCAATGGGGTAATGCGTTAAAAGTGAAGCGCCTGAACGCGCAAAAGCATCATAATGCTGTTCCTGACAGGCCAAATCCCGCTCGCAGATTTGGTCTGTCAGAGCAGTTGCGCGCCCGTATAACTTTATACGCGGATCATCTCTTACTCATCCTTTCTTCGACAGAGAAATTCACTACGAATTTCTTGCCGCTCTATCGCTAGCCAAACCTTCTCTTTTATGCCCGGTTGTTACGCTCTATCAATCCTGCCTGGTGAGATAAAAGAGTCGCCGCACCTTACATCAGCACTTCCTCACCATAAGTAATAACTATTTGTCAGTGCCTGCCGATAACCCTTTGCGGATGGTCACCTGCACGCAGGAAGATCGTATAAAAAAATTCAGGGGTAAACATGAACATCACACAGCGCCTCATACTGACATTTTCAGTGCTGTTTTTAGCCATTATTAGCCAGGCAGTACTTGCAATATATTTTCTGTCTGGCTTTCAGGATCGCTTCGAGTATGTCCAGATCAATACCATCTCCTCCATCAAGGATTTAGGTCAGCTGACTGAACAAAGTAATCAGCTCGCGCTTACGCTTTATCAACATCAGAGTCAGGCTGATAACAGCAAACTGCCCGCGATTGAAGATGAAATTAAGCAGCGTGTTGCCGGTCTGAAGACGCTGACGGATTACTATTTGAAGCACGACATCTCAAACGATGAAGATGAAAGGCTGACCCACATCGCTTTTGATAACCTTCATGTGATTGAGCAGCGACTGCCCGACTTTATTGCAGCCTCTCGCGCGCATCAGGATGAGCTCAGCCGCTCCATTCTTGAGAGGAAAGAGGGCGTTGGTGATGCTATTCGGACACTGGTAGCGGGCTATCAGAAGCAGTTAGCGCTGAATATCGCGATTGGGGAGGACCTTCGTGCAACGAACCATAGCATTTACAACACCCTTTTCTGGGGCACCATTGCCGGCGTCTGCGCCACGATTCTGGTGTTTGGTCTCTTTGCCGCATCCACGATTATCCGCATACGCAACAATCTCTCTGCTATCGGCAGCATCATGACGCATTCGAGTGATAACCTTGATCTTACGGTCAGTGCTGATGAAAGTCGTCGGGACGAAATCGGCAATATGGCACGCTCATTTAATGCCCTGATGAAGCGTGTCGCGGACGCGCTGGCGTCAGTTAATGCGGCGTCTCATTCAGTGGGTAGCGCCTCAGCACAGATTGCCGCAGGCAATGAAGATCTCTCCTCACGAACCGAGCAGCAAGCCGCCTCGCTGGAGCAAACAGCAGCCAGTATGACAGAGCTGAGTGAAACGGTGCGTCAGACGGCAGATAACACTCGCCAGGCCAGTTTGCTGGCAGTTAATGCTAATCAGTTGTCAGAAAAAAGTTCAGCGTCGCTGGATGCAATGCTGGTGACGATGAAAGATATACAAGGAAGCTCGCGTCGCGTTTCAGAGATTGTTGCGTTGATTGAAGGCATTGCTTTTCAAACGAATATCCTGGCGCTGAATGCGGCAGTTGAAGCCGCTCGCGCGGGTGAACACGGTAAAGGTTTTGCGGTAGTCGCCGGCGAGGTCAGAAATCTTTCGCAGCGCTCGACCACGGCGGCAAGAGAAATTAAGCAGCTGATTAACGAATCATTCAAGCTAACTGAAACCGGTGCGGATCAGGCAAGCAACGTGGGCGAAAACATGTCGGTAATGAAAGACGCCATTCGCCAGGTTAGCGCGTTAGTTAATGAAATTGCGGCGGCAGCTCAAGAACAGAGCCAGGGAATCGAGCAAGTTCATAAAGCGGTAAACCAAATGGACGATGTGACTCAGCAAAACGCCGCGTTGGTGGAAGAAGCCTCTGCTGCGTCACAGTCACTTCAGGAACAGGCGGCCGCGCTGACCAGAATGGTTGGCGAGTTCCGCATTGATAACAGAGAAAGCAAACATGCCCTTGCGAGCAAGTCGTCACTTGCTGAATCAGACGCAATACAGAAAGTGAAAAATTTGCTGCCTAAACCGAGTCAAAGCGCGGCTGAGGAAAACTGGCAAAGCTTTTAATCGGGTAGACATTGCGTAAGTAACAGGGCAGGGCGATTCAGGGAACCCTCTTCATCGCCCTGCTGAGTGCATGACGTTAAAACTGTCTGACTAAAAGATTGAGCAGAAAAACAGGCAGCGGATGAAATCGGCAGGAATAAATAAAAGGCAGGAAAATAATATTTCAAGCGTGAGGGTTCATTAGCGAGGCGGGATATTTTAATCGCGGTAACGTGGTACTCATGAGAAAGTTTCTTCTCGCTATCTCATTCAGCAAGCCCTGTGAAAATAATTAAAATAAGGCATTGCTAAATCTTCTGAACAATGGCTTAATAGCTCCATCGGTTTGTAATACAGACCTTATGAAAGCAGTTTTAGTAAAGCAGTCCTCAGTTAAAGTGATATCCAGCGATACCCTTCTTCGAGAGCCTCCTCCTAAGTGCCAAGTAAGTAATTCTCTGCACAACAGACCATCTTCGCCGCATTAGTGGCTCAAAAATTAAGGAAGTATCTATGTCTGGTAAAATGACTGGTTTAGTAAAATGGTTTGACGCAGGTAAAGGTTTTGGCTTTATCACTCCTCAGGATGGCAGCAAAGATGTATTCGTACACTTCTCAGCCATTCAGAGCAACGATTTCAAAACCTTAGATGAAGGCCAACGCGTTGAATTCACCATCGAAAGTGGTGCTAAAGGCCCATCAGCGGCAAACGTTGTAGCAATCTAATTTGCATCTTCAGGTACGTTTACAACAGCGATGAAGGCAACAGCCTGAGCAGATAAAATACCTGATGATTAAAAAACCCGCCTCGAGCGGGTTTTTTTATGCCTGTATTTCCCCGCTATTTTTCCCCGCCCACAACATATTGAACTTGGCCTGAAAGTAGGCGCGTGCTAAGTAGAGCCTCTCTTTATTTTAAAAAATAGAAATCATTATATTTAAATTTGTATAATTAATGGTCAAATAAAAATTTAATATGTACGCAATATGAAAAATGCGGATTCATATCGATTGCGGTAAATATATTCTGATAATCAAACCGGCGTTATTGATCGCTCATCTTAGTTCTTTACCCATATTTACCAGAACTGACAATGAATATCGCTTACAGCGCTTCGGTTTCACAGAAGCCGTATTGCGATGTGGCACAACACACCTGGTAAAAAGGTAGCAGGCTAATAATAACGATAGCAATAACGGTTAAATCTGACGCCGTGTTTGATGAGAGAATCCTTTTGCCCCTTCAAGAGCTAAGCCATTGCGAGTGCCGGAGATAAGCGCCGGGTGGGGTACGCGTTTTATAAAGGTCGCCTATCGGCGGCCTTTTTTCGTTAAAGCGAATCCCAGAAGATTGTCGCTTAACGCGGCAATTCGCCTGACTCTTTGATGCTACAAACCCGCATTTAGCGCGCTTATCCCTACAGCGCACTCTTCTTATCAGCTAAATCTTCTCTTAATGAGGATGCAATGAATAATCTGCAAGCCGCATGGCCTGCTTTCCAGCGTGCGGAAATCGCTGAAGCCTGGGCAGGAACCCTTGATGTAACGCCAGATTCCAATCCGGTTATCGGACCCGTTGACCGGCTTTCGGGTTTAACGCTGGCAACAGGATTTTCAGGTCATGGATTTGGCACTTCGCCTGCAGCAGGGCAGTTGGCGGCAGATCTTGTGATTAACCACACGCCGATTATTGATCCGCATCCTTACCGTTTTGATCGCTTTTAACAAAGAAGGGTTGATGCTCTACGTAATAAAGCCGATGTTGATGGTGTGTCGAGAGAGGGGCTAATCTCGCATTAAAAAAGCCGGGATTATCCCGGCTTGCTTAGTGATTAACGCATTATTTTGACGGTGCCGGAACCGGCTTCGATTTACTGTTCCGCAAGCGTAACT
The DNA here is from genome assembly GCF_036663535.1 of Pantoea sp. T14. Taxonomy (NCBI): domain Bacteria; kingdom Pseudomonadati; phylum Pseudomonadota; class Gammaproteobacteria; order Enterobacterales; family Erwiniaceae; genus Pantoea; species Pantoea sp. T14. The sequence continues at coordinate 276,439 of NZ_JAWUEB010000025.1, forward strand.
TATCAATCAACTTGTGTGCTTCTGCTTTAGTGGCCACAGCAGGCGAAGAGCCTTTCAGTGGCTGACGTGCAGTTTCGCGTACTGTCAGGATAGTCACCAGGCCGATGACGCCTGCACCCATCATATAGTAAGCAGGCATCATCACGTTATGAGTGGTGTCCACCAACCAGGCAGTGATCAGCGGTGTGGTACCACCAAACAGTGAAACGGAAAGGTTAAAGCCGATTGCCAGCGCACTGTAACGAATATCGGTGGTAAACAGCGCAGGCAGCGTTGAAGGCATGGTGCCGCTAAAGCAGGTGTGCAATACCCCCAGAATCAGCAGGCCAGCAAAAACCGCCCACATGTTGCCGGTGCCGAGCAGCATAAAGCTGGGAATCGACAGCAGGATCAAGCCTACGGCACCAAAGCCAATCACCGGGCGACGGCCAATTTTGTCGGTCCATCGACCCCATAACAAGGTCAGCGGCATCATCACAAACATCGCTACCATTACCAGCAGCAAACCGCTCATCTCGTTCATACCCAGCACACCAGTCAGGTAGCTCGGCATGTAGGAAGTCAACATGTAGTTGGACACGTTAAACAGCAGTACCAGACCAATACATTTCATCATCGGCGCGCGGTATTTGCTCAGCATCTGCATCAAAGTAAGACGCGGCTTGCTCTGCTCCAGCGCTTCCTGTTTTTCCATGTGCTGCTGGAATGCGGGTGTTTCTTCCAGTTTCAGGCGTACATACAGGCCGAACAAGCCTAACGGTGCGGCGATAAAGAACGGGACACGCCAGCCCCACGACATCATGGCATCATTAGAGAGCAGCAGCGTCATGGCCGTCACCAGGCTCGCGCCGAGCAGGTAACCGGCGATAGTACCGAACTCAAGAAAACTGCCCATAAAGCCACGGCGGTTATCAGTGGAGTATTCCGCTATAAAGGTCGCTGCTCCGCCATATTCACCCCCGGTAGAAAAGCCCTGAATGAGTCGGGCTACCAGCAGCAGAATCGGCGCCATGATACCGATGGAGGAGTACGCGGGAATGAGCCCGATACAGAATGTCCCAATAGACATCATGATCATCGTCATCGCCAGCACTTTCTGCCGTCCAATACGGTCGCCAAGCGGCCCAAAGACCAGGCCGCCAATGGGGCGTACCAGGAAGGCGGCGGCAAATGTACCGAAGGTCGCGATCAGCTGCACCGCGTTGTTGGCATCCGGGAAAAAGACTTTCCCGATAATCACCGCCAGATAGCTATAAACACCGAAATCGAACCACTCCATGGCATTACCCAAGGCAGCCGCACCGACAGCACGTTTCAGCATACCGTTATCAATGACGGTGATGTCATCAACGGTCAGTTCTTTCTGCTTCTTATTCCAGAAGTGTTTTTTCGGATGTTCAGATGATTGGTTTTTGGTGGTCATATTCTCCTCATACAGCTTAATTGAGGGAGTCTTATAGCTTTCGCAGCCGCAAATATGATCGAGAAGAACGAAGGAAATGAAAGCTATAAGAAGCCCAAATTGTGGGTAAGTGAAGCGGTAAGCACCTCAGCCGCCCAACCTTAGACTATTATTGTCAGTTTTTGCAAGTTTATAGCCGGAATAACCGCAATTGTTGACAAATCCAGCAGGGCACGCCGTATTAATAGCGGATCACACCTTCAAACATTTTGTTACGCATTAATAATGTCTTATTCATTCTCATCTGTATTTTTCCAATAACGCAATACTCTGTTTAATCCCACAATCAATCCCTACTCAGGATTATTACTTTAATTAAAAGATTATAAAAATCAGTACCCTAATAATTCGCGTTATTTCCGGGAATGGCATATCGATAGCAGGATAACTTAGTAGTGAACCAGACAAGCCAATGGCAATGTTGTGTCATTACGGTCAGGCAGGATGTTAATCATGCAATCGCTAAATAAAGTGCAGCTTCCGATTATTGATTTCGCGAAATTACATGGCGATGAAGAACAGCGCCAGTTATCAATAAATGAATTAGGTCACGCCGCTCGTGAAGTGGGTTTTTTCTATCTTATTAACCATGGTATTAATCAGGTTTTATTAGATGACGTGCAGCGCGTGGCAAAGGCTTTTTTTGCTTTGCCCTTAGATGAAAAACGCAAAGTTAAAATGGCTAACTCTCCACATTTTCGTGGTTATAACCTCGCGGGTGCAGAAATAACCCGCAATCAACCCGACCATCGAGAGCAATTTGATATTGGTGCTGAACGAGAGGCGCTGCCTCACTCAGATGACGCACCCGCCTGGCAACGCTTGCAAGGCCCCAATCAATGGCCCGACGCGTTGCCAGCGTTGAAAACGTTGTTAACGCGCTGGCAACAGGAAATGACTCACGTTGCCCTTGAGCTTCTACGCGCCTTTGCCGAAGCGCTGCAATTACCCCGTAATGCTTTCGATAACCTTTACGGGCGTTATCCCAACGAGCACATCAAACTCATTCGCTATCCTGGCCGTGCAGATGATCAATCACGTCAGGGGGTTGGCGCACACAAGGACTCCGGCTTTTTGACTTTGCTGCTTCAGGACGATCAGCCCGGATTAGAGGTTGAAGTTAATCCCGGAGAATGGATTGCCGCCTCGCCGTTGCCTGGATCTTTTGTGGTGAATATTGGTGAATTACTGGAGCTTGCCACCAACGGTTATCTGCGTGCCACCGTGCACCGCGTGGTATCGCCACAAGCGCAGCGCGAACGCCTTTCCATTGCCTTCTTTCTGGGTGCACAGCTTGATGCGGTGGTGCCGCTTTACCCGCTTCCAGAATCGCTTTCGCAATTAGCGCAGGGGCCGAGCAGCGATCCTCAAAATCCTTTACTGCGTGATGTGGGCTGGAATTACCTCAAAGGACGCCTGCGCTCGCACCCCGAAGTTGCACAACGTTTTTATCCTGAATACGCCCAACAATAATGACACTGAGAAAAATCATGAAGAAAACGCTATTAGGCCTGGCTGGACTGTCGTTGCTGATTGCACAAAACCTCTATGCTGCACCGTTGCGCGTGGCCGCTGATGCGGTACCGCATGCCGAAATACTGGAGTACGTTAAAACGCTCGATCCCAAACTCGATTTAAAAATCGTCGAGTTAAGCGGTGGGATCAATGCCAACGAACTGCTGGCATCGGGTGATGTGGACGCAAACTATTTCCAGCATCTGCCGTATTTAAAAGATCAGGAAAAAGCGTTGGGTAAAACGTTCGACGTGGTGGCCAGTGTGCATATCGAGCCGCTCGGCATCTATTCCCGCAAAGTAAAAAGCCTGGATGCGCTGCCAGAAGGGGCGACGATTGCCGTGCCAAACAACACCACTAACCTGAGCCGCGCATTGTGGTTATTGCAGGATAAAGGCGTGCTGCGTCTTAACGCCAGCGGTGAAGCCGGTACCACCTTGGTAACACCGAAAGATATCTCAGAAAACCCCAAGAAAATCAAAATTGTAGAGATTGAATCGCCGCAGCTGCCGCGTTCTCTTGATGATGTCGATGCGGCCATTATCAACGGCAACTACGCCTTAGAAGCGGGATTGTCACCGGCGAAAGATGCGCTGGGACTGGAATCAGCGAAGCACAATCCTTACGCCAATCTGTTGGTCACTACGCCGCAGCTGGCAAAAGATCCGCGCGTGATTGAGTTGGCAAAAGATCTGACCTCGCCGCAGGTGGCAGACTTTATCCGCAAAAACTACAACGGGTCGGTGATTCCGGTTGCGGATGCCGCGCATGATTAAAATCGAACAGGTCAGCAAATACTATACCGGCGCAGCTGCGCCGGCTTTAGCTGAAATCTCGCTGGACATTCAGGACGGTTCAATTTTTGGCATTATCGGACGAAGCGGGGCGGGTAAAAGTACTTTGTTACGTTGTTTGAATCTGCTGGAGCGTCCGTCAACCGGTTCGATAGCGATTGATGGCCAGGAGATTTCAACGCTCTCGCTTGCTCAGCTCAGACGTCAGCGCCAGCAAATGGGCATGATTTTCCAACACTTCAATTTGCTGCACTCGCGTAATGTTCACGACAACATCGATTTGCCGCTGGAGATTGCCGGACTTCCGGTAAAACAACGGCGCGCGCGCGTGGCTGCATTGTTAGAACTGGTGGGGCTGGAAAGTTTTGCTAACGCCTGGCCTTCGCAGTTGTCGGGCGGCCAGAAACAGCGTGTCGGCATCGCGCGTGCGCTGGCCGTTCAACCGCGCTATTTGCTGTGTGACGAAGCCACCAGCGCGCTGGATCCAGAAACGACCGTGACGATTCTGGATTTGCTGGCCTCTATTCAACATCAGCTCAACATCACGATTGTGCTGATCACCCATGAAATGTCGGTAGTAAAGCGGATATGTGATAGCGCAGCCTTGCTCGAAAAAGGAAGGCTGATAGAAAGCGGCACGCTGGCGCAAATCATGCAGCGTGAAGAGAGCCGTTTACGAGATTTATTACTGAAGGAAGGTGAAGCCGATCGCGCCTTCCTCGCCAAATATCTGCCTGCGGAGTTAACCCGATGCGTAGCGTAAACTGGGATCGCTTTCAGGATTTACTGCTGACAGCCAGCTATGAAACGCTCTACATGGTTTTTTTTGCCGCGCTATTTACCGTTGCCATTGGCTTGCCGGTGGGCGTACTGCTTTTCCTAACGCGACAGGATGGGATATTGCCGCATCGCGCCGTTGCCCTGACGCTGAACACGCTGGTTAACATCGGACGCGCCTTGCCATTTGTGGTGTTGTTGATTGCGCTGATCCCGGTTACCCGATTGCTGGTAGGCACCACTTTAGGCAGCACCGCCGCCATCGTGCCGATCACTTTGGGTGCGTTTCCCTTTTTTGCGCGCATTGTTGAAAATGCCTTGGATGAGGTTGATCGCGGACGCATAGAAGCGGTGATCTCAATGGGCGGCAATCTCTGGCACATCGTGAGCCGCGTCTTGTTACCTGAAGCGCTGCCTGCCTTGGTGGCGGGAATGACGCTGACCATCGTAATGCTGATTGGCTTCTCAGCCATGGCGGGTGTGGTAGGCGGCGGGGGATTAGGCGACTTAGCCATTCGCTACGGCTATCAACGCTTCGATAACCGGATCATGGCGGCGACCCTCATCGTGCTGCTGATTATGGTGCAGATCATTCAAAAACTTGGCGATCGACTAGTACGTTCATTAGCCTATCGCCGTTAAATCAGGCATTAAAAAACCCCACCGTGGTGGGGTTTCACCGCTTAATGATGATCGCGATCGGCGGGCGCAATCGGCAGCGCTAACTTATACATTTTGACCGGATACTCAACGGTCGACGCTTTGCCGCCGGTGGTGGCTGGCGTGCGGTTAATCTGTGCGGCAGGCATCCACAATGCGCCTTTGGTAATCCACATGGCATCAACCCAAACCAATCGGGGATCGCTGATAACCGTGCTGATTTTCCCTTCCGGCGTAATGCGCTTGATGCTACGCGTATTCAATTCAGAAGCGTAGATATTGCCTTCCGCGTCAATCGCTGTGCCGCCGGTCGTCCAGGTATCCACGACTTTATGCGCCTGTTTCGCCACCGTTGCGGCGGGCAGTGTGGCATCGTCAAGATAACGGGTTTCGATACGCGCCAGCGGCCCAGGAATGGCCTGGAACCACAACCATTTACCGTCAGGTGAAACCTCTAACTGATCGATACCCACGCGTTTCTCTTTGCCGCTGGGGAGATAAAGCTTTTTACCGTCGGCGTAAAGCGGCAAGTGATCAATCGCCAGAGGATGATCGTCCAGTACCCGGTGCGCCTGGCCGGTTTTTAGGTTCAACACCACCAATCCCGGCGCGCCTGGATCGGTGATATAGGCGAAATCGCCATTAAAACGAACGTCATCAAGATAGCTGGTGGCTTTCAATACGGGCGGTTTAATCACCCAGCTCGCCACGACCTGCTTCGTTTTAATGTCGATTTTGACCAGCTTGGCACCGCCAGTAACGGCTTGTGCACCGGTGCCAATGCCTTTATTCCCCGCATCCATCGCCCAGAGATAACCCTCCGGGCCAAAGCGTGCGGCATTCACGTGCAGGAAATGATGCTCAGGATCTTTCTCATCCCAGCGATTCCACGCTTCATCAGGAAACGGCGTAAGTTTACCGTTTTGACCGACTTCCACCAGTTGCGGGCCGGCGCCTTCGGATTGGGTTAACGAAGCGAATATCCGACCATCCTGACTGACAGTAACGCCATTCCAGACGTGATTAGAGGTTGCGACCTGCTGGAGTCGCGCATCTTCCTGGGTCGGTAATGTCGTGGGCAGCACATCCTGAGCAAGTACCGGCTGGCTGAGCCATAATCCGACGGTTAACACGGGCAACGCGTTGCATAGTAATCTCCGCATGGGTAAATCTCCTGTAGTTGCAGTGGGGCGTTGAGGGTTAAGAAGCCTTGTCGCAGTAAAAAACGGGTTTTTAGGCGATTACACTGGGCAGCCTTTGGCACGCAGGATGGCATTAAAGCGTTCAGGATCGGATGTGCCAGATTGATTGCTGGCACGAATTTTAGCTTCACGCAGGGCATGTGCTTCTACACGCGGCAGCAAGGTGGTGAGCTGATCGTACGGAATGGCAATCACACCGTCGGCATCACCCACAATTAAATCGCCTGGCGAAACCACTAAACCGGCGCAGCTCACCCGTGAATTGACTTCTCCTGGCCCCTCTTTCGACGGACCACGCAACGTATTACCCCGCGCCCAAACCGCAATACCGCCTTCAGCCCACTCATTCAGATCGCGTATTGCACCATCAATAACAAAACCGGCGATTTTGCGCGTTTGCGCCGAGGTGCGCATCAGGCCACCTATCAAGGCCTGCGTCAGATCGCCTGCGCCTTCGACGACAATAACGTCGCCCGGCTGCGCCATCTCAATGGCTTTGTGAATCATCAGGTTGTCGCCCGGACGCACCTTTACCGTTAATGCCGGACCGCATAGCACTAAATTCGCATCGTTATGATAGGCGGTTAGCCCCATTGCACCGGTGCTGCGACCCATACAATCACCAATGTTCGGCACCGGCAGTTTACGGAAGGCATCAACCAGGGCGGCGTCCGCTTGTGGGCCGCGTTCGCCAATGAAATAGCCAGCAGGCCAGTCGCTACGATGTGTCATGATTTACTCCTTGTTGAGAACGTGCGGATTTACACAGGCAGCCGCATTAATTTGCTGTGCATCCAGCCAGGCCAGACATTGATGCGCCGCGCTGTAGGCCACTGCATCCAGCGCCTGCGGAGTGGAACCGCCAATGTGTGGTGTGATAATCAGTTGGGGAAGTTCGCGAAACGGGTGATCGGCCGCCAGCGGTTCACTGGCCACGGTGTCCAGCGCGGCGGCCCGCAGTTGACCCTTTTTCAGTGCCTCACACAGCGCCACTTCGTCCACCAGTTCGCCACGGGCGGTATTGATCAAAATGGCACCGTGCGGCAGACGCGCCAGCGTTTGTGCATTGATCATGTTGCGCGTTTTATCATTCACCGGACAATGCAGGCTCAGCACATCAGAACAGGCCAGCAGCTGATCCAGCGTGGCGCACTGCGTCACAGCGGTTGCCCCATTTTCAGCCTTAACGCCCGGATCAAAAAAAGCCACCTGCATGCCGAGAGCTTGCGCAGCGCGGGCAACGCGGCGTCCAATCTCACCAAATCCGGCTAAACCCAGGGTTTTGCCGTGCAGCTCTTCACCGTCGCCGCTGCGTGTCCAGCGTCCGGCATTCACTTCGTGTTGAAAATAGGGCAAGCGACGCGCGGCATTGAGCATCAGCGCAAGGGTTAATTCAGCGACGGATTGCGCGTTGGTTGCGGGCGTGGTTAATACCGGAATGCCACGCTCGCTGGCGGCGGCAACATCAATATTGGTTACGCCAACTCCATGTTTGCAAATTACTTTCAGCGAAGCACAGGCGTTGATCGCTTTAGCCGTTAAATTAACGGTGCGCGAAATCACGGCATCGTAAGGCACGTTGGCCATGCGCTGTTCCACTTCCTGTGCATCGTTGGGATTGTCGAGGTAATCCACCTGACAACCCGCTTCAGCCAGCAGCGTAACGCCACCTTGGCCGAGCGCGCTGGTGGTGACCAAAAACCGATAAGCCATGTTGTCTCTCCCGAATAGATTTACCTCATCCTGGCAGCTTCAAACGATAAAAAGTATTCCCGTTTACTTATCAATATATTCCCCACGGGAATAGGTTGGGTCAGCGAAGGGCTTACGCGTCGCTTCATCGCGCTTGATGTATTGGCTAAACAGCATTGAAAGGCACTGACGACGCGAGGTCGATCGATTTGTTAAAAATTTAGCAGCGGATTCAAGCGGCTTTGATCCTGATTTTAACATCCAAATTTTTTGTGACTTTCTTCAAATAAAACCGAAGCCATAAAATCTGAGGAAAATATTTTACTCTTTTTCTCAGCAAGTTATGCGTTAGGTTAAGCATCGCCGCCAGCGAAAAACGGTTATATGACCGTTAACGCACAAGGTGGATTAAACGAATTGCACAGACTCATTCGTGCATAAATTTAACAACTTTGCATCAAATTGGTCACGTCATGAAATGTTCAAACGATCTTTTAAATGCAGTATGTCGGGTCATGGCCGTGGGGCTGTTTTTTACGTCTGGCCTCGACAAAATTTCGCACTACAGCGACAACCTGCAACAGATGGCAGACAACCAGGTGCCGGGTTTCTTCTTGCCGCTGGTGATTCTGCTTGAAGTCGGCGGAGGCGCCGCCATTGCACTGGGATTTCTTACCCGCTTTACCTCGGTCTTCATGGCGATCTTCTCCGTCGTGGCGGGGTTTCTGTTTTATCAGGGATTCAGCCATGCCCATTTGATGGTGTGGCTGAAAAACATCTCCTGCGCCGCCGCATTCCTGCTGCTTTATCTCAACGGCAGCGGCAAATGGAGCCTCGATTACCTTATCCAACGCCGCTTCGCCAGATCCTGACCAGGCGCGCTTAATTTCCCTTTCTACTTCGCAGGTGAATGTATGAAATCGCTAGCATTGCTGTGCGGCGGGCTGCTTTGTGCTGTCGCTCACGCCGCACAACCTATTACGCAAATATCAACCCTGAATCACCAACAGGCGCAACAGCTGATCGGCAAAGCCGAACAGATTATTCGCAGCCATAACCTGGGCGGTGTTGTCACCGTGGTTGATGCGGCGGGGCAAACGCTGAGTTACGACCGATTGGATGGCGCAACGCTGGCTAACAGTGAACTGGCACCGAAGAAAGCGCATGCCGCGGTTGCGTTTGGTGTGCCGACTGAAAGCTTCCAGCAAAAAGTGGTGGCCGGTAATGTCGCGCTGCTGGGCAATCCGGCGGTGGTTCCGCTGCCAGGCGGCGAGCCGGTGATCATTCAGGGCGTGCTGGTGGGTGCGATTGGTGTCAGTACGCCAGACGGCAACGTGGATGCAGAAGCAGCGAAAGGTGCCCTCAGCGTCCTGAACGCCGGATAGCGGAGATCGAAATGGACAGACGGCATTTTTTACAGCTAATGGTGGCGGCTCCGGTGATCTTGTCGATGCCGCTGAACGCCGAATTGATCGCCTCCGAGCCAGATAGCCACGTCGCGCAACTGCAACGTGTCAGTGAATTACTCACCGGACGGCGTGGCCTTGATGCCAATATTACGGCGCGGCTGGGGGCGTTACTGTGTCAGCAGGATAAAAACTTTCCGGCTCATCTTACCCGGCTGTTCTCTAACCTAACGACGTTGAAAAGCGACGATCGCGAGCGGCTGGTGGCGAGCCTGGACGATCAGGATGTTAAAACGGCGCTCAGCATCGTTTCACCTTGGTATCTCGGCTACACCGGTCAACCCTCCACCGTGAAAGCGGTGGACGATGCGCATTTCGTTACTTTTCTTTCCGCACTGATGTATGAGCCAACCCGCAATCACACCCTTCGGCCCAGCTATGCGCGTTCGGGCCAGGATTACTGGGCCGAGGTGCCGGCTGGCGTAACGGCCCCTGCGATGCCCGCCGCGATTCGTGACTGGGGCGATCGCTCGCCCGCCGCAGCGAATCACATTCGAGAGCCGGAAGCGCCGTGGTTATTAATGGTACAGGGAAAAGCCAGCACGCTGGCAGAAGCCGAAGCGATGATTGCCAAACAATAAGAACAGACAAAACCAGGAATAAAGATGCGTGAATTTGATGCTGATGTCGTGATTATCGGCTCGGGAGCCTTGGGCGCAAATGCAGCCTACCAGCTGGTTAAAGCCGGGAAATCAGTGATTATGTTAGAAGCGGGGCCGTACATTCCTCGCTGGAAAGTGGTAGAGAATTACCGCAACGGCGCCAGTAAACGCAACTGGTGTGCGCCGTATCCCAATTTGCCTTGGGCACCAAACAGCTATACCGACGGTTACGTTGAGGCACAGGGTGACGACGATTTTCAGTATGTCACCAGCACCCTGCGGGTGGCAGGCGGCAGTACACGGCATTGGGCCTCGGCCTGCTGGCGATTACTGCCCAATGATTTCAAGCTGAAAAGCGTCTATGGCGTCGGGCGTGACTGGCCTTTTGAATACAGCGAACTGGAACCCTGGTATGTAAAAGCCGAGCGCGAAGTCGGCGTGGTGGGCACCGCTGATGAAGATCAAAGCGGGCAAGGGCGCGGTCACTATCCGCCTCGATCCGCAGCCTATCCGCTGCCGCCTGAAGCCAAGCCTTATATGGTGCAGCGCATGCAGGCCAAACTTGGCCCGATGGGTTATCAGGTGATCCACGAGCCGCATGGTCGCGTTTCACGCCCTTATGATGGACGTCCCGCCTGCGCAGGGAATAACAATTGCGAACCGATCTGCCCGATTGGCGCGATGTATTCCGGCGATATGCACGTTGATAAAGCGGTGGCGCTGGGCGCGCAACTGCGTACTGAATGCGTAGCCTGGAAATTTGAGCAGGGCGCAAAAAACAGTATTGAGGCGCTGCATTATCGCAAGCCAGATGGCAGCAATACCCGATTAACCGCGAAAGTGTTTATCGTTGCGGCGCATGGCCTTGAAACGCCGAAGCTGCTGCTGATGAACGAGTTAGCCAACAGCTCCGATCAGGTTGGCCGTAATCTGATGGATCACACCGGTTTAAGCCTGACGTTTCTCGCTGATGAGCCACTGTGGACTGGGCGCGGTTCGGTGCAACACGGCACTATCGCTAATCGTCGCGATGAACCGAGCCGCGCACAGCACTCTGCTATTCGCTATTCACTGCGTAATTTAGTGCCTAACGTGGATGTCACCGCTCCGCTGCTGAAGCAAGGCTTGATGGGCAAAGCGCTGGATGACGCCATTTTTGACCGCGCCTCACGCATCATGAATATCAGCACCATGAGTGAAACCTTACCGGTTCCCACTAACCGCGTCGTGCCCAATTACGACCGCAGGGATGCCATCGGCTTGCCGATGTTAAAAGTCAATTACCAGCTCGACAGCTACGTGCGCGGCATGCGCCCTCAGGCTTACCACGATTTCGCTAACTTCCTTCAGGCATTCAACGGCGAGGTTATTGAAGCGCCAACCGGCTGGCGTAATCAGTATCACATCATGGGTACCACCATCATGGGCGACGATGCCAAAAACTCGGTGGTCAACAGCGAGTGCCGCAGCTGGGATCATCCCAATCTGTTTCTGGCCACCACCGGCGTAATGCCGACGTCGGCAACGGTCAACCCAACGCTAACAGGTATCGCGCTGGCGCTTCGCCTTGCTGATACCATTATTCGGGAGATCTGACGCGATGAAACAGGTCATCTACGCGCTTTTCCCGGTCTGTTCACTGCTTTTCAGCGCTGCCAGCCTGGCCGACGCCACGCAAACGTTGATTCAGCGCGGTGAGTATTTGGCGATTGCAGGTGATTGCTCGGCTTGCCATCACAACCCTGAAAACGGCAAACCCTTCTCCGGCGGCTTCGGCATTCAATCGCCGATGGGCATGATTTATGGTTCCAACATTACGCCGTCGAAAACCGCTGGCATTGGTCAATACAGTCTGGCGGATTTCACCCGCGTGATGCGCGAAGGTAAAGCGCCCGGCAATCATTATCTTTACCCCGCCATGCCTTATACCGCCTTTGCCGGGATGTCAGATGACGATATTCGGGCGCTCTACACCTATCTCATGAATGGCGTAGCCGCTGACGATCATCCCGCGACAAAAACCGACTTGCCCTTTCCCTTCTCATTTCGCCCGGTGATGGCGTTGTGGAATCTGATGTTCCTCGATCAGTCTGCGGTGAAAGGCAGCGATGCCGCCGCGGGCAGCGTTGATCGGGGTGAATATCTGGTGCGAACGCTGGCGCACTGTTCAACCTGCCACACGCCACGCAACGGCATGATGGCCGAACAGGGCGAACATTTTTTGGCTGGCGGCAAGGTGGGCCGCTGGACCGCGCCGAACATCACACCAGACGCAGAAGCTGGCATCGGCAGCTGGAGCGAAGCGGAGATCGTGACCTATCTGCGCACCGGCGTGTTGCACGGTAAAGCCGTAGCGGGAGGCGAAATGGGCACCGCGATTGAAAAATCCTTCTCACGCTTACAGAGCAGCGATCTGTACGCAATGGCCCGTTACCTGAAGCAGCTTCCTGCAACAGGCGGTATTAATCGGCAGCCCTTAAAACCCCCTGCCGCTACGCCTGTTTCGGCCATTGAAACAGGCATGCGTGACAGCATCGAGGATTACGTGTCGAGTCAGCAGATGAGTGGCGCACAGCTTTATAATGGCGCTTGTGCCAGCTGTCATGCCAGTGATGGACGTGGCACACGCGATGATCAACACGCTTATCCGTCGCTGGTGGGATTGTCCTCGGTGGCCGCTGACGATCCCGCCAATTTGATCATGATTATCGCTGAAGGCATCAACCGTGACATGCCTGCGGGTCATGCCTTTATGCCCGCTTTTGAACATCAGTTCACTCAGCAGGAGCTGGCGAAAGTGGCGAATTATGTTTCCGTCACGTTTGGCAATCCTCAACACGTCATTACCCTGCAACAGGTTGAAGAAACGCTTCATGGCGAGAGCGGCAGCTGGATTGTACGCCACGCCGCCGGGCTTGCCTGGATCGGGGTGGCAGGGATAGTGCTGGTGTTGTTATGGGCATTCTTTCCGCTACGCCGTCGGCGAGCATAATCTGACGGGCCGCCGCCGGGCCCCTCGTTAAGACAGGAGTTTTGTTATGACCAGAAATTTAAAACGTATCGTGAACAAAAAGTTCGCCCTTGCGCTGCTGCTCGGTGCGGGTGTGATGAGTGGCTTTGCGGCGCAGGCGACCACGACGCAAACCATTTTGACGCAAAGCGATGTGCAAAAGCTGATCGCATCCGCTCAGGAAAAAGCGCACGCATTGAATGCCAATGTCTGCATTGCGGTGCTGGATCAATCCGGTCAACTTTTGGCCTTTCAGCGCATGGACAACGCGCCCGCAGGCTGTATTGATTCTTCAATCTTAAAAGGTCGCGCCGCCGCGCTGTATCGCACCCCAACAGACAAATATATGGATCGCGCCAATGGCAAAGAACCGGCTATCGCGACATTACCGGGCGTGATCCCGCTGGGCGGCGGCTCGCCGGTGGTGTGGCAGGAAAAGACTATCGGCGCGGTGGGCGTCAGCGGATCCGCTAATCCGAATGAAATCGCCATCGCTAAAGCGGCGAGCGAGGGAATGAAGTAAAGGTTAGAAAGGGCGCAGCGAGCGGTTTTCGCCTCCGTCGCTCGCTGCCGCCTGGGCTACAACCGTTTACCGCTTTCTTTATCGAACAGATGCAAATGTGAGAGATCAATCGCCAACGACAGTTTTTCACCCGGCTGTGCGGTTATGCGGCCAGCGAGCTGGACATGCAGCGGCAAGCCTTGCCAGTCAAGATGCAGCAAACTGGATTCTCCTGTGACTTCCACCAGCTTCACGGTAGCGGGTAAGGCGGGCGAATCTGCCAGATGAAAGTGATGAGGGCGAACCCCCATCAGCACCGGTTTATCTCCCTGGTGCATGGCGGCGTCACGCCAGTTGGCGGGTAAAGGCAACCAATATTCGCCACAGGCAACGCCCGGGATCCCCTCACGAGAAACCAGCTGTGCCTCAAGCAAGTTCATGGGCGGTGAGCCGATAAAGCGTGCCACGAAGGTGTCTACTGGGCGATCGTAAATTTCCAGCGGGCTGCCCTGTTGCACAATCACACCTTCACGCATGACCACAATTTGGTCTGCCAGCGTCATCGCCTCAACCTGATCGTGCGTAACATATACCATGGTGGTCTTGAATCGCTGATGAAGGGATTTAATCTCTGCTCGCAGCTCCATGCGCAGTTGCGCATCCAGGTTAGAGAGCGGCTCATCGAACAGGAAAACCTGCGGATTACGCACCATGGCGCGACCCATCGCCACGCGTTGACGTTGACCGCCCGATAACGCGCGCGGATAACGACCCAGCAGCTTATCTATCCCGAGAATAGCGGCAATACGGGTAATTTTATCCTGTTGCTCACTGCGTTTGATCTTCTTGACCTGCATATGAAACGCCAGGTTTTCCGCCACGGTCAGATGGGGATAAAGCGCATAGCTCTGAAATACCATGGCGATATCACGATCGGCTGGATCGCGATCGTTTATCTGCTGATCATCCATCAAGATTGCGCCATCAGAGACGCTATCCAGTCCAGCCAGCAACCGCAGTAACGTTGATTTTCCGCAGCCAGACGGGCCAACCAACACCGTAAAACTGCCGTCGGGAATGGTCAGATCCAGCGGCTGTAATACCGTCTGTTTGCCGTAACGGCGGGAAACTTGTACCAGTTCAACTCTTGCCATAATCGTAGATTCCAAAAAATGTTTCGCTAACCTTTACTGCCGCCGCTCGCTAGCCCACTGACCAGCGATTTTTGTAGCACGATGGCGATCAACAACGGAGGTAATGAGGCGAGGATGCCCACCGCGGCAATCAGGCCGTCATCGGTGGCGCGCCCGGCGGTGAAACCGGCAATAGTCACCGGTAGCGTTTGTGCATCAATGCTGCTGGTGTAGAGCAGGGCATAGAAAAATTCGTCCCACGCCAGCAGCCAGCCAAACAGAGCCGACGCGCCCAGCACCGGTTTTGCTAACGGTAACGTAATGCGCAGCAAAACCTGCCAGAAGCGCAGACCATCTAACCGTGCCGCTTGCTCAATATCCTGGGGCAAGGTGTCGAACTGATTTTTCAACATCCAGGTCAGAAACGGCAGTATCAATGAGCAATAGACCAGAATCAGGCCGATATGCGTGTTCAACAGGTTGAGATGTTGCAATACAAAGTAGAGCGGCAGCACAAATGCCACCGGCGGCACCATGTAGATCGCCAAACTTGCGAACAACCAGCCGTCACGGCCAGGATAGCGTGAGAAGCTGAATGCTGCCGGGATCGCCAGTAACAGCGATACCGCCGTTGCGCCACACGCCACCAGCAGGCTGTTGAGTAGCGCGTGTAAAAAAAGCGCACCGGGCTGGTCGGGTGCCAGTGACACCAGCCGGGCGTAACGCGAGAAGTCCCAGTGACGTGGCAACCACTCCAGCGGAAGGCGCGTTAAATCGGCGGTTGAGCTGACGCTCATTAAAAACAGCCAGACCATCGGTGCGAGGATAGAGAGCGCCACCAGCAAGGCGGCTGCATAGCGCAAAACAGCGCGGATTTTACGTTTCACTGACTTTACTCCGGCGGCGCTGACGCAGCAGCATCAACATATAAATGGCGATCAGCAGGCTACACATCAACGTCATTAAAATGGCATAAGCCGCACCACTGCCAGCACGCAGATAGCTAAAAGACTCTTGATAGACAAAGAAACTCAAGGTCTTGGTGCTGTCCACCGGGCCGCCACGCGTCATCACATAAATAATGTCGAAGATTTTGAAGGCGTCGATAGTGCGCAATACCAGCGCAACACTTAGCGGCCCAGCGATAGCGGGCAGCGTAATGGCCCGAAACCGCCGCAGCGCCGATGCGCCATCCAGACGTGCAGCTTCATAAAGATCTTCAGGAATCGACTGCATTGCTGCCAACACCAGCAGCGTAACCAGCGGATAGTTTTTCCAGATATCCGCCAGCATCACGGCATTGAGCGCCGAGGTAGGCGTACCGAGCCAGCTGCGGTAATGATCCATTACGCCTAGCTGCGTAAGCAGGGCATTGATACTGCCGTAATCGGGATTGAAATTAAGTCGCCACATCATTGCATTGACGATGGTCGGCAGCGCCCACGGTAGAATCACCAGCACTCGCAAGACATTACGGCCATAAAAGCGCTGGTTGAGCAGCAGCGCGACCAGCACGCCGATCACGCCTTCAATCACCACTGAGACCACAGTGAAATAAAGCGTGCGGCCAATAGAGGCGACAAAATCGGGGTCGGTCAGTGCATATAAATAGTTATCGAAGCCAATCAGGTTAGCTGCGCCATCACTCCCGATCAGTGCCGCATCGGTGAAGCTAAGCCAGATGGTGCGGAACAGCGGCCAACCGGTGAGCAGAAACATCACCAGTAACATGGGTGCCAACAGCACCCATGCCTGACGCTGCTCACGTTGTTGCAAACTGAGCATGAAAAGTCCTTACCGAAGGCGCGACGCGCTTTGTGTCAATGCCTGCATTCCCGCTTCTGGCGTCTCCTGACCTTGCAAAACCTGCTGAAGATGCTGCTGCAGCATGTTCGAAAGGCGCGAGTAATCAGGAATAATCGGGCGCATTAACATCACGTTTAGCGCTTTGTCAGCCGCATCAATTAACGCTTCCTGGCCCTGACGCACCGCCGGATCCTGATAGGATGATTTCCAGATAGGCAGGCTCAGACGGGCATAATGGTTCTGCACCGGCTGCGAGGTCAGATAGGTTATGTAATCCCACGCCTGATCGGGATGTCCGCTGGTTTGGGTTACGCCCAAACCCATGGAACCGTTCATGGACGCCACTTCACCTGGCGCATCACCCGGTGCAGGCATGATGCCAATATCGCCAGCGACTTTACTCTGCTTCGGATCGTTGGCCAGGTTGTACATGTAAGTCCAGTTAAGCGCGAAGGCGGCATCGCCGTTGGAAAAGACCTTGCGCACATCCTCTTCCAGATACTCGTTGGAGTTTGGGTTGGTCACGCCTTTATCCAGCGAATCTTTCATAAAGGTCACGGCTTTTAAGGCGCCCGGCGCGTTAAAGGTCAGCTTGCCATCTTGATAGAAATCGCCTTTGAAGGCAGAAACCATGGTGGTGTAATCACAGACCAAGGCTTCCGCCTGTGACCAACTCCAGACCAGCGGATAGTTAACAATGCCTTTCTGTTTGAGCAGCTGCGATTGTTCCATCACCTGCTGCCAACTGTTTGGCGGCGTGGTAATCCCCGCTTTTGCCAGCATCGCTTTGTTGTAATAAAGGTATTTGGTGTCGAGGATCCACGGCATACCGTACTGCTTATCTTTCCAGGTAACGGTATTCAGGGCACCGGTAAAAATCTTGTTTTTGACATCTGGCGTGAAGTGGCTGGAGACATCTTTCAACAGGTTAAAACGGTTAAATTCCGCTGGCCACATATCGTCGAATAACACCACGTCATAGCCGTTGCTGCCCGCGCCACGCGCGGCAACGATCTTGTCATGTAGCGCTTCGTACGGGACAAATTCAAGATTGATCGTTACATCAGGATGCGCCTTTTCATAATCGGCGGTCATGGCGCGAATATCGCTTTCGCTGTAAGCAGACTGTGACATAAACAGTGCGCTTAATTCCGTTTTGGCGTTGGCATAGCCGGAAATCAGCAGCGCGGCCAGACATCCGCTGAGCTGCAGGGTGACGCGTCTTTTCATTCTGACACTCCAAAAACAGGTGAAATAATGGCTGATGCAGGTGAACGCCATCAGCCCAGGCCGCGCTATGGTGCGCGATTATGGTTTTACGAGCGTTTAACGGGTTCCCTGATCGTTGGCAGTAATGCCGCTCCCAGCGCGCCCGCCGCATCGCCGAGAGAAGATGAAATAATCTGTGGAGAGAGGTGGTAGCCGCTGGCGCGTTGCAGAGCCGTATCTAAACTCGGGCGAAACAGCGGCAGCAAACGCGCAGCGCTGCCGCTAAGCACGGTAAGATCGGGGCCATAAAGTGCCAGCAGGGTGGATAGCCCTCGTCCCACGCGGCCACCGTACTCGCTTAAAATTGCGGCTACGCGAGGATCGTCCGCGCTAAGTGCATCAAGTCGCTTAACAGTGAGTTGTGGCCAGTGAAGATTTGGCAGCAGTTGCAGCAAAGCCTGTTGTAGCCAACCGCGTGACGCCTCCGTTTCCCAACACCCCGTGACGCCGCAGTAACAGCGATGCGTGCTGCCTGAGACAGGAATATGACCCGCTTCAGGATGGCGGCCATCGATTGTGCGAAACGGCTGGCCCTTATCCAGTA
Organism: Pantoea sp. T14; assembly: GCF_036663535.1. Lineage (NCBI taxonomy): Bacteria > Pseudomonadati > Pseudomonadota > Gammaproteobacteria > Enterobacterales > Erwiniaceae > Pantoea > Pantoea sp. T14. Next base: position 294,873 of record NZ_JAWUEB010000025.1, read on the forward strand.
ACGCCACGCCAATACCGGTGCCGAGTGTGACCATCAACATGCGCTGACTTCCCACACCCGCCCCGGCGTGAAACTCGCCCAGTGCCGCAACCACCGCGTCGTTATCGATGGCGGCAGGCACGTTTAAACGCTGCTGCAGCTCGTCGAGCAGCGGAAAAAATGAGAAACAGGCCAGCGTGTCACTGTTTTCAATCACACCGCTGCGGTTATTAACCGGTCCACTGGCACCGATGCCCAGCGAAATAATCTGCCCGTCCGCCGGACAGAGCTGCCGCAACCGACTGACCAGTTCATCGCTGCGTCTGGATTGCGGGATCGCATCAAACTCTGCGGTAGGCACCGTTAACGCCGCCACCTCGCGCAGACCCTCCAGCAGGATGAATCGTGTGCCGGTGCCGCCCATATCAATGCCTGCGCGCAGCAGGCGAGCAGAATTGGTCATAACGTTACCGTTATTTTTTTACCGTAGAGGAATTCGCCGGGCACCATGCCGTTGCCGCGTGCCAGCGCGACGGTCAGGTGCTGCACAAAGAGCATGGCGCACACTAAACGCAGCAGCTCATCGTCAGGCGTTTCCAGCAGTTCACTGCCTGCGTAAGCGCGTGGACCGACAGTGACCACGTGCGTGCCGTTGCGCTGCAAATCTTCAGCTAACTGAATCAGCGTTGGTTCGCTGCCATTACCAAACAGCAGGGCAGTCATCTGCTTGCCGGAGGTTTCCATCGGACCATGCCGGAACTCGCCGCCGATAAAGCCTTCTGCACTGACTTTTGACGATTCTTTGGTGATCAGCGCACCGGTCATGGCGGTTGCCGCATCGGCACCGATACCAATCATGGCCAAACGTGGCTGAGTACGCAGAAAGAAAGGGGTCACGATCGGCTGGATTTGCGCCTGTTGACTCACCCGCTCAGCAATATTGTTTAGATGCGCAGCCACTTTGTCTGTTAGCGGCTGCTCCGCTTCGCCCGTCAGAGCGGCGAGGATGCGATAGCTGGCGACCAGCGTGTTGAGGTAACTTTTCGCGCTGACGGTGGCTTCATCGCCACTGCGCAACTCCACCAAAATGTCAGCGCGCTGAGCCAGCGTACTGGTGATGTCGTTGGTTACTGAAATCAGCGTCAGCGGTTTCGTGATGATATCCAGCAGCTTAACCACTTCACCACTCATACCCGATTGCGATGTCATCCACAGCAGCGTGTTGGCGGTTATCAGATCGGGCATATCCAGCAGGCGGCCGGCATCAATGCGCCATACCGGTAAACCGCGCGCAATTAATGCGCGTTCAATGGGGATCAAGGCGTAATCAGATGAGCCCATGCCAGCCAATACAATTCGGTCATAGCGATGCAGGTCAAGCTGGTGAAGCTCAGCGGGTAGCGGGTAATTGAGCTGATCGCGCAGCGCGTCCGGTTGCTGAAGAATATCTTTTTCGTATTCACTCAGAGTGGTCATACGTCATTCCTGGTTAATGAGACAGGAGACAACATACATTGCACGAATTCGTGCAGTCAATGCCTGTTTTCAAGCGAAAAACTTATGGCTATGAAAAAATAGCCGCTGGCAGGCGTCAGGAGTACGGAGCGTAGTGACGTGAAAGTTAAAAACAGGCATGATATGCACGAATGTGTGTATTTAATGGAGTGAACAGGTGACAGCGGCTGAGCGACGTAACCAGATTCTTGCAATGATCAACGAGAAGGGATATCTCAACGCCGGTGAACTGTCGGCGCAATTTGGGGTTGATAGCTCTACTATTCGCCGCGATCTTTCACGGTTGGAACAGAGTGGACAAGTGATGCGCACGCACGGTGGTTTGCTGCCTGTGGCTTCATCCAGCCATGCGGACACGCCCTACAGTGTGCGGCGGCAAATGAATGGCGAGGCAAAAAGCGCTATTGGTCATTACGCTGCCAGCCTGGTTCAGGATGGTCAGTCGTTGATTTTGGATAACGGTTCCAGCGTATACGAACTTGCGCTGGCGTTAAAAGAGAAGAAGAACCTGACGGTATTGACCAACGATATTTATACCGCGTTTACGCTTAGCCAATATCCAGACATTACGTTACACGTTGCCGGCGGATTGATGCTGGACAACGTCTATACGCTGGTTGGACAGGACACGATCAGTAAAATCGACAGCATGCATGTTGACTGGGCATTTTTGGGTGCCGAAGGCGTGCACTATGAACGTGGCTTGACCAATATTAACACCGTGGAAATTCCGGTGAAGCAGGCGATGATCCGTGCGGCAGAGCAGACCGTGGTGTTGGCTGACAGCAGCAAGATCGGCTACCGCGCGCTTTCGCATGTTTGTGACTTACAAGGCATTGATCACATCATTACCGATAACAGCCAGCCGATTAAACAGCGCGCGCAATACGGTGAAAAACTGCACATCGTTGACATCTCATCACGCTAAAATCACACCGAGCCGCGCCGCCTCATGAAGAATGGCGGGTGATTGTCTACGCTTAAATATCAAGCGTCAGAAAAGAGCGGAGGTAAGATGTCACGTGTACGCGCAGTCGATCATATTGTGTTATCGGTCAGCGATTTTGCTTCGTCACAACACTTCTATCACGGATTAATGACCTTCCTGGGTTTTGAGGTGCTGGATAAAAAGCCACAGGCGATGGGATGGAGCGACGGAACGACCCGATTGTGGATCTATCAGGCTGATGAACCGGGCTTGAAAAATCCCTATCGCCGGGGTAATCCCGGTTTTCATCACTATGCCTGGTCTCTTAATAGCCGTCAGGATGTTGATCAGTTACAGACGTGGCTGGAGCAGAATAATGTCACCATTGTTGATGCCGCCGGTGAATATTATCCCGATTATTACGCGGTGTTTTTTCTCGATCCAGACGGCATGAAACTGGAAGGCATGCATTACGGGGAATGATGATGACAGGCCATGGGCGTCGTGATATTCCAGGCAACGTCACAACAGCGCCGGGCAAAGCGACTCTGCTTCCCGGCGACGAAACGGTTACAAATATCAAACGCTAAACTGATTCAGCGGCTTTTCCAGCCCCAGCGTATCGCGCAACGTGCCGTCGGGATACGCTTTGCGGAACACGCCAGCCTGTTGCAAGCGTGGCACCACTTCCTCCAAAAACAGATCGCCTGAACTATTCAGATAGGTCGGTAATATGACAAAGCCATCGCAGGCTTTGGAATGATACCAGTCGATCATCATCGCGGCGATATCATCGGGTGTGCCTACCGGCGAAGGGAAAGAAAGGCTTTCTGCGTAGCGTCGCGCCATTTCTCCCAGTGTTAATCCTTCTTCAATCGCCTGAGCGATAACATACTGAAAACGGCCTTTGCTGCCGGTGATATGGTCGCGCAAATCTGGCATCGGTGCGTCGGCAGGATACTGCGAGAGATCAATGTTCATGCTGGCAGAGACGAAGCTCAGTCCCGACTCGGTGGTGATCAGCGATTTTAAATATCGATCCAACTCTTCCGCTTCACGGCGCGTTTCGCCAACCACTGGAACCATGCCCGGCAAGATGCGCAATTGATCGGGCTGACGTCCCGCTGTCTGCGCTTTCTCTTTCAGTGTGGCGTAAAACTGTTGGGCGCGCTCGCGGGTTGGCTGCACCACAAACAACACTTCAGCCTGTTTTGCTGCCAGCTCAGTGAAAGCTTCTGATACCCCCGCCTGAATCAACACCGGATGTCCCTGCGGTGGGCGGGGTACATTCAGCGGGCCGCGCACATCAAACGCGTCGCTGTGGTGATTGATATAGTGAAAGCTTTCAGGTGAAGCGAACTGTGCATTCTCTTTATCAATGATGATCGCATCTTCTTCAAAGCTGTCCCACAACGCTTTCATCAGCGCAATATACTCTTCTGCGCGCGCGTAACGCTCCGCGTGAGAATAGTGCTTTTCCCTGCCGAAATTACGCGCTTCGGTATCACTTAACGAAGTAACGACGTTCCAGGCGGCGCGGCCTCCGCTGATATGATCAATATTCGCCAGCATTCTGGCGGTGCTGTAAGGCACGGAATAGGAGGATGAAACTGTGCCGCCTAAGCCGATGCGGTCAGTAACAGCCGCCAGCGCTGCCAGCAGCGTCAAGGGCTCGGCCCAGCCTACCTGACGACTGTGAACGGTTTTGCTCAGATCGCCGCCGTAGATATCATCGATCGCCAGCTTGTCGGCGACAAAAATCATATCTAGCTTCGCCGCTTCAGCGCGCTGTGCCACGGTGCGATAGAGTGGCCAGTTGGTGCCGCCGCTCGCGAGGGCATCCGGGTGACGCCAGCCGCCTTGGTGAATACCGGCATCCAGATAAAGCGCCAAATTCATCATGCTGATTTTCCTTATTGCTGGGCAAAAAAGCTGGCATCAATTAACTGATCGGCCTTAAGGCCGGGCTTAATCAACCCTGTGCGCGTAAACGTGTCAATGGCGTTTTGCTGCTGGCTGCGCACAGTGGCGATGTCACTGATGGGCGCATTATTTTCTCGTTGCACTTTACTCAATGCTACGTTTTCAGGCAGTCGCAGCACCTTAGCGATTCCCGCCGCATACTGTTCAGGATGAGCAACACCCCATTCACGGGCGAGAACCAGTCGCTGACGAAAATCCTGCAGTAAGTCTCGTTTGTCGGCAATCGCGGTATCAGTCGCGACTAAATAGTTAGATACAGGGAAGGCGCGTCCATCCACCGCGATCTGGTCGCCAGATTGCGCGACGGCGAAGGAAACATAGGGTTCCCAACTGGCAACGGCATCAACTGCGCCGCTATCTAGCGCCAGCGTGGCTTCTGCCGGCGTAGTGAAAATAAATGAAACCGAGTCAGCAGGAATGTTTGCCTGCTTCAAGGCATTAAGCACCAGGTTCTGCCCGGAAGATCCTTTGACGGTAGCGATTTTTTTACCTTTTAAATCAGCAGCATTTTTTATCCCGCTCCTTTTTTTCACAATGATGGCATTGCCCAGATACTGTGATGCCTGAATAGCTTTGATCTCTGCGCCAGCCGCCGCCGCAAAGGAAAGCGGGCCATCTCCCACCAAGCCTGCATCCAGGTGGTTGGAATTAAGCGACTCCAGCAAGGGCGCAGCATTCGGGAATTCATACCAGCTCAGCTTATACGGGAGGTTTTCCAACTGGCCTGCGGCTTCCATGACGGCGCGAGCATTCCCTTTTTGGTCGCCAACAATCAATTCGGCAGACATCGCAGAAGTTGAGAGTAGCGCTAACATCAGTGACAGCGATAAATAACGGATCTTCATGACTCTTTCCCTGTAAAAAGAACTCAGGTTAATTTTTCCGCTATCCCCAGGCTAATAAATGATCCCGCTAAGGTTATGCGCAGGGTGAAATAGCCGCTATAGAGTGGCCTGATAGGTGCGGTAAGTTCGCCTGGGGAAAAACATCTTTCGTTGTTGCGACCTTTCATCGCATTTCTCTTTTTTATCTCCGGCGCTCCCGACGCGCTAACGCTATGCTGCTGTCAGTACGTCGATTTTTTTCATTGGCGTTACGCATGTGGGAAAACGCCTCCCCATCTTCAGCTGAACATCACGAGGACACGATTCATGAAAGATCGAAATTTTGGACGGACCGGACAACGCGTTTCTGAAATTGGATTTGGCGCATGGGCTATTGGGGGAACGTGGGGCGAAGTCTCTCATGAAGATGCAAAAAGCGCGCTGCATGCAGCTTTAGATGCGGGCATGACCTTTATCGATACCGCGGATGTGTATGGCGATGGCCGCTCTGAAAAAATCATTGCTGAAGTCCTGAACGAACGTGGCGGCAAGCGTCCGTTTGTGGCGACCAAACTCGGGCGACGTCTTTCTCCGCATGTTGCCGAAGGTTATACAGAGAGCAACCTGCAGGCGTTCGTCGAGCGCTCTTTGAATAATCTGCAAGTCGATTCGTTAGACCTTGTTCAACTGCATTGTCCTCCGACTGAAATCTATTACACGCCGGAGGTCTTTGACGTCATGGATAAGCTGGTGGCAGCGGGAAAAATTCGCAGCTACGGTGTTTCCGTTGAGAAAGTTGAAGAAGGATTGAAGGCCATCGACTATCCCAACGTTTCGTCAGTTCAGATTATTTATAATATTTTCAGGCAGCGTCCGGCTGAACTTTTCTTCCGTGAAACGCGTAAGCGTAATGTTGCGGTGATTGCTCGCGTGCCGCTGGCATCAGGTTTATTAACGGGAAAAATGAACGCGAATACGGCTTTTTCCGCAGACGATCACCGGGCGTTTAACCGCAATGGCGAAGCGTTTGACAAGGGAGAAACCTTTTCTGGGGTGCCTTATGACGTAGCGTTGGATGCTGTAGAGGATATTCGTAAGTTAGTGAAAGGCGATGTCACCATGGCGATGTTTGCGCTTCGCTGGATATTGATGGATGACGCGGTCAGTGTTGTGATCCCCGGCGCAAAAAATCCGACTCAGGCTGAGGCCAACGCGCAGGCCAGCAATCTTGCCCCGCTGGATCAGGAAACAATGACAGCCCTTAAAACGCTGTATCAGCAAAAGATCGCCCCTTGGGTACATCAGCGCTGGTAATCACTGAATTAATTTGAAAAATGGCTCGGAACAACACCACCGAGCCATTTTCTACGCACTGCTGTTGCTGAACAGTGTTAATCCGACCCGCTGTCGATGGCAGAGATTACGTCGCTTTAACCCCTAATGAAATGCGCCAGAAGCCTGTTTAAAATTGAATATTTGTAGGCTGGCAGGTGCGTTAGTTTTAATTTTCGCGTGGTTTGTCGGGGCATTAATGTGTTGCCTGACAAGTCTCAAGCAGACAATGCGCTGCAACTGGCGTTAGCCCATAGCTCAATACCTTGACGAACCCTGTATTCAACTTTTTGTTTAATCTCTTTCTGTTTTGCCTGGAACGCTCGCGGTTGTAGAAACTGCGGGTCAAAGATAAAACAGTGACCTTCCCAGCAGAGAATAGACCGGTCTGAAACAGTGTGAGGCAACAAAAGGCTTTGACGTTTTGTTGTTTGCCCAACGCCGTTATCAGGATCAACGAAGCGGGATTGCGGGTAAATTCGCCAGGCTTCGTAAGGCTCATCTGGCACCGGTAACAGGAATGTCAGCGGAAAAAAAGTTGAGGAGAGTTCAAGGCCGATAATCTTCAAAGAAATATTGAAGCTCACGCTTTTGCGCGATGGGTTAAGGCTCGGCAAGACATCACACAGAATATGGAAGCGACCTTGCTGGGTCAGCCAGGTATTTACATAGCGTTCCATTAAATGCCACTGAAGATCTCGCTGCGAGACGCCTTCAATTCGGGCGATAAGTTTGAAATGCCGAATCAGTGCATCACTGGCAGTCTCGATTTCTGTCGCGCAGGACTTATTCATATCGCTCACTCCTAAAGCCACACGAAGGTGAAGTAATGTGAGGAGTTATAAAATTGCCTCCTTAAACAACAGGAGGCAGGTTTACACGGGCAACGTTTACAAAATCATCCAGCGCTTTTCTCTGGATGAGGCTACAGCGGCATCAATCACTTTCTGAATTTCCCACGCTTCACGGAAATCGGGCCCGGCAACGGGCTGACCTGCAACGGCACGCAGAAACTCAGCGATCTCGATGGTTTTAAGATCGTTAAAGCCGAGTTGGTGTCCGGGAGCAGGGCAGAATGCCGCGTAAGGGGCATGTTTTGGCCCAGCTTCGATTCGTTGAAAACCATGATGACCGCTATTGCCTTCTGAACGGTAAAAATGCAACTCGTTAAAGCGCTCCTGAGTGAAATGCAGTGCACCCCGCGTGCCGTAAATTTCAAAACCCAGCTGCATATTGCGGCCGGTTGCCACCCAACTCGCTTCAATACTGCCTTTACAACCCCGTGCAAATTCAACCGTCAGGCGAGCAATGTCATCCACTTCGACCGCACGCTTTTCCGCTGCACCGGATGACGTTGGGCGGCTTTTAATAACGGTTTCCAGGTCAGCATTGACGGCGACGATCGGCCCCAGCAGGAAGCGTGCCATTGAGACAATATGGCTACCGAGATCCGCCACCGCGCCTGCTCCACCAGAAGGATCAAGGCGCCACGACCAAGGCGTAAGCGGTGATGCCATAAAATCTTCTGCATGAATGCCGCGAAAACTAACAATATCGCCCAGCTCACCCTGCTCAATCATCTCTTTCGCCAATTTGAGCATGGGGTTTTTCAGATAATTGAAACCGACTTGAGTAACGACACCTTTTGCTTCCGCCGCTTCCGTCATGATTGCCGCATCCTGACTGCCCGGCGCTATCGGCTTCTCGCAATGCACGTGTTTTCCGGCTTTGATAGCGGCCAGCGCCTGTTCAAGATGAAAACGATTGGGTGTTGTGATGGAGACAACATCAATATCAGGATCGTTAATCAATGTGTGCCAGTCATCGGTATGGCGACGAAAGCCAAAACGCTGAGCCGCTTTCTCTGCCGCAGCACCCTCAATATCCGCCACGCAAATCAACTCCGGTGAGACTTCACCGGGGAAGATGCCCGCAGCTGCCCGGTAGGCAAGCGCGTGCGAAAGCCCCATAAATCCGGTTCCGATAATCCCTACGCCTATCTTTTTCATCATGTTTCTCGCAGTTCGCTCTTTTTACACTTCGACTTTTACAGGCTTACCGCTTTCCACCGAGCGCTGAGCGCATTCAGCCAGTTTAAGTGCCATATAACCGTCGAAAGGCGTAATCGGAACGGCTTTTGGCTGACCGATCATATTGACGAAAGCATCCATCTCTTTTCGGTAAGCATCGGCGTAACGCTCCAGGAAAAAATGCACCAAAGGTGAACGAGAATCGGTGGCATTTTGGTTGTAACGACGAACAGTAGAAGGGCGCAGGTTATCGTTCATCAACATGCCTGCTGATCCATATGCCTCGATACGCTGGTCATGGCCGTAAACGGCCTGGCGACTACAGTTGATATGACACTGTTTGCCAGAGCGGGTCGTCATCTGCACCATCACCGTGTCGTAATCATTGAGCGCTTCCAGCGCAGGTTCCAACATGCGGCTGGCGGAGGCATACACTTCAATCGGCTCTTCGCCCAATAACCAGCGCGCCATATCGAAATCGTGAATGGTCATGTCGCGAAAAATACCGCCAGAGTGACGCAAATAATCCATTGAGGCGAAGCCGGGATCGCGGCTTGAAATCATAATTTGATGCAGTTCACCAATTTCACCGTTGGCGATGGCTTGATGAATTTCGCTGGCGCTGGGATCAAAGCGGCGATTAAACGCAATCATCACTGGCGCATCGAGATTTTTGAGTTCCTCACACGCAATCTTGGCCCGTTCTAAATTCAGATCGACCGGCTTTTCGCACAGCACGGCTTTTCCTTTTCGGGCAGCACTCAGCATTAAATCAACGTGAGTATCGGTCGGCGTCGCGATAACAATGCCATCAATGGAATCATCTTCGATTAACTCCATCGGATCTTTAACCGCTTTCCCGCCATATATTTCGGTTAATTTAATGGCGTTCTCAATAAAAGGATCGGCAATGGCAACTAACTCGACTTTTGAATGTGCAGCGACATTCGACGCATGGACATTCCCGATGCGACCTGCACCTAATACGGCAATTTTCATAATATTATTTCCTGTAAGGTCAGTGATGTTCAGACTAATTAAAAGGACTTAAACAATGCCGGCTTTATTTATTTCTCGATGATTAACTATTAATTTCTCTTCGAGCGTTCCGTTGAAGTAATTAATTATATTATTCACCGCAGAGACGGACATCCGCATTGCCGCTTCCTGTGTCAACCCAGCAGAGTGCGGACTCAGCAATAAGCGATAAGAAGCATGTAATAAAGGTGAGGAGGATGGAGGCGGTTCCTCACTAAATACATCCAGTCCGGCTCCCCCCAAACGTTCATTGTTCAACGCTTCAATCAGAGCGGCTTCATCGACAATTCCGCCGCGTGCGGTATTAATGACAATGGCGCTCGGCTTCAACAATGCCAGTTCTTTTCGGCCTATCAGCGGCTTGGTGTCGCTCAGCGGTAAATGCACCGTAACGGCATCGGCGATTTTAAGACCCTCTTCAATTTGTTCTATTTGCTGTACACCCGAATCAGTAAATAGATCAGCCGGAATAAAGGGATCGTAAGCCACTACCTTCATATTGAAGCAGCGTGCCATTCGAGCAACTTCACGTCCGATACGGCCAAAACCAAGAATAAAAAGCGTGCGACCCGCTAACTCAATGGCTGAAAAACTGTTTCTGCAATTCCACTGCCCTGACCGCATATTCTCATCGTATACGCGCAGCTGTTTCGCCAGTGTCATCAGCATTGAAAGGGTGTGCTCTGCCACGGAAAGTGAATTGACGTCACCGACAATCGTCAGTGGAATCGACCTTTCATTCAGCGCGGGCAGATCAACCGCGTCATATCCGACGCCGTGCCGTGAAACGATTTTCAGTTTTGCAGCCTGCGCGATCTCTTTGCTGGTCAAAGGTTGCGTACGCAGCAGCAAGGCATCAGCGTTCTGAATAAAAGGGGCATAGCTGGAGACGCTGACTTCATGAACCAAGTCAAAGGTAAAACCTGGCGCATTTTTCAGAATAGCGAGTCCGGCATCGTGAATTTTTCCGGCTACAAGGACATGGGGCATTTTAATAACCTCCCTTTTGGGCGGGAATCTCTTTCTCAGACTGCTGGCCGGTCAACTGGCGAAAGCGACTGACGCTGGCCGCTGCGGCACCGCGTAACAGCTGAACGTCATTGGATACCGTTACCAGATCAAATCCCCATTCCACCGCTTTGGCTGCATATTCCGGCGTGCCGTTATGCAGGCCTGCACGAATACCCGCAGCATGGGCGCGTTCAATGATGTGCCTGATGCAGTCAACGATCTCCGGCTCATCGCGATCAAAACCGGTACGGTATTTCCTGCCGGTCATCCCCAGCGTGAGATCTGCCGGGCCGATGTAGATACCATCAAGGCCGGGAGTCGCGACAATCTCATCGATATTCTTGACGGCTTCTGCCGTTTCAATCATGGCGAAGCAGAGAATTTCATTATCAGCATGCTGACCATAATCCTGACCCGCAGAGAAGGTGACGCGGGTAGGGCCGAAACTGCGGCTGCCAAGTGGCGGGTAACGTACACAGGAAACCAGTTGCCGTGCTTCTTCGGCATTATTCACCATCGGACAAATGATGCCGTACGCACCGGCATCCAGCGCTTTCATGATGTCACCTGGCGAAAGCCACGGCACCCGCACCATCGGTGTCACACCGCTTGCACGCATGGCCTGTAACATGGTGGCGGCGGTTTCATAACCAACAAAGCCATGCTGAATATCGATGGTGACAGCGTCATAACCTTGCGCCGACATGATTTCAGCCGTGAAAGGGCTGGCGATAGAAAGCCAGCCATTAAGCGCTGGCGACCCGCGTTCCCATAATCGTTTAACGTTATTGTTGATCATCGCGTATTCCTTACAGCACAACTTGAGTCAGTTTGACGTTCATGTATTCGAGGATCCCCTCGCTCCCACCTTCACTTCCCATACCGCTGGCTTTGATTCCGCCAAAAGGCACTTCTGCCGCCGCGAGCGCGAAACTGTTGATGCCGACCATACCAGCCTGAAGGGCGGCAGAAACGCGGCGGATCCGTGCTGCATCGCGGGTGAATGCGTAAGCAGATAAAGCGAACTCGGAGCGATTAACACGCTCAATGACCTCGCTTTCATCACTGAAGGTTGTAATAGCGGCGATGGGGCCAAAATTCTCTTCGCACAACGCCAGCGCATCATCTGGAACATCAGCAATAACCGTGGGTGCGAAATAAAAACCGGGTTTATCTTGGATACGCTGACCGCCAGTAACGATACGGCCACCTTTTTGGCGCGCGTCCTCAACGATTTTTTCAATCGCTTCCAGTCTGCGTGTGTTGATTAACGGCCCCATTTCAGTGCCTTCGTCTTGTCCATAACCCACTTTTATGTTGGCTGCGCGACGGGCAAACCCTTCAATAAAGGCAGCTGAAACTGATTCCTGAACATAAAAACGGTCCGGCGTGACACAAACCTGCCCGCAGTTGGCAAACTTGGTCGGTACGGCCAAGTCCAGTGCTTTTTCGATATCAGCATCGTCAAAAACAATCATGGGTGCGTTGCCGCCAAGCTCCATGCTCAGACGTTTGATGGTGGCTGCTGAATCCCGAATCATTTGCTGTCCAATCGCAGTGGAGCCGGTCAGCGTGACTTTCTTCACCGCTGCCGAATTAATCAGGGGTTTATAAGTCTGTTCAGTACCGCCAACCACCATATTCACTACGCCAGCGGGAAGGCCCGCTTTCTGCAGACATTCCATAATGATCATCGCAGAACCGGGAACCTCGCTTGAGGGGCGCAACACGACGCTGCAACCCGCAGCTAACGCGGGTGCCACTTTGCGGGCAATCAGGACAACGGGGAAATTCCACGCAGTAAAAGCGGCAACCACGCCAACCGGTTCATGGGAAACTTCGCAACGACCCCCTGCCACACGGCTTTCAACGATGCGACCATAAATGCGGCGGGACTCTTCGGCATACCAGGTAAACTGGTCGATGGATAAGGTCCACTCACGACTGGCCTGGCCCAGCGGCTTGCCGCTTTCCCGTGAGATCATTGTTGCGGCGCGCTCGCGGGCTTTTTCCATCTCCTGAGCCACGCGATGTAACGTTTCAGCGCGCTCCCATGCTGGCGTCTGTTTCCAGAGCGAAAAAGCCTGTTCAGCGCTGGCAATGGCATCAAGCGTATCCTGTTCTGATGCTGAGGTGATTTCACCTAGCTTCTCATCGCGGCCTGGGTCGGTCACCACGATTGGGTAGCCGCCGCGGCCTTCACGCCAGCGACCATTAATGAATTGTCCAAACTCTTTGTACATACCCGCTTCCTGTCTTTTCTGAGGTCCGTTTTCTCCAGACCGATGAAATGTACACCTCGAAATCGAAGCCCCGTTCAGCGTTACAGCTAACAATCTAGTTGCAATGATTAGATCGCTGCAATAAAAATTGCAATGCGCTTTTTTTGAGTTTTTGAGTCAGGTTTTTAAGGGAGAATAATTTTTATGCTGTTGAAATTAATGATTAAATTTGTTTGCAATTTTTGTTGCGAAGGATGTTTTGATGCACTGGAGAGGCGAATGTTTATGCTAAATATAAGAATCAGATCACGTAATTTGAAATTTCAATTGCAAGGTAAATTGAAATGCAATTTTAGTTGCTATAACTTGATGTGGTGAGCGGGCAGAAGTGTCAACTGAGCAGGACATACATTTACTGAGAAAGCACCCTGATTCTCAGTTTAAAATGACTTTTTGATTGAGTATTGAGGGCACGTTGTCATGGCTAGTCGTAAAGATGCAGAAAAAAAACTGCAGCGGCCACCGCACAAAAATTATGAACAAGTGGTAAACGATATCACTGAGCGATATCCCCATTTGTCAGAGCGTTTTCAACAGGTGGCGCGTTTTATTATGCAGAATCCAAATGCCGTTGCGCTGGAATCGATTAATGCGATAGCCCAAAAATGCGGCCTGCACCCCTCTACGCTCGTGCGATTTGCTCAAAATCTGGGGTACAGCGGATTCAAGCAGATGCAGTCAGTATTTCAAACGCGCCTGGCAACGTCTGCACCTGGCTACAACGAGCGTATCGTTGCACTTGAAAATGATTTAGAAAAAAACCAGCAGCAGGGAAGTTTAGGATTTCTGCACAGTCTGGTCGTTAGAGATATCGCGACGCTTCAGGGCATGCTGGAAAGCATCAAGGCAGCTGACTTAGATCAAAGCGCGGTCTATCTGAAAAACGCCGAAACCATCTTTATTGCGGGTCAGCTCCGTTCCGAACCCGTTGCGATGTTGATGCGTTATCTGCTGACCATGCTTAACCGCAAAGTGGTATTACTGGATATGCCGGGCGGGCTTGCTCCTCATATGGCCATGAACATGACAGCAAACGATGCGTTAATTGCCGTTTCGTTTCGCCACTATGCGCAAGAAGTGATGAATATTGCTGACATTGCTGAGAAAAAAGGCATACCCGTGATCGCTATTACCGACAGCGTGCTATCACCGTTAGCCAAAAATGCCTCGGTACTTTTCACCATTCCAGAGGAAGAGTACAGCTTCTCCCGTTCGCTGGCCGCGCCGGTGTGTTTAGTTCAGTGCATCGCACTCGCAGTGGCTTCGGCGATGCACCCGGAAGAAGAGCAGCCAAGGATTGAAACGGTCACTGAGCGTACTTTACGGGTAGAAGAATTTAAAAAGACGCCAGCAAAATAGTTCCCAGATTACCGGCCCGAACCCGCTTCCCTACAGGGAAGCTACGCCCCGGAATGCAACATTTGTTGCGCATAAAGTTTTATAGCAACATAAATTCCTACAATCCGCCTGTTCTTACCGACGGGCCTTACAGCAGGTAGATATTATGTCGACGTATCGTTGCACCACTGCACAGGCCATTGTGCGCTATCTCAGTAACCAGTTTACTGAGATTGATGATCAGGAAGTCCCGCTGTTTCCTGGTGTGTTTGGCATTTTTGGTCATGGCAACGTGACCTGCATGGGGGAAGCCCTTGAAAGTGTTCAGGATGTGCTGCCAACGTGGCGCGGCCAAAATGAACAGTCAATGGGATTCGCCGCGGCGGGGTTTGCCAAAGCGCGCCTGCGCCAGCAGATTATGGTGGTTACAGCGTCAATCGGGCCGGGAACGACGAATCTATTGACAGCTGCAGGCGTGGCACATGTAAGCCGGTTGCCTTTTTTAATGCTCTGCGGTGATACCTTTGCTCAACGCCATCCCGATCCGGTTATGCAGCAGGTTGAACATTTTAACGATCCAACGCATACCGTAAACGATGCGTTTAAAGCTGTAACGCGTTATTGGGACCGTATAACCTGGCCGGAGCAGATCGTCTCTTCGCTGCCGCAGGCAGTTGCAACCATGCTGGATCCTGGCGAGTGCGGGCCTGCTTTTATCGGTCTTTGTCAGGATGTGCAGGAGATGGCGTGGGATTTTCCCGAAGCCTTCTTCCAGCGCCGTGTTCACCACATTCCACGTCCACGCCCGGACAGTCAGTTGCTGAATAAAGCGGTTGCACTGCTGCAACAAGCCAAAAATCCGCTGATTATTTCTGGCGGCGGCGTCCGTTACTCGCGAGCGGAAGCGGCATTAGAAAAACTCGCTAAAGAACGCGGCATTCCCGTGGTTGAAACCATCGCGGGTAAAGGCGCTTTCACTCACGATCATCCGGTACATGCCGGCCCGATTGGCATCCTGGGTTCAACATCCGCTAATGCGTTGGCAGCAAAAGCAGATGTGATTATCGCTGTCGGCACCCGCTTGATGGATTTTGTAACCGGCTCATGGTCAGTCTTTTCACATGAAGCAAAATTTATTGCTATCAACGCAGCACGCTTTGATGCCAACAAACATTTTGCCATTCCGTTGGTATGCGATGCGCGAGAAGGTTTGTCTGAACTCGATCAAGCATTAGGCAGCTATCAGGCCGATCCCGCGTGGCTTCCACAAGGAAAGGCATGGTTCAGCGAGTGGAATCATCTGATTGCAGAAAAACAAGAGCGGGCCATCACTCCTGACGGCGTTCCAACTTATGCGCAGGTGGTTGGCGTGGTAAATGCCAGCGCAGCGAAAGAGGATTATGTCATCAGCGCAGCGGGGGGGTTGCCAGGTGAGTTAGTCAAAGGGTGGAAAGTAAAAACGCCTGGTACCTTTGATTGCGAGTTTGGCTTCTCCTGCATGGGATACGAGATTTCCGCCGGCTGGGGTGCCGCCATGATTGAAGAAGAGCGAGATGTTTTCGTCATGATCGGGGATGGCACCTACATGATGATGAATTCCGATGTCTATTCAACGGTGCTCTCCGGTCACAAGATGATTCTGCTGGTGTGCGATAACGGCGGCTATGCGGTCATTAACCGACTGCAAAATGCCAAAGGCGGCGCGTCATTCAACAATCTGCTTAAAGATTGCAAAGTAAAAGAACCGTTCCACGTCGATTTCGTCGCGCATGCGCAGTCGATGGGCGCACTGGCACGTAAAGTCAGCAACCTTGATGAGCTGGAAACCGCCATTGGATGGGCTAAATCCAACGATCGCACCACAGTTATCTGCATTGACACTCATCCGCATGAATGGACTCCAGGCGATGCCTGGTGGGATGTTGGCGTACCCGAAGTCAGCGCCCGGGAGAGTGTGATGGAAGCAAGACGGGAGCAAGAAGAAGCCCGCAAAAAACAGCGGATTGGTATTTAACCTAATCAGGAAAGAGAACCATGATTTTAAAAGCCAAACTGGGCATTGCTCCCATCGCCTGGTCAAATGACGATTTACCTCAGTTGGGGGGTGATACACCGTTATCGACTTGCCTGGCAGAGAGTCGCGAAGCAGGATTTTCAGGGGTTGAAACAGGCGGGAAATTTCCGTTGAGCAGCGCAGAGCTTCGCCCACAGCTGGCTGAATATGACCTGCAATTAGTGTCAGGCTGGTATTCCGGCACTTTGCTGGATAACGACCTGGAGAGTGAAATCGCGAAAGTAACGCCACAGTTGCAACTGTTTAAAGATTGCGGTGCGGCATGCCTTGTGTATGGCGAAACGGCCGGAACGATTCAAAACCGTCAGGATGTTCCTCTCAGTCAACGTCGTCGCTTAACCGAGAGCGAAATCCAACGCTACGGTGAAAAGCTGACAGCTTTTTCTGACTACTGCGCTGAGTTTGGTGTCCCGCTGGCTTTCCATCATCACATGGGAACGGCTATTGAAGATGAGCGCGACATCGACTTGTTAATGGCGCATACCGGCCCGTCAGTGGGACTGCTGTTTGATACTGGTCATCTGGTTTTCGCCGGAGCCGATCCGTTTAGCATCCTGAAAAAGCATGCTAATCGCATTAACCATGTACATACCAAGGATGTTCGTGCCGAGGTTCTTGCCGCGCTGGACTGGCAGCGCGATTCATTTCTGGATGCAGTGCTTAAAGGGGTTTACACCGTGCCCGGTGATGGCTGCATCAACTTTGATAGGGTCGTCAGCGAGTTGGCAGAAACCGGTTATCAAGGCTGGTTTGTGGTGGAGGCTGAGCAGGATCCTGCACTGGCGCCTCCGCTGGAATACGCAAGAATCGGCTATGCCAGTCTGATAAAGGCATTGGCTCAGGCAAATTATGTTCTCACTGAAGGAGAAGACGAATGACTCATTTTCTTGATGGAAAAATTGCCGTAATCACCGGCGGGACGCAGGGTTTAGGTGCGGCAATTGCAAAAGAGTTTAAACAGTCTGGTGCAGCGGGCCTGATTTTGTGTGGTCGTAATGCCGAGAAGGGAGCCGCAGTGGCTGAACAGTTATCCAGCCCAGAGTGTGCCGTACATTTTGTCAAAACGGATCTGACAAACGTTGAGGACTGCCGCAAAGCGATCAAAACCGCCGAAACGCATTTTGGCCGACTTGATGTGCTGGTCAATGCGGGCGCAATGACCGACCGCGGGACAATTATCGACACTTCTCCAGAGCTGTTTGACCAAATGTTTGCGACGAATGTACGCGGGCCGTTTTTCCTGATGCAAGAAACCGTGAAGCTGATGAAACGCACAGAAGTGAAAGGCAGCATTGTGAATATCTGCTCTATGTCTGGGCTGGCCGGGCAGCCTTTCATTTCAGCCTATTGCGCATCAAAAGGTGCACTGGCGACACTGACGCGCAACACCGCGTTTGCCACGCTGCGCAACAATATTCGGGTTAACGCACTGAATATTGGCTGGATGGCTTCCGAAGGCGAAGATCGGATTATGAAGCAATATCATGGCGCGGAGGATAACTGGCTGGAAAAAGCGGCAGCCGATCTGCCCTTTGGGCGCTTGATTGATCCGCATGAAGTTGCTCGCGCCGTCGTCTTTTTGGCAAGTGAACAGTCAGGACTCATGACGGGCTCAGTGGTCAATTATGACCAGTCCGTCTGGGGAGGCTATGAAAACTCGCCGGCTCCGGCACAGCCTCTGTGATTTAAATCAGGCAGCCGATTTCGATTGGCTGCCCGCAAAGTCTGGTCTTTTTAGTATGCAAAATGTAGAGAAGATGGAAGAGATAACCGGTTTCTATCGCCATTTCTTACTGGCCATTTGGCAAGAAAGAAACGATCCGCTTCGTAAAAATGAAGCTGAGATAAAAGCAGCGCTACTCTCCTGGCTGGAAGAGCAAAAACGAAGTAAGCGTTACCGGGTACATTGTAAACATGAGATTTTGAGCATGTATGAAGAAATTGAAAATTACGGCGTTAAAGAACTTGAACGCAGGATTAATAATCTTCATAAAAATTGCGTTTATCTACTTGAGACGTCTTAGTTAAATAACGCTTTAATCATAAGCGCTTTTCACTGATTAACGTGGGCCACTTTTAACGTAAAAATCGGCACCTAATGCTATGACAGATTGATTAATTAATCGCACCTTAGGCTGTGATGCGACTCTTTATTTATCAGGAAACGATTACCGTTATCCTTTATCGGATAATTTAATGAACTTCTTTTGCCGGGGAAAGAGCCAGGGATTGTCTTTTTGCAGGAAGCATCACTATAACCGGAAAATAAATACAGAAAGCACATCCTCAACCTACAGGTGACATAATGAATCTCATTAAACGCATTGCCATTACCGGTATTGCTGCCGGCATGATTTTTTCTGCCCAAGCTAAAGAGATGAAAGTCGGCGTTGCATTGTCCAACTTTGATCTTAACTTTATTTCAATCTTGCGTACGCAGATGGATAAAGAGCTAAAACAGCAACGACTGGACGGCCAGTTTGTTGATGCAAAAGGAGACGTTGCCCTGCAAGCACAGCAGGTTGATGACTTCATCAATCAGGGGGTTGATGCCATCATTCTCAATCCTGTTGACACGCAAGGCGTGGCACCCATGATCAAGGCGGCCGAAAGTGCCAATATTCCGCTGGTGTTTGTTAACCGCAAACCCGAAGTCAAACTCCCCGAAAATATGGCCTACGTTGGCTCAGATTCAGCGCTGGGTGGGAAAATGGAGATGGAAGCGTTGGCTAAAATGATGAATTATAAAGGCAACGTCGCGATTATCATGGGGGCGTTATCTACTGAAGAGGCGCGCGAAAGAACGCGTGCCGTTGAAGCGGTGATTAAAGAACATAAGGATATGAAAGTCATTGAAAAACAAACGGCTAAGTGGCAACGCAATGAAGCAGTAGATGTTGTTTCCAACTGGCTTTTGAACGCAACGCCCATTGATGCTATTGCCGCAAATAATGATGAAATGGCGATAGGCGCTATTCTTGCTTTAGGGCAGTCACAAAAGAAAAATATTCTTATTGCAGGAATTGACGGTACGCCAGATGGCCTGAAATTCGTTCAGAATGGAAAAATGGCGCTCTCCATATTTCAGGATGCAAAAGGGCAAGCAACGGGTGCGGTTAAAGTAACCCGAGCGCTGCTGGATAAAAAGAAAGTCGAAACCTACACCTGGATTCCTTATCAGGTTATCACGTCAGAAAATTATAAAAATTTTCTGACGTCCAATAATTAATACCAATGAATTATTCTGTGCTGATTTTTGACTAGCGATGTAATTATATTTTCAACCTAGAGTTGAATTTTCATTTCATCGTTTTTTAAATGAGTTTATCTCGTAATAAGTGAAAGAAATTGAATGCTTTTCCCTGTGTCTTTGCACCTGTTAATAGAGCAGGTGCATCTTTTTTAATTGGGAGTGGTTATGAAAACAATTAAAGGTCCTGGCGTTTTTCTGGCGCAATTTGCCGGAGAAAGTGCACCCTTTAATACGCTTGCTGGCATGGCATCGTGGGCGGCAGAAAAAGGATTTAAAGGCGTGGAGATCCCCAGTTGGAATACAAACCTAATCGATCTTCATCGGGCTGCTGAAAGCCAGACTTACGCCGATGAGATACTGGGTGTCCTGAATGAATATGGTCTGACGTTGACCGACCTCGCCAGCCATTTGCAAGGTCAGCTGGTGGCCTTGCATCCTGCTTTTGATTTGCCGGCTGATAGTTTTGCGCCAGCTGCGCTCAGAAACAATCCTAAGGAGCGCCAACGTTGGGCAACGGAGCAGCTAAAGCTGGCTGCAAAAGCGTCACGCCGGTTAGGGCTGGATAAGCATGTGACCTTTTCAGGCACCTTGCTCTGGCCGTTTCTTTATCCTTATCCGCAATGGCCCGAGGGTCTGATTGAAGAGGGATTTGATGAACTTGTCCGACGCTGGATGCCAATCCTCAATGCATTTGACGAACAGGGTGTCGATGTTTGTTACGAGATCCATCCTACTGAGGATCTGCATGATGGCCTGACATTTGAACGCTTTTTGGAAAAAACGGGCAATCATTCACGCTGCAATATGATGTATGACCCCAGTCATCTTGTCCTGCAAAGTATTGATTATCTCGCCTTCATCGATCACTACCACCAACGTATTAAAGCTTTTCACGTCAAGGATGCAGAGTTCCGTCCCAATGGGAAAACCGGCGCCTATGGCGGGTATCAGCCCTGGACGAGCCGCGCGGGGCGGTTCCGTTCCCCAGGAGATGGGCAAATTGATTTCACTGCCATTTTTTCAAGCCTGACAGGCTATAACTTTGACGGCTGGGCGGTACTTGAGTGGGAGTGTTGCTTCAAGAATCCAGAAGATGGTGCACGCGAAGGCGCGCTTTTCATCAACGATAAGATCATTCATGTGACAGAACGATCATTTGATGATTTCTGCAAATCCTATGCAGATCAGTCGCTAAACAGAAAAATCATTGGAATTTAGGGAGAGTGTCATGAATAAACAGCCATTGAAAGGTCGCCGCATCCGGCTCGGCATGGTGGGCGGCGGTGAAGGCGCTTATATCGGCGGTATTCATCGATTCGCTGCCCGAATGGATAATCAATATGAATTAGTGGCTGGCGCATTTGATGTGGATCCTGAGCGTGGGCATGCTTTTGCTGCACAGAATTTTGTCGCAGCAGAGCGCTCTTACAAGGATTATCAGACAATGATTGCCGCTGAAAGCACGCGCGAAGATGGCGTGGACATCATCGCCATCTGCACGCCTAATTTTACCCACTATCCCATCGCCCGCGCCTGTCTTGACGCTGGCATTGATGTGATCTGTGAAAAACCGCTGACCACCACGCTTGATGATGCAGAGGCTCTGGCTGAAGTCGTGCAGCGTACCGGAAGATTTTTAGGGGTAACGTATACGTATTCCGGTTATCCCATGGTGATGGAAGCCCGGAGCAAAATCGAAGCAGGACTGATTGGCAAAGTCCGCACGGTACAGGTTGAATATCCATTGGAATGGATGGCGACAGGCATTGAGCTTAAAAACAATCAACAAGCGGCATGGCGTGTTGACCCTAAGAAGAATGGGCGGGGCGGTTCAATCGGAGACATTGGCACGCATGCTTATCACTTGGCCAGCTATGTCACTGGCCTGCAGGCCGAAAGCGTACTGGCCGATCTCGCTACCTTCGTTGAAGGCCGGGCATTGGATGATAACGCGCACGTCCTGATCCGTTATGAAGGCGGCGCAAGGGGCATGCTTTGGTCATCACAAGTCGCTATCGGCTGCTCTAACGCTTTACGCTTGCGCGTTTTTGGTGAAACAGGCAGTTTGATGTGGTTTCAGGAGCAGCCTAACGAGTTGCTCTATACCTCGCTGGAGGGAGATAGCCAGATTATCAAACGTGGCCGGGATACGCTCCACGACTTGACGAAAGCACGCACTCGTACGCCGCCCGGTCATCCCGAAGGCTACATTGAGGCATTTTCAAATCTCTACCAAGGCTTCGCGACAATTCTTCGGCTGCGCGATGAAAAGCGCAATCTCACAGAGAATACCCACGTAATACCGCAAATTTATGATGGATTAAAAGGCGTGGCTTTCGTCGATGCCGTTGTGGACAGCCATGAACAGGGTTCGGTCTGGATGAAACCTAAATACGTGTAGCACCACAAGCGAGCACATTTGCGTGGCGATCCGTTTTGACATGAAACAGGGCAGCGATCACATGAGGGTTTTGTGAGGTTTTTTTGAGGTTCTGTTAACGCAATGTAACTGCTAACCTGGAAAGGAATTCTTCTGCTTTAGAATGGCATGAGGCAGAAAACGTACCCTACAACAGTCAAAAATGAGGTTGCTATGACATCTCAATATTTCGTGAATGAAGATCAGGTTTCAGTTGAAGATTTCAGTTCTTTTTGTGCCCAACATGTCGACCGCGCCGACTATCCGCTGGCCAGCGAAGTCACCTCTGATGTATTGATTTACGATCGGCATGTGCTTGACGAGATTGCAGCAACAGACAAAAAGCGGGTGCTGAGTGAGTTACACAAGGCGCTTTCCTATGGGCCTGGCGTTTTTGTGGTGCGGGGGCTCTATAGCGATACTGAAATCATTGACAGCGCCTCTCAGGTTTTTGAAGAGATTATGCACGAGGAGGCTAAGTCCAAGGTACAGGCTGACCACTTTTCAAAAGCTGGCAACAATGGTCGCATCTGGAATGCTCTGCAAAAACTGGCTGAAGCTAATCCACACGTGTTCACGAATTACTATGCCAATACCACGCTGGGTTTGATCTGCCAGGCGTGGTTAGGGCCAGCCTGGCGCATGACTTCGCAGGTTAATCAGGTTCGTCCTGGTGGCGAAGCGCAACAGGCGCACCGTGATTATCATTTGGGTTTTCAACAAAGCGCCTTTGCCGCTGAATTTCCTGTTCCCGCGCAAATTCTTTCGCAATATTTGACGTTACAGGGTGCCGTCGCCCATACGGACATGCCACTCGAATCAGGCCCAACGCGATTATTGCCGTGGTCGCATCAGTATGAACTGGGCTATATCGCTTACCGTCGCCCAGAGTTTGTCGATTTCTTTAATGAAAATTATGTCCAGCTGCCGCTGCGCAAAGGGGATGGATTATTCTTTAACCCGGCGCTGTTCCATGCCGCAGGCAATAATTCGACGCACGATGTCGTACGAACGGCGAACTTGCTGCAAATCTCATCGGCGTTTGGCGTTCCCATGGAGGAAGTCAATCATGAGCAGATCCTTAAAGTGATTTATCCCTCACTCAAAGGCAGCACGCTTTCGGAAGAAACGCGCAATGCCGTGATTGCCGTTGCGGCGCGCGGCTATTCTTTCCCAACTAATCTGGATACCGATCCGCCGGTAGGTGGATTGGTGCCAAAAACGCAACAGCAGCTCTTGCTGCAAGCGCTGCAGGATAACCTGAGCGCGGAACAATTTAACCGCGAATTAGACCAGCACACCGCCAGACGAAAGGCGTAACGCACACCCGGCACCTGCAAAACAAACCAGCCGCAAGCGAGATTGCGGCTGGCTGCGCCATTTATTTTAACGTTGGTGCCGTGAGTTTCTCTTTTGCCGCCGTTTGTTTACGCATTGCCGCCACGTCTGCTGCCGTCACTTCCGTTCCCTGATTACCCCATGACGTACGAACATAGGTGAGAATGTCGGCCATCTGTTGATCATTCATCTTCCAGTCGAAAGAGGGCATTCCGGCTGCGGTAGGTCGGTCTGCGGTGTTGGCAGCTCGTGCACCGTTTAACAGGGAATTTATCATGTTAGTCGGATTATTGAGCATTGATCTATTACCCGCAAACGCCGGTACCATGCCGCGGATCCCTTCGCCCTGCACACCATGGCAAGCGGTACAGTTCACTTCAAAGCTCAGCTCTGCGTTCTTCTTACGTGTTTCATCCATCACAAAAGCCTTCGGGGCTGGCGTGTCGGATGCAGGAAGGCTTCTGAGATAAGCGGTGACGGCCTGTAAATCGCTGTCGCGGAAATATTGCATGGAGTGTTCAACCGCTTCGGCCATTGGCCCGGCTGCGACGCTCTTGCCATCTGAGCCCGTCTTCAGGTATTCAGCGATCTCTTTATTGCTCCAGCTTCCGATACCGCTATGTGCATTAGGGGTAATGTCGGGTGCGTACCAATCTCCGAGCGCCCCACCTTGTAAATATTTACTGCTGATTTCCCCGCCCAGCGCATTGCGCGCCGTGTGACAAACGCTACAGTGCGCTGGCCCATCAACTAAATATTTTCCACGATTAATCAGGTCCAATTGATCGCTGCTTGACGCTGTTTTAAGGCTTTCAGGCTTGAAACCGCTGTTATCAAAAAACAGCAGGTTCCAGCCCGCCATCGCCAGACGAATGTTGTACGGGAAATTCATCCCACCATTTTCATCAATCTTATGGTTTACCGGTTTGAGTGTTGAGACATAGGCCCAGAGATCATGCATGTCCTGATCGTTTAATTTGGCGTATGCGGTATAGGGCATGGCAGGATAGAGGAAACCCTTATCGCCACGGCCGAGACGTACAGCATTGAAAAAGTCGCGCTCGGTCATGTTGCCGATACCGGTCTCGCGGTCTGGCGTGATATTCGAGGTTTTAAGCTCCCCGAACGGCGTATTAATTTTGTATCCGCCCGCAAAACTTTGCTCATGACAGGCTGCGCAATCGCTAAGACGCATGACGTATTCGCCGCGCTTAATGGCCTCTGCATCTGAACTGCGATAGTCAGCCAACACGGTTTTATTATCAGCAACATCAGAGCGTGAGCTGTCCATCACCAGCCATAATTTGCCGAACACCCCGATCCCCGCCAGAACGGCCAGCGCCGCCAGACTGTATCCAATTTTCTTTTTTGTACTCATGATTATGCTTTCACCAAGGGAGCAGGATTTTTGATGTACATCTGATGGATGGCCTGAGCAGCACGAACAGCCAGCGCGCCCACGGTAATGGTCGGGTTATAGCCGCCGTTATTAGGAAAAGCTGATGCACCAACGACAAACACGTTATGGACATCCCAGCTTTGCAAGTAAGTATTTACTGCTGAGGTATGGGGATCTGCGCCCATTACCGCGCCGCCAATGGTGTGTGAACTCTCTTGTAAGTAGGGATTCCAGCTGCTGTCTGTCTGGCGTTCAAAGATGGTGGTGGTGGGGCCCGCTTCCTTCATGATGCTTTTGGCTTTTTCGGTAACGTAGTTCACCATTTTGATATCGTTACTGTTCCAGTCGAAGGTCACGCGCAGCAGCGGTCGACCATGACGGTCTTTATAGACAGGATCGAGATCGAGGTAAGCGCCGCGCACCGGCATTGATGTGCCCTGACAAAACACGGTGGCAGCGGTCTGATAGTCACGTGCATAGCCTGCTTTCCACTCACTTCCCCAGCGTTTTGTTCCTTCACGCAGACTGTTCATATGCTGGATAGGGCGGCCATCAGTGTTATAGGCCATGATCCCGGCACCACCGATGAAATCGAGGTGACTGTGATCAAAATTGTCGCCATTGAAGTCATCGATTTGTACCGCTAACGCACCACCCCCGATAAAGGGATTCATAAACTCACCATCAAAGAAACCGGTGACTGAGGAGCAGCTTTGATAGTTGTAGTTGCGTCCGATCGTACCGCGACCGGTTTCTGGGCTATATGGCTCACCAATTTGCGACAGCAGCAACATGCGCACATTGTCCATTTGGTAGGCAGTGATACAGACCACATCGGCAGGCTGAAAACCTTCAACACCCTCTTTGGTGATGAAGCGAACGCCTTTGGCTGTTTTTCCATCTTCATGTTTGATGACCTGCAACACTTCGGTTTCAGTCAACACGCTAAAGTTTGGACGACGCATTAACACCGGAAGAATACAGGCTTGAGGAGAAGATTTACTGAAGTTGCCACAACCGTGGAAATCACAAAAACCGCAGTAGGTGCAGGGGCCCATGGTGACACCCAGTGGATTAACATAGGATTGGGACAGGTTGCCAGCCGGAATGGTGAAAGGGTGATAGCCCATACCTGCTGTGGTGGTGCGGTACTTTCTCAACCAGTGCGTATCTTTGAGGGGGGGCGTTGGATAGTCGCGGCTGCGTGATCCCTCAAAGATATTGCCATTTGGCTGCGGCTGACCATTTAGATTACCTGCAATGCCGGAAGTGCCAGCAATGCGCTCAAAGCGATCGTAATAAGGTTCCATTTCAGCATATGTCACACCCCAGTCTTGCAGCTGCAAATCCTTCATTTTACTGGCGCCATAGCGTTCGCGGGTCTGCGTCGCAACTTCAAAATCCCAAGGCGTAAAGCGCCATGACATTCCGGCCCAGTGTGTACCTGCACCGCCGACGTTCCAGCCAAACTGATAGGCTGACCAGTCACGAACGGGAGCGGCATCCTGCCGGCTATGGTTACGAAAAGTGGTGGTTTCAACGCTCATCGGCTGTAACAACTGACGGCGTGTATGCCAGCGAAGTTCATCAGGATCCACGGCAACCGGGAAATCGGTTGACGTATCACGCCAGGCACCGCGCTCAATCGCGACGACGTTCAGTCCGGCACGCGTTAACTCTTCTGCCATGACGGAACCCGCCCAGCCTAATCCGACAATCACGACGTCGGCTTTATTTCTTATTTGTGACATTTACTCTGCTCCGACAATCAATCTTTTGGAATAAGGCTTACAGGAATTAACTTCAAATTTTCGCCGCGACGGTCAACATATTGGCGGTAGTCGTAACGTGCACCGGGAAAGCCAATCATCTTCCAGCCAGCCATGGTTTTGTTGCCACCATAAAGCGGGTCAGCTAAATAACTCTCACGTACGTTTTGCAGCATTAATTCAAAGAACGCCTGGCTGTTCACCTCCTTGCCAAGATAAATTTTCCCTGCTTCCATCATGGTGAGAAAGGTATCGATTTGTTCTGCATTGAGGGTATGAAATGAAGCGTGATGATTGACCTGAGACCAGGCTTCCAACGCTTGCAGACCTGTCAAATAACGCTCTCTCGGCGTTGACAAAAACTGTGGCGAACCCATTAATTTTTCTTCGTTTTCCGGGCGCAAAGGCCCTTGCAGATACAGCGCCGCGCCGGAACCGTAATCGCCAGCCAGCTGATCGTCTATAAACTCGATGGCCCCTTCTTCACAGGCCGAAGGGCCATGATCGTCAGCAGGAATAAGACGATCAAAAATGGCCGTCAGGTTTTTTCTGTCTGTTTCATTGGTCAGAACCCGATAGCCGCCCGTCATTGCCGGTAACGGTACAGCATCTGAAGTTAATTGAGTTTCAAGCGGAACGTTATGCAGTTCTTTGGCACTCAGCTTTGGCGCTAACGTTACCGTCGCCACAAGTGAACTGAGTGAAAAGAGTGCTTCTCTACGATTCATATCCATTTCCTTAATGCTTGCCAGCACGACTTATATTCACCCAATGAATAAGTGAACTTCCCTGAAGATTGGCAATAGAAAACCAACCCTGTTAAAAACACGGTAATCAGGCGCCTCATCATTTATTTGAGACGTGAGCGAGCGCTTTTGGGGGACCAAAAGTTATTTAAACGCTTTCGTCTATTATTTTAAAAATGGCTTAGGTTAATGCGATGATATTGAGCATGGTGATACCTCTGGTGTGTTAAATGTTAAAAATGAAAAGTAATGTTTAAATACGGGTTCTTTGTTTTTTAATTTAGGTCTGAGATCATTACGTAATAATAGTCAAACCTATCTGTGCGTAATGGGTTGCTTTGTAAACACAGCTTGCGAGTAGCGTTAGAGACTACTGCAAGCTGGCTTGCTCTTTTATTGCTTAAGATGAGAACGCCGGATAATGAGTTCTCCTCTTTGCCATTCACTCGCGGGTGAAGACTTATTTTCCGTCAGTCGATTGATCGCTTCCATAATCAGCGTTTCTGCGTTTTGGTGATAAGTCGTTAACGCCCACACAGGTGAATCGGCTTCTTCAATACCATCAAAACCGACAATAGCGATGCTATGGAAATTGCCAGTTTCATAAAGCGCTTCCAATGCGCCAATAGCTAAAATGTCGTTTTCACAGAACAGGGCATCAACACGCTTATCAACGGGTGTGCTGTTTAAATAATCCACCATCATTTGATAACCGAGCTTACGCTCATACCCGCCAGCAATGAGCAAAACATCGACTTTACAGTTATGTGCTTCAAGTTCTGTTTGATACCCGTCCATACGAAGCAGATGACTGGATTCAGTGTCAGGCCCTTTCATATAGCCAAACCGCGTATAGTCTTGAGCAAGCAGCAATGCGGCTATTTCACGACCCGCCTGATAACCATCAACATTGACGACTTCAATTTTGCGGTGATCTTCACTGTTACGGCATATCTGCACCAACGGAACAGAGTGAAGGCTTTGAGCGATATCGAGAAGCTCATTACTCAGATCGTTTGCAACAAACAGAATGCCATCAACCTGTAGCTGATCGGCCATTTGTATCACCGATTGATAATTCTCACCGGCAGTAATATTCAGCACTAGCGCAAGATAACCTCTTGCCTGTAGCGCCTTGGTTGCCGCATTTAGTACCTGCATTGAATGAGGGTTTTTCAACTCATCTATAGCAATACCAATGATATGCGTATTTTTTTTGGTCAAGCTGCGCGCCAGTAAATTAGGGCGATATCCTAACTCAGCCGCAATTTTCATCACTTTCTCTTTGGTCTCCGGCGCAACGTAGGTACCGGGTGTAAATGCTCTCGATACTGTCCATTTTGATACACCTGCGAGTTTTGCCACTGCGCTAGCATTGGCTTTCGGTTTTTTCGGCGTTTTGGTTTCTTTTGTCATAGATTCGCTTGAGTCATGTTTGCATCCGTTACCGACATTGAACGTCAAACGAAAACGAAAAGAAACTTTCTGTAGCGCATACTGCTCACAACGTGACTGACGTTATGTATTCGTATGGACTTTTCGACAACCATTAAGACCGTGTTGAGATTATGTTAACTCGAGCAGGCGTATGCAAATACTTTCTGCACCTAGGTGCAGAAAAAAGTGCAGCATAAGCTTCAGAGAAGGCCGTAATAAGTTTAACAGGTAAAAAGATAGGTCAGTTTGTTACGAAATATGGCGAAGTGAATAATAAATAAGCGTTTGAGCGGTTTATTTATAAATTATAAAAGCGTGTTTTATGTTCACCCTTTTAATAAACAACGGGAACTATTCTTCATTGGTATTATTTGCCACCGGGAGGAATGTAGAATGAAAGACGGAATGTATGACGGGAGGCAAAAATACCTTTTTTATTGATGTGCAGTTCTGAATATCAAAACTGCACATCATGACAGACAAGGATTTATCCCTTAATGCGCTAACAAATCGCTTAAAAACATTTTCGCGCGGGGATGTTGTGGAGCAGTGAAGAAATTTTTTGGTGTGGCTTTTTCAAGAATTTGCCCCTTATCCATAAACCAAATAGTATCCGCCACGTCGCGAGCAAAATTCATCTCATGCGTGACGCACATCATGGTCATGCCTTCCTGCGCCAGACCGCGCATAACATTGAGCACTTCGCCGACCATTTCGGGATCGAGCGCAGAGGTGGGTTCATCAAACAGCATGACCGGCGGCTTCATGGCTAATGCGCGCGCAATCGCCACGCGCTGCTGCTGACCACCAGAAAGCTGCGCGGGGTAGGCGTTAGCTTTATGGGAAAGTCCCACGCGCTCCAGCAATTCTCCCGCATGCTCTTTAGCTTCAGAACGCTTAACGCCTAACACTTTCATCGGCGACATCATGATGTTTTCTATAACGGAAACGTGAGGGAACAGGTTGAAGTTTTGGAAGACAAAACCGATACGCGTACGTAACTGATTCAACCGCGTGCTGGTGCCGTGAATATCCGTTCCATCAAACAGTATTTCACCTTGCTCTATCGGTTCCAGGCGGTTCACGGTGCGAATCAGGGTTGATTTACCCGAACCTGATGGGCCGCATACCACAACCACTTCACCGGTTTTAATTTCCGCGCTGAGGTTGGTTAACGCCTGGTATTCGCCGTACCACTTGTTCACTTGGTTGAACATAATCATGGGTCTCATGACAGCTCCTTATTGAGATGAGGATGAGTGAGAACCCTCGGTGCAGCGAGGTCGCCACGTTCCGAGCGTTCGTTACGGCGTTTATCGGCAATGTGCGCTTCCAGCCGGTTTGCCAGCCAGGTCAGACTGAAGCAGATGATGTAATAACTCACCGCCACAATAGCGAAGACTTGAAAAGGCTTGGTCAGCAACTGATTACTCACCTGATTAGCGGCATACGTCAGCTCAGGAACATTGATGACATAACCCAAGGTACTGTCTTTGATGACTGAAACCAGTTGGCTTACCAGGCTTGGCAGCGTGTTGAATAAGGCCTGAGGCAGGATCACCATTCGCAAAGCTTTGATGTGGCCCATCCCCAACGCACGAGAGGCTTCATACTGCCCTTGTGGCAGGGCCTGAATACCGCCGCGGACGATTTCAGCAATATAGGCACTCTCATAAATAACCAGCGTGCAAAGCATGGTGGTGAAACCACTGATGTTGTGACCAATCAATAAAGGAACGCAAAAATAGGTCCAGAAAACCACCATCATCAGCGGGATACCGCGCAGCAGGTAAACCCAACAGGCAGCGGGCCAACGCAGCCAGCGCCACGGCGAAAGCCGGGCTAAGCCGAGAAGGACACCGACCGGAAAGGCAAATAACACCGCTAGCAAGGAGATCAGCAAAGTACAGAGTACGCCGCCTAGCGGGCCGTTAGGATACTGTCCCATCAGTAACAGCATGCCGTTGTCGTGCAGGATAGTGAAAACGTCAAACATCGTGATTACCTCGCATACACACGCTGGAAGCGACGCGCCAGAAGCGCACCTGCGCCCATCAACATCAGTGAGAAGGCCAGATAACCTACCGTGGCGACCAGATAAGCTTCAAAGGTACGGAAGGTCTGATTTTCGATATCTTTTGTCGCGTAGGTCAGCTCTGCCACGCCAATCACCATCGCCAGACTGGTATTTTTAAACAGCAATACGGTGTGGTTGATGATGGCGGGTAACGCATTTCGGATGCCTTGTGGCAGGATCACCGAACGCAGGGCGCGGACGTAACCCATTCCCAGTGCGCGAGCGGCCTCGTTTTGACCGTCTGGAATGGCCCGCAAACCGCTGCGGATATCCTCAGAGAAATAGGCCGCCTGACACAGTCCCAGCGCAAACAGTGAAAAGAGAAACTCAGCGTTGAAGTCGTTGATCCACATCTGCACCGATTCCGGCAGCAGAGTAGGAATAGCGAAATACCACATCATTAATTGAATGAGCGTGGGCACGTTACGGTGATACGAAACATAGGCAGCGACTACCCATTGTGCTAACCGGCTTGGCGACAGGCGCACCGCAACCAGAATCAGCGCAACGAACATGGCTAGCAGCCAGGCACCCAACGCCAGCTCCAGAGTGACTACCGCACCCTTTACGATCATCTGGCCAAATTGGCCCGTCATTACGGCGGAGAAATCGAGTGCCATGGTTGTTCCTCTTAGTCAGTCAATCAGGCGACTGCATCACCTGGGCGCATGGTTGAGAGTCCACCCGGCACCTGAAGTGTTGGCGTAATTTCAATGTTGCCGATATTGACCGCCACCGGTGCTGACAGGGCAAACGCCACGCAATCGGCGATGTCTTTAGCTTGCGGCAGTTCAAACCCTTCAATAAAGCGACGATGTGCTTCTTCATGATCACCAGAAACGTTGCCAAAAATATCGGTGGCGACGCGACCTGGACAGATTTCTGTTACGCGAACGCGTTTGCCATAGCAGTCAACGCGCAACTGGCGAGACAACGCATGTACGCCCGCTTTGGTGGCGTGATAGACCGAATTACCGTTGAAGTTATAAATAGCAGCGATGGAGGTGATGTTGATGACATGCCCGCGGTCACGCTTCATCATACCAGGCACTAACAGGCTGCAAAGATGCAGCACGGCACGCAAGTTGACGTCGATTTGGGTATTAATCACGTTTTCATCCGCTTCCAGAATCGATCCTGGATGAGAGACGCCTGCGTTGTTCACCAGAATATCAACCTGCAAGTCACGGCACAGTTCAGTCAGGGCTGCCAAATTGCTAACGTCAACTGCATGAGGAATGCAGCCGGTGCGATCGGCCAGCGCGGCCAGTTGCTCTTTACGACGCGCCACGGCATGAACGGTAATGCCTTCCTGACACAGACGCTCAACGATGGCTTCGCCCATACCGGCGGATGCGCCAGTCACCAGCGCAACTTTATAATCTGAAAATGGCATTGTGCCTCTCCTGTTAAGGCAGCGTGGCTTATCGCGCTGCCGTTTTTGTGGTGTTTTCTGACTCTATTCAGTTATGCGCAGCGGGTATAAGACATTAAAGGTGTGAGGCAATAAGGCTCTCTTATAGACCCGCCATACTTCACGTTGCTGCGTTCGCCCATCCCAGTCACTGTTTTATGTAATCTCCTGGAGAGAACGCACTTGCCGTCTTTCTGCCCGTTGACTTATTTTGAGGGCATCATGCAAAAACCCCGGCTGACGCGCTCAGGCTGACTATCTCGCAGCCATATTCCACTGCTTGTTCCTGATCTACGGAGACGGCCAGCACCGTTCCGTTGATCGGGCTGCGCAGCGGTAAGTAGAAGCCACCAACACTCAGCAGCGCCAATACTTCATCCTGCTTCACCGTTTGTCCCGGTTGGGCATAGGCCACATTCTGAAGCGGATGCTGCAAGATAATTTTTCCCGGCATCGGAGCGCAGACACGGGTTGGTGCAACATCTGTTGCAGACAAAACAGGCTGGGGCGTAGGGGGTAATTGAGCGCAGGTTTCGTCGAATTTAAGTCGTACGGACCATGCTTTGCCGTTCAGTTCAATCAGACGCAAACCAGAGGTGCGCATTTTCTGCGCAACCTGGCGTAATTCTTTGAGGGCAAGTAGGTTTTTTTCCATATCCATTCCATCGCAGGCGATTTTAGTGATACAGCGCCTCACCGGCAGCACGCGCCGGGATGCGCAATATTGCCACTCTAGCGCGATGTCCATCACCGCGAGTAAGAGGGTTTCGCTTTGCGGCAATAAGCGCGTCTTATTATCCCACCAGCGTCAAGGGTCGGTTGTCGGTGGTGCGTCGCGCCATCAGTGACAGCAGAATGGTTTTCACCGCTTCGGCAGGTTGCGAGAGCGGCAGGTGATCGGACATGCAGAAGGAGAGCGAGGTCTGAACATCGGGCTCGATAATTTTTGCCATCCAGGCGTCAGCGGCTTTCACCATACCGCGTGCCGCGGATTCAGGCATGATGGTACAACCCATACCCGCTGCAAGCGCAGCATTGAGCGTGGTTTGCGACTCTATCTCGCATTTAACGCGGTAGCTCAGGCCTTGCTGAATAAAGGCATCGTCCACCACTTTACGCATGATGTTATAGATGCGCGGTAGGAACAGATCATCACGCGCTGCATCAGCCAGCGTCATTTCCTTTACCGGCTTGCCCATGCTGTTAGGACAAACAAAGTACAAATCCTCTTTCATCAAGGGAATAAAACGCAGGCCATGAATATTGCGGTTGTCATAAATCACTGCCATGTCCATGCGTCCATTCATAATCAGTTCGCTCAGCGTAGTGCCGAAGTTCTCATTGAAATAGAGCACGATGCCGGGATGCTGACGGTTCACTTCGGCCATCAAGGGCAGCGCCAGTTGTTGTGCCGCCGTTCCCGGCGCGAGGCCAACGGAAACATGCCCGGATAGTTCCAGGCCCGCGCCGTCGATAGCGCTCTGCGCCTGATCGCATTGGCGCAATATCGCCTGCGCATGGGCATACAGAATCTTACCGGCCTCGGTAGGCGTCACACCACGTTTGGTGCGAATCAGCAGTTGTTGATTGACCTCGCCTTCCAGTGTCGCCAACTGCTGACTTAAAGCGGGTTGCGCGATATGCAGAATGTCAGCAGCTTGCGTCAGGCTGCCGACATCCACGATTTTAATGAAGTATTTCAAGCGGCGAAGATTCATAAGCACATACTCATTTCATAACGTGTAGCTTGATACACGCAAGATCAGTGCCAACGTGTGCAAATGAGTGCTTATTTATCCATAAGCATCAGTAGCATCACGTGCTTAACGCAGCGGCCCGTTTTGACCACAGCGGCGGCATGCACTCTTTAAGTGCAAAACCCCAGTCTCAGCCACTGATGACATGATTACTTTCTCGTGACCAATGCGCATAAACCTGTTCGCCAGGAGCAAATGCGGGATTGCCCGGTTCGCCTTGTGTCTGCTTCCAGACGATAAGTTTTTCTCCGCTGGGTAATCGCAGATCGTAATGCAACATGAAACCGCGATAAATCACCTGCGCCACTTCAGCTATTACGCCGTTATGGGAAGTGCGGGCGGTCTGCGGTGTCAGCGGTTGTAGGCGAATCGCTTCTGGACGAATAGTGACCGTCAATGCGCTGTCGGCAGCGGGTGCGCCTGCTACGGAAAGTTTCAGGCCATCTGCTGTTTGTAGCTCGCTACCTTCAGCGTCACGGCGCACCAGGCGGGCAGAGAGGAAATTCGAAGCACCGATAAAACCCGCGACAAAAGCGGTGGCCGGTTTTTGATAAATTTCGGTCGCCGAGGCCAGCTGCTCGAGTCGGCCGCCCTGCATCACGGCGATCTGATCGGCCATGGTCAAGGCTTCATCCTGATCGTGCGTTACCATGATTGTGGTAAGCCCGAGACGCTGTTGCAGTTGGCGGATCTCCAGTTGCATGCTTTCACGCAAACTCTTGTCCAGTGCACCCAAAGGTTCGTCGAGCAGCAGCATATCGGGTTCAATCACCAGTGCTCGCGCCAGTGAAACACGCTGTTGTTGACCGCCTGAAAGCTGCGCCGGGAAACGATCGCAAAAAGAGGTGAGCTGGACCATATCCAACGCTTTCCTTACCCGATCGTCATAATCACTGCGCGACATGCCGCGCATTTTCAATCCAAATGCGACGTTTTCCGCCACAGTCATGTGGGGAAACAAGGCATAGTTTTGAAACAGCAGGCCGATATTACGGCGATGGACGGCGGTGTCCAGTATCGAACGACCCCCGACCAGAATGTCGCCGGAGGTCGGTGTAACTAATCCCGCCACCATGCGTAAACAGGTGGTTTTACCGCAGCCGCTGGGTCCCAGCAGGGCAAGAATTTCACCAGCATTGACCGTCAATGAGACGTTCTCAACCGCCATGCTTTTGCCGTAATACTTACTGAGATTGTCGAGTTGAACGTCAAAAGATCGTTGCATTGTCATCCTCACGCATTAAAGGTCTGGTTGTAACGCTCAAGCAGCTCGGCGCGGCGCGGGATGAGAGAGGTCCAGTCAGGCGTAAACAGGTTGAGTTGCTGCATTTTGGCTTCGGGATAAGCCAGATATTTCAGTGTCGCCTCGTCAAACTCAATGCCACGCACGGTTGGCGCGCTGAGTGTCACCTCTGCCAACATTTTCTGTACCGAAGGTTCCAAAAGACGATTGATCCACGCCAGGCCCAACTCCCGCTGCGGAGCGCCTTTCACCAAGGCCAGGCCGTTGATACCGGTAAACGCGCCCTCTTTGGGGAAGGTCATATCCAGCGGAATGCCCTTTTTGGTGTGTGGGTAAATGGCTTTGGAGTATTCGATGCCGCCGATCATGGCTTGCCCTTGCGCCACCATCATGACCTGCGCTTCGCCGTCATACACCGTCATGACGTTGTTTTTCAGCTCTGCCAGTTTGTCCCAGGCTTTATCGATATCGTATTGCGCTTCCTGAAACGGTTTGCCGGTCGCCAGCGACGCCGCCACGATGAGCATCAAAATACTCTGGGTATTTTTTGGCGTGTTGAGGATCATCTGATGCGCATAGTGAGAATTGAAAATATCGTTGTAACTGGCAATCGGCTGGCTCATCTGTGGGTTAATAAACAGACCAGCCATTGAGACCGAAAAGCCGACGCCATAGCGGTCGCTGAGTACGTACCGATCAAAGACGTTGTTAAGATTTGGGATGCCTTCTGCGGGCAATTGCTCAATCAGGTTTTCCGCTTTTGCCTGCGGTATGCCGATATCATCCATCGACATCACGCTGAACACCGGCTTCGCCTTGGTCGCGCGCAAAGCCGCAATGTTCGCCAGCGTCGCGCCCTCGGTGGTCAAGACTTTGCAATGATATTCTTTTTCGAAATCAGGCAGGACTTTTTGCTTGATCAGTGCGCCCTGCGCGGAGTTATAGACGCCAACCTGCAACACACGATCGGCGGCGTTGGCTTTAACCTGGATGTAAGGCAGCAGCGCTGCGCCTGCCACGGCTTTGATAAACGTCCGGCGTTTCATGGATGTCATAGTGATTCCTCTGAGGTGAACAGTTACGCGGCCATCGCGCGACGCAGGCCAACCATTTTTTCCAGCATGACCACCACCACGGTGGCCAGCAGGATGATCAACGTCGACATGGTGGCCACCGACGGATCGAATACCGTGCCAATCTGGCGATAAAGCACCACTGGCACTGGCGTGTTTTCGGAGTCCGCCAACCACATGGAGACGGGATAATTATCGAAGGAGACCATGAAACAAAAAATGGCGCCGGAGACCACGCCAGGCGCAATTTGCGGCAACACCACGCGATAAAATGTCGCCCAGCGCGTCGCGCCGAGCGTGCGGGCAGCTTCTTCCAGACTGGGATTGACTAATTCCAGGCTGGTGATCACGGTGCGTACCACATAGGGCGTTGTCACTACGGTATGCGCCAGCAGCAGGTTGAGTTTGGCGTTGCCCCAGCCGTAACCGGTAAAGAGCTGCAGCAGCGCCAGGCCCGTAATCAATACCGGGAAGATCAGCGGCGAAAGCAGCAACCC
Source organism: Pantoea sp. T14 (assembly GCF_036663535.1). NCBI lineage: Bacteria > Pseudomonadati > Pseudomonadota > Gammaproteobacteria > Enterobacterales > Erwiniaceae > Pantoea > Pantoea sp. T14. Next base: position 331,629 of record NZ_JAWUEB010000025.1, read on the forward strand.
TTTGGCTAACGAGGCAAACGGCAGGTTGCCTCTTACCAGCGCGATGGCAGCAGGCACACCGAGCAGCAGCGATAACGCGGTAGTGCCTAAAGAGAGCAGCGTGCTGAACAACAGCGCATCGATAAACTCCTGATTTCCCAAAACCTTGCTATACCAGTCGAGCGTGAAACCGCTCGGCGGAAAGCTGACAAAATAGCCATCAGAGAATGAGATAAACATGATGAGTAAGATAGGCGTCAGGATGAACACCATCATGGCGGCAGCAAAACCATAAAGCAGCCAACCGCTTAATCCTTGCAGGCGAGGGATCATGTATTGGCTCCCGGCAGACGACGCCCACCCAATAGCTTCATCGACAAGGTGTTCACGGCGATGACGATAAACACCAAAATGGTGGCGATGGTGGCGCCGAACGGCCAGTCATACACGGCTACAATCTGCTGCTCGGCGAGGTTGCCCAGCATTTGCGCGCGGGGCCCGCCAATCAGTGCAGGAATGACATAGGAACCTGCCGCCAGTGAGAACACCAACGTCATGCCTGCCACCAATCCGGGCAGACTCAGCGGTAGAGTAATGCGAAAGAAAACTTGCCAGGCAGGTGCGCCAAGCGTGCGGGCAGCAAAGGGCAGATTGGCATCGATTTTGCCCAGTGCCGAGGCCAACGGCAGCACCATCATCGGAAAGAAAATATGCAGTGAACCGATAATCACCGCCCAGTCGGTGAACATCAGGGCGTTTGGCCGATCGATAAGTCCTAAATGCAGTAACACGTAATTGAGTAAACCGGTTGGGCCATTATTTAAAATCAGTTGCCAGCCATACGCGCGCACCACAACGCTGACCGCCAGCGGCGCAATGATCACTAACGTCATGATGCGTGCTACCCAGGCTTGTCCTCGCACCAGTACGGTAGCAACCGGATAAGCCAGTATTGAGGCGATCAGCGCGGTAATGACGCTGATACGCAAGGTATTCCACAACACATCGCTATACAGCGCGACGCTAAAAAAGTGCAGGTAATGGCTGAACGTGAGCGGGGCACCTATATCGCCTTCCGGCGTTTGGGTCATCAGGCTAAATAACATTAACCGGATAGCCGGTGCGAAAAAGAAAAACAACTGAAAAGCGAGCAACGGAATAATTAACAACGCGGGTGACTGCCAAACCCGGAATTTTCTAACCTGCACCAACGGCGTCGAGATGTCAGCCATCATACTTCCTCCAGACAAGGGCGCTAAGGCCGTCAGGTGAAGGCAAGACGGCAATAAGGATTTATGTAGGGTAGAGAATTGCGTGGAATTATAATTTATTGAAATTAAAAGGCTTAATTTCTATTTTGGGCGTCACAAAACGTTAATATGATTACGCCATAAACACCCAATACATTTTCGCGATACGCCTATGCATTCCCGCTATGGCTATTTTCATTGCTCGCCTTTCTCGCCGTCGCTTTGACGATAAAAATCACAGTGACGTTGCATCGCAAGTTAACTATTGCTTTGTGTTATGTCGCCACAACAAAGCACTATTAACTGTGCCCGCCCCCTGCAACTTATGCTCAGCGGAAGTCACCTTCTGCCTCTTTGTTGACAACATCACACTGCGCGAATGCCTGCCAGGCGGATATTCCGCGCGGTTTCAAGCCGACTTTGCAACCTGGAATATCGCTACCATGCCTGATATCGCTGATCGCTTAAAAAATGTTTCCGTTTCTGCCTCGGTGGCAATGACCCAAAAGGCGCGCGACCTTGCCGCTCAAGGGGTTGATGTCGTCGGTCTTTCTACCGGAGAACCCGATTTCCCGACGCCAGACCATGCGATCGACGCTGCCTACGCCGCCGCTAAAGCAGGTGATACGCGTTATCCTCCTACCGACGGCACACCCGCACTGCGTGCCGCGATTCAACGTAAATTCCTGCGTGATAACGAATTAAAATACGATATCAGCCAGATTCTGACGGCGGGTGGGGCTAAACAAATCATCTTCAATGCGATGATGGCGACCATCAATCCTGGCGATGAAGTGGTGATCCCCACGCCATCCTGGATCAGCTATGCCGATATTGTGAAATTTGCGGGTGGAACACCTGTGCCGGTGGCATGCCATGAAGAGAACGGCTTCAAGCCGCTGGCTGCCGATCTTGATGCTGCTATCACGCCAAATACCAAATGGCTGCTGATCAATTACCCCAGCAATCCAACCGGTTCAGTGGCCACGCGTGAAGAGATGCAGGCCATCGCCGATGTGATGCTGCGTCATCCACAGGTGTGGATCCTCACCGACGATATTTACGAGCATCTGATCTACGACGGCGTAACATTTTGGACGCTGGCGCAGGTAGAACCGCGTTTGTATGACCGGGTACTTACCGTTAACGGTGTTTCAAAAGCTTATTCAATGACGGGGTGGCGCTTAGGCTTTTGCGGCGGCCCGCTGCCCTTGATCAAGGCGATGAGCAACGTCAACACACAGAACAGTGGCGGTGTTACCACGCTTACGCAAGCTGCGGCGGTGGCCGTATTGGATGGCCCGCAGGATCTGCTTAAAGAGCGCGCTGAGATTTACCGTCAACGCCGCGATTATGTGCTGGGTCGCCTTAATAGCATTCCCGGTGTGCATTGCCATACGCCGCAGGGCGCCTTTTATCTTTTCGTTAATATTGCTGCCTTCGTGGGCAAAACCACGGCGGGTGGCCGGGCAATCAGTAACGATGCCGACTTTGTGATGGCGCTAATTGAAGAACAGCATGTGGTGACGGTGCCAGGCGCGGCGTATGGCATGAGTCCCTATTTCCGCCTCTCTTATGCCACCAGCATGGAGCGTCTGCAAACAGGCTGTGATCGCATTACTGCTTTCTGTACCGGTTGCCACTAAGGAGTTTGCATGTTGACTGCATCATCACGTGTGGTGATGGTTTCTGGGGCCGCGCGCGGCCTCGGTTTAGCCATTACACAGCGCCTGCTTCAGGCCGGTTTTATTGTATCTGCTGGCGTCCGCAATCCCTCTGCGTTAGCGCCACAGCCTAATTTGCATCTCTTTTCTTACGACGCCAGCGTGGCCGGCTCCGGTGAAAAGTGGGTAGCTGACACGCTTGAACAACGGGGACGGCTGGATGCGCTGGTTAACTGTGCCGGGATCAACCCGCGCGTACAGGTGATGGATCAGGACGAAACGGCGCTGGATGATATGTGGCAGATCAATGTCAAAGGCCCGCTGCGGCTAAGCCGTGCTGCGCTGCCATTTTTGATCGACTGCGGCGAAGGGCGAGTGATTAATGTCGCTTCGCTGGCCGGACGTCGAGTAGGGAGTAATGTCGGTTACGCCATGACCAAATTTGCCGTCGTGGCACTCACTCACGGTATTCGTCAGGCGTGTTGGGATCACGGCGTACGCGCCACCGCACTTTGCCCCGGTTATATCGCGACTGATATGACGTTGGGCGAGACAGAAATCAGTCGTGAAGAGATGACGCAACCGGACGATCTTGCTGAGATGGTGGAGCTGTTGTTGCGGCTGCCAAACAACTTGTCGGTAGCGGAGCTGCTGATTAACTGCCGCAAAGAGGCGATGCTGTAATCCTGTCGGGGCACATAATGTGCCCCATTAATTCAATCCCGCCGTTAACTCCAGCAGCAGCTCACGCACCGCTGCCGCTGGCTCAGAAAGTGCCGTGCGATCGGAGATGCACAGCGACAGCGTTTCGTTAATCGCCGGGCCAGCCAAAGAACGGATGACCACGTCACGTGATTCTGATTGAATTCGCTCTGCAATGGCTTTTGGCATGATGGTACAACCCAGACCGGCGTCGACACCGCGGGCAATGCTTTTCACCGCTTCCAGTTCACCGACCACATTAATCGACATATTATTCAGGCTGAAAGCCTCGTCGATAGCGCGTCGGACAAAGTTATACGCAGGCGGAAGCAGCATCGGCAAAGTGCTGAGCTGTTTAACCTGAAGCGGGCCGCCATCATCATCAAAGTCAAAATTAGCGTGTGCCACAAAGAAAAACTCTTCCTGAACCAGCGGCTCGTAATTCAGCCCCTTGATACCGCCTCGACCATGCAGCAGCGCCATTTCCAACCGCCCATTGGCGACGAGTTCGCTATAAGCCTGACCCACGCTTTCCACCAAATGCAGCAAAATGCCAGGATGGCGCTGGCGCATCTCTGTCAGCAACGTCATTGCCAGCGTGGCGGCAATGCTGAAAGGAGCAAGCCCCACCGAAACGCGACCCGAAAGGGCTTGTCCAGCATCCAGCACATCCAGCTCGGCCTGAGCAAACTGGCGCAACATGACGTTAGCGTGGCCATAAAGGACGTTGCCCGCCTCAGTCGGAACCACGCCTTGCTGGCTACGAATCAGCAGCTTGCGCTTGAAATGCTCCTCAAGCGCAACCAGTTGCTGACTCAGTGCAGGTTGCGCGATGTGTAAGGCATCGGCGGCACGCGTTATGCTGCCCATATCGACAATGGTGATAAAAGACTTCAGCCGCCGAATATTCATAAATTACTCCGCTAAAACGGACGCCGCTGGGGCAACTTCTGCGCCATTGGCTTCAATTTCACTGCGTACCAGCGTGGCCAGTTCGACCGAACCCGGCGTGTCGCTGTGTACCAGAATTGAACGTGCGCGAAGCGGTAGCAGCGTGCCGTCAAAGGTGTTTACCGTGCCTTCTTGCAAAAATTGGCGCACACGAGCGCGCACGGCTGCATCATCTTTAATCACCGAGCCGGGAATGCTACGCGGCACCAATTGGCCGTGCTTATCGTAAGCGCGGTCGGCAAGAAACAGCGTCAGGCTTTTTAAGCCAGCGGCGAGAGCCGCGCGTTCGGTATGGGTATCGGGTTGTGAAAAAATGATCAATTCAGCATCGAGGCGTGCAATGGCTTGCATGACCTGCATCGCCAGCGATTCGTCGCGGTTAATGATATTGCCCATCGCTGCGTGGAAACTGACGTGCGAAACTCGCGTACCTTCAGCGCGGGCAATGGCGCTCAGCGCGCCCAGCTGATAGATCACCTGTTGGCAAATTTCATCGGGTGAAAAAGGCAGTTCTTTGCGGCCAAAACCCTGGCGATCTGGCAAACCGGGATGCGCACCAATACCCACCCCGCGCGCTTTTGCCAGCCGCACCATGCGCGTCATGATGGCCGGATCGCCCGCATGGAATCCACAGGCGATATTGGCGGAAGAGACCACCTTCATCAGAGCCTCATCATCGCACAGCTGATAGACGCCAAAACCTTCGCCCATATCGGAATTCACATCGATCTTCATGCTGTTCTCCTGTTAAAAATTAATGTCCCACGACGCGTTTGAGCGGAAGCAGCCAGACGCGTAGGCGCGCCAGCCAGTGATTGATCGCTTCATGGGCAACAATGGCATCCTGATGTGTGGCCTGAATGAGTTGGATAAACTGACCCGGCTGAACTTGCCCCAGCTGCCAGAGATCTTCTTCAATTACACAGGCAATTTTCGGATAACCGCCCGCCGTATTGGCATCACTGAGTTGGATAATCGGTTCGCCAGCGGGAGGAACCTGCACAATGCCAGGAATCAAACCGTAAGAGCGCATCTCAACAGTCGTTGACGGTAAAATCGGTTCGCCCGCCAGGCGATAGCCGGTGCGGTTACTTTGAAGTGAAACTTGCCATGGTTGCTGCCAAAAGCGTTCAGCGTCTGCGGAAAATAGCGCGTACTCACCGGAGGGAATGGCACGAATCAGGCGCTGGCCGCTGCGGTTCAACGGGAAAGCGTGGCGCAAAGCAGAAGAGGGGGGTTCGATGCCAATCCCGCTCTCCGGTAAGCCTGGTGTCTGGCTTTCACCCCATGTCAGTACATCGTCGCGTTCGAGCTGACGGCCAGCAAAACCGCCAAAGCCACCGCGCAGCGCGGTACTGCGTGATCCCATCACCACAGGAACATCAATGCCGCCCGCCACACAGAGATAGCCGCGTGCGCCATGGCGCGGGTAGCGCAATTCCAGTACCTGCCCGCTTCGAACGTTGCAGCCCCACCACGGCGGTAAGTCAACGCCGTCGAGTTGAGCACGGCAATCAGCGCCGGTTAAAGCAATGGCGGTGTCAGCCTGAAAACGTACCCGAAAAGGAAAAACTTGTATTTCAATCGCCGCGGCATTTTCTTCATTACCCAGCAAAAGATTACCGGCACGCAGCGCCAGCGTATCCATTGCGCCGCTTACCGATACCCCAAGGTGGCGATAATCACGTCTGCCCAGATCTTGCACTGTGTTCAGCGCGCCGGTTTTTTCAATGATTATCACAGTTCAATCCTCTCTGGCACAAACCTTATGCTGTCACCCGGTGCCATTAAGGCCGGAACGTCTGACAAGGGATCAAACACGTCGAGTTCTGCATAGCCAATTGCATTCCAGCCATTGGGTCCGGTCAGGACTGAAACACCCGCTTGTGGGCCGCCGATGGTTACAGTGCCTTTTAGCATGTTCAGGGAGGGCACTTTTTTACGCGGCGTCGCCAGGGAAGCATCCAGGCCATGCAGATAACCAAAGCCAGGTGCGCTACCCAAGGCAAAAACGGTGTAGCTGCCTTGGTAATGACGGCGTATAACCTCTTTCGCTGACAACCCCGTATGACGGCAAACCGCATCCAGATCGGTAGCGTGTTCGCCGCCATAGCAGACCGGGATCTCGATTAATTTTCCCTGCGGATGTATCGCCTGCGCCGCTTGCCAACTGACCCGCAAGCGCTGGTGGATGACGTCGGGATCGGCGGGCGTGGCGCGAAACAGCACCAGTAAGTTGGTTACGCCTGGGATCAGCGACTCGACATCTTCACTGCTCGCCAGGATACGCGCCAACGACCAGATACGACGCTGAGCGGGGAGGTCAAACGCACCTGGCGCTTCTATCAGCCAGGCGCGACTGCCCATGGTCGAGAGCCGGATGTTTTCTGACAGGGTTGCCGGACTATCCGTTGCGGAATACGCCACTTCTCTGGACAAGCGATCCATCGGTTATTCCAGGGCTTCGAATTTCAGGCTGGCAAGCGGTTGTACGCGCTCCTCACGCACCATTTTGTATTCAGTGTTTGGTCCAATCCAGGTGGCCCAAATCTTATCAATAGTACCGTCATCGTCCATGGCTTTCAGGCTGTCATTGACTTTAGCCAGCAGCGCCGGTTCATCACGCTTCATGCCGATACCAATTGGTTCCAGCGCCATCGGCTCTTTGATCATCGCCAGGTCGATACCCTCTTTTTTCGCCTGATTAATCATCTTGATGCCGGTCATGGTGTTGGTCACAAAGCCCACCGCTTTGTTCTGTTCCAGCGCCAGGAAAGCTGAAGCTGCATCCTGGAAAGTCAGCGGTTTGCCGCCTTTCAGCACAATGGATTGCTCAGAGGTGGTGCCTTTGGTGGCACTGATACGCTTGTTTTTGAAATCTGCCAGCATTTTGTCTGCGTTGGGTTTTTTCACCAGCAACATTTCTTTGGCAACGTAATACGGGTCGCTGAACTGAATCTGCTTACCGCGGGTCTTGGTATAAGCAAGGTTGGCAATCAAGACATCCGCGCGGCCGGTGGCAATGACGGCAATACGCGCTTCAATTGAGGTTGGCATCAGTTGCAATTTCACGCCCATCTGTTTAGCCAGCGCGTTACAGAGATCAACATCCATGCCGACGAGTTGACGTGTCTTAGGATCGGGAGCGGAGAACGGTGGCACATCGGAATAGACGGCACATTTAAGTTCGCCCTGAGATTGAATGTCTGACAACAGATCGGCTTTGGCCGGTAAGACCGATAAGGTTAACGGTAAGGCCATTGCCAAACAGACGTATTTTTTCAAAGTCATTGTGCATTTCCCATGGCTGATGTTGCGCAGCAGGCGATATAGCCTGACGGCGTAAAACGTCACTGTTATTAGTTCGGTTATGACGACATTTCTGGACTATATCGACTTTGTCTGGTGGAGGGTAAGAGGTAAACAGTGTCGGGAGATAGGCTAATTATATGACCATCAAAGCGCGCTTCACGCCGCCGTGATAAGCAAAAACTATCCGGGCAGAACAAAATTATCTTATCGGCTCTTAGCGGCTGCGCCCTATGGTAATCCCGATCCTGGTGTGGGAAATGGCTGCGCCTGAGAATGAACGTTATTGAAGGGGATAAAATGAATGCCAGATTTGGGGTTTTGCTGAAAATCTCTTCAGCCCTGTGTGCGACATTAATGCTGGCGTGCGTAAAAGCATTACAAGGTAATATCCCCACGGGTGAAGTGATATTTTTCCGATCGTTTGTGGCATTAATTCCCTTATTAATTTGGCTAAAGATTCAAGGTAATGTGCTTGAAAGTATAAAAACCAAAAATATCTTCGGTCATCTTATTCGCGGCTTCTCCGGTACCGGTGGCATGTATTTTAACTATATGGCACTGGTATATATTTCTCTGGCTGATGCCACAGCCATTAGCTACGCTGCGCCGCTATTTACGGTGATTATGGCGGCGTTGCTGTTGAAGGAAAATGTGCGCTTATCCCGCTGGTTGGCTGTTCTCGTCGGTTTCTCCGGCATCATTATTATGCTTTCGGCAAACCTGACCGCTAGCGGCTCTTTTTTTGCAGCGGAAGGCCAGGCAACCGGTGCTGGATTAGGCGCGCTGTTTGCTCTGATCGCTGCTCTTTGTTCTGCCACGTCTAACGTACAAATTCGCTTTCTTAACGGCATCGAAAAACCCGGTGCCATTGTGTTCTATTTTTCGTTAATGACCATGATGATTGGTCTGGCAAGCGCGCTGTTTGGCTGGAAAATGCCTACACCGCTTCATCTATTACTGCTGGTTGGCTGCGGCTTCTTTGGTGGCATGGCCCAAATTCTGGTAACGATGAGTTTGCGCTACACCGATGCTTCATTATTAGCGCCATTTGATTACACCACGCTGGTGTGGTCGATGGTGATTGGTTATCTTTTCCTGAATAGCCTGCCTGGGCCTTCAACATTAATGGGCGCGTCTATTGTTGCCCTGGCGGGAATATTTACCGTCTGGTGTGACCAACGTCAGCGTAAAGCGCAACTATTACGCTCTCTGCAATAAACCGCCGCTAAAGTGATGAAGTGCCGAGGGCAGATGTCATCCTATAGAAGACTTTTTGCCCTTGTCGGGAGCGTTAACTCATATCCCTTTATTGGGGATAGTGAAGGAATTACTCCCCACAGCGGGTAAGCGATTAACACGCTCTCTCACGCCTGACAACATGCGCAAAAGAGCGCTTTCAACGAATCACTAACGCCGCCAGCGTCCCTAACAGCGCATCCACTTTCGGTAAGAGCTGCTTACGCCGCGGCCAGACTAATGTCAGCATCAATCCATCCGGCTGAAGGTCGGGTAATATCACATCCAAATCACCGTTATCAAGCGCGCGGCGAATCAACCATGATGGCATTTGCGCCACGCCCAATCCGGCACAGACGGCCTGAACTTGCGCATCAACGTCTCCAAGCGCCATACGATGCGGTAGCGTTCGCCAGGTGGGATAGCCCTCCCCATTAATAAACAGCCAGGGCTTGGGGGAGCCATCCACGCGCTCGTAAAGAATGGCGCGATGTTGTAGCAATTCGCTTTCGTTCTGCGGCCGACCTTGCTGAATGAGGTAATCCGGCGAAGCGCAAAACACCATACGTTCCCGGCCGATGCAGCGAAATCCCAACGATTCCGGTAGGTCCTGTACTTCACCAATGCGAATAGCCACATCAATGCCTTCATCAAACAGGTCAACAAAGCGATCCGAAAAGCTAAGGCTTAATTCCAGTTCGGGGTATTTCTGGCAGAACGGGATCAGTAGCGGCATGACATTTAATCGGCCATAGGTATTGGGCATTGCCAACCGCAAGCGACCGGATGGAATAGTGCGCTGCGCGGCTAATACTGATTCAGCTTCCGCCAGTTCTTCCATAATACGGATACAGGTCTGGTAGTAAGCGGTTCCGGCATCAGTCAGGCGCAGGCTGCGTGTGGTGCGCTCCAACAGGCGCGACCCCAGTCGTGCCTCAAGTCGGCTGACGCTTTTACTGATGGCTGAACCTGTGACATGCAAACGCTGGGCTGCGGCAGTAAAGCTGCCGCGCTCTACGCTGGCAACGAACGGGATAATGTCTTTTAAACGCTGATCGTGCATAGATTGATGAACTCAAGTTGGGAATGCTGTGAAAAAATGACACAGATAAGCCTTAAATTCTCTATTAAGCTAGTAAATACGCAAAATGAGGAGAATTGAAATGCAGAAACACGCTTTGATTGTCGGTATCAGTGGGGTTAATGGTCGTGCATTAGCAGAAAAATTATTGCATGAAGGCTGGCAGGTCAGCGGCCTTTCGCGGGGACGTGGCGCCGTTCCAGAAGGTTGCGCCAGCCTGACCGCTGATTTAACTGACGAAACTGCCGTTCGCGAAGCATTAAAAGATGTGAAGCCGGATGCCCTGTTTTTCAGCGTTTGGGCACGTCAGGACACTGAAAAAGAGAATATCCGCGTCAATGGTGCGATGGTGCGTAACGTGATCGAAGCGTTAGGCGATCGCCTAAAAGGCGCGCATGTTGCACTGATCACCGGACTAAAACACTATCTCGGCCCGTTCGAAGCCTACGGTAAAGGCGCGGTGCCGGTCACACCATTCCGTGAAGAGCAGGGACGTCAGCCGGTTGATAACTTCTATTACGCGCAGGAAGATGAAGTGTTTGCGGGTGCGGAAAAATATGATTACCGCTGGAGCGTGCATCGTCCGCACACCATTGTAGGTTACGCATTGGGCAATGCGATGAACATGGGTCAAACGCTGGCCGTCTACGCCACGCTGTGCCGTGAGAAAGGTTGGCCATTCATCTTCCCGGGTTCGCCAGAACAGTGGAACGGTGTAGTCGATGTGACGGATGCAGGTTTGCTGGCAGAGCAGCTGCTTTGGGCCGCGACATCGCCTGAAGCGGCTAACGAAGATTTTAACTCGGTGAACGGTGATGTGTTCCGCTGGAACTGGATGTGGCCGCGTCTGGCTGCTTATTTTGGTGTTGAAGCGGCGGATTATCCGGCGCAGATCATGCCGCTGGAGAACCGTATGCAGGAAGCAGAAGCGGCATGGACAGAGATCGCCACTCGTTATCAGCTGCGTGAAACCGATATCAACAAACTGGTTTCGTGGTGGCACACCGATGCAGATCTAGGCCGACCAATGGAAGCGTTCACTGATATGAGCAAAAGCCGGAAAGCGGGCTTTACCGGTTATCGTAGCTCGCTGGATTCATTCACCGAGCTGTTCGATAAGCTGAAAGAAGAGAAAGTGATTCCGCAGTAATGACGTTATTCGCGGGCTGTCTGTTGGCAGCGTGCCTGACAAGCTGTCATGACGTTAATAGTCATATAAGCAGTTGATATATAGCGCAACGGGTGACGCATTATGCGTTACCCGTTTTGCTTTATTCTGCGCTGAATACCGTGCGTTTACTCCTGATTTCATCCCCACGCTTTACGGCTAACGCCGATTTCCTCTCTTAAAAGATATTACCTCAGCTAATTATTCCGACATCTTTTCAGCTCAACCTGCTAACTGCAAATCATAAAAGCTCAAGCGAGTAAAATGGCGTTATATCAATTTCGCAATAAGATATAAGAAATTCATTGGTTGATAAGTGACCGACATTATTGACTCTTTTAATAGCGAAGAGGATTATCCAAAACCTTGCTGTTTACTATCCATTTATTGGATGTTGAGTGTTTGATAATGCAATTTATCAATAATAAAAAACCTCACTATCAGTAGGTTATTCGCTGTTTTACTTAACGCGATCTGGCTTAACCAATGTCAGTTTAGAAAGGGATACCATTCAATGACGCATACAACATCAGCAGGGCAAAGTGGCCTTGCCACGCTTGAAGCCCAGCTCCAGCAAGACCTGACATTCCTTGAACTGCCCGCCAAAGCGTGGGTGCCCGAGCGGACTTACCAAGGCAATGCGGTGCGTGATGTTGTGGTTATTGGGGCTGGCATGTGCGGGTTGGCAGCCACAGCAAAGCTGGTGCTGAGCGGCATTAACAATGTGGTTGCCTATGATGCCGCACCTGCGGGTCGCGAAGGCCCGTGGATCACTTTTGCGCGCATGGAAACGCTACGCTCACCCAAAAGCCTGCATGGCCCCGCGCTGGGTTTACCTCAACTCACGTTTCGCGCCTGGTTTACCGCGCAGTGGGGAGCGGAAGCCTGGCAAGCACTGGACAAAATTCCCAAAGATCAGTGGATGGATTATCTGATTTGGTATCGCAACGTGCTGGATCTGCCGGTACAGAACAACGTGCGCATGACCGCGATTGCCTTCGTGGACGATCTGATTGCGATAGATATTGAAGGCGCAGAAACCGGGCGTGTTTATACCCGTCGACTGGTTCTGGCGACAGGCCGCTCGGGTTTAGGCGGCTTTGCTGTGCCTGAATTCCTTCAAGGCATTGACCGTCAGTTCTGGGCGCACTCAGCCGATGAGATCGATTTCGCTGCCTTGAAAGGTAAGCGTCTCGCCGTCATTGGCGCTGGGGCTTCTTCTATGGACAATGCGGCCACTGCACTTGAAGCGGGGGCAGGTTCTGTTGATATGCTGATCCGCCGAAAAGCGATGCCGCGTATCAATAAAATGACCGGCATTGGTAGCCAGGGCGTGGTGCACGGAATGCATCAATTGCCTGATGCGTGGAAATGGAAATTTGTCGACTACACCGCGACAACGCAAACGCCGCCGCCTCGCGCCTCGACGCTGCGCGTATCTCGCCATGCCAATGCCCGTTTCCTGCTGGATTGCGGCATTGTTGCGGTTCACCAAGATGAGAAAGGTCTGTTGATCGAAACCACACAAGGGGCGATGCATTACGACTTTCTCATTGCAGCAACGGGTTTCTCAAATGATTTCAGCGGACGTGCGGAGTTCGCTGCCCTTGCGCCGCACATTCGTACCTGGGCTGATGGTCGCTACACGCCAGATATGGGCGAGCCCCGTAGCAATATGCTGGAAGCGCCCGATCTCGGCCCGGCATTTGAGTTCCAGCAACGCGTTGCAGATTCCTGCCCGTTGCTGGCGCACGTCTACTGCTTTAACGATGCGGCGATGCTCACACACGGCAAGGTTTCAGGTGATATTCCCGCTGTGAGTGCCGGAGCCGAGCGGTTAGTGCGCGGCATCACCGCCTCATTGTTTGCCGAAGATGTCGAAACCCATTTCTCCAACCTGGTCGCTTACGACATCCCTGAACTTCAGGGCGACGAATGGACTGATTCAACCCCTTTAATTAAACAGGAGAATGCGTTGTGATCGACGCTATTGATAAGGCCGCTGGGCTTTCACAGGAAGACGCGCTTTTCCGTGCACGTCGATTCCGCCCAGAATTTGTAGCGGGCGCAGAGCAATGTCGGCTTTCAGTGCTTGAACCCGCAAATAATCACGGACTCGCGCCCGATCTGCGTATTGCGTTAGCGCATCGCATTGCTGCTCTTAATGAAGATCAGGCGTTGATCGCTGAATATGGCGCACAGCTTACCGCGCTGTCACCGACAGAAACGTTGCAGGCGCTGGCCGCAGGCACGCAAGAATTACCTGAGCCGTTGGCAACCGTTGCGCGCCATGTTGATTTGGTGACGGTGACGCCAGATCAGGCAGCAGCAGATGATATTGCGCGTCTCGAGCAGGCGGGCCTGAATAATGCCCAGATTGTCGCGCTCTCTGAACTGATTGCATTTGTGAATTTCCAGACACGCGTTGCGGCTGGCTTACGCCTGATGAGGTCAGCATGATCCCCTTAGTTAGCCTGAAACCGTTGACCTGGCATCCCTATATCGCGCCGGTTGAACTTGCCGAGGCCACACCCGAGCAACTTAATGCGATGAAGGTGACGCCTTCTAACAAGAAGGTCTCAGAATATGTGCGCACGCTGGCACATGACCCGGACAGCTATGTGGCTCGCACCGAGTTATTTAACGCGATCATGTATGTCGAAGGCGGCCTGGCGCGCGCTGACCGTGAGCTGGGTGCGTTAGGCGCTTCCATCGTCAATGGTTGCAAATATTGCGCGGTTGTTCACGCCCGCCGCCATGCACAACTGACCAAAAGCGATGAAGTGGTCAGCGCGCTCTATTTCAATAAACCCGAAACGCTCAACGCACGCGATGCGGCCATTTACCGTTTTGCCCGTCGCCTTTCGGTGACACCGTCACAGGCAACGCCAGAAGATATTCACGCGCTGCGAGCAGAAGGCCTGGACGACAACGAAATACTCGACCTGATTCATGCTATTTCGATTTTCGGTTGGGCTAATCGTTTGATGCATGTGCTCGGCCATGCAGAGATCGAAAAGTGATCTTTCTTCCCGTCACCGTTCGAACCGCGAAGGCGCTGGCTACGCAACTGACCCCATTCCTAAGGGTGAACACGCTGGCCGCCTCTCTGCCATTCGCATTATTTAGGCCAGGTAGGGCAAATTCAGTCGCGTTAAACAGAGTTTCTCACGCAAAAGGGCGTCAATAACCATGCTTGAACTCAATGACATTACACTGTCGTACGGCAGCAACCAGATTCTCAAAGGCGTCAATCTTTCGGTAAAACGCGGTGATGTGGTATCAATCATCGGCCCAAGCGGAACCGGGAAAACCACGCTGCTGCGCTGTATCAATTATCTGGCGAAGCCAACGTCCGGCACCATCGCCTTGGATCAAATCCGCATGGATTATCAGTCCACCAACAAAGCGGCAATCAACGCTATTCGCCTGCGAACGGCGATGGTGTTTCAGCAATTCAACGTCTTCAAGAACATGACGGTGATTCAAAACGTGATGGATCCGCTGGTCGTGGTGCAACGCAAGTCTAAAGAAGAGGCGCGCGACATTGCGATGCAGGAGCTGGAGCGCGTTGGGTTGTCTGCCAAACAAGATCACTATCCTTCTCAGCTCTCTGGCGGGCAGTTGCAGCGCACCGGTATTGCGCGTGCGCTGGCGGTTCGCCCCGATGTGATCCTGTTTGATGAGCCGACTTCCTCATTGGATCCTGAACTGGTCAGTGAAGTGCTTAAAGTGATCAAAGAAGTGACGTCTTCAGGCATCACGTCATTGCTGGTCACGCATGAAATGCAGTTCGCAAAAAGTATCTCAAACCGCATTGTCTTTATGGATCAGGGCGTGGTCGCTGCAGAAGGCAGCCCAGCCGAGATTTTCGACAACCCTGCGACACCGCGACTGGCTCAGTTCCTCAGTTCAGAACGCGTACTCTAAAAACTAAAAAGGAAAGACAGACATGCCTGCAATCAAAACCACATTACGTCGCCTCGCTATGCCGGGCATCGTTGCCCTGGCAATGACCACCGCTGGGTTTAGCTACGCAGATAGCGTGCGTACCATTAAAATTGCCACGGCGGCAGAATCTAAGCCGCTGTCATGGGGCGCTATCGGCGTTGAGCCACAAGGCTATGAGCCGGATGTACTTAAAGCGGTCAACGCTAAACTGCCGCAGTACAAATTTGTAATGGAGGGGGCCGCCGATCTGGCACAAGAAACCGGCCTTGTTACCGGCAAATATGACATGGTCTCCGGCGGTTATTACAAAGCGCCTGCGCGCAGCAAACAGTTCCTGATCCCAGATAGCCCAATCGGTGCCAGTCTGATGAAGATCTACAGCCGTAAAGACAGCAACATCAACGGGATGAAAGATCTGGCAGGCAAGAAAATCGTGCCGGTAACTGCAGGTGGCGGCGTCTATAAATTTGTTACTCAGTGGCAGAAAGAGAACCCAAGCGATGAGGTCACTATTAAAGCCTCAAGCGCCGGTATTCCTTATCCAGATCGCCTGAAAGAAGTGCAAAGCGGCAAGTATGATGCCCTGATTCTGCCCTCTAACCTGGGTGAGCAGACAGTGATTGATAATCAGAAACTGGCGATCAAAGCGAGCGAACCGGTATCAATCAATAACACCTACGTGATGATTCATAAATCAGATGAAAACAAAGCGCTGAACGATGACGTTAACAAGGCGCTTAAAGAGCTGAAAGATGATGGCACGCTGGATAAGCTTTCACAGAAATGGTTTGGCGAAGACGTTGTTCGGTACATGAAGTAATCGATCCGCTTAACATCACAGAGTCGATGATGACAGGTAAACGCTGAATTTTTAATCAGGAGTGTTTCAAGTGGATCTCTCTTCCATGATTCCCGAGCTACTTTCGGCTTTGCCGCTGACGCTCGCCATTATGTTTGTCGCCTTACTCGTCGGCTTTGTGCTGGCGCTGGTGGCGACAACATTCCGGGTACGCAGGATTGCGGTGATTAGCCAGCTGGCCGATCTCTATGTCTCCTATGCCCGAAGTGTTCCCGTGGTGCTGCAACTGTTTGTGGCGTTTTACGGTTTACCGCTGGTGACAGGATTGTTTGGGATGGACGATTTCCTCTCGGCGACAACAGCCTCAATGGTGGGATTGAGTCTTTACCACGGCGGCTATTTGTCTGAGGTGATGCGTCCAGCATTTTTGGCGGTTGAGCGCGGTCAGCATGATGCCGCCGACAGCCTCGGCTATACCTTTCGCCAAAAGCTTACCCGTGTTATCGGACCGCAGGCGGTACACATTGCTTTACCGGGTTACGGCAACGCCATTATTTACCTGATCCACAATGTGGCGTTGGTGATGTATATCGGCGCGGCGGATGTGATGGCAACGGCGCATTTGATTATGGAACGCGACTACAACCAATATCAGTTTGGTACTTATCTGGTGTTGGCTGGTATCTACTCATTGCTGTGCTTGATCGCCTGGATCATTGTGCGTTTCTTCGAGCTTCGCCATGCGAAATACACCTCGAAAACCGCGTCAGCGAAGATCACATTCACCGCAAACGTCTAAAGGGGGGAGCCATAATTATGTTCGATATTGACGTTTTGCTGCCGGACTTCCTCAGCATTATGGAGGCGGTGCCTGTCACGTTGGCGATGGCGGTGACGATTTTTCTCTTCTCAACGCTGGTTGGCGGCCTGTTTGCGTTCATTGAACACAAACGCATTGTGGTGTTGCGACAGTTGGTCATTACTTACAAGATCGCCTTTAAAGGCGTTCCGATGGTGGTGGTGATTTTCCTTGCGTACTACGGTTTGCCGCCCGCACTGCATTTTGTGGCGTCGATGTTTGGCGTTGATGTGAATGCGCATTCGTTGCCGAACTGGGTGATCATTATTGTCGCGCTGACAGCCTGTGTTGCAGCGTTTCAGGCTGAAGTGGTGAAGGGCGCATTGAACTCTTTTGACGCCGGTCAGGCTGATGCGGCTCACTCTTTAGGCTATACCCAAGCGCAATTGTTTCGACGCGTGCTGTTTCCACAAATTATCGTCGCGGCTATTCCTGACCTGGCAAACGCATTCATGGTGATCATGAAGGCACTTTCGCTGGCATTCGCCATTGAGGTGATTGATATCTTTGCGCAGGCACAGTTGACTGCAGCATTAAATTTCTATTATCTCGAAGCCTTTGCGATTGCGGTGGTGTTCTACATGGTTATCGCTTACATCGTGACAAAAGCCGCCGATAAAATTGAAGCAGCGCTCAGGGTCAGAACCTGATGGGGTTAACCCCTGTTTAACGCAACGTTGTTACAGTCCGGCAGGTGTCGGGCTGTAACGCTTTCAGCGGTAAACTCACATTCTTTCGCCATCAAGCGGTAAGGGTCGTCGCAGGATTTCTACAAAAATGATGGTTTACCCTATGATTGCCGTGAATTCTTTTCGCCAGGACATGTTTTCTGAATGACAACGTTACATGATTTGGATTTGAAACAGCTGGAAGCCTTTGCCGCAGTGATTTCTACCGGCAGCGTCACGGCTGCGGCCAAAGCGTTAAACCGCTCTCAACCTGCTGTTACGCGCTTGATTAAAGAGCTGGAACAGTCGCTGGGATATCTGCTTTTTATCCGTAATGGACCGCGTATTCACCCCAGTGAAGAAGCGTTGCAACTGCATCAATATGTGCAAAAAGCGCTGCAATCACTGCAACAAATTCGGCTACGTGCGGAAGAAATTGGTCATCAACAGCATCGCCCGTTGAGTATTGCTGCGACACCTGCCTTGGCCGCCGGGCTGCTGCCCCAGGCGTTGGCAACATTGGATCTGCAAAACAAAGTGCAGATTATTAGCGAATCTGCCGAGCAAACGGCGCACGCGGTGATTACGGGCGAAGCGGATATCGGCCTTTGCAGCCTGCCGCTGGAACACCATGCGATGGATTTACACTGGATTGGGCAGTCGCGCTGTGTGGTTGCGCTACGCCATGATGATCCTTTAGCGAAAGAGCCGCAGCTTACGCTGACTTGCCTGGCAGGACGTCGTCTCATTGCACCCTTGAATCCGCTACGTTTGCGAGGCCGTTTCGAAAAGGCGCTGAAAAAACTCAAGGTTGCGCCTCATGAAATGATTGAAACCAATTCGTCGGCCAATATTCTTGCCTGCGTTCGCGCCGGGCTGGGCGTGGCGATTCTTGAACCGGTAACGGCGTGGGGTATTCCGCTGGAAGGCGTCACGATTGTTCCGCTGGAAGAGGATATTCCCTATTTCTTTGGCGTTATCACGCAGCAAAATCGACAGCTGCCGGTCGCAGCGCAAGCCTTGATTGGTGCGCTGGAAGATGCCGCTGCAGCGCTGCTGCCCGCTTTTCAGCGTCTGACTGCGGCTGAACACCCCCGGGTTATGAGATGGCTCAATAGCGATGAATGATCAAGAGGAAATAAAAAAGGTCTGAGTTGGACTCAGACCTTTTTAGCAATTCAGGCTGTGCCGTCTGCTGTCAAAGGTGACGTTTAGACAGCATCGGCTTCATTCCTTCACTTAACGCATTTCGCACACAGATTGCGCTCAATGTGTTGGAAGAAATCATTGCCTTTATCATCGACCAGAATAAAGGCAGGGAAGTTTTCCACCTCAATTTTCCAAATCGCTTCCATTCCCAGTTCTGCGTATTCAACGCATTCCAGGCTTTTAATACTTTGCTGAGCCAACACCGCTGCCGGGCCACCAATACTGCCTAAGTAAAAGCCGCCGTGCTTATGACACGCATCCGTCACTTGTTGGCTGCGATTGCCTTTTGCCAGCATCACTTTGCTACCGCCATGCGCCTGAAGCAGGTCAACGTAGGAGTCCATGCGACCTGCGGTTGTTGGGCCAAGCGAACCTGAAGCATAGCCTTCTGGCGTTTTGGCTGGACCCGCGTAATAGACCGGATGATCCTTGATGTATTGCGGTAAACCTTCACCGTTATCGATACGCTCTTTCAACTTGGCATGAGCAATGTCACGCGCCACGATGATGGTGCCGGTCAGCGATACGCGGGTAGAAACCGGGTATTCAGAAAGCTGGGCCAGAATCTCATTCATCGGACGATTGAGGTCAACGTTAACCACATTGCCTTCGCCTTTCTGACGCAGTTCTGCGGGAATATATTGGCCGGGATTGTCTTCGAGTTTTTCAATCCAGATACCGTCGCGGTTAATCTTCGCTTTGATATTACGGTCGGCAGAGCAAGATACGCCCATGCCAATCGGGCAGGATGCGCCATGACGCGGCAAACGCACCACACGAATATCGTGAGCAAAATATTTGCCGCCAAACTGCGCGCCTAAACCAAGACCTTGCGCCGCTTCCAGTAACTCCTGCTCAAGCTGCACGTCACGGAATGCCTGGCCGTGCTCATTACCTTCAGTGGGCAGAGAATCGTAGTAATGCGTTGAGGCCAGTTTCACGGTTTTGAGGGTACTTTCAGCGGAAGTGCCGCCAATCACAAACGCAATGTGATAAGGCGGGCAGGCAGCGGTGCCCAGCGAGCGCATTTTTTCGACCAAATAATTTGTCAGCTTGCCCGGAGCAAGCAGCGCTTTGGTTTCTTGATAGAGATACGTTTTGTTGGCCGAACCGCCACCTTTTGCAATACAAAGGAATTTATACTCATCGCCATCCACGCTGTAGAGATCAATCTGCGCGGGCAGGTTGGTGCCGGTATTCACTTCTTTATACATATCCAGCGCAGCATTCTGTGAATAGCGCAGGTTGTCTTCAATAAATGTGTTGTAAACGCCCTGCGACAGCGCGGCTTCATCGCCACCGCCGGTCCAGACGCGTTGACCTTTTTTACCCATGATGATCGCGGTGCCGGTGTCCTGACAGGTGGGCAAAATACCTTTGGCGGCAATCTCAGCATTTTTCAAAAACTGCAGCGCCACATATTTATCGTTTTCGCTGGCTTCCGGGTCGTGCAGGATTGAGGCAACTTGCTGCTGATGCGCAGGACGCAACATAAAGGAGGCATCATGGAACGCGTGTTGGGCCAGCAGGGTAAGCGCCTGAGGATCGACTTTCAATACATCCTGACCATCAAATTCGGCAACTGAAACGTGATCGCTGCTCAGCAGATAATATTCAGTTTCTTCATGGGTAAGTGGAAAAGGGTTCTGATAATAGAAAGGCTTATTCGACATTTTATGCTCACTTAATGATCTGCAGCTTCGTTCTCCCTCTTGTCGGAGAAGAAACAACACCATTGGCAGAATGAAATCTTTTATTATCTTGCCAGCCGCCGAGGAGATGACGGGCTGGCAAGTGTTGGAATGGTATAATACAAGCCGTTGATCTACACGCTTTTGTATCGCGCTTTTAGAACATCCACACCATCCACGGATAACCAATCAGCATCATGGCGGCCAGGAAGATAGCACCGAAAATAGTGCCCAGGCGCCAGTAATCTTTGGTTGGCAGGTAGCCGCTACCGTAATAAATCGGGCTTGGGCCGGTGCCGTATGGGGTAATAATGCCCATCACACCCAACGACGTAACCATCATTAGACAGAAGACGGGCATGTTGATACCTGGAATTGAGGCCGCGATGGTCAACATGGCGGGTAACAACGCGGTGGTATGTGCAGTGGTGCTGGCGAACAGGTAGTGCAGTAAGAAGAAGGCGATCATGAGCATTACCGCCGCGACTTGTGGGTCGAAGCCGCTCAGCAAATGCCCACCTTCTTTACCCAGCCAGGCGATAAATCCAACGCGTGCTAAACC
Organism: Pantoea sp. T14; assembly: GCF_036663535.1. Taxonomy (NCBI): domain Bacteria; kingdom Pseudomonadati; phylum Pseudomonadota; class Gammaproteobacteria; order Enterobacterales; family Erwiniaceae; genus Pantoea; species Pantoea sp. T14. The sequence goes on from NZ_JAWUEB010000025.1 coordinate 352,711, forward strand.
ATCCGCTAACGCGACCAGCGTGGCAAACCAGGCAAAGGTGTTCCAGGCCGGTTTGTTACTGGTGATGTCGTTCCAGTTCAGGACGCCGGTCCACAGCATCAGTACTACCACCAGCAGCGCAGCCATAGCCGGTTCAATCCATGCTGTTGCGAAAATCCACATCAGCAGTGCGCAGACGACGAAGATCAGTAACAGAATTTCGTTGCGTGACAGACGACCCAGTTTTTCCAGTTCACTGCTGGCCCAGCGCGGTACTTCATCGTTGATTTTGACTTCTGGCGGATAGAACAAGTACGCCAGTAAAGGCATGGTTAAAATCAGCAAGATACCCAGCGGCAGGAAGGCCAGGAACCAGGTTCCCCAAGAGATTTCAAATCCAATAATGCTTTTTACCAGCGCCAGCGCCAGCAGGTTAGGGGCTAAGGCGGATAAGAACATAGAGCTGGTGATACATGCGGCAGTGATAGCAACCCACATCAGGTAAGAGCCAATTTTACGGGCGCTTGGGTCGTTGGGTTTAGAGCCGTAAAGCGGAGGAAGGTTAGCGATAATGGGATAAATAGTGCCGCCGCTGCGTGCGGTGTTAGACGGCGTAAACGGTGCGAGCAGCAGGTCAGCGAAGGTAATCGCATAACCCAATGTCAGGCTGCGACGTCCCAGGTACTTCACTAAAATCAACGCCAGTCGACGACCAAACTGCGTTTTGTCATAACCCGCAGCGAACATAAAGGCACCGAAGATCAACCAGACGGTTGAGTTGCCGAATCCGCTGACCGCCCACTTAAAGGCTTGCGTTGCCGTTTTGAATGTCGGATCAGCCAGTTCTGCCGGACTAAACAGCAGCCATTGGCTAAACAAGGCGATGACCACCACACCGGTTAACCCAATGACCGCGCCGGGCAGCGGTTCAAAGATCAAACCGATAATGACGCCCACGAAAATAGCAAAGAAATGCCAGGCGTGAGGTTCAAGTCCCGCAGGGACCGGAACGAGGAGTAACAGAACAGCGACTAAGACAGGAAGAAACAACATGATATAGCGTTTTTTTTGCCCGGTTGCAGCAGGTGCCGCTTTTGGGGGTTCACTCATCGTTGATAGTGGTTTCATAGTTTTGGTCTACAAGTTGATAAGGATGCGGTTTACGCCACGATAGTTCGCTAACATTAACTTTAGTTTCTTTTCTGATTATTTAGCGGTTTAATCGCGACAGGTGAAGTATTTCATTTTTTATTTCCCAATTGCTGTGAAGCTCTTTATTGGGTGGATGAGAATATTTTGCGATTTATATAATTAATGATTTTGATCTAGATCAAGAAATAATTAAAGACGTTTTCTTTTTTAACAAGCTTCATTCTTTATAACGTGAATTTCAGATGCATTAAATCTATTGCAGGCTGAGATTAGCCAGAGGCTTTATTTTTGTATGGTCTTACTTATTTGTAACTTGTTGTTTTATAGGTATATATTTAAATTGTAAATGAAAGGTTGATTTTTGTCAACCTATGGTTAACAATTAAGTCAAATATTATTTTAGCAAAACAGCAATAATTAACTCCAAATAATTAAAAAGTTAAAAAACTAAATTTATCGATTATATAGCTAAAGAAATTGGTATATTTACAGCATGACATCGGACCACTTTATTCTTTGAGAAATAGCGTCCGCAAAAGAATTCAAGGTTTTTTAATTTTTGGAGTCGATCATAAATGAATACGCTCACCCCGATCCTCAATCCTCTTACGCTGCCAAACGGTGCCGTGCTTAAAAATCGTCTTGTCATGGCACCCATGACGACCTGCACCGGTTTTTATGATGGAACCGTCACCAGCGAATTAGTGGAATATTATCGTTGCCGCGCAGGTAGCATTGGTACCGTGATCGTTGAATGCTGTTTTATTGACACCAAAGGCCCTGCGTTTCCCGGCGCTATCGGCATTGATAGCGACAACAAAATACCTGGATTAAAGCGCATTGCTGACGCGATCAAATCGGAAGGTTCACTCGCCATTTTGCAGATTTACCACGGCGGCCGCATGGTCGAACCCGAGCTGATCGGCGGCAAAAAGCCGGTAGCGCCAAGCGCCATCGCCGCACCGCGTGAAGGGGCGACGACGCCACAAGCGTTAACAGCAGAAGAAGTCGACGTGATGATCACCAAATTTGGTGATGCCGTTAACCGCGCCATCAAGGCCGGGTTTGATGGCGTAGAAATTCACGGCGCAAATACTTATCTCATCCAGCAGTTCTACTCGCCAAACTCCAACCAGCGTGATGACAAGTGGGGCGGCAGTCGCGACAATCGCGCCCGCTTTCCGCTGGAAGTACTCGACATTACTCACAAAATGGCAGACCGTTTCGCGCACAAAGGCTTCATCATTGGCTATCGATTCTCGCCAGAAGAGCTCGAAGTGCCCGGCATTCGTTTTGACGACACGATGTATTTGCTGGAAAAACTGGCGGCGCGCGGGCTGGATTATGTGCATTTCTCCGTCGGACAGCTGCTGCGACCTTCCATTGTTGATACCAGCGACCCTACACCGTTGATCACCAAGTTCCGCGCCATGCGTTCTGAAACGCTGGCGAAAGTGCCGGTGATTGGTGTCGGCGGCGTGTTGAACAAAGCGGATGCGGAATCTGCGCTGGAACACGGTTTTGATTTGGTCGCGGTGGGTAAAGCCTGCATCGCCTATCCCAACTGGGCTGACCGCATTATCAATAATGAGCAGCTTGAACTTTACATCGACAGCACCCAGCGCGAGGCACTGAACATTCCTGAGCCGCTGTGGCGCTTCTCGCTGGTGGACGCGATGATTCGTGACGTCAGCGACAGCGGTCGCAAATACAAAGCGGGCGTTTATCAGGAAAAAGTTGAGGCGGAAGCGCTGAAGCTGAAAATCAACGTCACGCTTGATACCGACCGTATTACCGATATTTCGCTGGTGCCTGATGATTCGTTGGATGTTGATTTCACCACCACCTTTGAAAGCTTGCGTACCCGCATGTTGGTGGCAAACAGCCCACATGTGGATGCCATCACCGGGGCAACTACGCAAAGTGAAGCGTTGAAAAAAGCGGTTTCTCGCGCCATGGCCACCTCCAGCAAAGAGCACGTAATTGAGGAGGGCGGTAATCCTGCGGCACCACAAAACTATGATGTGGTGATTGTCGGCAGCGGGGGTGCAGGTCTGGCTGCGGCGATTCAGGCGTGTGATGAAGGCGCGCGCGTCGTCATTATTGAAAAAATGCCTACCATCGGGGGCAACACCATCAAAGCATCCGTTGGCATGAACGCAGCGGAAACCCGTTATCAGAAACTCAGGGGCATTGAAGACAGCAAAGAGCTGTTCTATGAAGAAACCCTTAAAGGCGGCAAATTCAAAAACAATCCGGTGTTGTTAAGAGAATTTGTTGAACTGGCCCCTGAAGCGATTGACTGGTTAGCTGATCACGGCATCGAACTGAACGATATCACCATCACAGGCGGTATGAGTATTGACCGTACGCACCGTCCTGCTGACCGCTCTGCGGTGGGTGGCTTCTTGATCAGCGGATTGGTGAAAAACATTAATAAACGTAACATTGAGGTGTTGTTAGAAACGTCAGTCGCTGAAATCCTGTATGAAAACGGCGCGGTTGCTGGGGTGAAGGTTGTTGATGAGTACAACGACAGCCGTATCCTGTATGCGAAAAGCGTGATTGTGGCGACGGGCGGATTCAGCGCAAACCGCGAAATGGTGGTTCAGTATCGTCCTGAGCTGGATGGCTTTGTTACAACGAACCATAAAGGCGCCACCGGCAGCGGTATCGCTATGTTGCAACGCATCGGGGCAGATACCGTGGACATGGGCGAAATCCAAATACACCCTACCGTTGAGCAGACCACGTCTTATCTGATTTCTGAGTCCATTCGTGGCGGCGGGGCCATCTTAGTCAGTCAGGCGGGGCAACGCTTCTTCAATGAGATGGAAACGCGCGACAAAGTCTCTGCAGAGATCATCGCGTTACCGGAAAAAAGTGCCTGGATTATCTTTGATGAACAGGTTCGTCAAAACAATAAAGCCGCTGACGAATACATTGCCAAAGGATTCGTGAACAGCGCGCCAACTGTGCAAGAGCTGGCGGTGAAGCTGAATATGGATCAAAACGCCTTAAAAGCGACGCTGGATCGCTACAATCAGTTTGTGATTAAGCAGAAAGATGAAGACTTCAACCGTACTACTGCGCTGCGCCATCCGCTGAATGAAGGCCCGTTCTATGCGATTCGCATTGCGCCGGGTGTGCATCACACGATGGGCGGCGTGACGATCAATCCTGATACCGCCGTGCTGGACAGCCAAAAACAGGTGATCAACGGTGCCTGGGCTGCGGGTGAAGTGGTCGGTGGTATCCACGGTGCTAACCGCATTGGCGGTAACGCGGTGGCAGATATTATCATTTTCGGTATTCTGGCGGGACGTAACGCTGCGGCTTTCGCCCGACGTTAAACGTTAGCTGTGCCCATGACAATATGGGCACAGCGCTTTTCAACGCTTAAGCAGAGGCGATCATGTCAACAAGCGACGCAGTCTATGCTTACTCCGCTGTATTAATGGGCTCGCCCATTCAGCTCAAACTCTTCGATCATAATGAAGCCCTGGCCAGAGATGTTTTCCGTTTAATCAAGCATCAGGAAAATCTGCTTACGGTAAACCGTACGCCCTCGGAAGTGATGAATATTAACCTGGCTGCAGGTCAGCATCCGGTTCAGGTTAGCCCGCGTGTTTTCGAGCTGATTCGCTGTGCCAAAGCAGTCAGCTTGCTACCCGGCAGCATTTTTAACTTCACCATCGGCCCGGTCGTAAAATGTTGGAAGATTGGTTTTCAGGGCAACAGTGTACCGCCAGAAAGCGAACTGTCGGCTTGTCTGACGCGCTGTGATCCGCATGACGTGATAATAGATGAATCAACGCATTCCGTATTTTTAGCGAAAGAGGGAATGGAGATTGATCTAGGCGCGATTGCAAAAGGCTATATTGCCGATTGCGTGCAGGGCTTTCTGCGCCAGCAAGGCGTTACGCGCGGATTGATTAATCTGGGCGGCAACGTACAAACCTTGGGCGAGCCTGCTGATCAACAAGGTTGGGCGATTGGCCTCAAAAAGCCTTTTGCCGCAACCGATGCGTTGATTGGTGTGATCACAGTAGTGAATAAATCAGTGGTGACGTCAGGCGTGTATGAGCGCTATTTCCAGGTTAATGACCAAATTTATCATCACATTCTGGATGCTAAAACGGGCTATCCGCTGAACAATGAATTACTGAGCGTGACCATAATCTCTGATCGTTCAATTGATGGCGATATCTATACCACGCTGTTGTATGGCATGGGTGTCGAAAAGGGCATCGCGTATCTTGCCGAACACGCTGACATAGAAGCCATTTTCGTCACCCGTGATCAGCGCGTTATCTGCTCATCACAACGCCACTTCAATTTTGAGCTGCTGGATCATCAATATCAGTTGAGCTGTTTTACTGACAATAATGCTTGAGTAAAGAGTGACATTCCGCTTGCAGACGATAGCGATAAACCGGCCTGCCGGTGGCACCGTAATGAATAGTGGTAAACAGAATATTTATTTCAGCAAGCCAGATCAGGTATTTACGACAAGATACGCGCGAGATATTGACTTCCGTTGCCAGCTCATCGGTGGAAAATTCCGTTCCGGGATGCGCATCAATCCACTGACATAACGTGCGAAGCGTTTGCGGCGTAAGCCCTTTGGGCAAGCGCTTTTGTTCGTTGGTGGCGGGAGGATTACCATGAATCAGCTGATCCAGCTCTGCTTGCTGATAATAGTGTTGGTTGTCCATCTGCACACGTTTTTGCCGCCAGCTGGTTAACGCTTCTTCAAAGCGCGAAAACTGAAACGGTTTTATCAGATAATCCACCACGCCATAGTTCAGCGACGTTTTAATGGTCGCTGCATCGGCCGCTGAAGAGATAATAATGACATCAACCGGGCGCTGAGAGCTGCGCAATTCTGGCAGCAGATCCAGACCGTTTTCCTGCTGCATATAAATATCCAGCAGGATGAGATCCACGGGTGGATCGGTTTGCATTAATCGATCTTTCGCTTGTTGTAAGGTCGACGCGGTTCCACAGCAAGTAAACCCTGCAACCTGGCCGATATAGCAGCGATTCAGCTCTGCGACCATCGCATCATCGTCAACCACTAACACATTGATCATGAAACTTTATTTCCTTTATCCCACGGGAGTTGTACAAAAAATTGGGTATACACGCCCGGTTCTGATTCGACGCTGATATTCCCGCCAAGGCTCTCTGTTTGCTGTTTAACCAGAAACAGGCCCACGCCACGATCATCGCCTTTTGAGGAGAACCCTTTCTCGAAAATAGCGGTTTCAATCTCAGCCGGGATGCCCGGCCCATCGTCACTCACTTCACACGACAACCAACCACGCTGGTAATGCAACAGCAGGTGTATCTCACCTTCCTGTTGTTGATCCAACGCTTCGAGCGCATTCTCGATCAAATTCCCGATAACAGTAATCAATACCGCTACCTGCTGTTCACTGCCGCTGTCAGGCAGATAACTGGCATCGCTGAGCATCAAACGATGTCCCTGATCCGAGGCCCGATTTATTTTACTTAACAGAAAGCCAGCAATGACCGGTGATTTGATGCGTTGTAGCAGCGAACCAATCTCCGTTTGATAATTATTCGCGGTTTTTAAAATGTACGCTTCCATCTGCGCATAATTTTTCATATGCAGCAGGCCAAGAATAACATGCAGCTTATTCATAAATTCGTGGGAGCGTTCCCGCAGCGCATCGACATAGTTTACCATGCCGTCCAGACGCTGCATCAGCTGGCTGATTTCGGTCTTGTCACGGAAGGTACACACCGCGCCAATAATGCGGTCACGGCTACGAACCGGCACGGTATTGCTGATCATGATCCGACCCCGCACGTTCAACTCTTCATCGTGCCAGGCTTTGCCGCCATGCAGCGCGTCTCGCAAATGATTCAGCATCAGGGAGTTTTCGGGCACGCGATCGCCGCTAAGCGGGGCTTCAATGGCTGTTTCACGTAGCAATTGCTGCGCGGCCTGATTGATCAACGTAACGCGCGCCTGTTCATCAACGGCAATCACGCCCTCTTTGATCGAATCGAGAATCGCCTGACGCTGCTCAAACAAGCTGGAAATCTCATGAGGCTCCAGACCCAGCAAAATACCTTTTAGTCGCCTGACAAGAATGAGCACGCCAAGTAATCCCACCGAAGCGCCAAGCAAAATGGTCCAGAAGATATTCCAACGACTTTTAGAGATCTGCGCCGACACATCGCTAAGCGATATACCGATCGCCACCACGCCAATTTGCTGATGCTGCGCGTTAAAGACGGGCGTAAAAACGCGTAATGCCTCCACCAGCGTGCCGTGATTGACCGAGATATTTTCATGACCGCCCAAGGCGGGTAGCAAATCAGCGCCCTTAAAACGCTGATTAATTAAGGCTGTGTTGGGGTGCGAATGGCGAATGCCGTTCATGTCAGTCACCACCACAAACAATAAATCGTTGCGCTTTTGTACGGCTTTGGCGATAGGTTGAATCATGCTCTGGTCAGCAGATAGTGTTAACCCTCGCTGGATTTGCGGATCGTCAGCTAAGGTGCGCGCAACGGCCAGCGCTTTATCTTTGACGTGGGAGCGGGTGAAATTATCTATCTGAATAAAATAGAGCAGATGAACGCTAAGCAGCACCGTGAAGATCACTGCCACCATCATTAGCGTGGTCAGGGTGCTAAGTTTCATTGGACGTTTACGTCCCGGTTTACGCGGCAAAGAGGGGTTCATGGCAATGCTTCAAAGTAAAAGGGTGAGTTCATTTTAACGTTGTGAAACATACGCGATGAACCTTCATCAGTATAGGCTTGCGTTGCAGCTTAACAGGGATAAGACTCGTCTTAACCAAAGAAAGTGACGCATTACAGCGTACATTATTTTGTAACTAAATAAATAAGTGGCATTGTTTTTTAATTAATTAACTAAAAACAAATCAACTAATAAGTAACAATATTTTAAACTTCGCGGACTTTTTTTAACCACAACCGTTAAATTGCAGACCGTAATGATTAAATCAACAAAAGTACTTCCTTCGCTTTCCCTATTGGCTTTATTAGTGACATCTGCCACGCAAGCTGCAACCACACCAGAAAAAACCGATGTCCTGTTAATTGGCGGCGGCATCATGAGTGCATCATTAGGCACCTGGCTTGAAGAGCTGCAACCGGACTGGAAACAGGTAATGGTTGAGAAACTCGACGGTGTTGCGCTGGAATCGTCTAATGGCTGGAACAATGCAGGTACCGGCCACTCAGCGAACATGGAACTGAACTACACGCCAGAGCGTGCAGACGGTTCAATCGACGTCAGCAAAGCGCTGGAAATCAACGAAGCGTTTATGATTTCTCGTCAATTCTGGACTGCGCAGGTGAAAAGCGGTGTGTTGAAAAATCCACACTCTTTCATCAACTCAACGCCACACATGAGTTTTGTTTGGGGTGATAACGTTGAATTCCTGAGCAAACGCTATGAAGCACTGCAGAAAACTGTGCTGTTCCAGGGCATGAAATTCTCTACTGACCATAAGCAGATCGCGCAATGGTCTCCGCTGATTATGGAAGGCCGCGATCCGCAACAAAAAGTGGCCGCAACCTGGACGCCAGTAGGTACCGACGTCAACTACGGTGAAATCACCCGTCAGCTGATCGGTAGCCTGAAGAAGAATGAAAACTTCAAGTTGGAAACCTCTTCTGAAGTTACCGACTTCAAACGCAACGGCGACAACTCCTGGCATGTCACCATCAAAGATGGCAAGAGCGGTGAAGAGCGTGAGGTTGATGCGAAATATGTCTTCATCGGCGCAGGTGGCGGTGCACTGAAGCTGCTGCAAAAAACCGGTATTCCTGAAGCGGATAACTACGCGGGCTTCCCGGTCGGTGGTTCATTCCTGGTAACAGAAAACCCAGTATTGGCTAACCGCCACAACCAAAAAGTGTATGGCCAGGCTTCTGTAGGTGCGCCACCGATGTCTGTTCCGCATCTGGACTCACGTTTTCTGGATGGCAAAAAGGTTGTGCTGTTTGGGCCGTTTGCGACCTTCTCAACCAAGTTCCTGAAAAATGGTTCGCTGTTTGATCTGTTAAGCACGACCACCACCAAAAACGTCGTGCCAATGACGCACGTGGGTCTGGATAACTTTGACCTGGTCAAATATCTGGTTGGTCAGGTAATGCTGAGCGAAGAAGATCGTTTCGAGGCGCTGAAAGAGTACTATCCAAACGCTAAGAAAGAAGACTGGAAACTGATCCAGGCGGGTCAACGCGTACAGATCATCAAGAAAGATGCAGACAAAGGCGGCGTGCTGAAATTGGGCACCGAAATTGTGACCGATCAGCAGAAAACCGTTGCGGCACTGTTGGGTGCATCACCGGGTGCATCAACTGCAGCACCGATCGCCCTGAGCGTGGTTCAGAAACTGTTCCCAGAACAGTTTAAAACGCCAGAGTGGCAGGAAAAAGTGCACAAGTTTGTGCCGAGCTACGGCAAAAAGCTGAACGACGATGCGGCACTGGCGCAAAGCGTTTGGGATGACACCGCAGCAACGCTGCAACTGACCAAACCGCCGGTGATTAACATGACGGGCAAAACCGCGGACGCGCCAGCTGCCCCAGCCACTGAGCATAAAGCGGCAGACGCGCAACACGACATGGCGCTGTAATCTCGCGTAAAAATTAATGATGCGGATACGCGGATGATAAATCATTGCTGATGCCGCGAATTAAAAAGTAAAAGGGCTGGTTTTAAACCAGCCCTTTTTGTCTTTATCCCGCAATTACTCTTGATTGCCGCGCCAGTTCGACCAAGGATCCTCAGCCGATTCATCCGGCTCATCCTCTTTTACATCATCCACTTCATCCAGCGAAGCGAGATAAAGCGCTTCAACCTCTGCGCGCGCCCAAGGTGTTCGGCGTAAAAACTTCAGGCTGGACTTCACGCTGGGATCGCTTTTGAAGCAGTTGATGTTGATGCGTTTGCTCAGCTCAACCCAACCATAATGCGCAACCAGGCTATTCACCTGCATTTCTAGCGTAACGCCGTGCAAGGGATCTTTTGAAGTGTGAGAAGTCATGGTGTATCCAGCGATGTCAGAAAATTTTGCACACCCTAACGGTCAGCGTGCGGATGTGCAAGATTTGCGATTAAAAGCGTGAGGAGAAGTCTTACAAATCGGGTGAGGAACCCTGTTTTGGATAGGTAAAATTAGCGACATAAACTTTGATACTGCGATGCAGCACCACGGTAAATCCCGCCTGTAACCTTCCGTAGAGGTAAGCAACGGCTTTGGCATCAGTAATAGAGAAATGCTGCACGCTCGATTTTTCATCGATTAGGGTACAGCGGTAATCGACCTCAAAAGTGGTGTGATCAACTGGCAAAGAAAAGGTGTTGGCACTGTTGGTGCATTTTTCATTCGCGCTATACGAAATCATAATATTTGACTGCGCATGGCCGGGAAAAGCGATGCTAATCAGCACGGGTTGTTCATCAGGAGTTTGTGTCATGCCGGTACGCACACCGTTGCTTTCATACCTGCGTGGCAGAGGCGCTGGTGGAAAGCATCAGCAAGCTAAAGAGAAAGCCAGGAAGAGTCGGTTTGTTCATAACAACGGTTCAGCAAAGAGGATGGCGCATTTGATAGCAGGTTTAAATCCATGTCAATTGGCCGGACAGGCACAATATGGCTGGCTAAACGCTGTAAACCGCACGCGTCACGGGTTGCCCCAAAACGTCTTGCAGCCAACCCACGGGGCTAGAGTGAAATAAAACCCTGTCATTCGCTGGCAGGCATTCATCGTTGGGTTGTGGTATTGGTAAGGCGCTGATGAATAGTCGAAAGGGATCGCTTCACCATGAGTTCTCATCTTCAACCTGCTGATATTATCGCATCACAAAAGCGCGCATTAATTGCCGGTTCGGTCGGTAACTTTATTGAATGGTATGAATTTGCGGTTTATGGCTTCCTGGCCACAATTATTGCGCAAAACTTCTTTCGCCTGGCGGGAGAAGCGGAACTAACCGGCATTATTCTTACCTATGCCTCTTTTGCGATTGCCTTTTTCTTCCGACCGCTTGGCGCCATTGTTTTTGGCCGCATCGGCGATCGAATAGGGCGAAAACCAACCTTAATCGTAGTGCTGATCATGATGACGCTGGCCACGGCGGCTATTGGTCTCATTCCCACCTATGCCAGCATCGGTATCGCTGCGCCGTTGATCATTACCGGTTTGCGTATCCTGCAAGGTTTGTTTGCGGGTGGAGAATATGGTGGTGCAGTTTCATTGATGACAGAATTTGCGCCACGCGGTAAACGCGGTCTGTTTGGTGCGTGGCAATCATTTACCGTTGCATTAGGTTTGCTGGCGGGTGCGGGCATTGTCGCCTTGCTTTCCGTGCTGTTAAGCCCTGAGCAGATGCTAAGTTGGGGCTGGCGCATTCCTTTCTTTATTGCTTTACCTCTGGGTGCGGTGGCGTTATGGCTGCGCGTCAATATGGAAGAGACGCCCACTTTTATTAAGCAAAAAACAGAGCCTGTTTTGACGCAGAAAAAAGCCAATCTTGGCGATACGCTAAAAACGATTATGATCGGAATTTGCCGCGTTATGGTTTGGTCAGCAGCGGGTTATACCTATTTAGTGATCATGCCTACCTATTTGCAATCATCCTTACATACCGGATTCAATACGGCATTGTTGATCGCGGTAATATCTAATTTGGGTTTTGCTGCCACTATTATTCCCGCTGGCATGCTGAGCGATAAAATAGGCCGGCGATCGGTGATGGTATTCGCTGCGGTGTTATTACTGCTGTTGGCCTTGCCGTTGTTACACGTATTGCAGGATCAATCTTCCACGCTGTTGATCAAAAGCGTGGTGGTTTTTATTGCTGGTGCCATTGTTGGTCTGCTCGCGGGGCCGGGACCGGCTATGTTAGCGGAGATGTTTCCCACGCGTGTACGCTACACCGGCCTTGGGTTGGCTTATTCGCTCTCAAATGCGGTGTTCTCTGGCTGCGCGGGACTGATCATCACCGGGTTGATTAAACAAACCGGTAATCTGGATATTCCTGCCTGGTATGTGATGGCAACTGCGCTGGTCAGCATTACGGCATTGATGACGCTACGTAAAGATGACCATCTGCGTGATCTGGATGATGAAATATAGGACGCGCGTTTAACGCACTTACACAGCAATAAAAAAGCCGATAACAAAACGTTATCGGCTTTTTATTTATCTCTTCGTTAACGCAAATTACGCGGTTTGCAGCTGCTCAGCCGTCTTCTCTACTAATGCCAACAGCAGCTGAATGTCCTCTAAGGTCACTGTCGGGTTCAGTAACGTCATTTTCAGGCAGGTTACGCCATCAAATTCAGTTACGCCGACATTCGCGCGGCCAGAGTCCAGCAGCGCATCACCAATGCGTTGGTTCAGCAAGGCAATGGCAGCGTCGTCAGCCGTTGCCAGTGACGCGGGACGATAACGGAACAGCACACTGGCTAACTGCGGCTGCATCACCAGTTCCAGTGAAGCTTGCTCAGCAACGTAATGCGCAACCTGCTTCGCCAGCGTAACGCCGTGATCGATGATCTCGGCGTACTGTTTTTGTCCCAACGCTTCCAGGCCCATCCACAGTTTCAACGCATCAAAACGGCGGGTGGTCTGCAAAGATTTGGATACCAAATTAGGTACGCCTTGTGCTTCATCAAACTCAGAGTTGAGATAAGCCGCCTGATAGCGCATCAACTCATAGTGGCGCGCCTCTTTCAGCAAGAAAGCACCGCAGCTGATGGTTTGGAAGAACTGCTTGTGGAAGTCCAGCGTAATGGAATCCACCAGCTCAATGCCGTCCAGATAATCGCGGTATTTTTCAGACAGCAACAACGCGCCGCCCCATGCTGCATCCACGTGAACCCAGATATTGTGTTCAGCAGCCAGCGCAGCAATGTCTCGCAGCGGATCAATCGCGCCAGCATCAGTGGTGCCTGCGGTGGCAACGATAGCCAAAATCTGCTCGCCGTTGGCATTCGCCTGCGCCACTTTTACGCGAAGATCGTTGAGATCCATGCGCGCAAAGCGATCGGTTTTCACCAGCGTGACGGATTGATAACCCAGACCCAGCAGCGCCATGTTTTTCTGCACCGAAAAGTGTGCGTTCTCAGAACAGAACACTTTGATCTTACGCAGATTACCAACCAACCCATCCTGCTGAATGGAGTGACCCTGACGCGCAAAGAACGCATCACGCGCCAGCATCAAACCCATCAGGTTACTTTGCGTACCGCCGCTGGTGAACACGCCTGCATCGCCAGGCTGATAACCAACCTGAGTACGCAGCCATTCAATCAGCTTCATCTCAATGATGGTAGCGGAAGGGCTTTGATCCCAGGAATCCATGCTCTGATTCGTGGCGTTGATCATCACCTCAGCGGCCTGGCTCACCACCAGACTTGGGCAATGTAAATGCGCCACGCACTGCGGATGGTGCACTAACAAGCTGTCTTTCAGGAAGTATTCAATCGCACGCTCAATGGCGGCCTGGTTGCCCAGGCCTTGCGGATTGAAATCCAGCGTAATGCGGTCGCGCAGTTCTGCAACAGATTTTCCCTGATACATTTCAGGCTGTTGCAGCCACTTAACCACGGCCTGGCTGCTCTGCTCAATCGCTTGCTGGTACGCTTCGGTACTCTGTGCTGAGGCAGCCAGAATGGGATTTAACCGGGACATCGAATTCACTCCACTCAAACCGGTTTGACGCCAGCGGAAAGCAGGGCGTTTTCAAACTTATCGATAAAGATTTCCAGCTCTGCATTGGTGATCAGCAGCGATGGCAGCAGACGAAGCACGCTACCGTGACGGCCGCCGCGCTCAAGGATCAGGCCATTTTCAAAACATTTCTTCTGCACCAGCGCGGAAAGTTCGCCATCAGCCGGGAAGCAACCCATGTGATCTTTCGCTTCGTTTGGCTTGACCATTTCAATACCGATCATCAAGCCCAAACCGCGCACGTTACCCAGCACTGGATAGCGTTTCTGCAGGTCCGCCAGTTTGCCTTTCAGCCATTCGCCTTGCTCAGCGACTTTGCTGGCAACGTTGTTATCTTTCAGGTAGCGCAGCGTGGTCAGGCCGGTAGCCATGGCCAACTGGTTGCCACGGAAAGTACCGGTATGATGGCCAGGCTCCCACGCATCGAACTGCTTTTTGATGCCCAGAACCGCTAATGGCAAACCGCCACCCACCGCTTTTGACATCACGATGATGTCTGGCTCAATACCTGCGTGTTCAAAGGCGAACAGTTTACCGGTACGCGCAAAGCCCGCTTGTACTTCGTCAATGATCAACAGGATGCCGTGCTCCTGAGTCACTTTACGAATACGTTGCAACCACTCTGCAGGTGCTGGGTTCACACCGCCTTCGCCCTGAACCGCTTCCAGAATGACGGCAGCCGGTTTACGAACGCCGCTTTCCACGTCGTTGATCAGGTTTTCAAAGTAGTAGGTCAAGGCTTTCACGCCTGCTTCACCGCCAATGCCCAACGGACAACGGTAAAGGTGCGGGTAAGGCATAAACTGCACTTCAGGCATCATGCCGTTAATGGCTTCTTTCGGTGACAAGTTACCGGTCACGGAAAGTGCGCCGTGCGTCATACCGTGATAACCGCCAGAGAAGCTGATCACACCCGTACGGCCAGTGTGTTTTTTCGCTAACTTCAGCGCTGCTTCAACCGCATCGGCACCCGATGGACCGGTGAACTGCAGGCAATACTCTTTACCTTGGCCTGGCAACAGCGAGAGCAGATAAGCTGAAAACTCATCTTTTAACGGTGTTGTTAAATCGAGGGTATGTAACGGCAAGCCGCTGGTAATGACATTTTGGATGCTTTGCAATACATCAGGATGATTGTGACCCAGCGCCAGTGTTCCTGCGCCGGCCAGACAATCGAGGTATTGCTTATTTTCAACGTCAGTAATCCATACGCCTTGTGCTTTGGCGATGGCTAAGGGCAATTTGCGAGGGTAACTTCTGACGTTTGATTCAAATTCAGCCTGTCTGGCCAAATAAGTCTCATTATTACGGTTTAATGAATGCGCATCTACACTGTCAATACGGACTTTATCCGTCATCATATCTCTCCTACAACCAAGACGTCAGGTTAGGTCTCAGTTGAATAATTGAATAAAAAGTGAACCGTTCATTAAAAAAGCGCGGCCAATATAGGACTTTTTGTTGTGGGACTCAATAATTAATTTTGCGGGCGCAGTTTTATGAGTTTTTATTATGAATCAATATGTTGCTGAGTATTTGACCGTAAAAAATGTCAAATTTATGTTATGTACTTATTAATAAAGCACGAAAAGCGCGCCTTAAATTTGAAGGCTCCATTTCTTTTTGATTCATAACAACACGTTAGCGGATTTTGTTAATACCAATATGTTAATGGAATTTTTAGTTATAAGCGGTTTTTTACAGCGGTAGGTTTACTGTGTTGAATAAAGAGAAGGCGGAGAACGGAAAAGAGGGTTCGAAAAAAGAGTAAAACTTCATTACAAAGGCGGCCTGAGAAGCGAGTTAAAGAGGTTGGTTCGGTTTTTTAACCATAAAACCCACGGCGAGACTGGTTAAGAAGTGAGCGCATTGAAAAGTGCAGGCGCTGACGTTAAATCTTGAGGTGCTTTGAATACAGCCCCGTAAAAAACGCGGTTTTGGGGCATGCATAAAGCCTGTTTGTGCCTGCTGCGTTACCATTCATACGCATCCATACACAGGCTATCCCCATTTTCTGTGGATAACTTTTTTCGGCCCATAGCATAAGTGATCGCTATTTTGGAACCCATTGATTTGAGCCCGCGTATCTCGTTAGCGCTTTTTACCCAAAATATCACCCATGCGCTCAATGGTTTGCTGGTCGTAACCTTGCCTGCTTAGCGGCTCAACGACATCACGTTGCATGTTCGGCAGATAACCCACCAGAAGTTCACCTGTGCCTTGCAAGCGAATATTGGCTAAAGCAGCGGGCAGGAGCAGCGTCTCCGCGCGTCCTAAGGTGTAACTTTCGCCTGCGGCCTCGATATGAAGAGGATCACCGAGGTTGGAAAAAATGCGCGTCCCGTTAAATGCATATTCATAAGCTGTGGCAATTTTCCACCGCTCAAGTGCGAAGTAGGGGCCAGCACAGCACATCAGACGGGAGATGTTTGCTGTTTCTTCAATGATTAAACCGGGCTGCGGTTCAGTTGTCAGCGTCGGGCGAAGTTCTGCCATTAGCGCATCAATATTTTTTTCTCGCTCTGGCCGAGAAATTTCGCTGCCATCTTCCATTCGCCACGGCATGGCGTGCTGCTGAATATTGGAGGTTTGTTCTATTTCATAGATCAGCGTATCGGGTCCGAATGAATGCAGCATGCCGCCGGGTATGTAAAAAGTATCGCCGGTTTTGACCGGTTTACGCACCATCACCTCATCGTACTTTTCAGCCAGTAAGGCGGAGCGAACCTCTTCAGGCGTAAGATTGGGTTTAATGCCAGCCAGACAAGACGCATTCGGAGCTGCCCATAAAATATGCCAGGCTTCGGTTTTACCATTGGGCTGCTGCTCAAGCTGCTGCGCGGCGGTGTCGTTAGCGTGGAGGTGCACCGGCAACCTATGTGACGCATCTATAAATTTGGTTAGCAGGGGGAAATGAGGTCCAACCCAGCCGGGTGCGACCATTTCATCGGGATAGCGCTGCGTCAGCTCGCGTAAGGTCAGTCCGGCGTACTCGCCGTTGGTTACAATAGCGTTCATGCCATCTACATCGCTGACTTCCCAGGTTTCAGCGATTCGTTTATCGGGCAAGCCTGTTTTACCCAAGCGGGTTTGAATCAGATCACCGCCAAAAACGTGATAAGCCAGCGGTAAAGAGAGTGACAAAGGATAGGCTTTCATGGTTCAGCTCCTTCTGTAAGCGCCTGCTTACTGCCTTAAGCAGGCGCTGAACGTGTGGCATTAGATCACCGCGACGCCACCGGTTACAGCAATCGTTGCACCTGAAATATAGCTTGCCTCATCGCTTGCTAGCATGACGTAACTGGAAGCCAGTTCTGCGGGCTGTCCAGGCCGTTTTAAGGGAACTTCACTGCCAAAATCTTTAACTTTCTCAGTCGGCATGGTGGTTGGGATCAGCGGCGTCCAGATGGGGCCGGGCGCCACAGCATTCGATCGGATCCCTTTTTCAGCCAAGAGCGCGGCCAGGCTGCCCGAAAAATTAACAATGGCGGCTTTGGTGGCTGAATAGGCGATGAGCATTGGTTTGGGCTGATCGGCGTTAATTGAAGCTGTGTTGATGATCGAGCCGCCCGGCGGCATGTGCGGCACCGCAGCTTTGGTAATACGGAACATGGCATAAATATTGGTTTTCATGGTGCGATCAAATTCTTCATCGCTAATCTCATCCAGTGACTGGCGCGTCATCTGAAAGGCGGCATTGTTCACTAAAATGTTGATCTCACCAAAGGCTTCAACCGCTTTATCGACAATGCTTTTACAGATTTCGGCTTCGGTAATATCACCCGGCACCAATACCGCTTTTTGCCCCGCTTGTTCGACCAAACGGGCGGTTTCCTGCGCGTCTTCATGTTCATCGAGATAGGAAATCAGCACATCTGCGCCTTCTCGTGCATAAGCAAGGGCAACCGCACGGCCAATACCGGAATCACCACCGGTAATAATTGCCTTTTTGCCAGCCAGGCGACCAGAACCTTTGTAACTGTTTTCACCGTGATCGGGCAGCGGCTGCATCTCGGCGGTGTTACCCGGCCAGCTCAGCTGTTGCTCTGGAAAGGGAGGCTGTGGACGATTTTTCGTTGACATAAGGTCTCCTTTTACAGGGGTTGAATTGTTTTTCGTGGCAGCACAAGCAAATCAGCGCTGTTCAAATAAAGCGAATTGTTTATCGCACACGTATATTGATTGATTAACAGACAAGCTGTTGCGTAACAGGCGATGAAGTTAAAGCGTAGTGTAAGAAATAAGGTGCTGCTTCGATTCGGCATTTATTTGGTCAGGAAATGAACATGGTTTAAATAAGCGAGGCGAGAGAGTCAAAACAAGAACGGGAATTTTTAAGGGAAGCGTGAAGAGAAAGGAAATGTTTTTTCACTATGCTCAAAATAGTTGAGTCATAAGCGGAAAACCTTGTCAGCGCATCCGATATCCTGACAAGGGCAATGAACATTATTTTAATTCAGGCCAGGCCACCGCTGAAATGCCGGTTAATTTTGGTGGAGCAAAGAGTGAACCCTGGAAATAACAGACGCCTGCCGCTTCCAGCCACATCCACTCTTCGGGCTTTTCAACGCCTGACGCAATCACTGATATTTCCAGTGCAGAACAACATTTTAAAATTGCCTGGACGATAGCCTGTTTAGGTCCACTTTTGTGTACATCACAGATGATGTCACGATCAATTTTGATTTTGTCCGGCTGAATGCGTGCGAGCAATAACAGCCCGGCAGATCCCGCACCAAAATCATCAATTGCCAGGCTGATGCCCGCCGCTTTCAGTTGCTTGATAGCAGAGTCAAATTCTTCGGCGCGTGAAATGACTTCGTTTTCGGTCACTTCAACCACAATTTGCTCTGGGACTAAGCCATTTGCTGCAATTTCATTTAGCAAGAAATCAACGGCGTTGGGCACCATAACCAACGACATCGGCAGCAAATTAATAGAAAGTGTCAGTCCTTGAACGTCTAGCCTATTAGCCAGCGCAAAAGCGAGTTTTTTAGATTCGAGATCTAACCGATAAAACGCTTCCTGGGAATGCTGAGCAAAAAATTCACGCGGAGAACCGCCAGTGGCGTTTCGCATTAAGGCTTCAAGCGAGACGATACGCTGTGAAAGCGGATCGATAATAGGCTGGAAGGCAAAGCTGTAATTTTCAGCAATGGAAAGCGGTATCTCTCTTTCTATTGCGGGTTGATCATCAACGATAAACTCCCAGGCACTCGCCGGTGGGATCTCGAAGTAGTTTTCTTTTTCTCGAGATTCGACAAAAGTGCGCAAGAATTGCAGCGCACGATCTTCATAAGTGAGTTGATATTTTGAGGTGCCTTTATCTAAAACCGCCTGAAGCACGGTCGCTTTGTCATGCTCTCTCAAGTCAAAGAGTTCCATGCCGACATTACCGAAGCGACGGAAGGGTGCGTAATCACGCAGCAATTCAACCAGATTATGATGGCGAGGATCTTCGCAGATGCGATCGTAAATTTTATTTATTGCTGCATCTGGGCCTTCCAATACTTGAAAGAAGTGGGTGCCGTTAAAGAGCAAAATGCCGGTGACACCAAACGACTCGTTAACTTTATTGGCTTTAACGGCTAACGCTTCGAGAGATTTAATGGCAACGTCATCACTGAGATGACTGCGATAGATGATTGTTGACAGCATGCTCTGTTCCAGAATCTGTGTTCTTTAGTCGCCTACATTAACAGAAGCCTCATCCGTTTTGTCTATAAATGTCCTTAAAAAGAGCTAACGCCTGCGATTAGACGTGAAAAACCTCATGGGAAAGAATAACCAAGCTTATTCGCAGAATAATAGGCTGAGGCTTGTTTAAAAATTGTTCGTTGCACGGCTCGCTTCTGTGTGAATCATTGTCTGGTGCATAAAAAATGGCCGCGAGCATCTCTGCTGCGGCCATTCATCACGGGCTAAGGCTCACCCGTAATACAACATTACCAGCCTTTGATAGCATCGCCTTTGTAGACTTCTTCTGCTTTCTTTAACACTTCTGGAGATTGCAACGCGGCTTTCAATTTCTGAATTTTGTCACTCTCTTTATTGTCTTCACGTGACACCAGCGCATTCACATAAGGTGAATCTGGGCCTTCCATAAATAATCCATCGCGAGTGGCGGACAAGCCTGCCTGCGCCGAAAAGTTGGTATTAATAATCGACAAGGAAACGTTTGGATCGTCAAGCGTACGGGTCAACTGCGGTGTATCCACTTCAACCAACTTCAGGTTTTTTGGATTTTCAATAATATCCAGTGAAGTTGGCAAATAACCCACACCGTCTTTGAGTTTAATTAAACCCTGCGCCTGTAATAGCAGCAGACTGCGGCCCAGCGTGGTGGCCTCATTGGAAATGGTAATGGTCGCACCGTTTGTCAGTTCACTGATGTTTTTGATTTTGTGCGAGTAAGCTGCAATCGGGAACACAAAGGTTTTACCCACGACAGCAAACTTATAACCACGCTCTTTAGATTGATCTTCTAAATAAGGCAGACTCTGGAAGGCGTTCGCATCAACATCTTTGTTATTCAGCGCTTCGTTGGGCAGCACATAGTCGTTAAACGAAGTCACCTCGACATCCAGCTGGTATTTATCTTTGGCAACTTTTTGTACTTCTTCCCAGATTGCCTGATCGGGCCCCGTATTAATCGCCACTTTAACTTTATTATCTTTATCCGGCGAGCAACCAGACAGCAGCACAACGGAACAGGCGAGCAACGCTGATATCAGACCTTTCATGTTTAACAACTTCCTTCAGTTTGGGTAATCGCTGAATAGTAATATAAGTGTTCACACCTGCACACATTGCTTCGGATATAACTTATAACCAACGTGCCACTTGAGATTAAAAAATAGCCGGTAGAGAAACGGGAGACTTAAAAATTAATAAAATGGCTGACTAACGTGCCATCGGTAAAACAATGCAGCATAAAAGAGGAAGAGTCGGTAACGGGAGGAACTTTTTCGGAGCCAAACCATACTGGATTTGCCGGGCAAACCGAGCCACAAATATAAGCAGGTATACCTGAAAAAATGCCGGCGACAGGACGATGAACATGTCCTGATGATAGGGCGACAGGTTTTCGAGGATGAGTGCGTAAACAGGCCTCAAGCTTTGCTGCATCGCGGCACATGATCTGATCCAGCGTTGGAATACCACTGGGGAAAATATGATGGTGCATAAACACTATTGATGTCGCAGGACCTTCGGCTGATAAGCTTTTTTCTAACCATGGGAGATGCTCGGTTAAGCCACCTGCAGCGGAGTCGGAAAGGGTGGTATCAAGCCCGATGAGGCGTACCGCATCAAAATCCGCGGCAAAATGCAGGGGTTCGACATCATCGTGCCAATAGGGTGATTTAATAACAGCGCGCATGAGCGCAGGGTGATCAGAATTACCGGGCAAGATGAGTATGGCGTAATTTTTATTTTTAAGCAGGGCTGAAATTTGCTCATAACCCTCCGTCCAGTCGTCATCAATTAAATCACCGGTGATAACCAAGACCTTTACATCAATACAATCCAACCACATCAAAATACGCTCCAATCGTGACAAGTTGTCGTTGTTGGGCGCTGCATGAATATCGGAGATCTGGACAATTATCATCGGTGTCCTGGCCTAAATAAGCGCTATGGTTTAGCGGAATGATGATGCTGAGTCGGGTGAAAAATAGCTTAGCACGCCAATCGCTTCGACATATTAATGCCTGTTATTGAAAATCCCAGTTTCTCATAAAGATGTTTGGCCGCTGCATTGGTCGGCGCAACACGTAAACCGATCTCCGCGATACCTTCCAGCGCTAATTGGTGGCTCAGATTTTCTAATGCAGCACGGCCATAGCCTTTTCCGCGCCCTTCAGGGTAGATGAAGAAATCACAAATCCAGGCGGATTGACCCTTCATTGTCAGCCATAAGTAACCTACTGGCGGGTCGTCGCTTGCTGATAACGCCAGGCACCAAAGCCGGTTCATTGCGGTCTCTACGCCTTTAGGCAGTGAAAAATCAATGGATTCGGTTGCACGCTGTAAGGCTTCCTCGGGTGAATAGTTCCGGCTGGCGGCGAGGTCATTGGCATATTCATCAATAAACAGTAACTGGTAAACCGCAAACTCATCCGCTTTCATGGGGCGTAATAACATGTGTGACTCACTGTAGTAGGTACTGAAGCAGGGCAAACAGGCATTGTTAATGCCACGCTGAGGTTGGTGCTAAACTCCAGCAAGACGGCATGAATGATTGGCTAATAACGCGTAGAGATACACACCGCTAACCTTCCAACTGCCGTGCACTTTCCTGAAGGCGTTGAAAGGTAGCATAGCGAAGTTGGTGGCGCTCGCGATAATGCGTATCCGGTATGTATTCACTGGCGACGTGTGTAAAACGTGACATGCCTTCACTGACTGATGAAACCATGCCGCCCGCAAAAGCCGCGAGAATAGCAGCACCCAGTAGCACCGGTTCACTGGCTTTAGTGGCAATCACTTTGTGTCCGGTGGCATCTGCGAGCAGTTGTCGAATGAAGGGATGCTGGCCAGCTCCACCGCTGATGACAATATTTTCGATGGTTGCCCCGGCTTCATCCTGAACATCAATGATCTGTCGCAATCCGTAACCAATGCCGCAAATGCCCGCAATGTAGAGTGACAACAGGTTGTCCAGATCGTTTTCCATCCCTAAACCCGCAATCAATGCACGCGCGTGAGGATCGGCGAAGGGTGCGCGGTTGCCAAGGAATTCAGGAACAACGTGAATGCCTTGGGTATGTTCTACCGCTGCCGAGGCGTTCTCGTACTTTTCCAGCGCTAAGTCGGCCAGGAAAACCGGTAACGAAACAGCACGCTGATTCGCCCTATTTGCTGCTTCGCGAGCTGCCGGATGAAACGCTAACAATTGTTCAATTGCTGCTCCAGCGGCACTCTGCCCGCCTTCGTTTAACCACTTTCCTGGCACCATTGCAGAAAAATAAGGTCCCCACACGCCAGGAATAAATACCGGCGCTTCGGTGGTGGTCATGGTGCAGGATGAAGTACCAAATACGTAGGCAAGATTATGGCTGGCGCTGCCTTTGGCGCCAGCCGTACCGATACCGCCGGCATGGGCATCAATCATCCCGGCAGCGACAGGCGTGCCGACCGGTAATCCCATTTCATCCGCCGCTTCTTGTGTCAGCCCTTTACCACAACAAGTGCCCGGTTCGACAATCTGCTGACCAATGCGGGAAAACTGCTCATCGGCCAGCTCTTCAAGCCCGATCTGGCGAAAATAGTCAGCATCCCAGCGCTTTTCGTGGGCGATATAGGTCCATTTACAGGTCACGGTGCAGGTGGAACGCGCCAGATCGCCGCTGCTGCGCCAGGTGAGAAAGTCGGCCAGATCGAAAAATTGCCAGGTTTTGTCATAGGTTTCGCGGCGATGCTCTTTCAACCAAAGAAGCTTTGGCGTCTCCATTTCTGGCGAGATTTTACCCCCGACATAGCGCAATACCGGATGTTGCAGCGTATTGATACGCTCCGCTTGAGCGGTGGCCCGATGATCCATCCAGACAATGACATTGCGATCGTCATTGTTGCTGTCGCTGGTTGCCAGCGGTTTAGCGGCGGCATCCAACACCACCAGCGAGCAGGTGGCGTCAAAACCGATACCGGCAACCCGCTGAGGATCAATGGCCGCGCGCTGGATCGCCTCTTTCACTGCGGCACAAACAGCCTGCCAAATCTCGCGACTCGACTGCTCAACGATATGTCCGGGCGCGCGAAAAAGGGTAATCTCGCGTTTTGCGGTTGCCAACATTTCGCCGGAGTGGTCAAACACGCCAGCACGCGCGCTGGTGGTGCCGACATCGACTCCAATCATGACGCGATTATCCGCTGCGCTATCCTGTAATTTGCTGCCCATACGCTCTCCTTTTCCTGAATCACAGGGTTAAAGATCAACGCTGTTTGGCAGGATAACCAAGTCGCGTACTGTGACATTACGTGGTCGTGTCACCATAAAGAGTACCGCATCTGCCACCTCTTTCGGCTGCATCAGGCTGCCGTTCGCCAGTGCATCTTCTAACTTTTCTTTTGGCCAGTTATCGATTAGCGCGGTGACAACCGGGCCCGGCAAAACGGCGCCAACGCGGATGCCATGTTTCGCTACCTGCCGACGCGTGGTGTGAACAAAAGCCTGCACGGCAAATTTCGACGCCGTATAAATCGGTTCCCAGATCACGGGTACAACGCCGGCAATCGAGCTGGTAAAGAGAATATCACCCGATTTTTGCGCAATCATGTGCGGCAGTACTGCATGAACGGTACGGAAGGCCGCGTTGATATTCAGGTTCAACATGCGGTCCCATTCATCGGGGTTGCCTTCCTCAATCGGGCCCCCCACATAGGCTCCGGCATTGGCGTAAAAAATATCCAGGCCGCCAGCCGCATCCAAAATGCCCTGCAACATGCCTGATATTTCTTGCGGCTTAAGCAGATCAATCACCAACGGAAACGCGTTTTCACCCAGTTCATTTGTCAGCTGTTCTAGCCGCTCACGCGCCCTGTCAATCAGTACCACTTTCGCGCCAGCGGCTAAAAAAGTTCGGGCACATTCCAGACCGATTCCTGAAGCCGCCCCGGTGATGGCGACAACTTTATTTTCAAGTGAATTAAGCATGGTTATTTCTCCTGTAGGAATGCGTTATTTAAGCGCGACCGTGATTAACACGAGAGCGCCGGGCGAGAGAATCGACAATGACAGCAATGGCCAGCACGCCGCCGGTGATCATGTAGCGCAGTGATGAGGGCAGATTAAGCAGTGTCAGGCCGTTGGAGATGGACTGAATAACGATAATGCCCAGCAGCGCGGAATAGGCATTTCCCCGCCCACCAAACAGGCTGGTGCCACCAATGACAGCGGCAGCAATTGCATTAAGGTTGACGTCGCCTGTGCCCGCTTGCTGACTGGCGGAAGCTAATCGGGAGGCTGCAAGGATCCCGCCCAGCGTCGCCAGGGTTGAACAGAGCATAAATGCGCTGATGTAGATGGCACGCACATTAATTCCTGAACGACGAGCGGCCTCACGATTGCCGCCAACGGCAAACATCGAGCGTCCCCATTTGGTTCGTTTCAGCGCATAGTTAAGCAGCACGGTAAAGACCACAAACAGGCCAAAAATCCACGGGACGCCGCGACCGAGGTTAAGGTAGAAAACCGCGAATTCGAAAACCACTGTTAACAGGATGGCGCGAATGAACAGCGCACCCATGGGTTCAGATGAGAGATCAACCTTCTCACGACGGTTACGGGTTCTCAGGCCCTGAATCGCCATGGCTACGCCAGGCAGCACTGCCACCAGATAGGCGAACCAGTCAGGCATTACCATCACCTGGCCAAAACGTACCAGCGGGGAGATATAGGGCAGGTTGATACTGCCTGATGGGCCAAGGATGTAGAGTTGCATCCCCAGCAAGGCCAGTAGCCCGGCAAGCGTCGCGACAAAACTCGGCATACCAAGGCGGTTATAAAGTTGCGCATAGATCATCCCAACCACTGCACCCATCACCAGCGCTACGGCAATCGCACCGGCTATCGGCCAGCCAAGATTAACCCACAATACCCCGATGATGGCGGAAGAGAGCCCGCTCATCGATCCAACAGAAAGATCGATTTCTCCCAGCATCAGTACGCAGACAATACCCAGCGAAATAAAACCAATGGTTGCGCAGTCGAACAGCAAGTTGACCAGGTTGTTGGGAGCCAGGTAAACCGGATTAAGAATGCTGAACACGGTAGAGATTAAAATCAGGCCGAGCACCACCGGCAACATGCCCAAATCACCGGTTTTTATTCGATCAACGAAGGAGTGGAAAACACCGGACAGGCTTTCATCGTGATGCACGCGTTCATCGCTACGATCGAGAGCGGCGCGCCTTTTTTTGATAATGGTGTTCATGGATTTACAGATCTCCAGGCTGGCTTTGATGCGATCTTCTCTCGACCCGGCGTGACACGGCATTTTCCGTGGCACCGGTGATGGCCGCGACCAATTCCTGGTTTGACGCATCGGGAGTGAAAATGCCGGTATTACGACCCAGACGAAGCACAACGATTCTGTCTGCAACTGCCCGCACATCTTCCATGTTGTGGCTGATAATAATGACGCCTAGCCCGCGGGCCCGCACGCGTTCTATCAGGTTCAGCACTTCAGCCGTCTGGGCTACGCCAAGTGCCGCGGTGGGTTCATCAAGCATGACGATTTTCGGGTTTAACAGCAGCGATCGGGCAATGGCGACCGTTTGACGTTGTCCGCCTGATAATGACGCCACAGGTTGGCGCACTGAAGGGATCCGAGCCGCCAACTCGTTTAACAGTGTCCAGGCGCGTACTTCCATCGAGACTTCGTCTAACTGCCAGGCGGAAATCTCATGGCCTAAAAACAGATTGGCAACCACATCAAGGTTTTCACACAGTGCCAGATCCTGAAACACGGTGGCGATACCGTATTCCAACGCTTTGCCGGGACTGTCGAGATTCACCGGCTTGCCTTCAAATTCCACCGTACCGGAAGTGGGCTGGTGCACACCCGCAAGGATTTTCACCAGCGTCGATTTCCCCGCGCCGTTATCACCCACCAGCGCCACCACTTCGCCTGCGAAGATCGCCAGATCGATATCTGTCAGTGCAGAAACCGCGCCAAAGTTTTTCGATACTTTACTGAGCTTCAGTATTGGCTGCCCCTTATCGGGCAGAGTGTCATTTTCATTCAACATGGCGTGACCCTGATTCGATGAAAAAGAGGTCCGTAAGCGTCCGCTACGGACGACTTGCTGACTTACTGAATACCCAGCTTTTTGCAGTCTGCGGCATATTCACCGGTACAGACTTGCGCTGGCGTTTGGATCTTCTTGTCGAAGATTTCGGCTTTGATGTTTTTGGCCGTAATCACTGCGGGCACGAAGAGTTGCGAAGGTGTGTTGTACAAGGTGGTGCCCGCTTTGGGTGTTTTGCCTTGAATCAAGGCCACCGCGACGTTAGCCGCTGCGGCCGCTACCACTTCTGAGGGTTTGGAAATGGTGTTGTATTGATCGCCTGCGATGATCAGTTGCAGCGCGGCAATAGTGGCATCATTGCCGGTGACGGGCGGGATCGGCGTGACGCCAGCGGCTTTGAATGCGGCTATCGCACCGCCGCCTGTACCATCATTAGCCGCAACCACACCTTTGATTTGATCGCTGAAACGAGTGACCTGGCCGGAAGCCCACTCCTGTGCTTTCGGCGGTGCCCATTCAGGCGTATCAAACTCAGCCAGCGTTTTGTAGCCAGACTCTTTCAGCCCGCGATGCACACCGTCCCGAATCAATCCTGCGGCGGCATCCGTGGGTGAACCGTTGATCTGCAGAACGCCTGCACCGGCTTTGACCCCCGATGCTTTTAGGTGATCGACCAGTGATTTAGAAATGGCGTAACCAATGCCTTCGTTGTCGAAAGAAATATAGAAATCAGCCGCTTTGCCCGGGATGGGACGATCGTAAGCGACAACTTTAACGTCCTGCGAATGGGCGATTTCTAAAAGACCTGCCGCCGCCGAGGAATCCACAGGATCCAGTACAATGACTTTCGCACCTTGCGCAATCACCGAGTTGAATTGCTGTTGCTGCAAAGAGGCGCTGGCGTTGGCGTTTTGATAAATCACTTTGCACTCGGCGCAGAGTTTCGCCATTTCCGCTTTGAATCCGGGGTAATCATGCTGTTCATAACGTGTAGATGCCTGATCGGGCATCAGAAAAGCCACTGTCGCCGACTCCGCTGCCTGGGCAGCACCAGCAACACAAACCAACGCGGCAGCCGAAGCCACCAGAATATTGCGATAACGCATTTCTCTTCTCCTCGATTAGACGGGAAAGCATTTCAGTGCGTGTCGGCATGACATTCGCGACTGAAAAACGCGAAGGAGAAAGCGGCTACGGGACATCAGGGGTCTGTTAACTGCGACAGGCTTCTCCCGCTATGACTTTTTCCATAACGTTTATTTGCCTTTTAAATCACATTTAATTCACATCGATATTACATTTGCTCAATCGATGGAGCATGATTGTCACTATTGAAAATTAGTGTCAAGCTAACTAAAAAACAGAGATTGGGATTTGTGATTCAACGCAAACAAGTCAAGAAAACGACGATCTACGACCTGGCTGAACTGACCGGCGCATCTGCCAGCGCGGTCAGTTCTGTGCTCAACGGCAGCTGGAAGAAACGTCGTATCAGCGCAAAGCTGGCGGAAAAAATTACCCGCATTGCCGAAGAGCAGGGCTATGCACTAAACAAACCCGCCAGCCTGTTACGCAGTAAAAAGTCGAAAATTATCGGCATGATTGTGCCTAAATACGACAACCGCTATTTCGGATCGATTGTTGAGCGCTTCGAGTCCATGGCGCGCGAACGCGGGCTTTTTCCCATCATCACTTGCACCCAACGAGAACCTGCGCTGGAAGTCGAAGCCGCAAGCGCCATGCTCTCTTATCAGGTGGATTGGATGATCTCGACCGGCGCAACCGATCCCGACAAAATCACCGATATTTGTGCCCAGGCTGGCGTGCCAACGCTTAATCTGGATCTTCCCGGCAGACACGCGCCCTCAGTGATTTCAGATAACTATGGCGGCGCAAAAGAGCTGACGCATCGTATTTTTAAAAGCTGTGAGAGGCGTCTCGGTTCGGCGCAGTCGCTGGTGTTTGTGGGGGGCCGGCGGACAGATCACAACACCCTTGAACGTTTGCGCGGATTTACGGATGCCCACAAAGAATGGGGTTTAGAGGTGGCTGAATCGAGACTTCTGGCCTGCGGCTATGCGCCAGAAAAATCAGAACAGGCACTTAAAGAGTATGTCGGGCAGGGCGAACGTCCTATTGCAGGCTTGTTTGTTAACTCCACTATTTCGCTGGAAGGGGTAATGCGATGGATGCTGATGTCAGGCTATACCGGTGAAAAACAGCTGGCGATGGGCTGCTTTGACTGGGATCCTTTCGTCGCGCTATTAGGGTATGACATCGAAATGGTGCGGCAAGATGTACCGGCCATGTTAGACGCGATATTCAAGATTATTGATGCCGGTGCCACGGATAAGCAGCTTATTGAAATTCCGCCCCTCTTTACCCGCTGAAGTCGCCAGAAGCCCGGTTTATGTTTACGCCGGGTTTGCAGCACAATCCTGCATTCATCAAGCCTCCACGCTCATTATCACGATTCGGACAGTTCTACGTGGTCAGAGGTCACACGAGTTGCTAAGTTTAGGTGTTAAACTTTTTACCCTTTTTCATCCTTAACCAGGAAAAGATAATGTCTACAAACGCACTTCTTACTGGCGTTATTGGAGAAGCCGTTTTGGAACTCATTGAAAGAAAAGAGCTGGTTGCTTCTGACAGCATCTTGAAGATGATCGAAAAAAAACGGAGTTTCTCGCAAAACCGCGCTCAACAACAGATTCTTGATTACGCCATCGAGTGGATAAAAAAGGGGGTGTAAAACTCTCCCGTTTTTATCGCCTCACGCGCTGCAAGTTTAGCCGCAGCTTTGTGCGCTGACTTGCTGCTTTATTATTGTCAGCACTTCCCCCGATATCCTTGTTTTTGAATGGGCTTATTACTTAGCTCAATACGTTGCGATTTTGCTGAGTCAGCAATGAAACTTCAGTTGATGCGCCAAATGTAATAATATAACATTACATCTCATGTTGCTCACTGAGGATTACGTTTTGGCACATAGCTTGGGTAAACTTGTATTGGCTCTGGGTACGCTTGTTTTAAGCAGTCAGGTTTTCGCTCATGCGCATCATTCACACGGTAAACCGTTGACTGAAGCTGAGCAAAAAGCGTCTGAAGGGATTTTTAGTAACGAAAGCGTGAAAGAGAGAAGCCTGACAGACTGGGATGGCATTTGGCAGTCTGTTTATCCTTTATTGCAGAGTGGCGAGCTGGATCCTGTCTTCAGAAAAAAAGCGGAAAAAGATACACGTAAAACATTTGAAGAGATAAAAGAGTATTACCGTAAAGGATACGCGACAGATATTGATACCATTGGTATTGAAAACGGCGTAATAGAGTTTCATCAAGGCGATAAGGTCAGTTCATGCAAATATGACAGTGCCGGTTACAAAATCCTCACTTATGCATCGGGCAATAAAGGCGTTCGCTATTTATTTGAGTGTAAAGAGCCCAACAGTAAAGCGCCTAAGTATGTGCAGTTCAGCGATCACACCATCGCTCCACGCAAGTCCGCGCACTACCATATTTTCATTGGCAACAGCTCTCAAGAGGCCCTGCTGAAAGAGATGGAAAGTTGGCCTACTTACTATCCTTACCAGTTAATGAATAAACAGGTTGTTGATGAAATGCTTCACCACTGATGTGGTAAAGGTGAATATTTTATCGCGTTATTAACGTACATAGTCTTTCACGCCGCCTTTCAATTATAAAAGGCGGCGTGATTCATAGCGTTGACGCGTCGCCTGTTATTTGGCTCTTTTTGGCTGCGGATCTTGATCGCGTTCAGCTTCAAACACCAGCGCATTACTTTTGCTGTTGAGCTTTTTCAGTACCGGTTGTAATTCCCGTAGTACCTGATCCAGGCGCTGCATATCGCCGACTAACTTGTCATAGGCAGGGGAACCTTGTTGTAATCCTTTCATGCTACGTCCCAATTCACGCAGCGTTTGCTGCATCTCTTCAGGCAAGGTTTTCATGGCCGGGCTAGCAGTGAACTGATTGACATGCTTCAGTGATGTTTGCAGCTCGCGCAGTGTGCGCTGGCTCTCTTTCAAGGTACCTGTTGCCTCAGCCAGCACCGGGTTGAGTTGCAAGCCGTTAATTTTATCTAACGTGGCAACCAGTTTTTGTTGAATCTGATTCAGCCCGCTATTGGTGGTGGGAATGATCTCATATCCGGCAACTTCAACAGGGCCTTTATAAGGCGTCGCATTTTCATAGAAGTCTAAATCGATATAAAGCGCGCCGGAGATCAAATTCCCTGTTTTTAGCGTGGCACGCAGGCCGCGTTTTTTGCCCTCATGAAGTCGTTGTTCAAGATTGAAATTCTTGCCCATACCTTTGATAAAACGATCCGGTTCGATGCTGATCAGCACCGGAACCTGATAATTGGTGTGAAGATCTTGCGTCACGCCCGGCAAAAAGAAGGGTACCTGAGCCACGGTACCAAGGCGAATGCCGCGAAACTCCACCGGTGCGCCCGCTTGCAGACCGCGCACTGAATCCGTAAAGAACATCAGGAAATCGATGTGTTCGGTATAAAGGGAGTCCTGAATGCTGCGCTGATCGTCAAACAGATGGAATTCCGCTTTATTCTCTGCCGCTGCACCGGGTTGCCAGCCCTCCGGCACGTCAAAGCTTACGCCACCGCTGAGCAGGGTGGTCAGCGATCCCATTTCTACGCGCATCCCAGAAGCAGACATTTCTACGGCCACACCGCTGTCTTTCCAAAAGCGGGCGTTAGTTGTCACCAGCGCGTCATAAGGTGAATAGATAAATAACTGATAATTCATAAGGCGCTTATCGGTATCAAAGGCACTGGTTTCAACTGCGCCTACGCGATAGCCGCGAAATAACACCGGATCGCCTGGATTGAGCTGTCCCGCTTTTTTGCTGTCGAGGGTGATATGAATGCCTTTGGCGTTAGCGGGTGCCAGCGGAGGGGAATCTAATAAGGTGTATTGCGTTGGCTGTGCGCCGCTGGAACCCGGCTGTAATTCAATATAGGCGCCGGATAATAACGTCCCGAGACCTGTCACGCCGCCGCGTCCCACTTGCGGTTTGACCACCCAAAATACGCTATTGCCGTGCAACAATCTTTCCATACCGGTTTGCAGACGCGCTTTGATTTCAACGTGATGAAGATCCTCACTCAATACTGCGCTTTCAACCAAACCGATGTTGATGCTGCGACTCTTGATCGTGGTTTTTCCCTCTTCTATTCCTTCAGCATTCGCTGTGATCAGCGTGACTTCCGGCCCTTGACGGCTGTAGTGATAATATAAAATCCATCCGCCAATCAATAAGGTCACGCCGGGGATAATCCAGACCGGTGACCAGCGTTTTATTTTATCAATTTTGGCAATGCCATCACTATTTGCCTTCAAGACACGCCTCCTTAAGGCTGCTTTTTTAGAGACATGATTACAGCGATAAATAAATATTCCGCAAAGGTGACTAAATGAAACGCAATTAAATTAATGAGTTGCAATAGTTGAATTTACTTTAGATGAGGTGCGGCTTTCTTCTGCATCTATTTTAACTCTGTCATTATAGTTAATCTCTGCCGGAAGCCAGACGATTGCTGATAACATGTTTATGATAAATATCAAAATTGGGCTGAAAAATTAAAAGATAAGCCGGCCAATAAACGTAAATTTTCCTTATGTCTCCTCATGTCATTTTTAACCATAAAAACGCATTTGCATGAATGAACGTTATGCTTAATTAAGAGGTTTGTCTCGTTTAATCGGTACAGGGTTTAATTTTATTCACATGAAGTTAAAGAGTCGGGCGTAGCTTCATTGCTTAACTGAAAATAATTTAATTTGTCGGGGCTGTATTGAGTGGGAATTTCTCGATAGGCGTATTTTGTAAATAAATAACGGCTACATTTAAGTAACTAAGTATTTTATTCGAGGCGGGTATGTTTCTTAACTACTTTGCGCTAGGCGTTCTGGTGGTTGTTTTTCTGATCATCTTTTATGGAATTATCATTCTTCATGATATTCCCTACCTGATTGCTAAATCGCGTAATCATCCCCATGCCGATGCTATTCACGTTGCGGGCTGGGTTAGCTTGTTTACCTTGCATGTCATTTGGCCCTTTTTGTGGATTTGGGCCACTCTTTATCGGGCGGATCGTGGCTGGGGAATGCAAAAACAAGAGGCGTCACTGGAACAACTGCAGCAGCGGGTGGCGGAACTGGAGCACAAATTAAGCGGTATCAAGGCGCGTCCGCGGGAGTAACCCTATGGATTTACTCATTATCCTCACCTATGTTGCTTTCGCCTGGGCTGTCTTCAAAATATTCAAAATCCCGGTAAATAAATGGACAATACCCACTGCCGCATTAGGGGGTGTTTTTCTGGTTAGCGCACTGATCTTGTTGATGAATTATAACCATCCTTACACCGCGTTGGCGCAAAAGGCGGTAATTGCTATACCTGTCACGCCTCAGGTGACGGGGATCGTTACGCAAGTCACTGATAAACAAAACGTGCGAATCAGCAAAGGCGAAATGCTGTTTAGTTTAGATCGAACCCGTTTTCAGGCCAGAGTCGACAGGCTCAAGGCCGATCTGACGACAGCTGTTCATAACATACAGGCGTTAAAAGGCCAGCTAGAAGAAGCCATCGCGAATACTTCACACGTTTCGGCTGAAAGAGACCGCTTATTCAAAGATTACCAGCGCTATGTGGCGGGAAGTAAGGCCAAGGTAAACCCTTTTTCTGAAAGAGATATTGATAATGCCCGGCAGGATTTCTTAGCGCAGGATGCCTTAGTAAAAGGCTCAGTAGCGGAGCAGGGGCAGATTAAAAGTCAGCTGGAGAGCGTGGTCAATGGCGAGCAATCGCAAATTGTCAGCCTGCGGGCCCAGCTGACCGAAGCGCAATATAATTTGGAACAAACAGTGGTTCGCGCCCCGAGTGACGGCTATGTCACACAGGTATTGATTCGGCCCGGAACCTATGCGGCGGCTCTTCCTCTGCGTCCGGTAATGATTTTTATACCGGAGCAAAAACGGTTGATCATTGCGCAGTTCAGGCAAAATTCGCTGCTGCGCTTAAAGACAGGCGATGAAGCTGAAGTTGTTTTTAATGCATTACCGGGTCAAGTTTTTTCCGGCAAGCTTATTAGCGTTTTACCGGTGGTACCGGGCGGCACTTATCAAGCTCAGGGCGTGCTGCAATCGTTGAATATCGTGCCCGGCTCTGACGGGGTCCTGACGGTGATTGAATTAGATCCCAACCATGATGTTGACGCGCTCCCCGATGGAATATTTGCACAAGTAGCTGTTTATTCTGATCACTTTAGTCATGTTTCCGTGATGCGAAAGGTTTTGCTGCGCATGACCAGCTGGATGCATTATCTCTATCTTGATCATTAATGATAGAGACCCGTCATACCTCAAGCTTCACTTGTTCACTATTTTCACTGACCACGGTAAGCGCCCGGAATTTAGCCGCTTAGCGCCTCTCTGCAATTCGAATGATTGAGGATATAAGAGGGTAACTCTTCTACTCTTTCGCTGGAGAGAAATCGTCATCACCGTAAAGTGAGACAAATACAGAATGAGCCACAGTGAGTGATTTATATTTAGCGACAGTAATTAAGAGCGAGAAAAACTATTTATAAAAAAATAAACGGCCCTAAAGCCGTTTATTGTATTGTATGGACCCGCTTATTTCTTGGTTTTCGCCGCACCGAGGCAGCGGGCAAGGTAATTATCTACCAACCACTCCACCACTTGGCTACGATTCATGCCTTCTTTATTGCCATAAGATTCTATTTTGCGTATCACGGACAAACGCAAAGATAATGAAACGGGCTTCTTGGCCTCTTTGTCCAAAATGACAGAAGAGGTGCTACCAATAGGGGCCGATTTCTCATAAACAGCCAGCGCTTCACGCGTATAACGCACCACTTTTGGGGTAATGTCGCCCGGTGTGGTGAGCTGATACTTGTTAGTGCTCTTCAGGAAGCGTACTTCAGCTTTATATTCATCCCGTAAATTCCGCAAATCGCGGTTAAAAGTGGGTTCGGAACAATCCAGTTCCTTGATAAGCGTCTCCTTACCTACTGGCTTTCCGGTATGCAATAAGACAATCAGCTTAAATTGTCTGTATTGTTTTGCGCTCAGGGACATTTCACACCATTTCTCAAAAGACGCTCACGGTTTACTGGCGTGAGGCGTAAAGGACATTATTAAACTGCTTAGCGATGCCGCAATATTTTGACCGCTCCAGCACATTGACAGCCCAGCTGCGATGGGTGGCAGGTTCGCACATCGCTCCCTGAGACTTAAACACCGCCTGGGTAGAGTTGAGGATACGTAACGCGTCTTCATACTCGTCAGGTTGAACCTCAAGCGCGCGGTGAATAACATCTAAATGGGTAGGGTGGATGGCAGTTTTACCCACCAGCCCATGCGCAATATCAAGTGTGAGCTCACGTTGCAGTAACTCAACATTGTCTATTTGCTCACAGACGGGGGCGGTCAAAGCAAATCCACGTGATGCAAAGACGGCTACCAGCATTTTCACTACATATCCCATCGGGCCATCGTAAAGTGTCATATTTCGCGGATGGCGCAATGAGATAACACTCATAAGATCGTTACCGCCAATTCGTAATGCAATGATGCGGGCACGACAAGCGTGTTTTGTGAGTTCGTTTGCCAGCGCTGTCATGGCATTCACATCAAACACATCCTGTGTTTCTAAGGTAGGCATCATATGCAGATCAGTACCGGAGATGATGTCCCACCAGCAGGATAAATTAGCCAAGGTAAACTTCGGTAAAACAAACCCGTCGATGCCTTCAAGCGAGTGATCGCTGATCAGCTTTGCGGCCATTGTTTCATTACGTGGGCGAATAAAAACCAGCGGACGCCTCTGTTCTTGTGGTTCTGACGCGGTGCAGGCTAATTCAGCCAAAAGCTGATGTAAATTCTGTAACGCATACTCAACTTCTGAATCGCTCACGGCATCTTCAAGACAGACGACCAGCGAGCGCAGCTCAGGAATTTTATCGTTGAGGATGATATCAGCCAGATCTGTGCGAGTCGCTGGCATATAAAGCGTGGCACCCAGCATGTAGGGTGAAAGAGCTGTTTTCATCTCAGGCCACCTTTTTGATAATAGTCACAGCCCTGTATTGATCGAGCGCGTCGCCGACTTCCATGATTTCAATCCCTTTTTTCTCAGCAAGATAGACCAGCAGAGAAACATCAGGATCAGATTTATGTCTCACCAAGACATAATCGGGGACACGTCTGAGAACGGCGCGCGTCGCTTCAGCGATGCCGGGTTTAATGCGATTAATCGAACTTATTTCAAATTGCGCGGCAAGATTTGCAACCACTTGCTGGCTCCGTTTCCGCTGTTCTGCCTGTTGTGTGAAGAGGGGAGAGGCGGGTTTGATTTCGGCAACATTGATCCGGCGACGCCATGCGTCCACCGCATCTACCAGCATCACACTGCATTCAAATTCTTTTAAATGATCGCAGTGAACGCAGCCGTGATAACCCTGCTCAGTCCAAATCGAACGGGAAACCAAACCCGATACGGGCGCACCCATAATGCCGAACGGAATTAACCAGTCATCGTCTGATGCAGCAAGCCAGGCACAACCGGCCGGATCAGCCAAAACCACCAGCCTTGGGCTTTCAGGGTAATCCGGACGACCTGCAAGGCTTTGAATCAGCTGACCCGTGATCGCGCCTTTACCGGTCCAGCCATCAACAAACACGATGTTTTCCGCACCATGTCGGCGTTCAATGTAATTGAGTGCTTCAGTGTCGATACCCCGGTCGCGGATGATACTGATGCCATAATGGTGCGATTCAACACCCATATCCTGCAGCGCACGCTGTAACATCACACCAAGTGGCACGCCAGCGCGAACCAGGCTGACCAGCACAATGGCTTTATCGCGCAATTCAGTAGCAAGCCCTTTCGCCAGCATCACAACTTCGCGGGCCAAACGTGGCCCTTCGATATCAAGCGCTTTATGAAAAAGTTCCAGATGCTGCTCTGTTGGCGCAGGTTCCTGGCTCAACATATCGGAGTAGTGTTTCTGTCCAGACTGGATCAGTAGCTCCTTCTCCTCAACCGGTGTCATTTCAATCTCAACTGGCGTCAAAAGAAATTCAATGTCTGAAGGAGAGTATGAGCCGCTAAAGTGGCTTTCTTTTTGAATTGTCATGCCCACTTCTCCTAAAACAGCTTTTGTTGAATGGCTTCGGAAAACTGGCTACGCGATGGCATGCCGAACCAGTGACAATGCTTCATGAAGGTGTAATCACTCAAGCTGTCTCCCAGCCCCATCACTGGGAAAGCGCCACGATCGCTACGCAGTTTTTTCAACAGCCAGTCCACCGCTAATCCTTTTTGGATACAAAGCGGAAGCCAGGCAACATTGTTGCCGTTCTGGTGAATATAGAAATCGGAGGTATCCAGTACTGCCATCATCTGCTGGTTAAATCGGTAAAGCTCTTCAATGCGGGTGCTGTCGCGATGTTTCATCACGAAATAGACCGACGTGCCGTCATATTCATGATTCATGCGACACCAGGCATCAACGCCACTCTGCTCAAGTGCATCGCTGATTTGCTGGCGGTAATTGATCAAACGTTTCTGTAAAGGCCCAAGATTGCTCAGCACGTGCGCAGCCCATTCAGGATCAAGGCTGCCATCCGGGCGGGTGATCACCGCACCGTGAGTCATGACTTTCCAGGAGGTAAACGGCACCGCAACGCGGCTTGTCTCCTCTGTTCCGCGAGCAGTAACCGGGATCAATTCAGCGGTGGCCATCATCCAATCCACCAGCATCGCTTGCTCTTGCGACATGAAGCTTCGCGGTTCCATTTGTCGATCAAATGCCCCTACGCGAACCGGCTCCTGATGCGTTTCATCTTTCATTTTACGCAGCGTTTGAAACAGCGTGTCATCCAGATCGCAAAGTACAACCGGCAGATTCACAGGCTTATTCATAAGTCAGCACCTCAACGTGTGGTGCAACGTTTGCGAGCTGCTTAAGCAGCGCAGGGCAAACCGTTTCAGCCGGGGTTTCAACACAGACAATAATGCGATCAAATTTTTGATGAGCCACGTTGTAGACGTAATTAGGAATGCCAAGCCCATAATTATCACTGAAGGCGATCACGGACTCGATAGCCATTCCCGTTGCAATCGGAGAACGCGTTAGCGAACTGAAGCGGACATCTGAACCCTGCTGCTCAAGTCTCTCTGCCAGCAGAAAGGGTTGCCAGACAAACTCACCCGATCCCAACACCAGCACTTTTTCACCTGGTTCAGCCACAATATGGGTACCAATACGGCATTCGGTTTCATCCATACCGAGACGGCCCCAATCCTGATACGGAGAAAGGCGAGAAGTACCTGATGCGGTGACATTGACAGAAGGCATGACCGGAACAGGCGCGTCAGGGCGCGGGGTCCAACTCCAGCGACCTTTAACCAAGGCGACTTCATCGACGGGCAAAGGGCTACGGTTCGCAATGTCACCGTTGCTCCAGTCGGTTATCGTCACCGTCACCACCCGTTCAACTTCATCAAGGCCAGCTTCACGCAAGGCCTGCAAAAGGTTGAGGAAGGTGTTACCGGTTGTCGCTTCGTCATCAACAAGCACCAGTGTTCGGGCATTAAGCGCCCGGCTGCGCAGTTCAGCATCTTCTGGTTGATAGATCAGGTGATCCGTTGCGTGGCTGTGATTCTCTTTGAATTCACAAAGCAGTTCACCTGACACTGGGTGGCGCGTGCTGGTAAGAAAGACCGGTTGAGCCAGTTGCTTTTTGGCTTCCTGGAAAACGCCTGCGGCAAGGCCAACCGCGGTTTCAGCCATCCCAATAAAGAGCACTGGCTCGGGTAAATCCTGCGGAATCTGTGCGGCTAACTGGCAATAGGTTTGGCGCATGGTCGCAGGGGCAATCGGGATATGACGACCCAGCACTTTGCTTACAAAGAGAAAGGCCCGCTTAGGGTTTTTACGCTCCGCTACGCCAAAGAGTGACGTGAGCGGAAGTGTGTCATGGGTGACAACAGACAGCGTGCCGCCAGCCATTTCAAATCCAGCGGTTTGGGGAGGATTATTAGTCATTATTATATGCTCTCAGTTTTCGCCGAAATCTCATGAATGATGTTGACCGTGCAGGCCGGAATCGGCTTAACAGCATGGGTCGGTGTAACCTGAACGCGGGTGAAGCGGGTTGCGTGAACAGCAATGTCGTGCTCATTGATAAGATCGAGCTGACGTAACGCAAAAATACCGGGAAGATTCACCCCAGAATGAAGCGTGAAGCCAATTCCCCCCGAAGGGCGCAGGTTAGCCTCAAGCAAGACAGGTTCACCGCTGTCATTGGTTCGCGTCTGAACATTGATAAGTCCATCTGCTTTCATGGTCTGCGCACATTGGCAAGCAAGGTCAAAAGCCGCGCCGCTGTTTTCCAGCGTCTGAACCGATCCACTTTTACTGCGTGATACGGCCAAAAGTACGTTTCCCTTCTCAACCAGCATGTCCACTGAACATTCGGGTGAAGAGAGGAAAGGCATAACGATTTGCTTCGGCAGGCTTTCACCTGCGGCTTCGGCCATTTTCAACGTATTGATCAAGACCGAAGGATGAACGATGCGTGAATCCGGGTGATTTAAAATCTGCATAATTGGCGCGGTTTTCTTAAGGATCCAGAACCCCATGCCGTATATACCCCTTACGGGTTTAATACAGGGAAGCTTACCCGCGTGTTCCAAACGGGAAAGGGCTGCCAAAACTTCTTCAGATGACGCGACAACCTCTGAAGGCACAGCAGCAAGGCCTTGCGCGAGCATCTGCTCACTGAACGCAGCTTTATCATCGGCCAGTAAAAAGGTTGCTGGATGACTGGCACCGGTGATTAAACGCACGCCCAACGCTTCGATTTCCTGTCGCAACCCTTCATACAGCGCGCCGCGTTTGCCCGCATGAATGGCAACAACGTTGTGTTTCTCGATCACCGCTTTCATGAACGGGATCAGCGCGTCGGGATTCTCTGGCTCAATGTAAGCATGGTCAGCTTCAGAGAGTATTTCCGGGCGGTGAGATCGATGCGAAGCTACCGTGACAAAGTTATATCCACCTGCCGCACGCATTTCACTCACTGCATT
Source organism: Pantoea sp. T14 (assembly GCF_036663535.1). Classification (NCBI taxonomy): domain Bacteria; kingdom Pseudomonadati; phylum Pseudomonadota; class Gammaproteobacteria; order Enterobacterales; family Erwiniaceae; genus Pantoea; species Pantoea sp. T14. The sequence goes on from NZ_JAWUEB010000025.1 coordinate 392,506, forward strand.
CAAGATATCTTTTTGCGAAGACACGCCTTCCATAAACCATACGGATTTGGTTTTGACCATTTTTTTTGAGCCCTGAAAAGTTTGCCGGAGGACGAGAAAATGCAGTGTAAGCACCCGCTTAAAATAATTCAATCATAACATGATATTATTGACTATAATTTGAACAGGCTCTGTTTTGGTATAGTATTTTTTGTAATTCAAAAAGGTAATTTTGATTATTTGTCTTTAAAAACATGTAAATAATAACTTTACAATATCATACGATGATTTTTATGTTGTAGGGAAAAATCTCATGTTATGATTGCCGGGCTTTCAAATTGATCGCCTTTTTTTACTGCAGCAAAACACCAATCAGTAAGGAGATATGATGGTATCTTTAAGTAAGAATCAGACGATTTCGCTGGCTAAATCCAGCAGCGCAATTTCCCAAATTCAGTTCGGCCTCGGCTGGGATCCTGCCAAGAAAAAGGGATTTCTGGGTGGGCTTCTGGGTGGAAACAGCTCAAGCATCGATCTTGACGCAAGCTGCATTCTTCTCGACAGCGCCGGTAACGTTCTGGACACCGTCTGGTTTCGCCAACTGAGTTCAAAAGAGGGTTCCATCCGCCACAGTGGTGACAACCGCACCGGTGAAGGCGATGGCGATGACGAAGTCATCAGCGCGGATCTCTCTCGCTTGCCGTCTAACGTTGAACATCTGGTATTGACCGTTAACAGCTTTACCGGTCAGACCTTCAAAGATGTTGATAATGCATTCTGTCGCGTGGTCGATCAGCAAGGTAAAGAACTTGCCCGCTACAAACTGGCTGAGCAAGGCTCACATACAGCTGTAGTGATCGCGTCTCTACGCCGCAGCGGCGGAGAGTGGAATTTCACTGCACACGGAAACATCTCCCGTGGCAGCACCATTAACGACATGATCCCCGACATCAAAGCCGCGGTAGGTTGCTAATGAACCTGACGCCAGGGGGCAATGCCCCCGTTCCTAATCAATCGCTGGTGGTTCGTGTCTCTTCCGGCATACCGGTCGATGTTTCATCATTCCGACTTCACGAAAACGGAAAAGTACGCGGTGATGCGGATATGGTTTTTTATGGCCAGCGTGAGAATGACGATAAAACCATTCGTCTCTCCTCTTCTGGTAACGAAACCATGTTCACGGTGAACGTGCCCCAGCTGCGTCAGGACGTGCAAAAAGTCGCTTTTACGGTGACGTGTGAGGCAGGTAAAACTGTCGCACAACTTCAGCGTCTCACGATTCAGGTCGAATCAGTCGGCAATGTCTTGCTGACCTGCGACGTCGATGTTGCGGGACGTAGCGAAGCCGCATTGATTTTGGGTGAGCTTTATCGCCGTAACAACGAATGGAAATTCCGCTTCGTTTCGCAAGGCTTCAACGGAGGTCTGCAACCGCTTGCTGAGCACTTTGGTATTGATGTGGCTGATGAGGCATCACCGGCTCAGGCTCCTACGCCAGCGCCAGCGCCAGCACCAGCACCAGCGGTGAATCTGAGCAAAGTCAGCCTGACTAAAGAAAAGCCCGCCATCAGCCTGAAAAAGAAAGATGATTACGGTCTGATCCGCATCAACCTGAACTGGAATAAACGCTCCAGCGAGCCCAGCAAAAAAGGCTTTTTCAGCGGCGTGTTCAATAACAATAAAGGCATCGATCTCGATCTTGCCGCCTATGTTGAACTTGCCGATGGGCAGCGCACCATTATTCAGGCGCTGGGTAATAACTTTGGCAATTTAGACGGTTCGCCCTATGTAAAATTGCAGGGTGACGATCGCACCGGTGCTGTCAGCGACGGTGAATGGATCCACATCAACGGCGCTGAGTGGAAAAACGTGCGTGAGGTGTTGGTGTTCGCCTTTATTTTTGAAGGTGTACCAAGCTGGGAAAACACAGATGGCATCGTCACGATGCATGTGCCTGGCCAGCCACCTATCGAGACGTTGCTGACCGAAGGCAATAATCGCCAAACCATGTGCGCCATTGCGCGCCTGGTCAACGAATCTGGTGCAATCCGCGTTGAACGCATCAATCGCTATTTTGGTGGTCATCAGGATATGGATCAGGCTTTCGGCTGGGGATTCCGCTGGAAGTCAGGCTCTAAGTAACTAAGAGGGTATTTTAATGAGCTTTTTCAACAAGCTGAAAGAGAGTTTTAATTCTGGCCGCGCCGAACTGACCAAGCAGGTTGGCCGCTATAAGAACCGCGCTTTCCTTGAAGGTACGGTAGCCGTATGTGCCCGAATTGCGATAGCAAGCGACGGCGTCAGCCCGGAAGAAAAACAGAAAATGATCGGTTTCCTGCGTGAGTCGCCAGAGCTGAGCATCTTCGATACCACGGAAGTCATCGACTTTTTCAACAAGCTGGTTACCTCTTTCAGTTTCGATATCGAAATTGGCAAAGGCGAAACCATGAAGTACATCCTTGCGTTAAAAAACAAGCCCGAGCAGGCGCAACTTGCTGTCCGCGTGGGCATTGCTGTGGCTAAAAGCGATGGCGACTTTGATGAAACCGAAAAAACCAACGCGCGCGAAATCATTGAAGCCCTGGGCTTCAAGACCAGCGAATTTGGTCTGTAACGGTTACTGATTTTCAATCCCTGGAGTTAAATGCATGCAATCCACCCACATTGGCTTTCCGATTGAGACGGTAGCAGTATTCCTGCTGTTGTCTGTCGGTGCCATTTTTATTGACCTGTTCATGCACCGTCATGACAAGCCAATCTCATTGAAAAGCGCGGCCGCATGGTCTGTTTTCTGGATATTTATGGCGCTGGCCTTTGCGGGCTTCCTGTACATTCATCACGGCCCCGAAGTCGCTAGCCTGTTTGTTACCGGTTACGCCCTTGAGAAGGTGCTGTCCGTTGATAACCTGTTCGTGATGATGGCTATCTTCTCCTGGTTTGCTATCCCCGATCGCTACCGCCATCGCGTGCTTTATTGGGGCATCATCGGTGCAATCGTCTTCCGTGGCGTGTTCGTTGCCATCGGTACCGGTCTGCTGGCGTTAGGCCCGTGGGTGGAAGTTGTGTTTGCCATCATTGTAGGCTGGACAGCAGTAATGATGCTTAAAGGTGGCGGTAACGATGATGAGATCGAAGATTACTCTCAGCACCTCGCCTACCGTATGGTGAAACGTTTTTATCCTATCTGGCCGAAACTCAAAGGCAATGCGTTTGTCATAAGCCAGAAGGAAGTGGATGAAGAGCTGGCAAAACCTGAGAACGCAGATGTTCAAATAGGTCGTGTGGCCAAAGCAGCCCGTTATGCAACACCAATGCTGTTGTGTCTGGCTGTCGTTGAACTTTCAGATGTTATGTTTGCTTTCGACTCGGTACCGGCGGTGATCGCGGTAAGCCGTGAGCCACTGATTGTTTACAGTGCGATGATGTTCGCCATTCTGGGGCTTCGTACCCTGTACTTCGTGCTTGAAGGCCTGAAGCAGTATCTGGTGCATTTGGAAAAAGCCGTTATTGTTCTGCTGTTCTTTATTGCAGTGAAACTGGGCTTGAATGCAACAGAACACTTCTTCCATCACGGCTATTCGATCGGCGCAACCGCCAGTCTGTATGTCGTCATGGGCGTACTGGCGTTGGGTATCATTGCAAGTCTGCTTTTCCCAGGAAAAGAAGAAGAGAAAGAAGAAGGGCGCGAGTAAGTCGCGCCTCTAACAGAAGCATACGCAGTATGCACAATGAATTGATGAGGAAAACAACATGGCAGTGACTCTCTCTAAAGGCGGAAACGTCTCTCTGGCAAAAGTCGATCCTTCACTGAAAAACGTGAAAATCGGCCTCGGCTGGGATACCCGTTCCACTGATGGTCAGGATTTCGACCTTGATGCTTCCGCATTCCTGTTAACTGATGCGGGCAAAGTCCGCGGCGATCAGGACTTCATTTTCTATAACAACTTACGTTCTTCTGACGGCTCAGTGACCCACACCGGCGACAACCGTACCGGTGAAGGTGACGGCGATGACGAATCACTGATCATCGAACTGAATAAAGTCCCGGCTGAAGTGACCAAAGTCGTGTTTGTTGTGACCATCCATGACGCCACCACGCGCCGTCAATCTTTTGGTCAGGTTGCTAACGCCTTCATCCGTTTGGTCAATAACGACACCAACGTTGAAGCCGCACGCTATGACCTGTCTGAAGATGCGAGCACCGAAACCGCAATGCTGTTTGGTGAGCTTTACCGCCACAACGGTGACTGGAAGTTCCGCGCGGTAGGCCAAGGTTATGCCGGTGGTCTGGCTTCTGTCTGTGCTCAATATGGTATTAACGCATCCTAACATTAGGGTGTTTTAAGCAGTTAAATCCTGCCCGGAGAGTGACTCCGGGCCTAAGTGAAAAGCAAAGAGGAATAACACAATGGCAGTGAATCTCTCGAAAGGCGGTAACGTTAACCTGTCCAAAGAAGCCCCAACCATGACCAAAGCGATCGCGGGTCTTGGCTGGGATGCTCGTGTGACTGACGGACAGGCATTCGACCTCGATGCATCAGTATTTCTGGTCGGTGATGACGGTAAAGTACTGTCCGATCAACACTTCGTGTTCTTCAACAACGCGACCAGCCCAGATGGCTCAGTTGCGCACCAAGGCGACAACCGCACCGGTGAAGGCGAAGGCGATGATGAGCAGGTTAAAATTGCACTGAACAACGTCCCTGCAGAAGTGAAGAAAGCGGTTTTTGCCGTCACTATTTATGATGCAGAAACGCGTAAGCAGAACTTCGGTATGGTTTCCAATGCCTATATCCGCATTGTTAACGAAGACAACAACGCCGAAATCGCGCGTTATGACCTCTCTGAAGACGCCAGCACTGAAACGGCAATGGTGTTTGGCGAACTCTATCGCCACAACGGTGAGTGGAAATTTAAAGCGGTTGGTCAAGGTTTTGCGGGTGGCTTGTCAGCACTGGCATCACAGCACGGTGTCTCTGTTTAAGTCATCTTTTGTATCAGGCCCTGTCCAATAGGACAGGGCTTTATTATATCTACATCCTGCAAAAGTGGATTCTGCGTTAAACAGACAACCGGCCTCAGGGCCGGTTTTTTATGTTTATAAGGGAAGCTATTTTTTAGAATCCTTTGATAAATCGCATAGCATTGCGTTCCAAAAAAACTGCATGTTATTGTTTTTAAAGGTACTAACAGTGAAGAGTAAGGATTTAACTCACACTTTCAATTAGCCACGCTTCCAGCTGATCAAGTTCATTGTGTTGTTCAGGAAACTCAGCTTTTAATTGCAGCATCTGTTCGGATAAAGCGTCTCGACGATACATCACGCCTTGTAGCCGCACCGCCAGCGTTTCAAGCGGCGTAGGATTGAGGCTATCGGAAAATATCTGGCACCGACTGACAACCCCACGTTCCACATCAAAGTGAATTTCCACGCCGCCCCAGCTAAAACGCGTATCTAACAAATGAGAAAAGTTCGGGGCGTTGCCAAAATTCCATTCCCAGCTGCTTTGTTTGGCGAACTGCTGTTCAAAACCAGGCAAGTCAGGCAATGCATCGGGTGAAATATATTCGGGTGCGCATTGCTCACCAAAATGTTCAAAATAGGCATCAATGATGGAGGAACAGATCTGTTCATAACTGATGCCGGGCGCCAACTCCTCAAGGTTCGCTACGCGAGAGCGCACAGAGGTGATGCCTTTGGCCTGTAATTTTTTGATATCAGGATTAAGGTAATCCGCCAGGCGCGAAAGATCGGCATTCATCAAAATTGTGCCATGGTGAAAACCGCGATCGGGGGTTTCACGATAGGCAGAACCTGAAATTTTACGCATCCCATCCAGTGTGTTAACCACTAAATCGTTACGACCAGAGGCTTCCGCAGGCACACCCAGCGTTGTCAAAGCACGCAAAATGATGGCGGTAGAAACGCTTTTATCGTACTCCGGCTTGCCCGCCATAAAAGTAAAACAGCAGTTACCCAAATCGTGAAACACCGCGCCCCCGCCGCTGCTGCGACGCGCTAGTTTGATATTGTCCTCCGCCATTCGTCGGGTGTTGCACTCTTTCCACGGATTTTGCGCGCGACCAATCACCACGGTATCTGCATTTCGCCATAAAAACAGAACCCGTTGCGTCGCGGGCATCTGGCGGAATATGCACTCTTCAACGGCCAGGTTGAACCAGGGATCATTCGATTCCGATAACAGTAAACGCAATGTGGACATATATCACTCCAGTTCCTTGAGAGAGTAAGTGTTGCAGAACGCACGGATGAGTCCGGCGTGCCGCAAGCGTCCGCCATTATCATGCTTCACCCCTTTTGGCCGCGAATAATTTTTCAAAAGAGATCGCTGCTCAACAACTTGGTGCAAGTTTGTGAAGTAAATCGACTGAAAACCCTCCATAAAATAATCGCGCAGCTAACTGCATTGGATTAAAAAACGGTCGGCCATGTACCGCTGCGCTTTTCGTGTGCCAGAAATAACGGGGCTTCTGCTGCTCTTGCACGCTTTGTGAAGCACATCCCAAAAAACAACACCTGCACATAATTACGCTTGCTTATTATTTGGGTAAAGGTAGATTTTATATAACTTCACGAGATGTCGTGAACTTGGAAAGTACATCACAATCTAATTTTGAAGGGTTAATCCTTATGTCGGAACTGAAATTTGCTACACGCCTTAACTCGTTTGCCTCTGGAGCAAACCTTTACTGGCCAGACCTACAGGGAAAGCCATCAGTCCTGCAGATGATTGCTCGCGCCGGTAAGGTCAAAGGATTAACACATCTCGACCTGAATTATCCGCAACATATGACCACCGATATCAAAACCATGCGACAGGCAATCGAAGATGCAGGCCTGGCAGTGAATGGCATGCAGATGCGTTGGGATGCGCCGCAGTTCAAAATTGGTGCATTCACTAACCCGAACCCGGCAATTCGTCGTGAAGCGATTGAACTGACCAAGCGTGGCATTGATGCGGGACGTGAATTTGGCTCAACGCTAATGACCTTGTGGATGGGGCAAGATGGTTTCGACTACTGCTTCCAGGCGGATTACAAAAAAATCTGGGAAGACGCGGTCAGCGCAGTACGTGAAATCGCTGAATATGCGCCAGATGTTGATGTCAGTATCGAATACAAACCCAACGAGCCGCGCGCCTACAGTATCTTCCCGAATGCCACCACCTGTTTGCTGGCGGTGGAAGAAGCGGGCTGCCCGAATCTCGGTATTACCCTGGATTTCGCCCACGTGCTGTTCGCTAATGAAATCCCTGCTTATGCCGCTGCGATGGTTGCCCGTCGTTCACGACTGTTAGGCCTGGATCTCAACGATGGCTGGGGCAAACGCGATGATGGCCTGATGGCGGGTTCTGTAAATCCACGCGCCACGCTGGAATTCCTCTGGCAGATGCAGCGCGATGGTTATAAAGGTGCTTACTACTTTGACACCTTCCCGGATGCCAGCGGTCTGGATCCAATCCGTGAAGCGGAAACCAATATCACCACGGTGCTTCATTTGCTGAAGCTGTGTGAAAAACTGCACGATAACCCGGCGCTGCTAGACGCTATCAGCCGTCAGGATGCCGTCGCCTCGCAACAGATCGTTAATGACATTATGTTCGCCAAATAAAAATGCTCTGCTCGTCATAAAGAGAAAAGTTGTACCCCACATGCTGAGACTAAAAGGCTGAAAAATGAAGAAATTATTACTCTCTGTACTTGCCTCATCACTGCTCTGCTCAACAGTTTATGCTGCTGAGTTGGCACCCTTAAAATCAGACACCGAACCGGATCGCACAGACTGGTCGCAACTTGAAAGCAAATATGGCGCGCTGCCGAAAGCAGATAAGGCATTGAAAATTGGTGGCGTATCAAAAACGCTGACCAATGAATATTGGCGCTCGCTGGGTCAGGGTTATCAGAACGAAGCCAAAAAACAGGGATTTACCGTGGCGTATCAGGCGGCCGCGAATGAAGACGATCAGATGGGACAGTTATCCATTGCGGAAACGCTGATTTCTCAGGGCTTCAATGGATTGCTGGTTTCGCCGCAAACAGACATCAACCTCGAACCCGCTCTGGAAACGGCCAAAAGTAAAAATATTCCGGTGATAAACGTCAACGATGCCGTGATGCCAAATGCACAGCACTACGTCGGTAACGTGCAAAAAGACAACGGCGTTCGCGTGGCCAAGTGGTTTATTCAACACCATCCGCAAGGCGGCAAAGTGGCGGTGATTGAAGGGCAGCCGGGCGTGTATGCGGCTGGCCAGCGCACCGGCGGTTTCAAAGAAACGCTACAAGCTAATGGCAAATTCAACATTGTTGCCAGCGTCCCCGCCAACTGGAGTCGTGAGCAGGCTTACAACGCCGCGTCCACCATTTTGCAGCAGCATCCTGATCTGATTGGTTTTTACGCAAACAACGACACCATGGCGCTTGGCGTAGTGGAAGCCGTGCGTTCGTTGAGCAAATCTGAGCAGGTTGCGGTATTTGGTACCGATGGTATCTCAGACGCCTATGCATCCATCAAACGCGGTGAGCTAACCGGCACCGTCGACAGCTTCCCGGTATTAACGGGTGAAGTGGCAATGGACGTCATGATTCGTCTGATCAACGGTCAGAAAATCTCTCGCGTTGTTTCTACGCCTCAGGCGCTGATCACCAAAGAGAATGTTGAGGCGTTTTCGACCAAAGATAACAACACGTTGCGCCAGCTTCTGGCCCAGCAATAAGTCAGGCGGAGAGGGTATGGAACAGTATCGCTTAATGATGCGCGGCATTACCAAAACCTATGGCAGTGCTGCTGCTTTACAAAATGTGGATTTTTCTGTAAAGCCCGGTGAAGTGCATGCACTGATTGGTGAAAACGGCGCGGGGAAATCAACGCTGCTGAATATTCTTTCTGGCGTTCGTGCGGCTGACGGTGGCGAGATCAGCGTTAACGGCCAAACGGTACAAATGAAGAATCCACTCAGCGCCCGTCATGCTGGCATCGCCATGATTCATCAGGAGTTACAGCATGTTCCAGAACTCTCTGTTGCCCAGAATATGTTTCTTGGCCGCCCGTTGACCAAAGCAAAAGGTTTATGGGTTGATAAAAAAGCGCAGCTGGCGCGCGCCAAACTGATTTTGAAGCAGTTGGATCCGAGCATCGATCCCAACGAGCCAATCAAAAATCTCAAGGTATCGCAGCAGCAGATCGTAGAAATTGCCCGCGCTATGCTGGATGACGCCAAAATCATCGCGATGGATGAACCGACATCGAGCCTGACACCCCGTGAGTTTGATCGCCTGGCGGAGCTGATTGCCGATTTAAAAGCGATGGGCGTGTCGCTGATTTACGTCTCGCATAAGATGAACGAGATTTTCAAAGTCTGCGATCGCGCTACCATCATGCGTGATGGCAAGCAGGTTGGCGTGGTGAATATTTGCGATGAAGATGAAGAGAGCATTGTCGCCAAAATGGTGGGACGCAAGATTGAGAGGCTCGATCACAACTCCTACGTGACCGATCAGGAAGTGTTGCGCGTTGAGAACCTGGCACGCGGCCATGATGTTTTGTCGGCCAACTTCAGCGTTAAAGCGGGTGAAGTGCTTGGCATTGCCGGTTTAGTGGGCGCAGGCCGTACAGAACTGTTGAAGCTGATCGCCGGCATTGATAAGCGCAGTAGCGGCAGCGTGCTGGTGAATGGCAATGCGGTGCGCAATCACAACGTCAGTGCCGCCATCAAAGCGGGTATTGGATTAGTACCTGAAGATCGTAAGAAAGAGGGCATCATCAAAGAGCGCGCCGTAAAAATGAATATGGCGTTACCGTCAATGGGTAATTTCACGCTGGCGGGCCTGATTAATAAAAGCAAACTGAACCGTGTGGCGCATGAGGTCATGAATGATCTGAAACTGCGTCCTATGGATATTGAAAAAACCATCGGTACGCTCAGTGGCGGCAACCAGCAAAAAGTGATTATTGGACGGTGGGTCGCCGCCGATGCAAAAGTCTTTTTATTTGATGAACCCACCCGGGGAATTGATATTGGTGCCAAGTCCGAAATCTATAACCTGATTGAGAAGCTGGCGAAAGCGGGTAAGGCGATAGTTGTTGTTTCCTCGGAAATGACCGAAATCATCCGTATTTCTGACCGCGTTCTGGTGATGAGAGAAGGGAAAATCACGAAAGAATTACAGGGTGATGCAATAACGGAAGATAACATTGCCCGTTTTGCGATTAAAGATGTAGACCAAACTGCCTGAGTTTTTCACCTGCATTTATTTAAAGGCCATGAACATGATGACACAAACAAATAACCGGGCTGTTCCGCACTCATCGTCGCTGTTTAAGTTTAATGTGCGCGATGCCGGTACCTTGATTGGATTATTAATTATTATTGTTACGTTCTCATTTTTGTCACCGGTATTTTTTACGGTGCCAAACTTGCTCAATATTTTACAACAATCCTCGATCAACGCCTTAATTGCATTGGGCATGACGCTGGTGATTATTTCGGGCGGAATCGACTTATCCGTCGGGCCAACGGCAGCACTTTCTGCCGTATTAGGCGCAACCTTGATGGTAGCAGGCGTGCCGGTGCCGCTGGCCGTTATGGCCACCTTGGGAATTGGTGCAATCTGCGGGATCTTTAGCGGCACACTGATCGCTTACGCCGGTTTGCAGCCTTTTATCGTAACATTAGGCGGCTTGTCACTGTTCCGTGCTATCGCCTTGATTTATACCGGCGGCAGCCCGATTTTCGGCATTCCGATGGAATTTCGTAGCATTATCAACAGTACGCTGTTGGGTGTGCCGACGCCGATTGTGATTGTTGCGGTGATTGCGCTGGTGCTGTGGACCGTGATGAACAAAACCCCGCTGGGTGAATATATTCTGGCAATTGGTGGCAATGAAGAAGCGGCGCGTGTTGCGGGTGTGCCGGTTAAACGCACCAAAGTCACGGTGTATATTATCTCTGGCGTGCTGGCTTCGTTGGCCTCGCTGATTCTAATTGGACGTTTAGGCGCAGCCGAACCAACGATTGGTAATTTATGGGAATTGGATGCGATTGCCGCTGCGGCCATTGGTGGCGCATCTTTGATGGGCGGCAAAGGCAGTGTGTTTGGCACCATCATCGGCGTCATTATTTTGGGTGCGTTACGTAATGGATTGACTCTGCTAAATATTCAGGCCTTTTACCAATTGCTCGCGACTGGCCTTATTATTATCATAGCGATGTTGATTGACCGAGCGACCCGAGGCAAATAATGAAGCAAGATCCGCGAGCCATTGGTGCTCAAATCCGTATGCGTTTGCCCCAACTCACGCCCTTAGAACGACGAGTGGTTGAGGCAATTACTGCCCGAACTGACATTACTGAGCAAACATCTTTAAAAGAGATCGCGCAGGAAAATAATGTCTCGGAAGCGATGATTGTTAAGATTACTAAAAAACTTAACTTCACCGGTTTTAGAAACTTCAGAAGCAGTTTGGTTTATTACAACGAATCTGAAGTGGCAGGATTGCATGCTGAAATTGAGCCTGATGATTCTTCGGAGCAATTGCTGGCAAAAGTATTCAGAACGTCTATTCAGGCAATCGAAGAAACCATGTCGATTCTTGATATTTCTGAATTCAACCGTGCGGCGGATATTATATTTAAAGCGCGTCACATCGATTTATATGCCGTGGGCGGTTCTGCCACGGTAGCCCGAGATTTATCGCATAAGATGCTTAAGATTGGCATTAAATCGACGGCCTACGATGACGCCCATATTATGTTGATGTCCGCTGCCGTGTTATCTGACGATGATGTTGTCATCGCCATTAGTCACTCGGGTGCCACGCGCGCGGTAAATGATCCCGTGAAACTGGCCATGCGTAATGGTGCCAAAGTGATTGCCTTAACCAATTACGCCGAGTCGCCCATTGCGCGCCACGCGCATGTCGTGCTCAATTCAACCTCTCAGGGATCGCATCTGTTAGGTGAAAATGCCGCGTCACGCATTGCCCAGCTTAATATTCTGGATGCACTGTTTGTGGCCATCGCTAAAAAAGATCTCAAGCGAGCGGAGAGAAACCTGATGAAAACACAGCATGCGGTTCAGGACCTTCGGGAATTCTAACCATGAGTAAAATTGTTGTCACCGGCAGCCTGCATTACGACATTATGCTGGATGCCCATCATCGCCCGGAAAAAGGCGAAACCGTAATGGGCAGCGCTTGCCGCTATAAGTTTGGCGGTAAAGGTGGGAATCAGGCGGTATCTGCCGCCAGAGCAGGAGCAGACGTCGCTTTTGCGGGTGCGGTCGGTGCAGATGAGCAGGGAAAATATTTGCTCAATGTATTACGGCAGGCGGGCGTTAACACCGATGCTGTCGCCGTGATTAACGATATTCCTTCAGGCATGAGCGTGGCGATCACCGACGCCGAAGGTGATTACGGCGCGGTCGTCGTGTCGAATGCCAATCAGCACATCGCGGCAGAAACCTTCGACAACGAGGCCTTTTGGCAAGATGTAACGATGTTGGTGCTGCAAAATGAGGTTCCCGAAGCGGTCAACTTACACGCTGCACGTGCAGCAAAGCAGCGCAATATCCCGGTTTGCATTAACGCGGCACCTGCACGCTTACTCACACCTGAGCTTGAGGGCTGCATTGATCTGCTGGTGGTGAATGCCATTGAAGCGCGTGATATGAGCAATGTGACCGTGCATGATTTGGCTTCAGCCGTGCTCGCAGCGGAAACGCTCGCTACGCGTTTTTCCAGCGTGGTGGTTACTGCGGGTGAACATGGCGTGGCCTTTATTGAGGCGGGGCAAGCCAGCCACAGTTTGCCAGCCAAAAAGATTACTTTAGTGAGCACGCACGGTGCGGGAGACTGCTTTATGGGCGTGTTGTGTCAGGCGTTGAGCCTCGACAGCAATCTGGCCCATGCCGTCGCTAAAGCCAATGATGCTGCGGCGCTGCACGTTTCACAGAAAATGGCCTGAACCCTTAACCGATGACAGAACAGATAACAAAGCCGCCGCTCGCGAATGTGAACAGCGGCTTCTTTTTTTAACACAGACCCTTAGCGCTGACCCTGCGCTGCGAGCGGCTGAGGATTCCTGATCAGCAACATCACGCTACATCCGCCCGCAATCAGGCAAAGCGCCGCAAGTACAATCGCCTCGTTTAAAGAACCAAAGAGCGCAACGCTTGCTGATGAAACCAACGGGCCGACCAGCTGCCCGGTGGCGTAGCCCGAGGTTAAAATTCCGACGGTTTTGGCCACGGATCCTGATGATATTTCACGCGCAAAGCGCATCGTCAGCTGCATAATCGACAGAAATCCCAATCCGGTCAAAATCGTTGAAATCAGCAAGCCCGCCGCGTTATGCACGACAACCGCTGCGGCCACGCCTAGTCCCTGCAAAATCATCGCTGTCGCTAAACTGACTTGCGTATTATATCGCGCTGAAAAAAGAATAATCAGCGCAACGCCTGCAACCGCAGACAAGCCAAATAGCGGCCAGAAAAAGGCCGCCTGATTGCCGTCAGGAAAGGCGCTATGCGCCATCTGAGACAAAAACGTTGCTGGCAAAATGTAACCAAAGCCGGCCAGAGCGTAGATCACCACCAACTTTTTCAAATCGGCACTGATAGGTTCATGGCGCGCGACCTGCGATTTAGCGGGACCAAATTCAGCGGGAAGATTCCGGCTAATAAGTAAGCTCACGATCAGCGCGACCGCACCATAGACATACCAAGAGGCGGAGGAGTGAAAATGATACGTTGCCATCAACCAGGCCAATATCCCGGATAACATGATACCCACGCCGGGGCCGGTGAATACCGCGGCAGAGAGGCGAGGTGCATTATTGCCAGCCAGCGTCATTTGCGTCCATGCGGTCACGATGATCAGCGCCCATGCGCCACCGACACCGGCAATCAGGCGGAACAAGCACTGAATCGCAAACGAACCGGTGGTGCCAGAAAGTAGCGTAACCAGCACCGTCGCCATGATACCCGCCTTTAGATATTGCGCATGGCTGTGCTTAATACGACTGACATGAATCGCTCCCGCCAAATAACCGATGTAATTCATGGCAGCCAGGATCCCCGCACTCGAAAGTGTCAGATAACCATCATTCATCATCACCGGGATTTGCGGTGTTAGAGAAAATCGCCCAATTCCCATCACAGTGACCAGTGTCAGAAGGCCAGTAAGCATGGTTTTAATACTGCTGGTGCTGCTCGTACTCATTTTATTTTCCAGTAGATTGTCTAACGGCATTGATAAAAAACGAATTTAGCGTGTTGAAAACGGGACTTATCAGCAAAGTTTGCGGCATCATAAAAGCTGTATGCCTGGCGAAAAAGAGGGCGGGTTATCCTATGACTTCAGGTCATACCCAGGAGTGAGCATGTCAAGAAACGCAGATATCAAAAATTTTCTCGTCAGACACCGGGCGAAATTGAATCCGGCTGATTTCGGGTTCAGCGCGCAGAATCGACGTGTTGACGGGTTGCGAAGAGAGGAAGTCGCACAGCTGGCGGCAGTGAGCGTCAGTTGGTATACATGGCTTGAACAGGGAAGAGATATCAGCATTTCGCCTGCGGCTCTCAAGCGTATTGGTAAAGTGCTTCAACTGACGATGATTGAACAGCAATACCTCAATGCCATTGTCTTCGGTGGCGGGGCATCTAATGAGGATAACGCTGAACTTTCACCTGAAGTGATCGCTATGGTGGATGCCCTTCATCCGCACCCTGCCTTTGTCCGGCGTGCGAACATGGATATCCTTTACTGGAACCGCGCAGCGGCAACCCAGATTTTTGACTGGTCTTTAATTGCGCCTGCCGAGAGAAATTCACTGAAACTGATGTTCCTTAGCGATGCGTACCGTAAAAAGATTTTTGAATGGGAAAAGGCCGCCAGACACACCATTGCGGCTTTCAGAGCCTATCAAGTCGCAGAGCGCTTTACGGAAAACTTCGAGTCGATAATCACAGAGCTGATTGAGAAAAGTGATGAATTTCGTGAAATGTGGGATTTCCACGATGTAAGCCGCATTGGTGCCGGTAATAAAGCCATCATTGATGATAAAGGCAGTATTTCTCGTTACACCTATACCTCGTTAGAAGTCGAAAACTCACCGGGAATCTATCTTATTTTCTATCTTGAAGATCATAAACCAGCGGGTAAAAACGCCTGACAACGACGTGTATTGCTCTCAGAATGCCGGATTACTGTTCAGCGTGCCCAGGCGCACCGAAGACGCCGGCAGAGAGTTAACGTTGCTGGCGTCCTGCCAGACCGGGCCGTTGTGCTTCGTATAGCCCGATGCTCAGTGTTAATCGGCCCGACGCCTCGGCTGACTGCCAATGCCTTTGACATAAGCAGTAGGGCAGAAAAGTGAGAAAAAACTATTAAGTAGGTTAAGCCATGTTAATCATGCCTTAAAACCGCTTAAGGCGAACCCCATGCTGCGTTATGCAGCACAACGCGATAACCATCAACGTCCACAAAGGTCACGCCGTTATTGTTCCAGTAAGGATTGAACGATCCCAATCGGGAAAAGCCCGCATCGTCCATTCTGGCGCAAGCGTTGTGCCAGTCGATTTTATCGGGGATATAAAGCACCAGTAGATCCTCCTGTGAAGGTGAAGGAAGAATAGGGTGGCTATGACATACCGTAAATTCCAGATGCCAGGACAAATCATCGCGGCCCAACATGCATCCGCTGAAACCGTCATGATCGCTGAATTCGCCCACTTTTTTTAGGCCAAGCCCTCTGCAATACATGCCAGAACTTCTCTCTAATTCGCTGACCGGTCTGGCAATACGTAAGTGATCAAACTTCATATTTATCTCCGCCTTTGTGTCGTTTACACCGAAATGACAAGGTAATGAATATGTTCAGCATAGAATCAAAAATCAAAACAGGACATTTAGCATCAACCGCAGCTTCATCCCACCGTTAAATTTACTTAACTCCTTCTCTTTCATAATAATTTACTCTGACCTTAAGCCTCATATTCTCTGGTGGAGTGCACAGCACCATGCTATTAACTCGTTGTGCTTTTTCCAACTTCACCTGCCCGGAGTTAATGATGAACAAGAGCCTGTCCGCCCTGTTAATGCTTTCACTTGCTGCGTTCAGCTGTGCGGCATCTGCACAGCAAACCTTACGCTTTGGCGTAGATCCCACGTTTCCGCCGTTTGAATCAAAAGCATCCGATGGCTCATTGCAAGGTTTCGATATCGATCTGGGTAATGCCCTGTGTAAGCAGGCCAAGGTGAAGTGCGAATGGGTTCAAATGGGCTTTGACGGCACCATCCCGGCACTGCAGGCGAAAAAGTTTGATGCCATTCTCTCGGCGATGTCGATGACGGACAAACGCCGCCAGCAGGTCCTGTTCACCGACATGCTCTACAACACGCCAAGCGCATTACTTGCACCTTCAGCCAGCAAACTCACTGTCGATATCAGCACCTTACGCGGTAAAAGTATTGGTGTCGCTCAAGGTACGATCCAGGAAACCTACGCGTTAACCAAGTGGGCACCTGAAGGCGTAAAAGTGGTCTCTTATGCTAATCAGATGGAGGTCTATCCCGACCTGATTGCAGGACGTCTTGATGGAAGCCTGACCAATGCGGTATCGGCTGAGCAGGGTTTTTTGAGCAAAGCGGAAGGTAAAGATTACGCCATTAAAGCCACCATCATTGATAACAAGATCTTTGGTGATGGTGTCGGCATTGCATTACGCAAAGGTGACACCGCAAATCAGCAATTGATCAATCAGGCGTTGGCGGAGCTGCATAAAAACGGAACCTACGATCAGTTAGCAAAAAAATACTTCAATTTTGATGTCTACCCACTGGATTAACGACGATGGCACAACGTGAATTACCTCAATACAGTGTGCAGCGGGCGCGTTTTATCGCTGCGGTAGAACGTAAAAGTGGCACGCTTACTTCGTATCCACATCCACTTTCTGGCCCCAACAATGAAACGCTCTATACCGATGTTGCGCTAATTGGCAGTGCACAGGCCAGCCGCGTGATGTTGATCATTTCTGGTACACACGGTGTTGAAGGTTATTACGGTTCAGACAGCCAAATCGGCTGGCTTGATGCACTGGATGTTGCGACCCTGCAAGCTGATACCGCGCTGGTATTTATTCATCTGCTGAATCCGTGGGGTGCAGCGCATTTGCGGCGGGTAAATGAAGACAATATTGATTTGAACCGAAACTTTATCGACTTCAGTCAACCCGCACCTGTAAATGCCCAATATGGGCAATGGCACAGCATTTATCACGGCGAGCGAGCCAGTGCTGACCGGCAACTGGCAGCCGCGCTGGAAACCGTTGGCTGGTCAGCCGTGAAACCGGTGGTAGAGGCGGGACAATACAGCGAACCGACCGGGTTCTTTTATGGCGGCGAACGGCCAAGTTGGTCCTGTTTGACGATGCAAAAGATTATTGCAACGCACCTTAGCGAAGCCAAAACCCTCCTCAGCTTTGATCTTCACACCGGGGCGGGCGCTTGGGGGCACCCGATGCTGCTTTCAATTGCCGAACAGCGCGTTGCTGCGCACAGCTGGGGGGCAGAGATCTATGGAGAATGGCTGACGCTGCTGCTCACCGGCAAAGATAGTGACAGTGTCACTGGCGTTACGGCTACCGCGACAGGCTACCTGTCACAATATTTGCTGACATCGCTGCCGCAAACGCGAATGCTTCCACTGGTTATTGAATGCGGTACGTATTCAGGCGAGGATATGCATCGGCGGGTACGTGAGGATCACTGGCTGCATCTGTATGGAAACCCAGACAGCCCGCAAGGCCGTGACATTAAGCGCGACCTGGTTGAAGGATTTTGGCCTGCCGATGATGACTGGCAGGCATTAGTGGCGTTTCGTACGCAGCAAATTTTCCGTCGAGGTTGGCGTGCCTTAACCGGCGCACCCACCGCTTAAAGTCGCCCGTAAAAGGTCATACGAGCGGTTTCTGACAGAGCAATGTCAGGTTGCGTGTTATAAGCCAGGACGGCAAGCATGCGGGTGATGTCGCCTTCAGTTGGTGTTACGCGATGCAGCGAATTACGGCCACGAAACAGCACCAAATCACCCGCTTCAATCGCCAGGTCATCAACGGCCTGGCGTTCATCCAGTACCGCCGCAACGCCGTTAAAATTCATCTCACCCGCGTCGGCATTTCGAAGATCCTTCACGTATTGAAAAATGCCGCCTCCACGGGGTTTTTGTACCAGCAGCGTGATGGCAAACGATGAATTATCAAAGTGCCACCCCAATTCCTGGCCGTGCGGGGCGTAATGAAGATTGATGGATGATAAAGGATCGGCGTAAGGATAAAGCGCAGCTTCACCCAGCACATCGCAGAGGAAAGCCTTAAACGTGTCATTGTTATAGAGCTGACGTAACGGTGAATCGGCCGCGATGACATCATCAGTGATACACCCTTTGGTGCTGATCACGTCACGATTTCGAGGATGGTCGGCGCTGAAATCGGCATCGGGTTTCATCAGAAAAACGTTATGTTTGCTGGCAGTATGGTAAGCCAGATGGCGCTGTGCATCGCCTTCCGCCTTGATTGCCGCCAGCACCTCAGGCTGCAAAAAGTTGCGCAGTACCAGCGCACCTTGCGTGTTGAGCTGCTCACGGCAGGAACGACGCCATTCGATGTCATCCAAAGGATGCAGGTCCAAACGTACAAGTGATCCAGGCATGGGTGCAATTCTCTTTGTTGGCAGGTTTCAACTTACTGTAGCCCGCTAAGCCAATGCCGAATAACGATAAAAATTTAACGCTTTGATAAGGATAACTTAATGCCTATGCACACATCGCGTTTACCCAAAATTAGTGTTATTCACGCCTTTAAAGTGGCCGCCGAGCTAGGAAGTTTGGCAAAAGCAGCGGCACAACTGGCGCTGACGCCCGCAGCCGTTAGCCAGCAAATTCGACAGCTTGAGGAGCAACTCGGCAGCACGCTGTTTGTACGGACGCAAAGCGGCGTCATGCTCACTGAAACCGGTAAAGAATATCTGCGCTACGTTACCGAAGCCTTTGATATTTTGCACCTTGGACAGCAGAACATTCGACATGCAGCCGCCACGCCGAAACTTACGCTCTATGCGCTGCCTGCCTTGGCGTCAAAGTGGATCATGCCGCAGTTATCTCAGTGGCGTGAACATTGCCCAACGGTTGACCTTTGTCTGCATGGCACCCATGCACCAGTGGATTTCACCGCCACGCCTGCTGATTTTGTTATCTGCTTTGGCGAGGATCGCTATCCGCAACTGGACAGGCAATGGCTGTTTACTGATGAGGTCATTCCTGTTGCCAGCCCGCTGTTATTAACGCGCTATCCGCAGGCGGTTTTACTCAAGCAAGCCCCTTTAATTCACCTCGATTGGGGAAACGAAGGGCGATTCTTGCCTGACTGGCGCAGCTGGTTTCAGGCCAGAGGCGTGCCTGAACCTTCGCCGCAGCCCGCCTTCAGCTTTAACCTGACGTCGCTGGCCATTGATGCGGCAGTCGCGGGTGCGGGCGTTTTATTAGGACAGCGGCGATTAATTTCAGCTGAGCTGTCGCGAGGGGATCTGGTGATCATTGACGAGATGAGCCTGCCGCTCAGCAAACCTTATATGCTCGCCTGGCCGCAACGAACACTGAATCAACCTGGCAGCGAAGCGATGATATCCTGGCTGGCGCAGCTAGCAGCAGAGCGCGCGACGTGATGTCTGTGGGAATAAAAGCCGAATGGCTGAAAAGAAAAGAGGCGGCCTGAAGGCCGCCGAAGACCTCAATCACAGAGAGCATTGAGGAAGCAGTGGCAATAACACAATGATGATCGTTAGCCTTTCACACCGCCTGCAGTGAGGCCGCTTACCAGCCAGCGTTGAGCCAGCAAGAAAACCAGTGTGATCGGAATGGCGGAGAGCACCGCAGCTGCGGCAAAGTCGCCCCATAAATAGTTTTGCGGGTTGAGATATTGTTGCATCCCCACCGCCAGGGTGTAACTGTTGACGTCGCGCAGCAATAGCGAGGCAACCGGCACTTCAGTCACGGCGGCAATAAACGCCAGAATAAACACCACCGCTAAAATCGGCACGGAAAGCGGCAGCAATACCAAACGGAACGCCTGCCACGGCGTGGCACCGTCTAAGGCGGCCGCTTCTTCAAGCGATCCATCAATGGTTTCAAAATAGCCTTTAATGGTCCAGACATGCAGAGCGATGCCGCCAAGGTAGGCGAAGATCACCCCGCCATGGGTGTTTAAACCGATAAAGGGCAGATACTGTCCTAAGCGATCAAACAGCGCATAAATAGCCACCAGTGACAGTACGGCGGGGAACATCTGAAAAATCAGCATCCCTTTTAACAAGCTGGCGCGGCCGGTAAAACGCATTCGAGCAAAGGCGTAAGCGCAGGTGGTCGAAAGAGCCACAATGCCAATTGCGCTAATAGCAGCAATTTTTATTGAATTCCAAAGCCAGAGCAGCACCGGAAAGGGCGGCGGTGTGACGCGTCCATCAGCGTGCTCCACGCTAAAGCCCAATGCCAGCTTCCAGTGTTCCCACGAGATTTGATCCGGGATCAGGCTGCCTGTCGCAAAATTACCGGCACGCAACGAGATCGCAATCACCATCATCAGCGGAAACAGAATCGCGGCGATGAAGGTCAGCAGCAGCAGATGCGTTAGCAGCAGACGCAGCAGCTGCGATTTAGGTTGAACCATTGCCATAACTGCTCCTTAATCAAATTTTAAGCGTGCTGCTTTCAGGTTTATCACCGCAAGCGCACCCACCAGCAGGAAGATCAGCGTCGCGATAGCGGCAGCCAAACCAAAGTCCTGCCCGCCGCCGCCTTCAAAGGCGATACGCCAGGTGTAGTTCACCAGCAAATCGGTATAGCCCGCTGGTGTGGTGGTGCCGAGGCGATCGGGGCTGCCGTTGGTCAACAACTGCACCAGCACGAAGTTATTAAAATTAAACGCGAAGCTGGCGATGATCAGCGGTGTCAGCGGTTTAATCAGCAACGGTAAGGTAATGAGAAAGAAGTTTTGCATCGGTCCCGCTCCGTCCATCGCGGAAGCTTCATACAGATCGTCCGGGATCGCTTTTAACAGTCCCATACACAAAATCATCATGTAGGGATAGCCGAGCCAGGTATTCACCAAAATCAGCATGGCGCGTGCCAGCGTAGGATCGCTGAACCAGGCCGGTTTGAAGCCAAACAGGGCGTCGAGCATCACGTTGATTTCACCGAAGCTTTGGTTGAATAAGCCTTTGAAAATCAAGATGGAGATAAACGCCGGCACGGCGTAAGGCAAAATCAGCATGACGCGATAGATAGCTTTGCCTTTCAACGCCTCCCATTGCACCACGCAAGCCAGAACCATGCCAACCGCGACGGTGAGAACCACTGTCAGCAACGAGAAGATCAGCGTCCAGGCGAATATGGCAAGGAAGGGTTTTTGAATGCCTTCGTCAGTGAAGACGCGCAGAAAATTTTGCCAGCCGGTGTTGATGGTATAACCGGGACTCAATTTCTCACTGCCCCAGCTGCCATCGGCATTCAACACCTGATAAAAGCCGCTCTCAGCGTTAGGGCGATAAACAGTGCCGCTCTGCTGGTTTTTTAAATCGCCGTTACTGCTTTCTACATAAAGCGGTCGCGTGCCTGAGAATTGGCGCAGCGAACTCATGACGAGCTGCCGACCATCGGGCAGTTCAGCGCTGATTTGGCTCAACGCTTGTCGATTACCGGTAATGGTACGCAGCGTTGCGCGTTCACCTGTAGGCGGCGTCGCGATGGTCATTTTTAACTGCTGCTTTTCACCAAAAGTGAAAGGCGGAGAAACAAACGTTTGACCATTTTCGCCGTCTGTCAGCACCAGTAGCCAGCGATCCCCGGAAGGGAACAGTGAAAAATTTACCGCGTTACCGGCCTGATACTGACGACTCAACAGCACCTGCTGCGCGCGCTCAAAAGTAAGCTGGTTGGTGCTGCTGTAGTTGGTAAATGCGATAGCGACGGTACACGCCAAGGGAAAAAGCACAAACAGCGCCATCCCGGCAATGCCCGGATAAACATAGCGCCATGCATAGGCGCGGCGATTGGAAAAAATCCAGATGCCGAGTCCACTGACAATCAGCGTAAGCAGCGCAAACAGATATTCGCCTTGGGCATACATTAAAATCAGCAGATAGCCGACCAGCAGACAGCAGATCCCGACGAGTAAGCCCTTCAGCACTGCGCTGTGCCGCCTCGCTTTCGGTTTTCCTGACATGATTCGGTTTTCCTTAACAGCGGTAATGAGCCGGACAATTCCGGCTCCAGGAGAGGATTACTTGTTCAGACGCGCTTGGGCATCTTTTAGCGCTGCATCAACGGTTTGCCTGCCGCTGAACGCATTAAGTGTGGCGGTGCGCATGGCGTACCAGAAGGCGGCCATTTGGGGAATGTTTGGCATGATGTCACCGCTGCGCGCGTTGTTCATGGTGGCGGCGATGCGAGGATCTTTCTCCAGTTTTTCCTGATAGGACTTCAGCGCGACTGCGCCCAGCGGCTTATCTTTATTGACGGTTTCGAGACCCGTATCGGTCAGCAAATAGTTTTCAAGAAACTCTTTCGCCAACTCTTTGTTAGGACTCGCAGCATTGATACCGGCACTCAGCACGCCGACGAATGTTTTTGATGGTTTGCCTTTTAACGATGGCAGCAGCGTCACGCCATAATTGATGCCGCTTTTATCAATGTTGCTCCACGCCCACGGACCGTTAATGGTCATCGCGGTTTCGCCCTTGTTAAAGGCTGCTTCAGCAATAGAGTAATCGGTATCCGCATTCAACGTTTTTGCCTTCACCTGATCAACCAGGAACTGCATACCCGCTTTGGCACCGGCATTATCAACACCGATATCTTTCACGTTATAACCGCCATCGGTGGGCTTGTAGGCGTAAGCCCCGCCTGCTGCCAGCAGCGGCCAGGTAAAGTAGGGCTCTTGCAGGTTAAACATGATGGCGCTTTTGCCTTTTTCACGCATTTTCTTGTCGATGCCCGCAATCTCTTCCCAGGTTTTTGGCGGCGTTGGCAACAGGTCTTTGTTGTAGATAAGCGACAGCGCTTCTACGGAGATCGGATAGCCAATCAGTTTGCCGTTAAAGCGAACGGCATCCCAAGTGAAGGGGAAAATCTTCTCCTGAAAAGCGCTATCGGGAGAAACGTCTGCCAGCAGGCCAGATTGTGCATAGCCACCAAAGCGGTCGTGCGCCCAAAAAATGATGTCTGGGCCATCACCCGTGGCGGCAACCTGCGAATACTTCTCTTCCATCTTGTCAGGATGTTCAACCGTCACCTGAATACCGGTCTCTTTTTCAAACTTTTTGCCGACCTCGGCGAGTCCGTTATAACCTTTGTCGCCATTGATCCAGATAACCAATTTTCCCTCTTCTATTTTTGCCGCGGCGGAAGCCGAGAAGAGTGCGGCCGTAAGGGCTGAAAGTGCCAGGATTCGGGTGCCGGTTTTCATCATCATAACTCTATCCTTTTAGCGGAAGCGGTAAATGCTCTACCCGCTACATTGTGTTTATCTGCTTCGACTTCTCATCCTCCTACGTTCTACGCCTTCGCCAACCAAGCTGTGATCGGCTTAGCAAAACGAACCCGTTATACCGGTCAGGCGCACAAAAAACTCACCTTCGGTCTGCGGCTGCGATCACAAAAATGGCGTCATTCACTTGAACAACGGTGACGTGCCCGCTTTCTCCTCCTCCCGACTCCTCCCCCAGTCTTCACACCTGTTATGGAGGATGTTGCCGGTTGTTTCCTTGCCCATAGTGGTCGCCGGGGTCTGTCTGCCAAGTGGGTGGGCAAGGATAAGCAAGCTGAGAGGAAAAGCATCATGGCGAGCGTCGCGTTACGCAATGTCACCAAAGCCTGGGGCGAGACGGTGGTATCGAAGAATATTGATCTCGATATTCGCGAAGGAGAGTTCGTGGTTTTTGTCGGTCCTTCTGGCTGTGGAAAATCAACGCTGCTGCGCATGATTGCAGGGCTGGAAACCATCACCAGCGGTGAGCTGCTGATCGGTAATAAACGAATGAATGAGGTGCCGCCAGCAGAGCGCGGCATTGGCATGGTGTTTCAATCTTATGCGCTTTATCCCCACCTTTCGGTGGAGGAGAACATGTCATTCGGCTTGAAGCTGGCGGGTATGAAGAAAGCTGAGATTCACCAGCGCGTTAATCAGGTGGCGGAAGTGCTGCAATTGGCACATCTGCTGGATCGCCGCCCTAAAGCCCTTTCCGGCGGGCAACGTCAGCGCGTCGCCATTGGCCGAACGCTGGTGGCTGAACCGCGCGTGTTTCTGCTGGATGAACCTCTTTCCAACCTCGATGCAGCGCTGCGTGTGCAAATGCGCATTGAGATATCACGTCTGCATAAGCGCCTGAAGCGCACCATGATTTACGTCACACACGATCAGACCGAAGCGATGACGCTGGCTGACAAGATCGTGGTACTGGACGCCGGCGTAGTGGCGCAAATCGGCAAGCCCCTTGAGCTGTATCACTATCCCGCCAACCGCTTTGTGGCCGGTTTTATCGGTTCGCCAAAAATGAATTTCTTGCCCGTCAAAGTCACCGCCACCGCGATTGATCAGGTGCAGGTCAGGTTGCCCAATCAGCAGTTGGTCTGGCTGCCGGTTGACAGCGCAGGCGTGCAGGTTGGCAGCAACATGTCGTTAGGCATACGTCCAGAACATCTGCTTCCCAGCGATATCGCTGACGTCACCCTTGAAGGTGAAGTTCAGGTGGTCGAGCAACTGGGGCATGAAACGCAAATCCACATCCAAATTCCCGCCATTCGTCAAAACCTGGTTTACCGCCAGGAGGACGTCGTGCTGGTAGAAGAGGGCGCCACATTAGGTATCGGCCTGCCGCCGGAGCGCTGCCACTTGTTCCGTGAAGATGGAAGCGCCTGTCGCAGGCTGCATCAAGAGCTTGGTGTGTAACCCCCAAAACAAGAAAAGCAATGACCTCAGGAGATAGAAAATGTTAACTCTGCGCAAACTTCCCATCGCTGTTGCCGTCGCGGTGGGTACGCTCTCTGCACCAACGATGGCGGTAGATTTTACCGGCTACGCGCGTTCCGGCATCGGCTGGACGGGCAGCGGTGGTGAACAACAATGTTTTCAGGCGACCGGTGCACAAAGTAAATATCGTCTGGGCAACGAGTGTGAAACCTATGCTGAACTGAAACTGGGGCAAGAAGTATGGAAAGAGGGCGATAAAAGCTTCTACTTCGATACCAACGTTGCCTATTCCGTTTCTCAGCAAAACGACTGGGAAGCGACGTCTCCCGCCTTCCGTGAAGCCAATGTGAAGGGTAAAAACCTGATCGAAGCGTTGCCGGGTTCAACCATCTGGGCCGGTAAGCGTTTCTATCAGCGTCATGACGTTCACATGATCGACTTCTACTACTGGGATATTTCAGGTCCCGGTGCCGGCCTGGAAGATGTTGATTTAGGCTTCGGTAAGCTCTCGTTTGCTGCTACGCGTTCATCCGAAGCGGGCGGTTCCTACACATTCTCTAACGATCAGATTCGTGATTATGCCACCAGCACCGCGAATGACGTGTTTGATATGCGTCTGGCCGGACTGGAAACCAACCCAGATGGCGTGCTTGAGTTAGGTGTTGATTACGGTCGCGCAAACGCCCGTGACGGTTATCGACTGGAAGACGGTGCGTCGAAAGATGGTTGGATGTTCACGGCTGAACATACCCAAAGCATGATGAAGGGCTACAACAAATTCGTGCTGCAGTACGCTACGGATGCGCTGACCTCTCAAGGCAAAGGCTTGCCGCAGGGCACCAACATCAACAACAACGGCAACATGTATCGCATCCTCGATCACGGGGCGATCACCCTGGCTGACCGCTGGGATCTGATGTACGTCGCCATGTATCAGAACACCGATCTCGACAACAATCGCGGAACCGAGTGGTACACCGTGGGTGTGCGCCCAATGTACAAATGGACGCCAATCATGAGCACCTTGCTGGAACTGGGCTACGACAATGTGAAGTCGCAGGAAGTCAGCGAACGCAACGGCCAATACAAAGTCACGCTGGCTCAACAGTGGCAGGCGGGTGACAGCATTTGGTCACGTCCTGCACTGCGCCTGTTTGCAACCTACGCAAAATGGGATGAGAAGTGGGGCTACAGCAAAGACTCTGCAGGCGATCTGACCTCATTTGCCTCGGCTGACAGCACCGGTAACGGTTTGCTGACCAGCAGCCGTGGCGACAACGATGAGTGGTCATTCGGCGCGCAGATGGAAATTTGGTGGTAAGAGATTTCACGCTAAAAAGAGGCGAAAGGCAGCGATAAGCGCCGCTTTTCGCCTCTGCTATGTCAATTTGGTCGCGGCACGCTATTGCCTGGCTAACGCCGCTGCCTGACAGTCTTTTTGAGGTAACCATAATGAAAATGACAAAAACGCTGGTCGCGTTCTGCCTGAGCGCTGCGCTCCTGGCGGGACAAAGCTTCACGGCTCACGCTGATATCAATCTGGTGCCGCAGGATCTCTCTGCTGCACCCACGCTCTCTGCTCAAAGTATCCAGTCACTGACCTGGCAACCTGTTGATCCTTCACGCACGCAAATCACAACGCTTGCGAACAGCGGCCAGCGCTTGAATGACGCGGAGTTGGCCGGCCCGGTTGCGGCATACAGCCTGCCCGCCAATATCGGCGAACTGACCCTGACGTTGACAAGTGAAGTAGAGAAGAATCAGGTCTTTGCGCCTAACGTGTTGGTACTGGATGAGAACATGCGGCCCGCTGCGTGGTTTCCCAGCCGCTTCTTTACCTATCAGCAGCCGGGCGTCATGTCCGCCGATCGACTGGAAGGCGTGATGAAGCTGACGCCTGCGCTGGGTCAGCAAAAAATCTATTTGCTGGTTTTCACTACCGAAAAAGATCTAACCCAAACCACTACGATGATCGATCCCGCTAAAGCCTACGCGAAAGGAACGGGAAATGCGGTGCCTGATATTCCCGATCCGATTGCTCACCATAGCCGCGAAGGGACGCTCAAGCTCAAAGTGAAAACCAGTGCAGGTTCATCCATTTTGGTCGGGCCACTGTTTGGCTCATCGGGTCCGGGACCGGTAACGGTCGGCAACTCGCCAGCGGTCGCGCCTGCGGCGTATACCGCTGCGCCCGCGCCAACACCTGCGGCTAAGCGTGAACCGATCATGAATGATACTGAAGGTTATTTTAATCAGAGTATTAAACAGGCCGTCGACAGCGGCAACATTGATAAAGCGCTGAAGCTGCTGGATGAGGCGGAACGTTTAGGTTCAACCTCTGCGCGCAAAGTTTTTATCAGCAGTGTAAAAGGCAAGGGGTGAAGTTACCCCGACAAGGCTGAATTTGCTCCATCTGGTGCGCTTCGGCGCACCCTTTTTAAAACCTATTTCACTGCATTGAAAAAACCTCACCGCTAAGCAGTGAGGTTTTTTTGTGTTTTATTTTTGACGTCGGCGACCATCGAGATCGCGCAGCAACGTGGTGATCTCTGGATCACTGAATATCTGTTCCAGCGATGCGCTTAGCTTGCGCCGCCAGTTAGGATATTCGTTACACGTGCCGGGAACGTTGACCGGTGCGGCCATATCCAGCCAGTCTTCGGGCTGCAATCCCAGCAATGCGCTGTTGCTGTCAGCCAGATAACGCTGCATAGCACGATTCAGGGATTTACCCATTAAGGTGCGCTGCGCCTGACGCCCGGCGCGTTTTGGCAGGCTCCCGGTGCGATGCAGGCTGTGTAATAACGCCTGCTTAGCGGCCAGCCGTTGCTGATAAAGCCCCGCCAGGATCAGTTTATCGGGATAAAGCCCCAGTTGATTACCTAAGGTTAAATCGTCGCTTTGCCACCAACCGCGCAGTGTGGGCAGATCGTGTGTGGTGGCTACAGCCATTGCCTGGCGTGGCCAGTTTGCTGGCGCACGAAAACTTTGCTCATTCGCCTGCTCAAAATAGAGCACCTTGTAGGAGTACACGCCACCATCACGCAGCTTTTCGACGATGGCTTCGGGCACCGTGCCGAGATCTTCACCAATCACCATGCATTGATGGCGTTGGCTTTCCAGCGCAAGGATAGCCAGCAAATCGTCGATGGGGTAATTGACGTAAGCGCCATGCGCAGCGCTTTGTCCTACGGGGATCCACCACAATCGCAGCAGCGCCATCACATGATCGATACGCAACGCTCCGCAGTCGCGCATATTAGCGCGCAGCAGCGCAATCCAAGGGTCAAAGGCGCGTGCCCGCATGATCTGCGGATCCATCGGGGGTAAACCCCAATTCTGACCCAGCGGTCCGAGAATGTCAGGTGGTGCGCCAACGCTCGCCTGAAGGCAGTAGAGATCACGTTCGCTCCATGTTTCTGCTCCGCCTTGCGCGACGCCAACCGCTAAATCACGGTAAAGCCCGATCGGCATCGCCTGCTGCTGACAAACCTTCCAGCACGCCGCGAATTGCTGAGCCGCCAGCCACTGTAGCCAGAGATAAAAGCGCACCTCGTCGGCGTGCTGTTGCGCGTAAGCGCGTACCGCGGGATTATCGGGATGCTGTAACGCCTCAGGCCAGGTTGGCCAGTCTCCGCTTGCAGGATTTTCTGCACGTTGTTTGGCGTGCAACGCATCAAACAAGGCTTGATGCCGCAGGCTTTCACCACCTTCGTCGATGAATGCCGCAAAGGCTTTCACGTTATCGTCGTTAAGCGCGCGCAGTTTGAATTGCTGCCACGCCAAACGCAACGCAGCCAGTTTCAACTGTGTCACAGCGGTATAGTCGACGTCCTGACATTCACGCGCTGCGGTGAGTGCCTGCTGCGTAGCCGCTGACAACCACCACGCTTGCGCTTGCGGTGATTGTTGGAAATCGGGCAATGCTGCTACGTCGATATAGAGCAAGTTGAGCCAGCGTCGCGACGAAGGGCTATAAGGGCTGGCGCTTTCAGGATCTGCCGGAAAAAGAGCGTGAATTGGGTTGAGGCCGATAAAGGCCCCACCGCGCGGGGCCAATTCTTGCAACATCCGTTGCAGATCACCAAAGTCACCAATGCCCCAGTTATCATCTGAGCGCAGCGTGTAGAGCTGAACGCAAGCGCCCCACAACGACTTGCCAGCCACCAGCGCGGGCGGCTCATAACAGCGTGACGGTGTCACAATAATACGGCAGCGGCGGGTCTCATCTTTTTGTATCAAGGTAAATTCGTGATATCCCATGGACAGCGCGGGCAAACGGAGCGGCTGATTCCCATGACAACGACCAGACCAATGCTCGCCTGCTTCGCTCACTAATTGCCACTGCGCCTCTGAATCGATGATCGGGTGCAGAATCAGCGGCTCACCGTCGCGGAAAATCGTGACCGGAGGAAGCGAGGTCGCTGGCGCTGTTGGCGGCTGCATCATCGCCAGCAAACGCTGGCGGGTCACCAGTGGGATCGCCTGCGGCTGGCCATGTGCATTAATAAACTCGCTCGCAATAACGGCCTCAGCAAAGCCATCAAGATGGTTTTTCGGTTTCATAGCGATCCTCAGCGTGATGCTTGCCAGATACGATGCTGATAATCGCGGATAGCGCGATCGGAACTGAACATGCCACAGCGTGCGGTGTTAAGAATCGCCGCACGCGTCCAGGCATCTTGATCGCTCCAGAGCGCTTCTGCCTGGGCTTGTGCCTCCAGATACGCACGGAAATCAGCCAGTACCAGATAAGGATCGCCGCCTTTGGGGCCGATGCTGTGCAACAGCGACTCAAACGCTTCGGTATCGCCGTTGCTGAAGGTGCCGTTCTCCAGCGCCTTTAGCACCTGATCGAGCTGTTTGTCTTTTTTGCGCCACGTCTGCGGTGCATAGCCCGCTGCCTTAAGCGCACTGACTTGTTCTACGGTGTGACCAAAGATAAAGATATTGTCGCTGCCGACCTGTTCGGCAATCTCAACGTTTGCGCCGTCCAGCGTACCGATAGTCAAGGCGCCGTTTAAGGCCAGCTTCATATTGCCGGTGCCTGACGCTTCTTTACCGGCCGTTGAAATTTGCTCGGAAAGATCGGCGGCAGGGATCAGTCGCTCAGCCACTGAAACGTTGTAATCGGGGATAAATACCACTTTCAGGCGGTCGCCAACGCGTGGATCGTTGTTAACCGTCTCCGCCACTTTATTGATGGCATAGATGATATTTTTAGCCAGATAGTAGCCCGGTGCCGCTTTCGCACCAAACAACACCACGCGAGGAACCCGGTTAGCCTGCGGATCGCTGACGATGGTTTGCCAAAGCGCAATAATATGCAGCAGTGTCAGATGCTGGCGCTTGTATTCATGCAGGCGTTTGATCTGGACATCGAACATGGCATTGGGATCAACATGAATGCTGGTACGTGCGGCTATCCAACGCGCCAGTTCTTCTTTATTTTGCTGCTTAATCGCGCGGTATTCAGCGCGGAACGCCGCATCGTCGGCGTAATTCTCCAGCGCTTTCAGCGCATCAAGATCGTTGATCCACGGTTTCTGCAGCGTTTTGTCGATAAGCGCCGAGAGCGCAGGATTGCACTGATTGATCCAACGACGCGGCGTAATGCCATTGGTGACGTTGTGAAACTTCTGTGGCCAAAGCTGGTGGTATTCCGGGAAGAGATCCTGCACCACCAGTTTAGAGTGCAACGCAGCTACGCCATTCACCGCAAAACCGCCGGTGACGCAAAGATTCGCCATACGCAACTGGTTGTTATGTACCAGCGCCAGCTTGGCCCATTTTGCCTCATCGCCTGGCCATTGAGCGTCAACTTGCTGTTTTAACTGCGCATTGAGCGTATTGATGATCATCATGTGGCGCGGCAACAGGCTGCGCACCATGCGTACATCCCAGCACTCTAGCGCTTCTGGCATTAAGGTATGGTTGGTATAGGCGAAAGTGCGCTGGGTGATTTTCAAGGCTTGATCCCAGCTCAGTTGATGTTCATCAAGCAGCAGGCGCAGCAGTTCAGGAATCGCTAAAGTTGGATGTGTGTCATTGAGTTGAATCACTTCATAGTCGGGTAGCGTTTCAATGGTGCGTCCTGCCTGATGGTGGCGACGCAAAATGTCCACCAACGTACAGGCGCACTGAAAATATTGCTGCATCAGACGCAATTTCTTGCCGGCCTGATGATTGTCATTAGGGTAAAGCACCTTGGTCAGTTTCTCTGCATCAATGCCTTGCTGTTCGGCCCGCAGAAAATCGCCGTCGTTGAAACGGCTGAGGTCAAAAGGTTGAGCATGTTTTGCCTGCCAAAGACGCAGCGGCTGGGTGACACCGTTTTGATAGCCAACAACCGGCAGATCCCAGGCTTCACCTAACAGTTGATACGCAGGTTGCCAGCGTGATTCGCCATTCTCTTTGATGATCTTGCCACCCAAACCGACCTGAACATTCAGCGCAGCGTTGTGGTTGAACCAAGGGTAGCGATCGCGCTGCCAGTCATCGGGTGATTCATGCTGTGCGCCGTCAACAAAGCGTTGGCGAAACAGGCCGTATTGATAGTTAAGCCCATAGCCGATAGCGGGTTGGCCTACGGTTGCCATTGAGTCGAGGAAACAGGCGGCAAGTCGGCCCAGGCCGCCGTTACCCAAGGCGGGATCGGTTTCACGTTCCAGAATATCGCTGAGCGTGACATCAAAAGTGGAAAGGACGTCATTCACCCCGTTATACCAGCCGAGGTTCAGCAGATTATTGCCGGTCAAACGCCCAATCAGAAACTCCATCGAAAGGTAATTTACGTGGCGCTGCGGGGCAGACGTTGGCGCTGTTACGGCAGGTTGTTCCGCCACACTCTCTGCGAGCGCGCCGCTAAGGGCTTGCCACCATTGCGTGCGCGTCATTTCGCGGGCATCGCGTAAACCAAAGCGTTGCCACTGACGTGTCAGGGCATTCGTGAAGCTGGAGGGATCAAATTGATGCTGTGTCATGGCTAGGTTGTCCTGTCAGAGCGGTAGGTCAGAATGCGTACCAGTTTGCCCGTCCAGCTTGTACCCATCCTCCTCCTCCTCAGAATTACGCAGGGAGGATGAGCAGGGTGGAGAAAGCTAAGGCTAATCTGAAACCGGCGCAGGAGTGTGATTAACCCCACTTTTGTAAAGATCAGTTAATCGGTCTGCTTGCATTCAGTACCCGAATGTTTGAACGTGTGAGGATTAATTACGAAGCGTAAAAAAATGATGCGTTAATCCTTCCTGGAGTTGTATACGCCAATGTTAATACCCTCAAAACTGAGTCGGCCCGTGCGCCTCGAAAGCACCGTGATACGTGAACGCCTACTACAAAAACTCACGGCAGCCGGTAACTATCGTCTGGTGTTAGTCACCAGCCCGGCAGGCTATGGTAAAACGACACTCGTATCACAATGGGCAGCCGGCAAAACGCATCTCGGCTGGTATTCACTGGACGAGGGCGATAATCAGGCAGAACGCTTTGCCGATTATTTGATTGCCGCCTTACAGCAGGCAAGCAATGGCGGCTGTCCACGCAGCGAGGCCCTTGCTCAGAAGCGGCAGTATGTCAATCTCAATGCGTTGTTTTCGCAGCTGTTTATTGAGCTGGCGGAGTGGCAACAGCCGCTGTGGCTGATCGTCGATGATTACCATCTCATCACGAACAGTGCGATCCATGACGCGATGCGTTTCTTCTTGCGTCATCAGCCAGAAAATCTCACGTTAATTTTGCTGTCACGTAATCTGCCACAGCTTGGCATTGCCAATCTGCGCGTGCGCGAGCAGTTAATTGAATTGGGCAGTCAGCAGTTGGCGTTTACCCATCAGGAAGCGAAACAGTTTTTTGATTGTCGGTTGCCCTCACCGCTGGAAACCGAAGAGAGCGGTCGCTTGTGCGATGACGTCGCGGGCTGGGCCACAGCTTTACAGCTTATTGCGCTATCTGCCCGCCAGGGCGCGAGTTCAGCGCAGCACTCGGCGCGCCGTCTTTCAGGAATTAATGCCAGCCATCTCGCCGATTATCTGGTTGAAGAGGTGCTGGATAATGTCGATCTGCCTACACGTAACTTCTTGTTAAAAAGCGCCTTGCTGCGTTCAATGAACGATGTGCTTATCGCGTGTGTGACTCGCGAAGAGAATGGCCAGATGCGGCTGGAAGAGATTGAGCGTCAGGGGCTGTTTTTACAACGGATGGACGATTCCGGCAGTTGGTTTAGCTATCATCCGCTGTTCGGCAGTTTTCTGCGTCAGCGTTGTGAATGGGAACTGGCTGCCGAACTGCCTGCGATACATCGTGCGGCGGCGGAAAGCTGGATGGCGCAAGGCTTTCCCGGTGAAGCGATTCATCATGCGCTGGCTTCTGGCGATGCCAGCATGCTGCGCGACGTGTTATTGGAACACGCCTGGACGTTATTCAATCAGAGCGAACTGGCGCTACTCGAAACCTCACTCAAGGCGCTGCCGTGGGAGATGACGCTAGAGAACCCGAAGCTGCTGCTGCTGCAAGCCTGGTTGATGCAGAGCCAGCACCGTTTTTCTGAAGTAAACAGTTTGCTGGCACGCTTCGAACACGCCTCCAGCTGCGAAATTGATGAAGCGCTGCGCGGCGAATTTAACGCGCTGCGCGCGCAGGTTGCAATCAATGATGGCGATACGGATGAAGCCGAGCGCCTGGCGAGAGTGGCGCTTGAAACCCTGCCGGCTACGCGCCACTACAGTCGCATTGTGGCGACATCTGTGCACGGTGAAGTGATGCACTGCAAAGGCGATCTGGTGAATTCACTTAAGCTGATGCGCCAAACGGAACAGATGGCGCGCCGCGATGAAGCCTGGCATTACGCGCTTTGGAGTCTAATCCAGCAAAGCGAAATCCTCTTTGCTCAAGGATTTTTGCAAGCGGCTTATGAAACCCAGGAAAGGGCCTTTGTACTGGTGAGCGAACAGCATCTGGCTCAGTTCCCGTTACATGAATTTTTGCTGCGCATTCGTGCACAATTGCTCTGGGCGTGGGGACGGCTTGATGAGGCGGAGCACGCCGCGCGCGAAGGCATCAAGGTGTTAACCGGTTATCAGCCGCAGCAGCAAATCCAATGCCTTGGCCTGTTGGTTCAATGCTCTTTAGCGCGCGGTAATCTGGATAATGCACGCAGCTACCTTAACCGACTTGAGAATTTGCTTAACAACGGCAGCTGGCACAGCGACTGGATCGCTAACGCTGACAAAGTACGCGTGATCTACTGGCAGATGACGGGCGATGAACAAAGCGCCGCTAGCTGGATGCGGCAAACGCCAAAGCCCGCCTTTGCCAACAACCATTTCTTGCAAGGACAGTGGCGCAATATTGCGCGTGCGCAGATTCTGCTGGGGGATATGAACCAGGCCGAAGTGGTGCTTGAAGAGCTGAATGACAACGCACGTGCGCTGCGGCTGATGAGTGACATGAACCGCAACCTGCTGTTGATGAACCAGATCTATTGGCAAACCGATCGCAAAGTTGAAGCTCAGCGTACGCTGATTGAGGCGCTTCAGCTCGCGCGCAGCACCGGTTTTATCAGCCATTTTGTCATTGAAGGGGAAATGATGGCGCAGCAGCTGCGTCAGCTGATTCAGCTAAACACCCTCAATGAGCTTGATAGTCATCGTGCCCGTCGGATCCTGCTGGAAATTAATAAATATCATCGTCACAAATTCGCCCATTTTGATGAAAGCTTTATCAGCCGTTTGCTCAATCATCCTGACGTGCCTGAACTGATTCGCACCAGCCCCTTAACCCAGCGTGAATGGCAGGTATTGGGGCTGATTTATTCGGGTTATAGCAACGATCAGATTGCCGGAGAACTGGCGGTGGCGGCGACAACGATCAAAACCCATATTCGTAATTTGTATCAGAAACTGGGGGTCACGCATCGCGCTGAGGCGATGAACCGTGCGCAGTCGCTGTTGAGGATGATGGGCTACGTTTAGCCTGACTGAGACGATTTTGTGCCGGCGATATAAGGCGAATCTCCTTCTTGCCAATCGGTGTAATAATGCGGTCAGTTATTCACCGATTAAACAATCCTGCTTCTAAGGATTATTTCTATATAAAGCTGATTTTACGTCTGTTATTAAGCGCAAGCGGCAGAAAATAAAAGCCGTAATAGTGCTTTTTTTAAGCGGAAATATCACAAGGCTTTGCAGGATAAAAAAACTAATAATTCTGTCAGAATAACTGCGCGTTTTTTTTGAGTGCGTTTTTTGTTATTTTACGCGCTAATTCATTTTTATAGTTCGAGGATACGGTGAATACTCAATCACTCCAAAATAATCTTATTGAGGATAAATCAGTAGATTATGTACCTGAATCGGAACGTCATGGTAAACCCCGTAGCCTGTTTACGCTTTGGTTTTGTACTAACATCGCGCCCCTGGCGATTGTCAGTGGTGCTATTGCAACAGAAACGTTTCATCTTAATGTTATTGCAGCATTAACGGCGATTATCGCGGGTCATATGTTCGGCGGTTTGTTTCTGGCGCTGACATCCGCTCAGGGCCCGAAAGTCGGCATTCCCCAGATGGTACAAAGCCGGGCGCAGTTTGGACGTTACGGCTCGCTGTTAATGATATGTTTCACGACAGTGATATATTTGGGTTTTTTCATCTCAAATATATCGCTCTCTGGCAAGGTGATTAATAACGTCATTCCGACGATCCCGGTTACTCTCGCGACAATTATTGGTGCCATTTTGGCAACCTTTATCGGCATGGTGGGATACCATTTTATTCATAAGATAAACAAAATTGGTGCCTGGGTAATGGGCGCGGCACTGATTGTCGGTCTGATATTGATGATGTTGCAACCCTTGCCAGCTGATTTCTGGGAACGCGGCAGTATCAGTGCGGCGGGCTGGTTCGGC
The DNA here is from genome assembly GCF_036663535.1 of Pantoea sp. T14. Taxonomy (NCBI): domain Bacteria; kingdom Pseudomonadati; phylum Pseudomonadota; class Gammaproteobacteria; order Enterobacterales; family Erwiniaceae; genus Pantoea; species Pantoea sp. T14. The sequence goes on from NZ_JAWUEB010000025.1 coordinate 428,429, forward strand.
ACCTTCTGTATCGGTGCGGTTTGGCAGATTAGCTTTTCACCCTATACCTCAGATTACTCACGTTACCTGCCAGCCAATGTTGGCATTGCGAAGCCCTTCATCGCCACCTACTTAGGCGCGTGCGGCGGGACTATTCTGGCGTTTGTGTTTGGCATGATGGCGGTGAATATTGCGCCAACCAGCGATGCCATGATGTCTGTACGCCATGCTACTGGCTGGTTAGGGCCGGTTTTAATGGTGCTGTTTCTGATTAATATCATCTGCCACAACTCCATGAATTTATATGGCGCGGTGCTTTCGCTGATAACTGCAGTGCAAACCTTTCGCCCCAAATGGTCCCCCGGCGCATCCGTGCGCATGATCTTTTCTGCCTCGCTGTTAATTGGCGGTGTGCTGGTGGCGTTGGGTGCTTCAGATAACTTCGTGGCACTCTTTATTAACGTTATTCTGGCGTTGATTTCAGTATTAATCCCGTGGAGCGTAATTAACCTGATCGACTTCTATTATGTTAATAAGCAGCATTATCATATTCCGTCCATTTTTCGTGCTGATGGTGGACGCTACGGCTTAGTGAATACGCAAGCATTGGTGGTTTATTTCTGCGGGATTATTGTGCAGGTGCCTTTTGTAGAGAATGCCTTTTTTTCTGGTCCTTATGCGAAGTTGGTTCCCGGCGCCAATATTTCATGGATTATTGGTTTAGTGATTACCAGCATGCTTTATCCACTGGCGCATCGTAAGCCCAATGCCGTGCAGAAAGAGGCACGAAGCAGTTAATCAATAAGGCATTTACTCTTTGATTAACAGTGATTAAAAAGGCGAGACAGAAAGCGTGTCTCGCCTTTTTTATTGTATAAGCAGAGGCTTTTTCGTGGTATATCTGCTGCCCATTATCTAAGCTGTTGTTTGAATAACAGTGCGCACGTCATCCTTTACAGGAGTAAAGTGTCTACGGTGTAAAACGCTATTATTGTGTTAGCGTTCGAAATGTCAGTCAGTAAATAATCGACAACGAGAGAGATATTTTCACTCAACGCCATCAGGTATTTTAGCGAAAATGAATGATCTCTTTTTCCGAGAAGCCAGTAATAGCCGCAATAGCCTGAAGTGAAAGCCCCATTTTTTTGAGGTTCATTACCTGGATATGTGCCTGACTGTTTGAGCACAGCACTCTGGTTGTTGTATCACGCTTGTGGCACGTTTTATTTTTATTCTGTGTGGTTGCGTTAACGTGATTTTGTAGGTTAATCAGCATAAGTCATTCCCTTTAACAGGATGATTTTTAGAATATAGCGCAGTGGTAAAGCGGCCTTATCACATTGCTATTAAAGAAAAAGCCCGGGAAAGAGAGAGTTCCTTTCCCGGGCTTGATTCTTAAAGCAGGTCGAAGCGATCCAGATTCATCACTTTCGTCCAGGCGGCGACGAAGTCTTTAACGAACTTCTCTTTAGCATCGCTGCTGGCATAGACTTCTGCCACTGAGCGCAGGATGGCATTGGAACCGAATACCAGGTCAGCACGCGTTGCGGTGAATTTCTCTTCGCCGCTAACACGATCGCGTCCCGTAAACAGTTCCGAAGTGACGTCGGTCGCTTTCCACTCGGTACGCATATCCAGCAGATTGACAAAGAAGTCATTGCTGAGCACGCCGGAACGGCCAGTAAACACGCCATGCTGGCTGCCATCAAAATTGGTGCCGATAGCACGCAGACCGCCCACCAGCGCCGTCAATTCCGTGGTGGTCAGCGTCAACTGCTGCGCTTTATCAATCAACAGCGCCTCAGTTGAAGTGCCATTCAATACACCACGATAGTTACGGAAACCATCAGCAGCCGGCTTCATCAGATTAAATGAATCTACATCTGTTTGATCCTGACGAGCATCAACACGACCGGCCGTGAAAGGCACGCTGATATTAACATCAGCGGCTGCCGCAGCCTGCTCAACACCCACAACACCGGCCAGCACAATGACGTCAGCCAGTGATGCTTTGCCTGAAGCTTGCTGGATTGATTCCAACACCGAAAGGGCATGTGCAACGTGCGCATTCACTTCCCATTCTCTTTGTGGAGCCAGCGCCAGGCGGGCACCATTCGCACCGCCGCGCTTGTCGCCGCCACGGAAGGTTGAAGCAGAGGCCCAGGCAACAGAAACCAGTTCACCGACAGAAAGGCCAGCATTGGCAATGTCTGTTTTCAAACGCGCAATATCTTCTGCGTTTGGCGTATGAACTGCCTGCGGCAGCGGATCCTGCCAAATCAGATCTTCTTTTGGCACTTCCGGCCCGATGTAACGCGCTTTTGGCCCCATATCTCTGTGGGTCAGCTTGTACCAGGCACGCGCAAACGACTCATTAAACGCCTGCGGATCGTTCAGGAAACGACGCGAAATCTTTTCAAACTCAGGATCGAAGCGCAGCGTCAGGTCTGTTACCAGCATGGTTGGCTTGCGTTTCTTCTCTGAATTGAAAGGATCAGGAATGATTTCATCGGCATCCACGGCTTCAAACTGAATAGCGCCAGCTGGGCTGCGTGTCTGTACCCACTCATACTTGAACAGGTTCTCAAAGAAGTAGTTGCTCCATTGCGTTGGCGTTTGCGTCCACGCAACTTCCAGACCCGATGTAATAGCATCTGCACCTACACCGCTGCCATGGCTATTGACCCAACCCAAGCCTTGAGCTTCAATCGGCGCGGCTTCAGGATCGTCACCAACATGGCTGGCTGCGGCTGCACCATGGGTTTTACCCAGCGTGTGGCCACCCGCGATCAGCGCAACGATCTCTTCGTCGTTCATACCCATGTTACCGAAAGTGGCGCGAATCGCTGGCGCTGCCGAAGCGGGATTGCCGCTGTTATTTGGGCCTTCCGGGTTAACGTAAATCAAGCCCATCTCGGTCGCACCTAACGGAGCCTGCGCCAGAGATTCAGGATGACGATGTTCGAGCCAGGTTTTTTCATCACCCCAGTTCACATCCTGATCCGGTTCCCAGACATCTTCACGTCCGGCACCAAAGCCAAAGGTGCGGAAACCGGCGTTTTCCAACGCCACGTTGCCCGCCAGAATATAGAGGTCAGCCCAGGAAATTTTCTGACCATATTTCTGCTTAACTGGCCACAACAGGCGACGCGCTTTATCCAGGCTGACGTTATCTGGCCAGGAGTTTAAGGGTGCAAAGCGCTGCTGACCGCGACCGGAACCGCCACGACCATCAACGGCGCGATAAGTACCTGCACTGTGCCATGCCATGCGGATGAAAAGGCCAATATAGCTGCCCCAATCCGCAGGCCACCAGGGCTGTGAGTCGGTCAATAATGCCTTGATATCGCCTTTCAGGGCGAAATAGTCGAGTTGGCTGAACGCTTCACGATAATTGAATGTTTCGCCCAATGGATTAGAGCGATTGGAGTGTTGATTTAACAGGTCTACCCGCAGCTGCTTTGGCCACCAGTCACGGCTCGCCGTGCCCGCGCCCGCGCTTTGATCTGGCGTACTTTGATGGAAGGGGCATTTACCTGCAGCTAACGTGTTGTGTGTATCTTCTGTCGAACTCATTGTTATTCTCCGTTTCGGTTTCGTAACAAGATATAGCGGCAGATTGATAACTCCTACCTGTATTGATCTACGGATTTGATAGCCTTTACCTTTTATTTGCGCATAGGGGTCAAAAGGGTGAGCAAACTCACAGTGTGCTTCGTCATGACATAACCGCGCAGCAGTTAAGCACCTGCGATCAACTGTTAATTACTGCTTGTGACATCCTCAGATTCCAGCGATTTCAAGGAGCAGGGATATGTCAGCGAACGATATCGGATTTAGCCATGTGGCATTACAGGTGAGAGATCTGCAAAAAAGTATCGATTTTTACCAGCGCTATGCCGATATGCAGGTGATTCATCAGCGCGAGCCAGGCATAGCTGAGGCACAGAAAGTCGCCTGGCTTTCAGACTTAACGCGTCCGTTTGCGTTGGTCTTGGTTCAGTCTCAGGTCAGCGTGGATACGCCGCTCGGGCCATTTGGTCATATTGGAGTGGCGTGTCGCAGCCAGGAAGAGATTGATGCCAAAGTCAAACTGGCTGAACAGGAAGGGATTTTGCGGCGGGCAGCTCAGCAATCATTGCCGCCAGTAGGCTACTGGGCATTTTTTAATGACCCGGATGGAAATACGCTTGAACTCTCTTACGGCCAGCAAATTGGTATGGAGATTATTATGGCGCGTCAGTGTTCATAAAAAGGCGTATTTAAAGGCTGTCGTGTTTGGCCTTTTATGGCAGTGGCCCTCCATGGCACCGAGTGAAATAACCTGCGAATAATCAAGCGTGGTTGCGCTAAAGCGGAGATGAAAACCGGGGGCGTTGAACCTGAAGCCGTTATTGATCGCGCAACAGATCAAGAACGAGTTCGGACGTTTTGTTCGCTATTTTCGAGACAGCATTTTGTCCCTGCTGCAATATTTGCGTTCGCGCTAAAAGACTCGCTTCTTGGGCATAGTCTGCGTCCTGAATTCGGCTCCGGGCTGATTCTGTGTCGATCCCTTGTTGTGTCAGCACGGATTTATTCGATTCGTAGCGATTGATCTTAGCGCCATAGCTTGAACGGTATTGGCTGACTTTCTCTAGCGCTGCATCTAATGCTGTCATGGTAATGGAAATGTCACCTTCGCTCAGCAACGTGGTGTTGTTCAGTCCCAAGGTTTTCGTATCCGATGGCGTAGCCGCAATCCTGTCTGACTGCACCGGCTGACCAAAGTTTGCGCTGGTCACGACGTCTAAAGGCCGGCTCTGCTTTGGCGCAACGGCGGGCGTCGATGCGGGTTCTGGCAGTAATCCCCAGGTAAGATTGCTGTTAAAAGAACCATTGCCGACTACCACCACAATCAGATCTTCCGTGACGGTATTAATGCTGATGCGTTCCTGACGGTTACTGCCATTGACGCCATCGTTGAAATTGCCGGTGGTTGCATCTTCATAACGATCGCCATCACCGCTGTAGCTAATGGTCATTCCGTTATAGCTAAGCGAATTGCTGCCCGCCAATGCCCACGTTGCACCACCTTCAGTCAGCTGCGAATCGTCGTAGGTTGCCCCGCTGGCGAAGCCGTTGCTGCTGGTAAGCAGACGTGATGTCGCGGTTGCGTCATCCGTTATTCCCTTACTTACCCAGGTAAAATCGGGATCGCTGCCGTTGATCGGCGTGCCAACCAGATGCTTGCCGTCTCGCGTAAATAACTGGAGATCATCGTCCTGACCCAGCGAATCGATGCTGATTTTTATATTTGTCGATCCCGCAGGGATATACGCCAGCGAGATAATGCCGGAAGTAAACGAATAGCTTTTACCCGATACGGGAAATTGGGTTTTGATAGGTGCTACATCACCCAGCAGAGCCGGCGGCAATTCCGGGTTATTAGTGGCTAAGGGATACTGACCAAAAATTTCCGTCTGATCGGCGATGTCATTTATACCGGCAAGAATTTGCTGATATTCAGTATTTACACTTATGCGGTCAGCATCAGACAACGTGCCGTTGGCAGCCTGAATCGACAGCGTTTTAGCCCGAATCAGCAAGTCACCGATGGTACTCAGGCTGCCTTCAGCGGTTTGTGAGTAGCTAATCGCGTCATTAAGACCTCGCGCTACGGCGCTATCAGCGTTGATGTTTGCCGTCATGCGGTTGGAGATGGCTTGTCCTGCAGCATCATCTTTTGCGCTGTTTATTCGCAACCCTGATGACAATCTTTCAATGGTTCTTTCCAGCACAGAGCCGGTGCTCAAACGTCCTTTGTTCGACAATGCAGCGGTTTGGTTATGATTTATCGTTAACATAGTCGCTTGATACAGTGGTTGGATGAGTACGATTTATCGGCATTTCCACTGGCAGCTTTAGCCGCGAAGCTAGAAAGGGGAGCGTCTTGACACCGGCTTGAAGGCAACTTGCTGATGGCCAAACGGTTTCTGACAGTAAGTTTTAAACACGCTTTTGGCTAAGGCTGTGCAACGTATCAATCTGTTCTTGTAAAACAGCCTTTTCGGAGGCCTCGAAACATATTCAATATTTTTGATTTATTTGAGCAAATAGCTCAGCTTTTAATCCGCTCTCCTCAGCTCTATGATTGTTCACATCGAGGCAGAACGCCTCAAACAAACAAACTTCACTGAGGAAATGACCATGAAATCCATCAAAACTACTGTTGCAGTTACCGCTCTGATACTGTTTTCTTTCGGCAGCTTCGCACAAAGTGTTACCGCTTCAGCTTCCACTCTGGACAGTGCTGAAGCCAAAATTGCGGCTCAGGCACATAAAGCAGGCGCGTCATACAAAATCACCGGCGCGCGCGTTGATAACGGTGCCTATGTTTCGGCTGAGCTAATCAAATAAACATGGTCGCACAAGGACGTGCCAAAACGGGCTGCCCAATGGGCGGCCTTTTTTGTCTTCGCATTCTAAGGCCTGCCGTTATCAGGCGCAGGCGCGATCGTTCCACGTGTTGCGGTAGTTAATATTTCCTTCCACTCAACACTTCACGGGTAAGATACGTTACGGCGGCTCAACCTTATTCGTGACGGCGTGCGCACGCATTTGATTATGTTAATGCAGGGGGATTCTCGGGTGGTTTCATGGGGTAAAGATCGCACAGGACAAATAAAGGATAAAACGCCAAAGAGGGTGACGTTTTATCCTATCGGTCTACTCAAGAGTCAAAAAACCACTCCCTTAAACCTGAGCCATTCCCCCATCAACAAACAACTCAATGCCATTCACAAAGCTTGCCGCATCGGATGCCAGGAACGCGACCACTTTAGCGATCTCCTCAGGTTCACCCAGCCGGCCCAATGGAACCTGTGCTGCCAGGCTGTCAAAAAGTCCCTGACGGTGTTCTTCGGGAACCAATCCACCCAAGCCGTTCGTGCGTACTGGCCCAGGGCTGACCACGTTGACGCGTATCCCACGATTTTTCAAATCCAGCGACCATGATCGCGCAAAATTCCTTACGGCGGCTTTGCTGGCGCTGTAGACACTGAAGTTTTCTGTCCCCTTAATGGAGACGGTGGAGCCGGTCAGAATCACAGAGGCACCATCAACCAGCAGCGGCAGGGCTTTCTGCACGGTAAATAAAACGCCTCGCACATTGGTGGCAAAAATACGGTCAAAATGTTCTTCGGTAATCGCGCCCAGCGGCATCATGTCGCCACCGCCTGCGTTAGCAAACAAGATATCCAGTCGTCCAGATTGTTTAGCGATTAACGCGTAAACCGCATCCAGCTCCGTCAACGATGACGCATCGGCACGAACGCCCACAGCAGTGGAGCCGAGTATGGCAACCGCCGCATCCAGTTCTTGTTGACGGCGTCCAGTGATATAAACCTGCGCACCTTGTGCAGCCAGCTCTTGGGCGGCTGCCAGTCCAATCCCAGACGTACCGCCGGTAATCAGCGCGATCTTTCCAGACAATTGCTTGCTCATTACATACTCCTTCCGATAAGTTGATTTACCTGCCTGTTTTTGAAGCCATTTACTTATTAAATGTTTTGCTAAACAGGCCCTGTAAGTAATGTAGCGTCGAAGACATTGCGGAAAAATTAGCAAAAATGAAAATGACTATTCACAGCGGTGGATAATCATTCTGGCGAATTGAGGAGAGCGGCAGTTGGATCAGTTGATGGCCATTCGGGCTTTTACGCGGGTAGTGGAAACCGGAAACTTCACGCGCGCGGCAGATTCACTCAACATGCCGAATGCCACCTTAAGCAAATTAGTGAAGTCTCTTGAGGCGCATCTGGGTGTTCGTCTGTTGCAGCGCACTACCCGACGCGTCATGACCACGCCGGAAGGGCGTGAATATTACGAGAAAGCCTCGCGTATTCTTATCGATCTGGAAGATATCGATACGTCATTTATCGTGTCTCGCAACAAACCGCACGGGCACTTACATATTCATGTGGGGGGATCAACGGCTCGCGACGTGTTGATTCCGGCGCTGCCGGACTTCCTTTCACGCTATCCTGATATTCGCCTTGATTTGGGCGTTGCCGATCGCCCCGTGGATTTGATCAGTGGCAATATCGATTGTGTGATTCGTGGTGGCCCACTCGACGATTCATCGCTGATTGCGCGGCATATTGGTAATGCAAGCCTGATTACCTGCACCACGCCGGAATACTTAAAAATGTTCGGTATCCCCGCCTATCCCGAAGAACTCAGCAATGGCCATAAGCTGATCAGCTACCTTTCTCCGTTAACGGGCAGAGCCTTTCCTTTTAGATTTCAAAGGGACGGCGAGAAAAAAGAAATTAAACCCGATCATCGCATTGGCGTGAATGAAAGCAATGCGCATTTGGCGGCGGCGATTGCCGGAATGGGCATTATTCAAACTTTCACTTATTCAATAAAGCAGGAGCTGAAACAGGGATCGCTGGTGGAAATACTGCATGAATGGCGGCCTCCGGTTTATCCTTTCCACGTTGTTTATCCGCAAAACCGCCATGTGACACATCGTCTACGGGTGTTTATCGCCTGGCTAGTGGAGGTTTTTCCCGAGGCGGTAAAAGGGTGACGGGGGCTTACTGAAATCTTTCCAGCACCCCATCTATTTTTTTCTGGCTTGTTATCAACGCCACACCAGCGTTGTTATCAGCGGTTAGTCCGCTTTTGATATAAATGCTGATCCAGCCGAATCAGAGCAATAACATAATGTGGTAACGCTGCCAGCAGCGAGGGCAGATGCGTAGCCTCATCAGCACCGTGCGGCAGGCCGTGTCCTTGTGGTAGAAAGTCAGGGGTATTTTCTGCGGTGCGAATGTAGCCGGGCCCAAAGGTAATCGCATTGGGCAACACCTTGGAATGTGTGACGCCGCCCATGGAATAGGGCCGATCCTCACGTCTGGTGATGTCGTTCCAGCTCTGTTGCAGCAGCTGAATAATCTCGTTCTCTTCGGGTAAAAAGAAAGGCGGCACATCACGCCATTGAGGATTAAGTTGCACATCCGAAGCGCTAAGATGCTGTTTAAATCTTTCCAGAATCTGCTCGCCGCGAAAGGAAACGGGATAACGTATATCGCAGGTTATGCTCAGCACATTGGGCGCCGCATTTGTCCAGATACCCGCGTTGAGCGTGAGTTTGCCGGAATGATTATCCTCCAACCCAATACCTGCGGATTCACCATAAGGTGAACCAAACAGTCGGTCTAGCTGGTTTGCCAACACCGTCTCAGTGTCACTCAGCAGATCCAGCTGTAGCAACGCGGCCAGCAAGACACGTACGGCATTAAGCGTGCCATCAGGAAACGCGGCGTGCCCACCATTTCCGCGCGCCTGCAGTACAAGCCCCTTCTCTGTCTCGACCCCTGTCACATTGCCAGCCGCTAAGCCAGTAAGCTGATCGGTATTCACTACTTTTGCCGAAGGAAGTAGGATCTGGGCGAATTCCGGCACGCTGTTGCTGGCCGTTCCAGCCTGTATAGCGGCAAGTAAACCGGCATCGGGAACATGGAGACTCAGCGTTAGCTGACCCTTTTGTGCATTGTTCACCGGAAACTTACCATCGGTCACAATCGAGACGTCAGGAACCGGACCGTTCTGCGCGAACCAGGCCAGATCCGCCATAGTGGTCTCTTCTGCTAAGCCGTAAACGATGCGTAGGTTGTGATGCAGCGGAATCGCCAAATCACGTATCAGCTTAAGCAGATAAAGGTCCAGAATTGCCGGGCCTTTGTTATCTGCGACGCCACGTCCAATTAAAAAGTCGTGATGGCGGGACAGCGTGAAGGGAGGATAAGTCCAGTTATCACCGGGCGGTACGACATCCAAGTGGCTGATTACGCCAATGTCCTGCGGGTGCTCGCCATAAACCACTGATCCCGCATAGCCTTGATGATTTTCAGTGTGGAACCCCGCCGCAGTGGCCTGCGATAACACTTTTTCCAGTATTTCGGCACATGCCGGACCAAACGGCGCGCCCGGTACAGCCAGGTCAGCTCGGCTAATGCTGGGCACGGCAATCCATTCTGCCAACTCAGCGATCAGCTGTTCACGATGGGACGAGATCCACGCCTCAATAGCAGGCAGTAGGGCATTTTCCTCTGGGCTTAGCGATGTCGACATCTCATTTCTCCTTTGCGTTAAAGCCAAAATAAAGCATCACGATGCGAAGAGTTAGACCGATTTTTCCCATCTATAGCCATTTAGCGCCAATAGCGCGCAAGGCTTAATGCGAATTACGGCAAAGGATAGTGATTTTTGTTACTCGTCTTATGGCTGAAAGCAAAGGAAATTAGCAGCACTTTTCGTCTGCGATTTTAGTAAGTTGCCAGTGATTCAGGAGTCATAAGGTGAATAACAGGCCCGATGCCGGGGTAACCGTGGGAATAGATGTAGGCGGGACATTTACCGATTTTGTCTTATTTGATCCTCAGCGTCAGAACACGCTCTTCCACAAGGAGCCCAGTACACCTTCAGATCCTGCTTTGGCGGTCAGTGAGGGGTTAATGGCTTTACTGGCAAAAAGTGGATTGCCGGCCAGCGCGCTCACTTTAGTGCTGCATGGCACTACGCTGGGTCTGAACGCCATCATTCAGCGTCGCGGTGCCCGCGTCGCGCTGGTGATCAGCCAAGGCTTTCGCGATGTGCTGGAGATAGCTCGCGCCCGCATGCCTTCTTCTTTTGATTTTCATGCCGATCGAGAACCGCCATTTTTGCCTCGTCAGCGCATACTGGAAATCTCGGCGCGTTTCAGTCCACAGGGCAAGGTATTGCAGTGGCCTGAAGAAAGTGAATTGAACGCGCTGGCGCAGCGCATTCATGCTTTAAACGTCAGTGCCGTCGCGCTGGTCACTATCAATGGTTATACCAATCCACGAGCTGAAGGCGAACTTGCCGAACAACTGAGTCGCTACTTCGCTGCTATTCCGGTGCTTTCATCTGCACAATTGTGGCCTGAGATCCGCGAGTATGAACGCACCCTGGTGGCTGGGCTGAACGCCTATATCCAACCCTTGATGCAGCGCTACTTTAGCCGTTTAAGCAATTTGCTTGAACGGCAAACGATAGATGCTCCGCTATTGATCACCGCATCAAATGGCGGCGTTTTGCCACTGGATGCGGCCCGTGAACGTCCGGTTGATACCTTATTATCCGGTCCCGCGTCAGGCGTTATCGCCGCAGCGTATTTAGCAAAAAGCACCGAAAGCGGCGGCTTTGTCACATTTGACATGGGCGGCACCAGCAGCGATATCTCCGTTTCGGCCGACGGCGAAGTAGAGCGCGTCAATCGTACTGATATTGGCGGCATGCCACTGATATTGCCGGTGGTGGGTGTCTCCGCGCTGGGCGCAGGGGGCGGATCGATTATTCACGTGGACGATTTTGGCATTTTGAAAGTGGGCCCAGAGAGCGCAGGCGCTGATCCCGGGCCGGTTGCTTACAATCGCGGCGGCAATGTTCCAACCCTTACCGATTGCTATCTGGTGTGCGGCATTTTAGCGCCAGACGCCCTGCTGGCTGGCACTCTTCCGCTGGATTTTGCGGCGGCGCATCAGGCGCTGGCAAACCTTGCCGGGCAGTTGGGGCTTGAAGGTGACCATGCTGCAGAGCGCGTTGCCAGCGGCGCGTTGGCGGTAGCGACCACGCAAATGGCGACGTCGTTGAATAAAGCGTTGGCGCAGCGTGGCGTTTCAGCGGATGCGTTAACACTTATTCCGTTTGGTGGTGCGGGCCCCACACACGCTAATTTCTTCGCCAGTGAAGCCGGTATTGATCGCCTTGTCGTTCCGCTGCGTCCAGGGACATTTTGCGCACAAGGCGCTATTACGGCGGATATTCGCAGAGATTTTGTTCGCAGCCTGCGTGTGTTTGTTAATCAAGAAACCTTTAGCACCTTAAGCAGTACGATTGCCGAACTCAATCAGCTGGCCCAGCAATGGTTCCAGGAGCAAGCCGCAACGCTGAGTCATACATCGCGCTGCATGGTAGAAGCAGATATGCGCTACAGCGGTCAGGCTTATGAACTCAGCGTTAGCCTGGCGGAGCCAGAAAATATCCAGCTGGAAGGTTTGATACAGGCTTTCCAACAGCTTCATCAACAACGTTACGGCTTTAATAATGCGGCCGTCGGGATTGAATTAACCACGCTGCGTCTTTCATTAACGGCTTCATTGCCGCGCCCGTCAGAGAATGCGTTTGTTCCTGCACCCGCGAGTGAATCACGCCTTCAGCGCCCACTGTTTCTCCATCAAAACTGGCTCTCCGCTGAGGTGTGGTCACGGTCACAGATTCAGTTCGACCACGTTCTTGCAGGGCCGGCAATTGTTGAACAAGACGATACCACTACGTTGATTTTACCCGGCTGGTCAGGGCAACTGGATAAGGCGGGTAATTTGATCATCAGCCGTCAGCCGCAAGGGGAAACACGATGAAGTTGGATGCGATTACGCTTGAGATTTTGAATCAGAAACTCACGGCGCTGACCGAAGAGATGTGTCACATCCTGCAGCGAACGGGCCGCACACTGTACGTTAAAGAGACCGCTGATTTCTGCTGTGCGGTCGCTGATCCACAGGGTAAATTTTTCGCCTATCCGCGAGGCATCGGCGTTTCTGGCTTTGTCGGGTTAAATGCGCTCACCACTCTTCAGGCAATAACTGAGCCAGAGCCGGGCGATGTGATCCTCACCAACGATCCGTGGCGATCACGCGGTTTAGCAACGCATTTGCCCGATCTGCAAGTGCTGGAACCCTGGTTTGTTGAGGGTGAAATCGTCGCCTGGGGCTGGGCTTTTTTACACGCCTCAGACGTCGGCGGCAGAGTACCCAGCAGTATATCGCCCACTAACAGCGATATTTTTCAGGAAGGACTGCAAATCCCGCCGGTGAAACTGGTGCGTGCAGGCAAGCTGAATCAGGATGTGGTGAATATTCTGGCTGCCAACAGCCGCACACCGGAAGCCAACGCTGGCGATATTCAGGCCATGCTTGCGGCGCTGAGCGCGGGACGCCAGCGGCTGGAAAAAATTGTTGCTCAACATGGCACGCCAACGGTGGTCCAGGCACAGCGAGATTTGCAGACGTATGCGGCAGCAAGGGCGCGTCAGGTGCTGCGCCGCATCCCGGATGGTTGCTACCAGTTTGAAGATTTTCTGGATGATGCGGCGGGCAGTGGCTTGCCGGTGCGGCTGGCGCTGAGCGCAACCTTTGATGATGGTCACGTGCATCTGGACTTCTCCGGCAGTGATGCGCAGGTGGCTGTCGCCCTGAACATTCCCAGCCACGGTGAACCGCACGCCTGGCTCACGCTGCGTATTCTGGCCTTGATCTGCACCCTGGACAAAACCATTCCGCTTAATGCCGGGCTGCTCGAACCGATTTCGCTCTACGCACCCGTTGGTTCGCTGGTAAATCCGCTTTATCCCGCTGCGGTGGGTGTCAGACACGCCACGGCAGTGCGCGTCAACGATCTGCTGAATGGCCTGTTAGGACAGGCTTTACCGCAAGTCATGCCAGCCGCCAGCGGCGGCACTATTATTCCGTTTGTGGTGGCTGAAAGTGGAGGCAACGGCAAAGAGCTGAACGTGCAGGTGATGGAGCCGATGGTTGGCGGCGGTGGCGGACGCTATGGCCGGGATGGCATTGATGGCCGCGATAACAGTATTTCTAACCTGGCAAACAATCCGGTCGAAATGGTGGAGGCCGAAACGCAGATCCAGATTCTGCAATATGCCTTACGCGAAGATTCCGCAGGCGCAGGTCAATGGCGCGGCGGCATGGGGCAGCAGATTCACGTGCGTATTTTGCAGGATGACACTACGCTGCTGGCGCGCGGCATGGAGCGAATGCTTTTTCAGCCTTGGGGCGTGAACGGTGGAATGCCAGGCAAACCCACGCGGCTAACGCTCAATCCGCACCTTAACGGCGGTCAGATACTGGGAAAAATAGACCTGTTAAGCGTCAAGAAAGGCGACGAAGTGTTGCTGCAAACGCCGGGCGGAGGCGGTTGGGGTGATCCTTTTCAACGCGATCCTGTGGCTGTGAAACAGGATGTGGAGAATGCGTTGCTGACGGTGGCTGCAGCAGCTGAGCAATATGGCGTGGCGATTACCCCCGAAGGCCTTGACGAGGCGGCGACAGCGGCATTACGTCAGGCTGAACGCGCTACGCCATCCTCGCGTGGTGTGGCGCGTGATAACTGGCTAACGGTGTTCGAACCGGCGGTGCTCAGTCGATTAAATCACTTGCTCTATTCCCGCTCACCTGCCGAGCGGCAGCGTTATCGACACACTGCTTTTGCTGAGGCACTGGCTCATTTACCCCCTTGTTTTCCGCTTGAAACCAATAACAACATCGCAATTGCGCGGCACTGTTTTGTCCACGCCGTCGCCGCGCTGGAACAGCAACTTTCACCCCTTAACCGCCAGGAGATGGCTCATGTCTGCCATAAAAATTAAAAAGATCGTGCTTTCCGCTTTAATCGGCCTCGCCATCAGTTCCACTGCGCAGGCAGCAGCTACGCCAGAAGCCACTGATTCGGTGGTAGTAGGCGTGTATGGCGGCGACTGGGAAAAGAACATCCGTGCGTCTGGGCTGGAGCAGTTTGCTAAAGATAACCATATCAAACTCACCGTGGTGCCCGGTGCAGATGCCGAGTGGTTCGCTAAATTACGGGCTGCGAAAGGTCGCCGCTCACCTTATGATATTGTGGTTTTTCAGCCTGATACGGTGCAGCGTGCGCAAGCAGCAGGTTTATTGCAGCCTCTTGAGGCAGCAGATATTCCTAACTTGGGTAAGCTTTATCAAACCGTACAGTCACGTTTTGTCACCGACAATAAAACCTACGCGGCAGCGTTCAGTCTGGGTCAGTTAGGACTGGCGTATCGGACTGATCTGGTGAAAACCCCGCCGAAAAGCTGGCTGGATTTGTGGAACCCAGAATACAAAGGGCACGTTGCGATCTCTTCACCCACTTACGCAGCGGGCCTGCAATTTTTTGCCGGGCTGGTGCATGCGTTAGGCGGAGAACTGGCTAAACCAGCAGATGTAGACAACGCGTTTGCTAAGTTAGCAACGTTACGCGGTAACGCTGTCGCTTTCCCGGATAGCCCAGGCGCAATTCAAACGCTATTGGAGCGAGGTGACGCGTGGATTGTGCCCTATTGGGATGGCCGCGTATTCGCGCTGAAACAGCAGGGCATGAAAGTTGACTTCGTTTATCCTTCCGATGGTCCAGTGGTTGGTGCGGCTAACTGGGTGATCCCAAAAGGCGCACCGAATCTGGCTAATGCTTATAAAGTGGTGAACGCGTTGTCCAGCGCTGAGGTGCAAAAAGCGTTCTCAGACAAATCGCTTTACGGTATGACCAATAAAGAGGTGCAGTACAGTGATGTACTGAAAAGTCAGGTGAAAGTGGGCGAAGAGGCTTATAGCAAGCTGATCTGGATCGACTATCGCAGCGCTACACCGCAGTTGGCTGACTGGACGCGCCGCTGGAGCCAGTCGCTGGGAGCGGCAAAATGAGTTCAGTGATCATCGAAGCGGTCGAGCGTCAGTTTGAGCAACACCGCGCGCTGGACGGGGTGAGTATCAATATTGAACAGGGTGAATTCTTTTCTCTGCTGGGCCCTAGCGGCTGTGGCAAAACAACGCTGTTGAATATCATCGCTGGATTCTTAGCACCCAATAAAGGCAGAGTATTCATTGGCGGTCAGGACGTGACCGGTCTACCGCCTTATCGACGCAACATTGGCATGGTGTTTCAGAACTACGCGCTGTTTCCTCATCTTAGCGTTGAGGAGAATATCGCGTTCGGACTCAAGGTGCGTAAAGTGCCGCGCGCCGAGCAGCGCCAGCGGGTGGATGACGCATTGAAGCAGGTTCGGCTTGAAGGGTTAGGAACACGCAGGCCGCATCAGTTATCGGGTGGTCAACAGCAGCGCGTCGCTATTGCCCGTGCGCTGGCGATAAAACCGCAGGTGTTACTGCTCGATGAACCTTTATCAAACCTCGATGCCCGCTTGCGCAAGGCGATGCAGGACGAGTTGCGCGCCCTGCAAAAACGCGTCGGCATCACCACGGTTTTAGTCACCCATGATCAGGAAGAGGCGCTAACCTTGTCCGATCGCATCGGCATTTTGGGGCAAGGGCAGCTACAGCAGGTTGGCACGCCGCCGGAGCTTTATCGCTTGCCGAAGAACCGGTTTGTCGCTGAGTTTGTGGGTCAGGCTAACCTGTTTCACGTTACGCCCGACCCTGTTACAGGTCGCTATATTGCCCTGGCGCATTTCCGCGCAAACGCTGAGCCGCTGCAACTGTCGGCTGCGCTTTTTCATCCACATACGTCGTTATTGATCGTCAGGCCGGAACGTATACGCCTTTCCTCGTCGCCGGGTGAATCGGCCGTTAACAGCTCGCGTGCGATCATCAAAGAAGCTCGCTTCGCCGGTTCAACATTACGTCTGCTGTGCGAGCTTCCTGGCGGCGGTGTACTCAGCGTGCAGCCTGCTGAAGCGGGTTTTAAAAACCTGCCTGCGGTGGGGGATACACTGCATCTTCACTGGCGTGAGGAAGATGTAATTGTGCTGCCTGACCAAGCGATACAGCCATGAGCAACCTAAAAGAAACCCTGAAGCTTAATGCTTTCCCGTGGCTCATGCTGACGCCGTGCCTGGTGTTTCTACTGCTGTTTTTGCTGGTACCGCTGCTGCTGCTGTTCGATCAAAGCCTGACCAATGTCGACAGCCTGCTTAACCCGTTGCCAGGATACAGCTTTGCGCAGTACCTGATCGTATTTAGCGAACCGCAATATCGCTACGCGCTTTGGACAACGTTATGGGTGTCGTTACTCACGGCCGTGATTACCGTGCTGCTGGCATGGCCTGCGGCCTGGCTGTTGGTTTCACTCAAGCAGCGCGGATTGCGAACAGTGTTGTATGTGATTTTGATTTCCCCCCTATTAACCAGCGTGGTGATCCGCACGTTCGCCTGGATTGTGTTGCTCGCACAAAATGGGCTGATTAACGGCTTTTTACTGTTTACTGGCTTAATACCCCAACCGCTGAGTTTGTTGTGGAATATGAATGCAGTGGTGATCGCCTACGTGCAAGTGATGCTGCCTTTTGCCGTATTGCCTTTAATTACGTCGTTAAACGACATAGCGCCGTCACTGCGGTTGGCCGCCATGAGCCTGGGCGCTACACCGGCTCAAACATTTCGGCGGGTAATTTTGCCTTTAACGCTGCCCGGAATGTTAACCGGTTTTATCATTGTGTTTTCGCTCGCTGCCGGTAGTTATATCACGCCGTTGTTAATCGGAGGACGTCTGCAACCGCTGTTGCCAATCGCCATCTATCAGCAGGCAATGCAGATTGCCAACTTACCCTTGGCGGCCGCTTTGTCGCTGACGTTGCTGGTTATGACGCTGGCGGTGGCAGGTGTTACGGGCCTGTTTTTGAAGCGCTGGGAGAAGAAAAATTATGGGCCGTGATCGCAACCTGATGTTACGGCTGAGCCAAATTCTGGCTTCGTTTGCGGGCATTCTGGTGTATCTCTTTTTAGCGTTGCCGGTGCTGGTGATTGTGCTTTCAGCCTTTAGCCCTGAAGCCTATCCGCAGTTTCCGCCGCAGGGCATCTCGCTGCGCTGGTTTTATGCCTTGCTGGACGATGAGAGCTGGCGCGACTCGCTGATCATTAGCGTGATCTTATTGGTGGTGGTCACACCGATAACGGTCATGCTTGGAACTTTTGCCGCGTGGGCACTGGCGCGTCTTGAATTTCGCTATCGCGAAGCGTTACAGGCTTTCATTTTGTCACCCTTGATGATCCCGCAAGTGGTGTTGGGTATCGCCTTACTGTATGTCCTTACAGCTGCCGGTATCGCGGGTATGATCAGTGGCTTAGTGATCGGGCATATCGTGGTTGCGCTGCCTTATGTGGTGCGTACCGTTAGCGTCAGTCTGGCCGCAATGGATAGGCGGCTGGAAGCGGTCTCGATGAGTCTCGGCGCAGGACGCTGGTATACCTTTCAGCACGTCACCTTGCCGCTGATTAAGCCTGGTATGGTTGCCGGCGCGGTATTTGCGGGCGTGACATCATTTGGCGAAGTGTCGGTAAGTCTGTTTCTGAGCGCGCCGGATACCATCACAATACCGGTGCGGGTGTTTAACTATGTCGATCAAACCTTTGATCCTACGGTCAACGCTATTTCAGTGATTTTCATTGTGGTCGCCGTGGCTATTTTGATGGTGATTGAGAAGGCCATTGGGCTTGTGAAAATACTCTGACTAAAACGCAACACAGGTTCATCGCTTGAAGTGGATTAGGGCGATGAACAACTTTCCATCAATCGGCTTTAATGGATGTTATCTCTATCAGGTAAACACAATCCGTAAAAAGGCAACAATTAATAAAAAGAGGGGTATTTTTATAAGTTGGAATTGCGATAGTTCCTATTAAGGACAATATAAATTCGCTTAGTGGATATAAAATTTTCCTCAGTAGAAAAATTGTCCTTAGACTTATTCTTCTTTACAAAAAACGCTTTTATAACCTTAATAATCCTTGCGTGAATTTTCATGCGATATTTTTAATTATCACAGGCCGTTAATTCAAAATCATCCGTTTGAATTACCTTGGCTAAATCGGTTCAATTAGGTCCAATAAACCCTATTTATTTTTTTAACTATTTTTCTAAATCATTTTTCTACAGCCTGCCGATTGTTAAGTCCTGCTGGACGTTAGTGCAACAAAGTGCTGTGATTCATTTCATCCTATTTCAAACGTTATCATTTCCAAAACAATTTATTCATAAACTCCGCCTGAAATATAACGCCTAACGTTAAGCAGGCTTTGTCTTTTCTCTGATGAGGAAAACATTGTGTTTAAATTAAATCCTCTGTTTTTGAGCCTTGTTGCTGCGCAAGGTCTGTTATTTCCGATACTCAATGCTTCTGCTGCATTACTCAAACCTTATACCCCTGAATTTAACGATAATAAGGCTGGTGTCTATTGCCTGTGTAACGGCACGACACAAACCCTAAGCGGTTTACCGCAGTTTGCGCCGGGCGCAAGTGGTGCAACTCGCATCACGCTGGGTGAGTTGCAAAACACGGGCCGCATTATTAACGACAATCTGATCGGTGAAAAACGGCTCGATTTGGGACTGCAAAATTTCACTGTCCGCATCCCCGATTTCGAAGCGCATACCTCAACATATTATGATGTGTACGATACGTTTGCGTTTAACGATCTGCTTAGCGTGAGTGGCGCTGCGCAGGTCCCTGATTATTACGATGTGAAAGATGGCCAATATATTAATGCGCGGGTCGCCGCCGTAAGTAATGGCACACTTAATATCGCTATTGGCAAGCAAGGCGCCGCGAGCAGCGCGAGCACCAATCGTTGGTCGATGGCGGCTAAACAGAGCGAACTCTTTACCGCTAAGAAGCGGGGACACCTGAACTGGGACGCAAATAACCGCATCACGTTTACCGCGGCAACCCCGCCTTACAGTGGCGATCGGCTCGCTTATAACGTGGGTAACGTGGTGGATTATGGCGGTGCTTTTACCGTAACCACCAAAGATGGCGCGGTGAATGCCTTCAATGTCACTAACAGCACCGAACTAAGAAATTATAATGACTGGCTGGTTTTGCAACTCAGAAGCGCCAATCTCAGGGCGGAAGATTACAATCCCGAATTCAGTAAAGCCTATGCACTGCGCGAAGGCAGCGTGGTTTACCGCATGAGCACCAATAACCTTGATGATGAAGTCGCACAGCCTTTAGGTGATCAGGTGGTGCTGAGCGCCGATGGCCCGAATGCCAGTGTGAAAATCAATCGCGGTAAAACCCTTGAAGTCAAAAACAACAGCACCGCAGTGATGCGCGCCAGCAACGGGGCGCGCGCGATAATTAATGGAAAACTTGCCAGCAGCGGACCGGTACAGTCAGAAAGCAAGGCGCTGGAGCTGATCAACGGCAGCACAGGGGTTAATAATGGGGTGATCAACGGTGGCTTCTTCAATAATGCCAACGGCGAAGGGGTGGATAACCGCACGCAGGGCTATATCGGAAAAGTTGTCGCGTCCTCTTATGGCAGCCAGTTTACCAATAATGGCGTAATCAACTTTGCCCTTAGTGATGCGCCCGTATCGGGAGGCAGTTCGGCGATTTGGCTCGGCAACGGCCATGCCATTAACCACGGTAATATCAATGTTGGCGTGGCTAATGTTGGTAACGGCAGCAGTGCGGCAGGGGTGAGTTTCAGCGGTGAAGGGAGTTTTATCAATGCAGAGGATGGCACCCTGTATATTGGCCGCACCCCGCAGAACCGTAAAACAGACGCAACACAAGATGTCGAGGTGTATCTGAACGACGGCGTGTTCGGTATTGATCAAATTCTGAATGCCAGCGCAATCAATAATGGTCGTATCGTGGTGGGTTCTAAGGTACAGAATGCCGTCGGCATGCGCGTTAGATTCGGGCCTGACGCGCTGGCGCTCAATAATGGTGTGATTGACCTCAACGGGCGCGCAGAGTCTCAGCCAGCCGAGAACGTCGGCATGCTGGTGGTCGATTCCGGCAGCAGCGGGCGGGTGGGTAATACCGGCACCATCAACGTCAACGGTGACAGCACCACAGCAATTAAAGTCATTGCCAGCGAGGGCAACCGCGCCAGCGCGTTCTCTACCGGCACGATAAACGTCAACGCCCACGTTAATGTCTATGACGGCACTTTCGATACCGCCGTTTGGGTAAAAGGGGAACCGGGCGGCCAGGCTAAAGCGGATCTTAGCGGGCCGATCAACCTTAATGGCGACTCGGTCATTGGCATTCGCGCCGAAGGCGATGCCACCGTCAACGTAACGTCAAACGCTTTGCCTCAACAGAGCAGCGGTCAATATCAGATCACTTTCTATGCCCTCGGTCCAGACGCCAAAATCAATTTGCCCGCCAACAGCAGCTTTACTACGCCTGGCTGGTCTTCCGTTCTTTTCCGCTACCAGGATGGCGCAGATTTTGATGGTCACAGCCTGACACTCACGCCCGACGACTTTTCGGCAATTGGCGTAATGGGCAGCGGCAAAGGCACGACAATTAACACTAACGGCGCGACATTCAATATTGGTCAGATCGCAACTGGCGTGCTGGTAGAAGGCGGCGCTCAAGGCACTATTGACGCGAACACCACATTTAATATGGTGGGGGAAACAGCAAGAGCGGCAGCAGTAGACGGCAAAACACGTAATCTGCTCGGCGAATACAGCGATCCCGATGCACCGCCGGTTGCTAATACCTTGCTGGTGAACCATGCCGATATACAGGGTAGCGCTGACTGGCAAACCGGCCTACAGGCATGGAACCAGGCACAACTGGTCAATACCGGTAACATCACTTTTGCTGGTCAGGGAACCTACGGTATTGAAGCGTACTCTGGCGCAACCGTGACGAACAGCGGCGACATCAGTGTCACGCGCGGTGGTACCGGGCTTTATGCCTATAACTATCCGTTAGACGGTGACGGCGTTACGCCCTCTGTGATCAATAACAGCGGAACGCTAAACGTGAGTGCGGGAGAGAGCATCCTGGTGTCGCCAACCTACGGCGCAGTAGCGTATTACCCACTATCACGCATTAATCAGAACGGGATCATTAACCTGTACGGTGATGATGTGATAGGGGCTGAAGCTGTGTTAGGGGCAACGCTCAACCTTGGACCCGACAGTCGTGTGGTATTCCACAGTCCCAACCAAACTGCGTATCAAGCCATGGATATCGGTTCCAGGTTGTTCAGCGGCGGCGGCACAACGGACGTCAGTACTGAAGGATCCACGCTTTATCGCATCAGCGCGGGGGCCTTCTTCTCAACCTTCAGCGCCGCGAATGTCACGTTAAGCGGAGCCAACAGCACGGGGATCGTCGCTTCCGGCTTAGGCACAAACATCTTTGGCACCGACGTGTTTACTGTGACCGGCAATGGTGCAACGGCCGTCCGCGTTAGCGATAACGCGGAAGGCGTTGTCACTAATCCCATCACGCTTAATGGCCGCAACAGCACTGCTGTGGTCAGCGTCGGCAATGAATCAACCGTTTATGCGGCCTCTGACATTGTGGGTGACGGTGAAACTATCACCGCTTTTGACGTCAGCAACGCTGCAAGATTATTCAACCAGTATCAAGGACGGGTCAATTTGACCGGGCCTGACAGCACCGGCGCTCGGGTTCACGATGGCGGTAACTTTATCAACCGCGGCAGCGTGCATGTGGCTTCAGGTATCGGCGTTGATGTCAGCAGCGGTTATGGTCAATACGTGCCCATGGACAGCGAATTACGGGTTGATGACGGCATCGCTGCGCTGCGGGTCGGCAGTGGCGCAGAGTTAAAAATCTACGGCGATGGGCAAGGCAGCAGCACGCTGAGCGCCAACGGCAGCGCTGACGGTTTGTTGCTTGACAGCGGCGCGCAGCGATTTGAAGCCAATGACATTATTCTTGGAGCCTACGGCAGCGGAAGTGCGATTAACAACCGCGCGGAAACCGCCTCGATTTTTCTGCAAAACGTTCGGCTGGAAAGTGGACGCGGTGCCGCTATTCGCTCGGCAACCTCCTTCGATCCTGACGGCAGCGCGTTAATTAACGTAGGCAGCGGCGGCACCGGTTATCTGTTTGCTAATGAGGACGGTTCCACCACCAGCAATGATTTGCTGATTGGGCAAGGCTATTCCATCGTTGTTCCCGGCGAGGGAACCGGCGTGCAGGCTAACACCAGCGGC
The DNA here is from genome assembly GCF_036663535.1 of Pantoea sp. T14. NCBI lineage: Bacteria > Pseudomonadati > Pseudomonadota > Gammaproteobacteria > Enterobacterales > Erwiniaceae > Pantoea > Pantoea sp. T14. The sequence continues at coordinate 451,181 of NZ_JAWUEB010000025.1, forward strand.
AGGGTGGTGACACAAGGCTCGATTGACATTCAGGCCGCTAATGGCGGCTCGGCGATTGTCACCCGTACTGCCAGCGAAGTGATCAATCAGGGCTCAATCTCCTCTTTGAGTTTGCGTTCTCCGATCATCGACCTGCGTGGAGGTGAAACGGTATTCATCAATGAAGGCATCATCACTGCACCCAATCCCGAAACCGTGGTCATCGCCGGCGGCGCGACGGATGATCTCATTGCACTTCTGGACGGTAAGGTACTGGGCGATGTGGATACGGGTAATGGGCGTGATTCCCTGATCCTGACCGGCGGCACGATCAACGGCAGCTTGACGATGGGCAACGGCACGAATAATTCCGCCACTATAGAAAAGGTCAGCCTGGCAGACACACGCCATATCACGACTCAGGGCGGCGCGGGCAGCACGCTTAATTTAAGTGAGATTACTGCGCGCGGTGGTTCGTTCTCCAATGACGACCTGAGCAAAGGCACTAATCTCGGTGCAGGTTGGAGCACCTTAAATTTCTACAACACGCAATGGACGTTAACGGACAACATCAAGCTGGCACACAGCACCATCAATATCGACAGCGGCTCAACGCTGTTTGTGGGTGATGGGGTTAATCCACTGTTGCAGGGCGCAACCGATGATTCTTTGGTGGTGAATAACGCCGGTACGCTGGATTTAACCAACGGCGCTAACGTCGCCAATAACACCTTGACCCTTGATGGCGAATTAGTCTCAAACGGCGGTAGCCTGCGGCTCAACTCGTTTAACACGCAAAGTGATGCGTTGCGTGTTAATGGTAACGTCAGCGGCACCACGTTTATCGACGATACGCTTATTGGCGGCACGGTGGCGGATACCAACGGCGACAGCACAATCACTGCAACGGAGGGTATTTCACTGGCACAGGTTTCAGGTAGCGCCAGTCGCGCGAGTTTTGCCTTAAAGCAGGGCTATGTCGCATCGGGACCGTGGCAATACAGTGTGTATAGTTTCGCGCCGGGCAGCAGCGACGCCAGCCAGCGAGAAGTCAGCGGTAGCGGTAACGCGTTCTGGGATTATCGCCTCGCCAATACTTTTGTCTGTGAAGATGGCTCGCTCTGCCAGCCACAAGCGGGTAGTGGTAAGGTGGCAGCGCGTCCGGCTGTCACGCCGCAGGTGCCTTCTTACATTTCAGCCCCGGTTGGTTTGGCGTATTACACACTCGCTATTACTGACGATCTGCATAAACGGCTTGGGGAGCTGCGCTATCAGCAAAACAATCCGGATGCACTGGGCGGTGAAATGTTTATCCGCTATATCGGCTCAAACCTGGAATACCAAAGCAACCGTGGATTCAGTGATTACGGCTATGATTTTGACCTCGATTACAGTGCCGTGCAGCTCGGCGGCAACCTGTTGAGGTTAGATGGCGCACAAGATAGCCTGCGCGGCGGCATCGCCTATACGCGCGGTAACACACGTATTCGTCCACATGCTGCTGATGGCTATAGCTCAACCTCTTTCGACAGCGACAGCCTGGCTTTATATGGAACCTGGCAACGTGACAGCGGTTTCTATGTTGATGGTTCGCTGGCATGGAGCTGGTATCGCGGCGAAACGGATATCGCGCGGCAGAAAGAGGTGGCGTCGCCAAAAGGCAAGGGTTGGGCCGCGTCGCTGGAATCGGGCTATCCGTTTGAGTTTGCTCACGGTGTACGATTCGAACCGCAGGCTCAGCTAACCTGGCTGCGTTTAAACATGGAAAACTTTACCGACAGCGATCGCACCCGCGTTTCCTATGATGATTATGATCAAACCATTGGCCGACTGGGCGCACGTCTCGCTCGCACCTGGCAGGACGACAGCCAGCGTCTCTATACGCCGTACCTTCGCGCGAACTATTTTCACGGCTGGGGCGGAACGGCGAAAGTGAACATCGGTTCAACCGGCAGCGACATCAATCAAAACTTTGACAGCGGAAAGTTCGGGCAGATGTGGGATGTAGGCATTGGCGGCTCGGCATCGTTGAAGCGTGATGTGTCGTTCTATGCCGAGGCGGATTACCGTAAAGAGATTGACGGAAATGGCGCTAAAGGCTGGCGTTATAACGCCGGTGTTCGCTGGTCATTTTGAACCGTTAAAATATCAAAGGCACCGTTTGGTGCCTTTTTTATTGCGCTTAGAGAGGGTTATCAATGGCGCGGCGCGAATGGCCATCGGTTTGAAACAAAACTATCTGCTGATTAACCCTTCAACTTCAGCGCAGGGTGACTGACAGATTCTGATAGGCTTTTGATGACAAAAGGCAGTGTAAATCTGCTTTAAACCCGCTTTGGATCCCATGCTGAATGAGTGCTGCAACCGGTATATCAATGAAAATTATGGCTGCGCTCAGTTCAACGCTGATGCTTGCCTGTGTAAAAGCGCTGGATGGAACGATCCCGGTAGGCGAGGTGATATTTTTTCGCTCCTGCTTTGCGATGCTGCCATTAATACTCTGGCTGAAGGTGCAGGGCAGCGTGCGAGAAGGGATTAAAACCGCCAATGTGCGGGGACACTTTATCCGCGGACTTGCCGGAACCTGCAGCATGTATTTAAGCTATTTAGCGCTGCTCTACATTTCGCTTACCGATGCCACCGCAATCAATTACGCGGCCCCGCTGTTTACGGTTCTGCTTGCAGCACTAATATTACGAGAAAAGGTGCGCGCTCACCGCTGGCTGGCAGTGGCGGCGGGATTTAGCGGTATCGTTATCATGCTTTCCGGGCACCTTTCACTGACAGATAACGCCTTGAATGTCGGTTCTTCTACCGGCGTGTTTCTGGCACTGCTGGCGGCCCTCTTTACCGCCGGGGCCTTGATTCAAATCCGCTCGTTGAATCGGTCAGAAAAGGCCGGCGCGATCGCCTTTTGGTTTACCGTCATGACGGGATTAACTTCACTTGTCACAGTGATTGCAGGCTGGAAAATACCAGAAGGACGTGAAATTTTATTACTGGTCGGCTGCGGGCTGTTTGGCGGTATCACCCAAATATTACTGACATTAAGCCTCCGCTATGCAGATGCTTCTTTGCTGGCGCCTTTCGATTACACCACGCTGCTTTGGTCAGTGATTATTGGGTTCTTGTTTCTGGGTAATTTGCCAGAGGAAGCGACGATTGCGGGCGCTTTTCTGGTCGCAGTCGGCGGTATTTATTCACTGCTTTGCGAGCGTCGTTTGCGCCGTCTGGAAATGGTTCAGGATAGGCGATGATCCCTCTCGTGACCTCATTTAAGCACGCCTTCTTTTAGCTCATCTCCTCATGCTGGATAAACAATAATCGCACAACGGGCAATGACATCGCTTGCCCGTTTCCATATTATCCATGCTTCAGCATTACCCGCTGTAAAACACGAAGGATGTGATGATGATTTTCTCTGAAGTTGAAACACACTATATAAACAGCAACACAGATAGCCGCTTGGTTCGTTATGATGTGATTAGAATCGATGATGACACCTTTGTGGTTAACGTGTTCGATGTGCAACAGCGGAGTGCCTCTCCTTCGGGATCCTTTACAAACAGTGCCACACTCAAAATCACCCGTGATGATTACGAGTCTGAGAACAATATCGGGTCCTCTTCGGTGGTGCGAAATCGTATGCCAACCACTTTTCAAAATCATATTCTGGTTAAGTGCCAGCAGCATCGTGATTCACTGGATCTCGCATAAACTTTGACAGGCTCTTTTTAACGTCAAAAAAGAGCCTGATTAACGCTACGCTTGCCTCTGGTTTTTCATACTGAATACTTTCATCTATAAAGGCAGTGACAGTGTTGCCCTAAACCTCTACGAATACTCTTTTATCAACGCAAGTGCAGTTGACGCTTTCTTTTGGGCTGAAATGATTTTTCGCGTCATCTTTTCTAATTTCACTCATGCGCAAGGTGAAATTCGTTCCACAGTAAATTGATGATGGCATGCTGAAATACCGTTTAGCCTGATCATAAGGGTTTATTGAGGTTTTGCCGTTTAAAAAATAACTTCAACGCTGAATGAAAAACTGTCTCTTTAGCATATGCAGGCTTAACCGCTTCATTTACATGAAGTAAGATTGAAAATTTCAGCAGGGCCTCAGCAGCATCGCGGGCTTCAATATCATTACAAGGTTGATCACAACAATCTCGCTCAGCTTTTTCATGGCTGCATTTATTTGCTTCAAGAGCAATAAGCTTGCCCTGTTTTTTAAAACAACAATAATTAGCCATGGACTCTCCCTGTAAAAGTAATCTCATAACATTGTTGAAAGAAAGTGATTTTGAATGAGGCATTACGCTGCCAACTGGATTTAACATACCTGGTTTTAATAGCGGATGTTATCGTTATAGATAAATTGAGATGTCTCCGGTTTACTGTGATGCCAGTGAGATCTTGAGTGAAACTGCGCGGTGATTTATTGGCTGGCCCTTTCGTCATAACCCTCGTTAATAGGGTTGGCAATCCCTTGCTCTAAACGAAAAACCAACCTTATTAATATGTTGTAAAATATTTTAAAAATTTGCGTCTATAATTAGCTACTTAAATTCATTATGAATAGCTGGTTTATCAGCGGGTTAATTTTAAGGGGTAATAGTGATATGAGCAGTGATTCAGAAAAAACGGTGACAAGTGAAACGTTATTAAATAGCGGTAAAGCGTGGAACGGACAGGGGATTGAAAACTACCCGACGGGAAAACCTGAGATTACACTAATGAAAATGACCATTCCGGCTCATTCTGAGTTGCCGTGGCATACGCACCCTATCCCTAATACCGCCTTCGTCGTTTCGGGTTCGCTTACCGTTGAGGATAAATTCACCGGTGAGACAAAAACCTTCAGTGCAGGAGAAGCCTTTAATGAGTCCATCGATATTGCTCATCGCGGCTATACAACCAATGAACCCACTGATCTTATTATATTTTATGCAGGTGCCGAAGGTATGGAACTCTCGATTCCTCTGCCAGGCGAGGAATCTGAGTACTAATATTTGATTCCGCACTCTCTATCTATCTGCCTGCCGCTCATGAATGAGCGGCAGGTATTCAAAAGTAAATAGTGAACATTCTGTTGATGTTAGCGAGTTTAATTGGAAAGGACGTAAATATAAAAGTTAACTAAATTCGATTGTGTTAGGCTAAATAAACCTCAAAGAGGAATTTATCATGACATGGCTAAATCGAATATTTGATAACTTACAGCAGCATGAAGTTAATTCTCAGTGCCCGGTGTGTAAGAAATTTTCTAAGCAGTCTTCAACTAAACGAGATCGTGGACAAGCCGTATTATGTCCTCATTGTAAATCTCTGTTTATCATGACGGAATAAATATTCCCTTCACTCAATGGGTTAAGGCGTTTTTTTGAGTAAAAGGATCCGTAATAGCCTTAAGTTTTTTCGCCTGAATCATCCGGCAATTTTCGCAATGGAGTGTGCTTTACAGGGTTTTACTCATCACGCTTAAGGGAATATCACTCTGCGCCTTGCTGTTACCTCCGCCTTTAATCCCTATTCGGGAATAATATGTCGCTTCAAGTGACACCGGATAATTCTCTCTGCGATCAATAGGCGTTTCTGCACGCTGAGGAATTCAATTAATATAATAGCCTTTCCTGTGCAGTTATAAATAATGCAGTGCTTACTGTTTTTAGTGGGATTAATTGCTAAAGCAATGGCCGTGCGTAACGTAAAAAGAAAAACTATTCATTCTATTAAATTAAGAATTAACGCGCGCTGCAATTTATCTTATAAATCATTGATGATGCCTTGTCAGGGTTTACATTGATTCAGTGCGCTCACGCTATAGCTAAAAAGTGAATTACGTTTCCCATATTTGTAACAACCCGCGCTATTTACTTGCCTTAAATGAACTGACTATTATCCCTGTCACTTAATTATTTCAACTAACACGCTGGATTAAGAGCGGTCCGCCCCTGACTTTCCGTTTATTAACTGGAAAAACCATGACAAACCCTTTCGATTTCCCCGAAGCAATCCAGGCGGCTGTGCTGACCGAGGATGACAAGGCGATTCAGGCAGCACGTTCTTTGGCCGAAAAGGCGAAAGTCGGTGCAGTAGCGCGCGATCAGCAACGGATTTATCCACGTGAACTGCTCGCACAGTTCACCCAGATTGGTTTAGGTAGCATCAGCGTACCGCGCGCTTTTGGCGGCGGCGGGCTGAGTTATCAAACCCTGGCTGAGGTGTTTCGCCTGATTTCTGCCAGCGATCCGTCGCTTGGACAAATTCCGCAAAACCACTTTGGGTTAATTCAGTTCATTCTGGGTGAAGGCAGCGCAGCGCAGCAGCAGAAACTGTTGCAAGCGGTGGTGAGTGGCAAACGGCTCGGCAACGGCGGCCCGGAAAAGAACACCCGACATACCCGCGATGTTCAGGCTCGACTGCTGAGCACCGAACAAGGTTTGCGGTTAACCGGCGAGAAATTCTATTCAACCGGCGCACTGTTCGCCGACATTCTGGTCACCACCGCGCTCCAGGATAACGGCCTGCCGACAATGGCTTTTATTCCATTGCCCGCCGAAGGGGTACAGATCATCGATGACTGGTCTGGCATCGGTCAGCGCACCACCGCCAGCGGTACGGTGCGGCTGGAGCAGGTTGCGGTCGATCCCGCGTTGATCATCCCTTTGCCATCAGCGGAAAAACCGACGCTGCGCGGTGCGGTATCTCAGCTAATTCAGGCAGCCATCGATGCAGGCATCGCGCAAGGCGCACTGGATGATGCGCTGGAATTTGTGCGCAGTAGTTCACGTCCTTGGGTGGATGCCAATGTCGAACGCAATGCGGATGATCCTTACCTTCTTGCCGATATCGGACGCATTAGCACCGAGCTGAGTGCCGCCAATGCGTTACTTAAGCGTGCGGCTAACGTACTCGATAACATCGATCCGCTGGCGCTCAGTGTTGAAAACAGTGCGCGTGCCTCCATTGCGGTCGCCGAGGCCAAAGTCTTGACCACCGACGTCGCCCTACGCGCCAGTGAAAAATTGCTGGAGTGGGGCGGCAGCCGCGCCACGTTGCTACGTCATGGATTGGATCGCCATTGGCGCAATGCGCGCACCCACACCTTGCACGATCCGGTGCGTTGGAAAACACATGCTATTGGTCACTATTACCTCAACGCGGTCTACCCAACGCGCCACGCCTGGATTTAAGGAGCAGCGATGACACAGGTTCAGCCAAAACAGCCCGCGACCCACATCAAAAATGCGCAACAGGCGTTGGATGTGGCGCACCAGCTGGCACAGCAGTTTCGCAGCGGAGCCTCAGAGCGTGACCGCGAACGTCTGTTACCTCATAAAGAATTACAGCAGCTTTTCGCATCAGGATTAGGCGCGATCACCGTGCCGAAGCAATACGGCGGCATTGCTGTTTCCACCGCTACGCTGGCTGCGGTTATTGCAATAATCAGCGAAGCCGATGCGGCGATAGGTCAGGTACCGCAAAACCATTTTTACGCGTTGGAAGTGTTACGCATTAACGGCAGCCAGGCGCAGCAACAACGACTTTACGCCGAAGTGCTGGCGGGTGTGCATCTGGGCAATGCGTTGGCAGAGTTCAGTTCACCCGCAGCGCATCAGCGTAGCACGCAGATTCTCGATCTTCGCCTTAACGGCAGCAAGTTCTACGCCACCGGTGCGCTGTTTGCCGATCGCATTCCTACAGCGGCAAAAGACGCAGAGGGAAAAGAGCAACTGGTCTTTGTGCCACGGCATCAGCCTGGCATCACGGTGATTGATGACTGGAGCGGCTTTGGCCAGCGCACGACCGGCAGCGGCAGCGTCCTATTTGAGAATGTCTCCGTTGCCGCTGAGGATGTGGTGCCGTTTCAGAGCGCATTCGAACGGCCCACCACCGTTGGGCCACTTGCACAAATCCTGCATGCGGCTATCGATCAGGGCATTGCACGTGCGGCGTTCAGGGACATGCTCGATTTCCTGCGTCATCGCGCCCGACCCTGGCCAGACAGCGGGGTTGATCACGCGAGCGAAGACCCGCTTACCCTTGACCGCACCGGTCGGCTGGCGGCACGACTCGCTGCAGGCGACGCGTTAATCGAAGAGGCAGGCGTCGCCATAGATGTCGCGCAACAACAGCCTAATGCGGAAACGGTCGCCTGGGCATCTGTCGAGGTGGCGAAAGCTCGTGCCTGGACCACGGAGGTTTCACTGGAGGCGAGCAATTTATTGTTTGAGCTTTCCGGTTCTCGCGCCAGCCTGCGTGAATACAACTTCGACCGCCACTGGCGCAACGCCCGCACCCATACGTTGCACGATCCGGTGCGCTGGAAATATCCGGCGATTGGCAATCATCTGCTTAATGGCGTATTGCCGCCGCGCCGAGGCACGATATGAGTCAAAAGCAGATTTTACTTAATGCTTTCACGATGAACTGTGTCGGCCATATTCATCACGGTATGTGGACGCATCCCCAGGATCGTTCAGTGGAATTTAATTCTCTGAATTACTGGGCCGATTTGGCACGTCTGCTGGAACGCGGGCTGTTTGACGGAATTTTTATCGCTGACATTCTTGGCGTGTATGACGTTTATCAGCAGGGCATCGATCTCACCGCGCGCGAGTCGATTCAGTTACCGGTTAACGATCCGCTGATGCTGGTGTCGGCAATGGCTGGCGTAACGCAGCATCTCGGTTTTGGCGTTACCGCCAATCTCAGTTACGAAGCACCGTATCCGTTCGCGCGTCGCCTGTCGACGCTGGATCATCTGACCCAAGGGCGTGTTGGCTGGAATATCGTCACGGGTTATCTGGACAGCGCCGCCCGTGCAATGGGCAACAAACAACAGTTGGCCCATGATCGACGCTACGATCAGGCTGACGAGTTTCTGGATGTCACTTATCAGTTATGGGAAGGCAGTTGGCACGATGATGCGTTGGTGGTCGATCGCCAGCGCCGGCTGTATGCCGATGCCGACAAAATTCATCTAATTAACCATCAGGGTGAATTCTATCAGGTTGAGGGTTATCACCTCAGCAGCCCGTCACCGCAGCGCACGCCATTGCTGTTTCAGGCCGGAACCTCTGCACGCGGCATCCAGTTTGCTGCTCGCCATGCTGAATGTACTTTCGTCAATGCCCGTTCACCTGACGCCATGCGTCAGCAGACGCAACGGCTGCGTCAGGCTGCGATGGACGCGGGGCGTCACGCTGATGATTTGCGTATTTTTATGGGCGTCGGCGTGATTGTGGCACCGACGGAACGCGAAGCGCAGGAGAAATATCGCAGTTATCTCGAATATGCCAGCCCGGAAGCGGGTATTGCCCATTTCTCTAGCTCGATCGGCGTCGATCTAGCCGCGTTCGATTTAGATGCACCGATTGAAACCGGTGATACCCGCGCGATTGAGTCGGTGAGCAAAGCTTACAGCGGCTGGACGCGACGTCGGTTGTTGGAGCAGCATGCGATGGGCAGCCGCTATCCCTTAATCATTGGCGATCCGGCTCAGGTAGCCGACGCGCTGTTGCAGTGGATAGATGAAGGCGATATTGACGGCTTCAACCTGACTCACATTCTCAATCCGCAGAGTTACAGCGATTTTATCGATCTGGTGGTGCCGGAACTTCAGCAGCGCGGTCGCTACAAAACTGCCTATCAACCCGGTTCATTACGCAAAAAAATCTTTCAGCAACAGGACCGTTTGCCTGACCGTCATCCGGCGGCACGCTGGCGACAAGCAGCCCATTTTAATTGATTCTATTAACCTCAAGGAAAGGCGATGAAATATTCTCAAAAATTGGCGGCAGCGCTTGGCGTGACGCTGTTAACACTCTGCGCCGCGGCATCAGCGGCTGACTATTCCGGGCCGCTGAAAGTGGGCACCACGGCTGCGTTCGCACCGCCATTGGAAACCACCGTTGAGGAAGCGAAAAAACAGGGACTAAATGTGGAGTTGGTGGAGTTTACCGACTGGACTGCGCCTAACGTCAGCGTGGAAAACGGGGATATTGACGTTAACCTGTTTCAGCACAAGCCATTCCTGGAAAATGCCAACCAAGAGGGTGGATTCCATCTGGTGCCTTACGCACCCGCCATCATCAACAACGTTGGGCTTTATTCCAAAAAGCACACAGCTATTGATCAGATCCCACAAGGTGGAACCGTCGCTATCGCCAATGACCCGATCAACGGCGCGCGTGGGCTGTTGTTGTTACAAAAAGCGGGTCTGATAACCTTGAAACCGGGCGCTGGACTGAAGTCGACCGTGGAGGATATCGCCAGCAATCCCAAAGATCTGAAGATCATCGAAGTTGAAGCAGTACAGCTTTCACGTTCGCTGGATGAAGTGGATTTAGCCCAAGGCTATCCGCACTATTTACGCCTGGCGAAAACCATCGACCCGGAAAAAGCGCTGCTGTTTGATGGCCTTGAACACCCCGAATATGTCATTCAGTTCGTTGTTCGTGACGGTCATCAGGACGATCCGCGTCTGAAAAAATTTGTCGATATCTATCAGCACTCTCCAGTAGTACGGGCCAAACTCGATAGCTTCTATGGCAAACTCTACCAGCCGGGTTGGAGCCAGTAATTATGGTTAGCCTGACATTGCCCGGTGAGCGCGATGCGCTGCATGTGCCAAGGGTGGAAGCCAACGGCAAGGTTCACGTCCATATTGAGGCTTTAAGCAAACGATATGCGGGCCAGCAAAGTGATGCACTGCATAACATCAGCTTGAAGGTCCAGCGTGGTGAGATTTTTGGCATCATTGGCCGCAGCGGTGCAGGCAAATCGACCCTGATCCGCTGTCTGAACCGGCTGGAAAATCCGACTGCAGGCCAGGTGGTGATTGATGGTATCGACATCAGCGCGCTCAGCGAGCGACAGCTAGTGGAGTGGCGACGTCGCACCGGCATGATTTTTCAGCATTTCAATTTGCTCTCAGCAAAAACGGTGCGTCAGAACATTTCACTGCCGATGAAGGTGGCGGGTATCCCCGCAGCAGAACGCGAGCGCAAAGTAGATGAACTGCTGGCGCTGGTCGGGCTGGAAGAACGGCAGCATGCGTGGCCATCCCAGCTTTCAGGCGGACAAAAACAGCGCGTTGGCATTGCGCGGGCACTGGTACACGACCCCGAACTTCTGCTGTGTGATGAAGCGACGTCAGCCCTTGATCCTGAAACCACGCGCGCCATTTTGGCACTGCTAAAAAAGATCAATCAGCAGCGTCATATCACCATCGTGTTGATCACCCATGAAATGGATGTCGTACACGATCTCTGCCACAAAGTGGCGGTCATCGATAAAGGTGAAATTATTGAACGCGGGCCGGTTTGGCAGGTTTACAGCGATCCGCAGCAAGAAACCACTCGGCAATTACTCAACCCTAATCATCAGGCGCTACCAGAAAATATTGTGCCGCTGCTGAATGCGCAGCGGCAAGATGCCGACTCCCGTTTGCTACTGCGTTTGCGCTATACCGGAGAAGGTGCGCAGCCTAATCTGGGGGCTTTAGGTGCGCAGGCAACGGGTGAAATCACGCTGATTTACAGCGCCATTGAATGGGTAGAAAACAAACCAACCGGGCAAATGCTGCTGCTGTTGGATGCACAACATGAGGCGAAGTCGGCAGCGTTGCAACTGGCAAACCTTGCCGATCGGCTGGAGGTATTAGGTTATGTCACTGGCTATTGATCGTCTGTGGAATGGTCTGCTGGACACGTTATTAATGGTCGGAGTTTCCTCGTTGATGGCGCTGTTATTGGGCTTGCCAATGGCGGTGATTCTGGTGGTCAGCGGACGCGGCGATTTGTTTCCCAGCCCGATGGTGAACAGGATCTTGGGTTGGGTCGTTAATCTATTCCGCTCCATTCCGTTTCTGATTTTAATGGTGGCGCTGATTCCCTTTACGCGCTGGGTCGTGGGCACGACCTACGGCGTATGGGCGGCGGTGGTGCCGTTAACCCTGGCTTCGACGCCATTTTTTGCGCGAATCGCTGAGGTCAGCCTGCGTGAAGTGGACAAAGGATTGACCGAAGCGGCCCAGGCGATGGGTTTCCATCGCTGGCATATCATCTGGCATGTCTTGCTACCGGAAGCGCGGCCTGGCATTGTAAGTGGCTTCACCATTACTTTGGTTACTATGATCAATGCATCGGCCATGGCGGGGGCAATCGGTGCGGGAGGATTGGGGGATTTGGCTTATCGTTATGGTTATCAACGCTTCGATATGCAGGTGATGGTCACGGTGATTGTGGTGCTGGTGGCGTTAGTGACGCTGCTGCAATTTTGTGGCGATAGGCTATCGCGCCGCCTTAATCATCGTTAAAAGATCAGGGCTGTTCACTCTACCCGTTCAGCCGTGATCCCTTTCCAGCAATTTCTAGTCAATGTGCTCGTGTGAGCCCGCTTGCGTAGAAGAGGAGGGTGCGATGCTCAGTAACTGTCTCGCCACCGACTCAGCATGTTCAGCAACTTGCGGCAAGCCCATCAATTCACCAAAACGGCCGCGGGCGGCTGGCCCGACGACATAAAGATGGGGATTAGCCAGACCTTGTGCATTCAGGGTTTGTGACAGCGCATTGACATTGATACCCAGCGCCAGCGGATCGGCCTGGATTACGCCTTCTGTAGCAAGCTGGTGTAATAACGCGTCGCTGTTAAGCAGGGCGCCATGTGCGGGCCCGGTGGTCACAATGACTCTGTCGACCCGGTAGAGTTCAGGTGATGAACCTCGCGGCTGAAGCGTCAGCTGGAGGCTGTCTTCGGCTGCGTCTGCCGCAAGCAGGCGAGCAGCCATAACCGTTAGCTGACCGCTGGCCTGCAGTTGAGACAGCACGGCACTCACTTGTGGCGCAATTCGGTAACGATGAACATCCCACCACGGGCGCAGATGCCGCAAAAAGCGACGCTGCTCCGTTAACGACAGTGTTTGCCAGATTTGCTGACCATGACGGCGAATATCATCCAGCACCCCTTGCCAGGGCAGATTTTCAGCGGCAGCGTCTGTGACTTCTTGACGAATGCGTCGCAGCCAGCCCCGTGCAGTAGGCTGTTGTGGTTGAAGGTAATTTAACTCGCGGTTCTCATAGTTGCCGCTTAGGTTAGGGCGAGGTAATTGACCACGACGGGAAAACACGGTGATTTTTCCGCGATGTCCCTTGCGATGCAGCGAAGCGACCATATCTGACATGGTTAAGCCTGAACCGATGATCGCGACCTGATCATCAGCGCCCACTTTTGCCAAGGCATTAGGCTGCCACGGATCGGCAATCAGCCCGACGTGACCGCGTAACGACGTGAGTATTGCAGGTAAGGCAGGCGGCGGATGACTGATTGCCAGCACTACAACATCGGCTTGTACCTTAGCGCCAGAAGCTGTGCTCACTACGCCAGCATGGAATGAAACCGCACGGTCATGAATATGGGTGAGTTCTACCGCGGAATACTGCTTCTGCTGCCGGAACTGTTCATTTACCCAGCGGGCAAACTGCCCGCGCTGCGGATAGACAGCGCCATCATGCCACAAGGCATCGGTATCGGCCTGAAAGTCAGGTGATGAGCGGAACCAGCGATCAAAAGCGCCTTCTTCATCGCCGGCAAGTTGCATCCGCGAGGCGGGCACATTAATACGGTGTGCAGGATCTTCTGTGCTGTAAGCCACACCCTGTGCCAGCTGAGGTCGCGGCTCAATTACCGAGACCTTTAAACCTGCCTGACCGTAACGCGCCAGGTGAATAGCCAGCGCCGTGCCGCTAAATCCGCCACCAATGATGACAATGTGCTTTTCAGACATACGCGGGCTCTCTTGTTGATTAGCTGACTTACTTACTCGGACGGCGATCGCCACCAATCGTTTCGCCGAAAGGTCCGGTATTAACAGTACGCTGCTTTTTCTCGGCGTTAGCGGCCAGCGGCAATAATGGCATCACCAGTTCGGCAAAACGGTGTGCTTCTTCCAAATGCGGATAACCGGAGAATATAAAGTTTTCGATACCCAGCGCCTGATATTCACGACTGCGGTCGGCGACCTGCTGCGGGCTGCCCACCAGCGCCGTTCCAGCGCCACCGCGCACCAGGCCCACACCAGCCCACAAGTTCGGACCAATCACTAATCCCTCACGTGAGCCGCTGTGAAGTGCGCTCATTCGTGCTTGCCCGGTGGAATCCATGCGCGCAAAAATTTTCTGGGCAGCTGCAATGGTTTCTTCATCCAGATGTGCAATCAGCCGATTGGCTGCTGCCAAGGCTTCCTCTTCTGTTTCACGCACAATAACGTGAAGGCGAATGCCATAAGAGAGCGTGCGGCCTTTTTCCTCTGCCCGTTTGCGAACCACTGCCAGTTTTTCTGCCACCTGTGCAACTGGCTCGCCCCAGGTAAGGTAGGTATCGATCTGATTAGCCGCGACGTCAATGGCTTCTTCAGAGGAGCCGCCAAAATAGAGCGGTGGGCCATTTTCCTGTACCGGCGGGAATAAGATTTCAGCGCCTTCAACGCGGATGTGCTCACCGTTGAAATCGACTTTCTCACCTTGCAATAAGCGTGAATAGACCTCCAGAAACTCTTTGGTAACGTGATAACGCTGCTCGTGATTGAGGAAAATACCGTCTCCTTTGTTTTCTACCGGATCGCCGCCGGTGACAACGTTGATCAGCAGGCGACCTTCTGAAAGGCGGTCCAGCGTGGCAGCCATTCGGGCGGCAAGGCTGGGCGGTTGTAAACCGGGACGTACCGCCACCAGATAGCGCAGTTTTTTGGTAATGGGGGCCAGCGCAGATGCCACCAGCCAGGAATCCTCGCAGCTTTTACCGGTAGGGATCAGCACTCCATAATAACCCAGGTTATCGGCGGCTAACGCAACTTGTTGTAAATAAGGGAGATCAACGGCTCTGCCACCTTGTGTGGTACCCAGATAGCGACCATCGCCATGAGTGGGTAAAAACCAAAAGAGTTTAATGTTTTCCTGATTCGCTTCGCTCATTAGCTGATTCCTTTATAACGTTATCTAAATTTAATACATAGAGACTGATCATTTGGTTATAAAAGCGATTGCAGGAAACATGCCAAGGTAGGTGCGCTATTTTTTCTTTAAAATTCAGTAAGTAAAGTTTTCGATTTAAAATCTTATGTGTTGCAAATGCAACAGCAGTGGTGTGTACGCTGTTGCATTTGCAACTTTCGCGGCTATTCGGCCTCTCGTTTCAGCGCTCGACTCACGATATCTTCAAGTTCTTCATCTTTTTCGGGAACATTCCATGCAGCTCCCCAGCCCTGATTTGATCGATCCTGCCTCATTGGCTGTCAAAAGCGTGCTCGACCAGTTGGCTCCCACTGACGCAACCGTATTGATCATTGGGGAAACCGGAACGGGTAAAGAAGTCATGGCGCGCTACCTCCATCATCATAGTCAGCGATGTCAGCATCCGTTTTTAGCGGTTAACTGCGGAGCGCTGACCGAGAGCCTGGCGGAATCAGAACTCTTTGGCCATGAAAAAGGGGCGTTTACCGGCGCAATGGATCGACATCAAGGCTGGTTTGAAGCGGCTGACGGTGGCACGCTTTTGCTTGATGAGATCGGTGAATTAAGCTTGCCGTTACAGGTCAAGCTGCTCCGTGTTTTACAGGAGCGAGAGATTACGCGCGTAGGTTCTTCCCGCGCAGTGAAGGTTAATGTCAGAGTGATTGCGGCAACCAATAGAGATTTAGCCGTGGCGATACGCGAACGCCGGTTTCGTGAGGATCTCTATTACCGGCTCAATGTCGCCAGCGTGACGTTGCCGCCGCTGCGTCAGCGGTGTGAAGATATTCCCCTGCTGGCCGGGCATTTTTTGCAGCTTTATGCCCGCCGTCTGGGCCGTCCTCAATGTCGGCTAAGCGATGAGGCCATGGCAACCCTCAAGGCTTATCCGTGGCCCGGCAATATTCGTGAGCTGGAAAATACGCTGCACAATGCGGTGTTACTCAGTAAAGAAGCGTTAATTACCTCGCAGCAACTGCGGCTGGGCGCTATCACGGTTCACGATCAACCCGAGGATGACGGCGATCTTGACCGTTTCCTACGTACGCAACTGCTGGAAAGCCTTAGCCCGCTTTATCCCCGCGTTATTGAATCTCTGGTGAGAAATGCTGTTGAGCTGAGCCAGGGAAATCAACTACAGGCGGCCACGCTGCTGGGGATCTCACGTAATACTTTGCGTACCCATCTTGGGCATCTTGGGCTGATTAAACCGCGTCGCAGCCTGGGCCGGCACGCTAGCCCAGCCCATTCTTCACGGCCACAACGAGAAAGAGAATTGCGTATCGGTTATCAGAAATTCGGTAATCTCGGTTTTCTCAAAGCGCGTCAGTCACTGGAAGCGCAACTCGTCGATCAGGGCGTGAGCGTGTTATGGAGCGAATTTCCTGCTGGACCCCAGCTGTTACACGCACTGGGTAACAAAGAAATTGATTTTTGTACCACCGGCGAGGTGCCGCCTCTGTTTGCTCAGGCGAATAACGATGCAATGGTTTACGTTGCCTGGGAACCTGCTGCGCCGCAAAGCGTAGCGTTGCTGGTAGCAAAGCAGAGTCCGATCCAGCATATAGCGGATCTTAAAGGCAAACGTATTGCCGTGACTAAAGGCTCAAACGTCCATTTTCTGTTACTGCAACTGCTTGATGAAGCCGGTTTAGCGCAGGACGATGTGCGTATTGTTTATGCGCCGCCAAAGTATCCTCTGACACCCAGTGACAGTCATGCCATTGATGCCTGGATGATGTGGGATCCCTTGCTTAGCGATGCGGAGAAAGAGGGGCACTTGCGCGTGATCGCTGACGGCGTAGGGCGGGTTAATAACTATCAGTTTTATCTTGCGGGTCGTGAATTTGCAGCGCATTCCCGCGATCTGCTTCAGACACTCATGTCTGCCCTGGAGCAGACCGGGCGCTATATAGACGCGCACAGACCGGAGGCCGCTGCGTTGCTCTCTACTGAGTTAGGTATTTGCACTGATTCGCTGACGCATGCCCTGGCACGCCGCAGTCATCAGACGCAGCACATGAATCTTGCCATGATTCGCGAGCAACAGCGGATTGCGGATCGCTTTTATGCGTTAGGACTGCTTAATCATGCCATTAAGGTGCGGGATGCCGTTTGGCAGCAATGACGTTTTTTAACTAAGCATAGAATTTTTAGTCGCTAAGCCGTTCACCTTGCGTTTGTTATGTTGCGCTGATTACAACACCACTCAGGAAAGAGACATGAAAAAACTATTACTTAGCGCGCTGATTATTGCCGCACAAGCGGGGATGGCTTGTAACGCACAGGCAGAAGAGAAACCAAAAACCGTTAATATTGGCTTTCAAAAAGCGAATATTTTTGCCCTGCTGAAATACCGTGGCACGCTGGAAAGTGAATTTAAGAAACAGGGGATTGGTGTGCGCTGGGTTGAATTTCCAGCCGGGCCGCAAATGTTGGAAGGATTAAATATTGGCAGCATTGATCTGGCCGCAACTGGCGATGCGCCACCAACCTTTGCACAGGCAGCGAAAGCCGATCTTGTTTACCTTGCGCATTCACCGGCTAACCCTAAAACCGAGGCGATTGTGGTTCCTGCTGATTCCGCCATCAAAACGGTTGCTGATCTGAAAGGCAAACGCGTGGCGCTGAATAAAGGTTCTGACGTTAACTACCTTCTGGTCACTGCGCTAGAAAATGCTGGGCTGAGCTATAAAGATATTACGCCGGTCTATTTGCCACCTGCAGATGCACGCGCCGCCTTTCAACGCGGTGCTGTGGATGCCTGGGTGATTTGGGATCCTTACTATGCGGAAGTCGAAAGCAACGCTAAAGCCCGTTTGGTGAAAAATGCCGAAGGATTGGTTCCGCACTACACATTCTATCTGGCTAGCCGCAAATTTGCGGATACCTATCCAGAGACGGCAAAGCAAGTAATTGATGAGTTAGGCTCCTTGAGTCACTGGGCAAACAGTCATCAGGAAGAAGCGGCGAAAATTCTTTCAACATCAACCGGACTTCCTCAGCCTATTTGGCAGAAAGCGTTAGCCAGAATGCCGTATGGCGCGCAACGTATGACGCCAGAAGTGTTCAAAGAACAGCAGGCGCTGGCAGATAAATTTACCCAAATCGGTTTGTTGCCGGTGAAAGTCGATGTCAGTAGCGCGACGTGGTCGCTGGACAAAAAGTAAGGCACCTATCTGAACGCGTGGGTAATCGATTTGGGCCTTCAGAGCACTACATCTTTCTTTGCTCTCTTTGCGCCTTGACTCAATCTTTAACGCATAAAAAAGGGCAATCCCGTTGCCCTTTGATTCACTGGATGAAGCTTATCGGCGATGAAAATCTTCACGCTGGCTATCTTCCTCTGAACGCGTGCGAATCACTTTGCATGGATTACCCACGGCGATAACATCTGACGGAATATCACGGTTAACCATGCTTCCCGCACCAATCACGGTGTTATCTCCGATTGTCACGCCTGGCGTAATCGTCACACCGCCACCAATCCAAACGTTATTGCCAATCTTTATCGGTAGTACAAATTCCAGACCTTCAGCTCGCCTCTTTGGATCGAGGGGATGTCCCGCAGTATAAATACCGACATTTGGAGCGATAAAAACATTGTCCCCAATGATCACCTCTGCGCCATCAAGAATCACCAAATTATGATTAGCATAAAAGTTTTCCCCCAGATAAATATTGCTCCCGTAATCGCAATGGAAAGGGGATTCTATCGTGAGGCTTTTGCCATGACTGCCCAATAATTCCGTCAGAATTTGACGTTTTTCAGTTTCTTTTACCGGATTTAAGTTATTGAAATTGAAACAGGCTTCCTTGGCTTTTTTTCTTTTCAAGATGATCTCAGCGTCATGGTTTGCGTCATAAAGCAGACCATCTTCAACCTGCGTAACAGGGTTAATCACATTTGCTTTCATCGTTCCTCGCTTACCTGTTTTCTGCCTTACACGATGATGCTGATCGGCAAGGATTGAATTTTCTGGTTGTCGTACAACCGTACGAGAGCAGATAATATACACGACACTGTTCCCTGAATGTCGAGGGTTTCTTTTAAAGAAGTCAGTCAGAGGTTAACTTTTGCAGGATACTTCGCAATTCATCGCGACTTAGCATCTTTTCGCCCAAGTGCCGATGGGCGGTAAAACCTTCAATCAGCGCGTCGATCGTCATGGCGATTTGAATATCGAAATGCAAAGATAATGCGTCTCTGCTTCTGCGTAGCCAGTTACGGCATATCTGACGAATTTTATGATTACGTGACGCGTAGGCATAGAGTTCGAAACTCAACAGCATATTGCGTGGTGCAGCCACGATTTCACCACAGATAAGGTCCAAAACGGCCTCTATTGCTTCGCTTACATCAGCTGCCGATTCAAGCCGCTGTCGGAAATTTACGGAAACGTGCTCAGCCAGGCGCGTGAAAGCGGCCTCAAGAATTTCATCCACTGTTTGAAAATGGTAGGTCAACGTACCAGGTGATATCCCGGCATGTGATGAAATTTTACGGGCGGTCGCTCCCACAACACCATGATCAATGATGACATCCTGAGCAGCCTGAATAATCCGGCTACGCATGTCTTGTTCTGTTGAGGGTGCTGCCATAATTTTCTTATAGTTGAGTCGCTAAAAAGCCAGCTTATTACAGATTGTTTTCTGTGACGATAGCGAATCTGCCTGGCAGCCCTCTACGTCATTTACTCTACAGATTCGCCGGGAAAGGTAAGCAGTAGCGCTCTTAACTGCGTTTCCAGCGCTTCTCGCTGAGCTGCAGATAAGGTTGCCAATATCGCCGCTTGCGTGGCGGTGTGAACGACCAGCGCTTGCTCAATCCGCTGTTGGCCTTGCGTGGTCAGTCCCACCAATGTGCTGCGTTTATCCTGCGGATCCTCAATGCGCTCAATCAATCCCTCCTGCTCCAGCCGGCTCAGGCGATGCGTCATTGCGCCTGAAGTGACCAGCAGCGATTTATACAGCTGCGTTGGCGAGAGGCAATAAGGCGCACCGGCACGGCGCAAAGTGGCAAGCACATCAAATTCACCCTCACGAAACCCAAACGGCTCCAGCGCTTGAGCCCGCGCTTTTCCTACATGTTTCATAAGCCGCAGCATTCTGCCAAAAACTTTCATCGAAGAGACATCCAGTTCCGGCATGGCGTTATCCCATTGGCCGATAACGAAGTCGATATGGTCGTGCATTATTCGCCCCTAAACAGTGTGGCTATTTTGTCGCGTTGTGCGGTGCATCTTACACAAGATGATTATTTATCTTAACGTTAAGATAAATGTTGGTGGCGCTTATTTGCTAAAGCAAAAACCGTTCTAAAGGAGTCCATTGTGAAACATGTCGTACCATTGCCCATAATATTCGCATTTATCGCTTTTCTTGTCGGGTTGAATCTTCGTCCTATTCTCGCCTCCATCGGTCCGTTGTTTCCGGTGTTGCAGCGCGAAACAGGCTTATCAGCCACTGGATTTAGTCTGCTTACTACCTTGCCGGTTGCGATGATGGGGCTGGCAGCGCTGAGTGGACCCTGGCTATTAATTAAAGTGGGCGCTGTGCGGGGTATCGCTGCTGGATTGACGGTTTTGACTATCGCCTGTTCGCTGCGGGGATGGGATTCATCTGTGACAGCATTGATGTGTACTGCGTTAGCGGGTGGAGCCGGCGTGGGTGTGATACAGGCTTTAATGCCCGCACTAATTAAAAAAGAGTATGCGCAATCAGCGGGTACCTTAATGTCGCTGTTTACCACCGGTATTATGGCGGGTGCCGCGCTGTCTGCTGCCAGCGCCGAGCCGGTTTTTTCGCGATTGGGGCTACAGCCTACGCTTGCCATGGCCGGTTTGCTGGCGCTTCTCGCTTTGGTTATTTGGCTGACCCAAATCAAACATCGCCCATTGGAAAAAACATCGCATGCAGATGTTGCCTTATCGTCATCCCGAACTGCATTGTTAATGCTGTTCTTCGGCATTGGAACAGGCGCGTATACGCTGGTCTTGGCTTGGTTGCCGCCATTCTATATTCAGGCGGGGTGGAGCGCACGCAGCAGCGGTTACATGCTGGCCTGGCTAACGTTAACCGAAGTCGCGGCGGGTTTTGCCGTCTCTGCGCTGATTCATCGTTTTCCCGATCGCCGTGCTCCGCTGATCGTCGTTCTGCTCCTGTTGCTGGTGGGGTTGCTGTGTCTGGTCTTTTCCCCTGGTACCATGCCGATTGCATCAACGCTGCTGCTGGGTGTGGGCATTGGCGCACTGTTTCCACTCTCGCTGATTGTGACGCTTGATCATGCTCGAACGCCGACTGAGGCGGGGAAATTATTGTCACGGGTGCAAGGAGGTGGCTATTTGATTGCCGCCCTGATGCCCCTAATCGCCGGACTCATACGTGACAGTGTCGCTTCACTCTCTAGCGCCTGGTTAATCATGAGCGCGGGCGTCATGGTGTTGATTGTGATAGCGCTAAGGTTGAAACCCGCTGCGTAAGGGGCGTCGCCAACCTTTATTCCTTTTGGCGTCTATAATTCGGGCTTCAGCCGGCCTGTACGACTAACAGGAGCATGATGATGCCAATAAACCTCAACGAGATTGATGCTGCTGCCTGGGCAGAGCTTGAACAAGCCGTGAGCGAGCCGGAATCCGCTTTTCGCTACCTTACTTTTTGTTCAGTCGATGAACAAGGCAAACCGCAGGCACGAACGATAGTCTTGCGACGTGCTGACAAACTGATGCGGGTTATGGAATTTCATACCGATACGCGGAGTCTGAAATGGCAGGAGATTGCAGCCAATCCGCACGTCACGGTATTGGGATATTGCGCTCAAATGCGACTGCAACTGCGCCTTCAGGGAAAGGTAGAGCCCTATGATGCTGAAAGCGATTTAGCTCAAGCGACATGGAGCAGATTGCCCGCCCATACACAGAAAACCTACGCGGGTGGGCCTCCCGGAGGCGCGCGAGCATGTGATGACATTAAAGCGATCAGCGCTGCTGAGGAAGCCGAAGGAAAGGCGAATTTTGGCGTGTTAATCGTGCGCGCCAGCTCGTTGGATTGGTATCAGCTACACAAAGAACAGAATCAGAGAGCGTTTTTTACTTATGACAACAGCGGCGCACTTGTGGACTCTCAGTGGGTTAATCCCTGACAAATCCAAGTTTTACTGAGCAAAGGTGAGTTTACTTTGCTGCACAGATCAATGTAATCACATCCGCATTCCTTGTTATTCATCCCTTCTTCTAAACTGTTTTTAAGTCAAATTCCCTTGCCAAACTGGTAAAGCGGATTTTTCCTGACTACGTTTTTATCGTCCTTGTTATTTCTTTGATTTGGCGCACATCTCTGATGTGGCGTTTACCTCTGACTTGCGTTGCTGCTTTTATACGCGCAAGACGAACACTCTTGCCGCCAGTCGGGTTTTGTCTGGCACTTCATCCGGAGCTGATGATGAAAAACAATAGATTCGCGCTTTCTTTTGCTGCCCTCGCCACGTTAAGCGCCTCGCTAGCGTCATTTCCCGCCATGGCGTGGGATAATCTCACCGTTTTTGGCGACAGTCTCAGTGACGGCGGTAACATTGGCCGCTTCACTTACGATGGGGGACAATATCCTATTTATGACGAAGTTTTAGCCGAGCGATTGGGACAAAATTTGCAGCGTTCGACATTGGGCGGCAGTAACTATGCGCAGGGCGGCGCGGTGGCAATCCCAGCCCTTGATCCCGCGTTAAATACCCAAGATCAGTTGGCCGCGTATCTGCGATCAACCGGCGGCAGGGCTGACAGCAACGGGCTTTATATTCATTGGGTGGGTGCCAACGACATAGCGGCTGCGGTGACTAATCCGTTAACAGCGATCGAAACCATTGATACCAGTGCAGCCGCAGCCGCTTCGCAGGTGAAGACTTTGCTGGATGCCGGTGCGGGTGCGGTGATTGTGCCCACCACGCCGCAGCTGGGTGAAACGCCCTTTATGATTCAGACGGTGCTCAGAGTGCTCGGCCCGGTCTCTGATGCGGCAATGGTTGCTGCATTCCAGTCGCTGGACAGCGTCTCTACTACCGACACCGCATCACGTAATCAGGCGGTGCAAAATGCTTTTACTCAGGCTGCGGCGCAAGTGTCTGACGTGCCAGCGGTGCGTGATGCATTGGCGGAGCAACTTTACAATGCCTGGCAGGAGCTGAGTGAGTTGGCTACCACATTATCAACGCAATTTAATCAGCAGGAAGAGAGTGGCCTTGCTGCAATCAAGGGCAATATCGTACGGGTTGATATTGCCGGCTTGCTCAATGAAGTTATCGCCAGTCCCGGTCAATATGGATTGACTAACACCATCGGCATGGCGTGTCCGGTAGGCACGTCGGCAGATGAATGTGCATCCTCTACACCAGGCTTCTCATCTGCTCAGGATTATCTGTTCGCTGATCGTCTTCATCCCAGCCCCGCAGTGCATGCCATGATCGCCGACTACATTCAGTCGATTCTTGATGCGCCAGCCCAAGTCGCTGCGCTGTCCCAGTCACCGCTGATGATGGCGCGTGACATGCACAACACGCTTGATGGGCATTTACAGCAGCAGCGCCATAAACCTGCAGATGCCGGGGAATTTACCGTATTCGGCGGTTACGCCGGGCAACATGTCGATTATCAAGGTGATGCCTGGTCGGATGGTGATGCCAATACCGCTAACCTGACGCTGGGTATTGGTTATCAGCTCACCGACAACTGGCAAACAGGTGTGCTGTTCTCCAATACCAACCAGCGACAGGAACCTTCGTCTAACTTTGATTATCGCTTACGCGGCAATTTGGTGGCGCTATACAGTCAATTGACCTTGCTTGAACAAGGCTGGATCAACGCGGATCTTCATTATGCCGATCTCGATTTTGATGACATAGAGCGTGATATCAAAATCGGTCCTGCTAGCCGAACCGAGCAAGGTAACACAGGCGGAAAATTGTTGGGTATGCGTGTGCAAACCGGTTGGGATCTGCCGCTGGGTACACACATCACCACCGGTCCTGTCGCCAGTTACGCGTTGGATTATGGTCGCGTGGGCGGTTATCGTGAGCAGAGCAATAACAGCACGTCTATGCGTTATTCCGATCAAACTACCCATTCACAGATTGGATCACTCGGCTGGCGCATCGACAGTAAAGAGTGGCTGATAAATCCATGGGCGCAGGTCAGTTACAACCATCAATTTGGTGACACCGATTCTACGGTAACAGCAGGATTGCAATCGACCAGCACCTCATTTGCACGGACGGTGGAGGCACGTGACAAGAACTGGCTGGATGTCGCGGTGGGCGCGAACGTGCCGCTCGGTGAAAAAGTGAATGCATTTGCTGGCGTTTCAACGGTGGGCGGCAACAGCGATTATCACCAGGTGACATGGAATGTGGGCGTAAACGCCACTTTCTAAAAAAGCCGGTGAGGCTTTATTGCTTGACGGTTTCCCCTTCAAAAGGCCGCAACGTTATCTGTTGCGGCCTTTTTACTGACCGGAACGGTCTATGGCACTTATGGCGGTTCAGCTCAGCTTCCCCAACGGTTTTTAAGGTAATGCACCGCATCCTGGGTCTGAGGTTGGTTGAGATAATTTTCTCTGAACAGAATGGTGCCATTGATTTGCGGCACAGACTCATTCAAATCGATCTGATTTTTAAGCTCCGGCACGCCGCCTTTTATCGTCCAGTCAGGTTCATTTTTTGAGGGTTCCCCCACTTTATAGAGTGCGATACCAATATAGAGGCGGGTGTTGGTGGGTTTCACCACTTCTGCCCACCATTTGGCCAGCACATCATAACGGGCCGCCTGACGTGAAAAGGGCCAATACAACTGCGGAGCAATGTAGTCCAGCAAACCTTGCTGTACCCAGCGGCGGGTATCGGCGTAGGCTTCATCATAAGCTGCTGCGCCACGCGTGTCGGAACCGGCAGGATCGTGTGAAAGATTACGCCACACGCCAGCGGGGCTGACGCCAAATTCAACATTGGGATTAAGCTGCTTAATGGTATGAGAAACCTGCTCAATCAGAGTCTGTGTATTGTGCCGCCGCCAGTCTGCTTTGGACGCGAATCCCTGACCATATCGTTTAAAGGTCTGGCTGTCATTGAGAGTGGAACCCGGGGTTTCGGCATAGAAGTAATCATCGAACTGCACACCGTCGACCGGATAACGCGCCACCACTTCAGCCACAATACTGGTGATCCAATCTCGCGCCTCTGGAATGCCGGGATCAAGCACAAAGCGATCGCTGGCTGTACGGATCCAGTCGCGATGAAGTACGAAGACGCTGGCAGGATGCAGCGTCAATGTCCGGTTTAATTCGGTAACAGTAGAAGGCTTGGTGTTCACGGAGACGCGGTAGGGATTAAACCAGGCATGTACTTTCATCCCGCGCTTGTGCGCTTCATCCAGCATAAACTGCAGCGGATCGTAGCCCGGATCTTCACCAATTTTGCCTGTCAGCATATCTGACCAAGGCAAAATCCTTGATGACCACAGGGCCGTGCCATCGGGTTTTACCTGAAAAAATACCGTATTGATGCCCAGACTTTTTAGTTTATCCAGCTTTTGTGTCAGCGCATTCTGCTGCTGTTTAACGCGATTTTCTGCATTGCTTAGATTAACGGATGAAACCGGCGGCCAGTCCAGACGGGAAACGGTGGCGAGCCAAACACCGCGTACCGGTTGGTGTTGCTGCTCAGGCTGGCTCGGCAGTGGCTGTTTTGTCACTGGAGTCAGCGGAGTGACCAATGATTTAGGCGGCTCCGAGGAGCAACTGACAACTAAAAGGGCAAAGGCGACCAACGCACTTCGCTTTTTGATGTGAGTTACAAGGGAATAACGGCGAGAACAGACGATAATAAACTCCAGTTTTTTCTGGTAGTCGTTCTAAAAGAAACATTCTCTTATCATCTGAATTTAAGTCAATAGGTTAGGCATTTAGCGTCGCGCTTTTAAACGATCCTCAATGAGGCCACCGGTACAATGACAACAGAACCGCTATTCCCTCCGTCGTTACGTCGCGGTCATCCTGTTTTTAATCACATAGCTGAACTGCTTACTCGCATTAACATAACAGCCACAGGCATGAACTTATGCGCTTAATTCTGTGCTGTGTTATACAAAATCTCTGGCGCGACTTTCTACTTATAACCATGAGTGAATATGAACCTAACTATTGAGTCAGCAAGATTACGTTTAGAACCCTATGAGTTAAAACATATTGATGGGCTGCGGGCCATGGACAGCGATGTCGAGATCATGCGCTACATTGGCGATGGCACCATCAAAACACATGAGCAAACCGTTGCATCTATCGAGCGCGTACAATTGCGCTGGCGGCAACGTGGATATTCATGGTGGGCAATCATTGAAAAGGAAACCGCAGAGGTTATCGGGGCTGCTTGCCTGCAACACCTTGCCAATTTGGATGGCGCACCTCTGGAACTTGGCTGGCGTTTAAGAAAAGAGCAACAGGGTAAAGGCTATGCAACAGAAGCAGCCAAAGCGATTATCCACTTTGCTGTGGAACGTTTTAACGCAGCGCATCTGGTCGCCGTCGCCCATCCAGAAAATCTGGCTTCACACAAGGTGATGCAACGGTTGGGAATGACATATGTGGGTATTGAAGAACACTACGATCAGCCGTGTGTCGTGTATGAGCTTAAAATAAAGTAAGTCACCCCAAGCGTTAAACGGCTTGGGGTTCTGGTGCTTTTTTCTCTGCTTTAGTCAGCAGAGAGCCTGAAAGCCGACACAGAATGTGTCAGATAATGCACTTGCTCTTCGAGAGAAGAAGAAGCGGCTGCGGATTCATGCACCAAGGCTGAGTTCTGCTGGGTCACACTTTCCATTTCAATAACGGCCTGTTCGATCTGATTAATGCCCCGACTCTGTTCATCAGAAGCAGTGGAAATATGATCCATCAAAACATCAACCTGATTGACTGAGGCGATAATGGCGCTGATCGCTTCACCGGTACGTGAAACTTGATTCGAGCCTGCTTTGATATTTACCACGGATTCCGCAATGAGCGTTTCGATTTCTTTAGCGGCCACCGCACTGCGTTGGGCAAGATTACGCACTTCACCCGCAACGACAGCAAAGCCTCGACCTTGTTCTCCGGCTCGCGCCGCTTCTACTGCTGCGTTGAGCGCGAGAATATTAGTCTGGAAAGCGATGCTGTTTATCACGCCAATAATGTCTTCGATCTTTTTCGAGCTGCTGTTGATCATTCCCATGGTGACGATCACTTCTTGCGACACTTTCTCGCCGGTTCTCGCATTTTTCACTGCTTCACTGGTCAGACGGCTCGCTTCCTGAACGTTTTCAGTATTCTGTTTTACCGTTGCGCCCAGTTCTTCCATACTCGCGGCTGTTTGCGTCAGCGCTGCGGCCTGCTGTTCGGTACGCGAGGCCAGATCGATATTCCCAGCGGCAATCTCTTGTGACGCATGAGAAACAGTCTGAGTCGAGTGACGAACCCGGCTGATAATGTCTGTTAATGAAAGACGCATCTGTTCCATGGTCGTCATCAAATCCTGAATCTCACTGCGTGAGCCCACTTTTACCGGTACTGGCGTGTTTAAAATCCCTTCGGCTATCTGTCCACAATGTGCTTTTGCGTTGTTCAAAGGGTTCAAAACATAGTGCTTTATAAAAAACAGTACAGCGATAATCACCACCAGGAACAGCAAGCCAAAGGCGATAATTAAGCCCATGCCAAAGCTGAAATGGCTTTGCGCATCTTGGTTGAGCGCTTTCGCATAGGCTTCATGCTGCGCCAGCACCTGATCGAGTTCAATTTCATATTGCCGATCCAGACGGGCAACAGTGGCAATTTGCTCGTTAAAGCGTTGTTGATTATTCGCTTCAGCGGCGTCAAGCAGGGGTTGGATACCTTGTTCACGGTAAGCCAAATAGGTTTTACGGTAAGCATCAGCCACCGCATTTTCGCCGGGAAGTTTAGGCGCATTTAAATAAGCTTGAAAAGCCATATCCGCTTTAGCTATGACGCTTTTCGCAGCATCCAACGTATCTTTTGATTGCAGATTTTGGCTGGTTTCCAATGTTTTCATATATTCCATCAGCCGTACACGCAACGTACGGCTGTGGTTTATTGGATCAATAATTGAAAGTACGACGCGAATCTCTTTATTAACGGCATCAAGTGATTGGTTACTTCGGTTGAGCAGCCAGAAATTGGCGCTCATGCTGGTAAAAAACACTATAAAAAGAGTGAGTAAAACAAGTAATGAGGATTTTTTAAGCGACATCTCGATATCCTGAGGAAGGGCACATGATGCAGCTGTTATCGGTTTAATTTCGCAAAGATTTAGTGCTAAAAGTTACTCATGCAGCAGATGGCAGTTTTTATCACTTATCCCTTTAAATTCAGCGGAATGCGATTTCAACGGCAGTTTGTTTTTAATGCGGCGACCCACATCGGGACAAGGTGCGTGAGTAATCCACCTCATCAATATGCCTTTTATTAGGAATCTCCATGATTATTGTGATTTGCTTCAAAACTTCCAGCTACTGAGAGAAGATTAAAAGGTTCCTTCTAAAACGGGGATTACTGAGGTTATGGATAGCTACGCTATGTTTCTCGCGCGATAACGAATCGCTTGCTATCAATAGCCAGAATAAAATTGCTTAATGCTTTAATTTTATAAGGAATTTATCTTTATGAGTCACAGTCATCCGCACAGCAACTCGCTCTCAAAAAGCACGCTCTGGCTGGCACTTTTAGTGGCTGTTACTTTTTTTATGGAGAACCTGGATGCGACGGTTATCGCGACAGCAATTCCGCAGATGGCGAGAGAGTTTGTTGTTAGTCCCGTAGAACTGAATATCGGTATTAGCGCGTATCTGCTTGCGGTAGCGATCTTTATTCCGATAAGTGGATGGTTGGCCGGTCGAATCGGCGCGCGACGTGTCTTCGTGGGCGCCATTCTGATTTTCACTCTCGCCTCTGTGATGTGCGGCATGAGTAAGAGCCTGCCGATGTTTGCTTTCAGCCGCATATTACAGGGGATTGGCGGCGCATTGATGGTGCCTGTAGGGCGCATGGTGGTGTTAGGGATGACGGCAAAAAAAGATATGGTTAAAACGATCGCCTTTATCTCCTGGCCTGGCTTGATCGCGCCGGTGTTAGGGCCACCGTTGGGCGGCGTAATCGTCACCTACAGCCATTGGTCGTGGATATTTTGGCTCAATATTCCGCTGGGTGTTCTGGCGCTGATCGCCTCATTTTTCTTGGTTCCGCAAACCCGAGAAAAGGTGATCAGAGCCTTCGATATTAAAGGCTTCATTTTTACCGCGTCCGCATTTGTAATGATGATTACCGGTCTGGAGCTGATGGGGCATGGTGAAATCGACAGTGGATGTCTGCTTATTGCGGGCGGTCTCATTTTTTGTATTTTAACGTTTCGCCATAGCTTCGTTCATCCCCGTCCGCTGCTGCCTTTTTCAACACTGACGATTCAGACCTTCAGAAGTGCAGTGGTAGGAGGCTCACTCTTTCGCGCCTCCATTAATGCCATTCCATTTTTGTTACCGCTGCTGTTCCAACTGAGTTTTGGCTGGAGCGCGGTTCAGGCTGGCTCTATGGTGTTGTGGGTATTCGCTGGCAATTTAGCAATGAAACCCGCTACGACCTGGTTAATGAAACGATGGGGTTTCAGACGCATTCTGATGTGGAATGGGGTGATCAGCCTGCTGGCTATTTTAAGTTGCCTGTTATTAAGCCCATCACTGAGCTATTACGCTATTGCCGTTATTCTATTTATCGGCGGACTGACGCGTTCATTGCAGTTCAGTTGCTATAACAGTCTGGGATTTGCCGATGTGCCACAGGACAAAATGAGTGATGCATCCGTTATTTTCAGTATTTTTTTCCAGTTTAGTATGAGTGCGGGTATTGCACTTTCAGCACTGTTTCTGCGTATATCAATGGTGTGGAATAACCATCACACACCTGCTCACGTTGATATTAATCTGGCATTCATAGGTATTTCTGTCTTGGTTCTTTTTTCCATGATTGATGTGTACCGGCTGGAAAAAAGTGCAGGGCAGCAGGTCTTGGGTTAATACGATGCGTTAATTTTTCAATAAGGATGCCAGCGTGACTGATATTATTGCCCATCTACATTCGAGCGCATTTGTGCTTGCAGTGCCTGATCTGACTAAAAGCGCAGCGTATTTCCGCGACGTTCTGGGATTTCATTTAACGTGGCCAGAAGGATTGGGATGGCAACAGGCGAGTAGGGGAAGTGTCCGTATCATGTTGGGCCATTCACCCAATGCTCTTTCACCCGCTGATACCGGCGATCATAACTATTTTGCCTATCTCTATGTGGATGATGCCGATGCGCTTTATGAAGAATTTCTACGTCATGGCGCGATTCTGGTAGCGGCCCCAGAAAACAAATCACATGGGATGCGGGAATTTACCGTAGCGACACCGGATGGTCACAGGATGATGATTGGTCAAGACTTAACCTAAGGGAGCCATTAAACCAGGCATAATGCAATCTGTTACTTTACTTAGTTACATCATTCAATATGACTTTATATAAAACAGGGTGCCTTATTCAATAACCTCACTCGTTGAAGAATATTCCTGTCCACGCTATTCAGAACAATCATCGCAACGCTAAAACAGTACTCTCGCTGCTCGAAAACCCGCTCTCTAATACATCTCTCTATCTAGACGAGAATAATTTCGTGATGCCGAATATCAGGAGTAGTGCTTCAACCTTGACAGGATTACGTGGGTCACCGTGAATGATTTGTGAGTCATTCATTATCATCGAGGCTAATTATGTGCGAGGTACTCATTATCGGGGCCGGGCCTACTGGCTTAGTGCTGGCCATCTGGTTGACTAAACAGAAGGTTAAAGTACGTATTATTGATAAAAGCGCGGGCCCCGGAGATTCATCTCGTGCCATGGCCGTTCAGGCCCGGACGCTCGAGCTTTATGAGCAAGTAGATTTAAGCGAAAAGGTCGTTAACGCCGGTCATCAGAATCCTTCCATCAATTTGTGGGTAAAAGGAGTGAGACGGGCAAGCCTCTCATTTGGAGATGCAGGAAGAGATGTTACACCTTACCCGTTCATTCTTGTTTATCC
Organism: Pantoea sp. T14; assembly: GCF_036663535.1. Lineage (NCBI taxonomy): Bacteria > Pseudomonadati > Pseudomonadota > Gammaproteobacteria > Enterobacterales > Erwiniaceae > Pantoea > Pantoea sp. T14. Next base: position 482,313 of record NZ_JAWUEB010000025.1, read on the forward strand.
GCAGGATGAGCATGAAAGATTGCTCATTGATCAACTTACCGCGCTCGGAATAGACGTTGAACGAGAAACTGAACTCATAAAAATGGATGACGATGGGCAAAAAATTACCGCTTGGTTAAGGTTGCCAGATGGCAGAGAGGAAATGTGTGAAACACAATTTTTGGCAGGTTGTGACGGTGCGGGATCAACAGTTCGTCATCAGTTAGGTATTGGGTTTCCGGGCGGAACGTATAATAAAATATTCTATGTTGCAGATGTTGAGCTAACCGGGCTAGAACCCGCAGACGAGGTACATGTAGCGCTGGACAGCGATGATTTTGTTGCTGTGCTGGCTTACGGCAAGTCGGGTAAGCGTCGATTAATTGGGACAGTGCGCGCGGACAAAATTATCAATAACAAACCGCTCACGTTTGATGATGTTAGTCATCATGCATTGCACAATCTTAAAGCCACTGTGAAAAGCGTAAATTGGTTTTCAACGTACCGGGTTCACCACCGGGTGGCAGAACAATTCAGTAAAGGCCATGTTTTTTTATTGGGCGATGCAGCCCATGTGCACAGTCCAGCGGGCGGGCAGGGAATGAATACCGGCATCCTGGATGCGATAAATCTTGCCTGGAAGCTGGCTGCGGTTATACGAACTCACGCGCCTGAAAGCCTGCTAGAGAGTTATGAACTGGAACGTCTCTCGTTTGCTCGCAAACTCGTCTCTACCACTGATCGCATGTTTACGCTGATGACCAAAGAAGGGAGCGTTGCCACACAATTTAAAATGCATGTTCTTCCTCTGTTTGCCAGCCTGATTTACAGCTTTGGTAGCACCCGCAGCGCGCTGTTCCGAATCATTTCACAAACCATGCTGGAGTATCACCACAGCCCACTGAGTAAGGGAGATGCAGGCAAAATCAGGGGAGGTGATCGACTGCCGTGGCTCGCGCCTGAAGGATATGACAATTATGTGCCGCTCAGAGAAATGACCTGGCAGATACATATTTTAGGCACAGCGACAAAAGAACTTGTCGATTGGTGTGAGGCTCATGCGATTCCGCTGCATAACATAGCTTGGAAACAGGAATATGCGGTAAAAGGCTTCGCTGAAAATGCCGTTTATCTTATTCGTCCAGACACTTGGATAGCAATGGTTGATCAGCAAGGAAGACTTTCCGCCATAACTGATTATTTCACTGCGCTGGGTTTTGAGCGCGTAGCGCTGAGTAGTAAGCTGGATAAGTAATGTGAAGACGATGCGCGCCTGCGCGAGATTTGAATCCTTAACAAAGCCGGATTAAACGAATTTACAGCGAAGAACGGATTGATATCAACGCTAAACCTGATGAGCATGCGCGCTAGATTCTCATGGGTGATACGCCATCGCTTAATTGATAATCCCTGTTCACAAAAGTTTCTGTTAAATACTCGATGTTTTGTGCGCAAAAATAGTAATTGCCGACTGAAAACCCCATCAAGCTGTTTTACCTCATCCTTAAAATAAAGCAACACGCTGAAAACTGGCCAATTTTTAGCAAAAGTCACAGTAATAAAGCCTGCGTTTAAGGAAGCAAAAAAAATGAAAGTGCAAAAGATCGATCAGCCCGCGTCCATAGAAAAGTTAGAGCCTTGGGGAAGCGTTGAGGGCTTACCTGATACACCGACTATTCAGCTATCCGGGCTGCAAAAAATCATTCCCGGCAAAGAGAATGTTGATACCGGTATTTTTGAATGTACAGCCGGAAGCTATCGACGCTCAGTCAAGCAAGCAGAAATCATGCATTTCCTGAGCGGCGAGGGCTCATTTACGCCAGACGGCGAAGCTACCTTGACGTTCAAACCAGGAGATTCTTTTTTCTTTGAAGAAAATACCCAAGGCACGTGGGTTATCGAAACACAGATGCGTAAGCTGTATGTCATTTTTGATGCGGCCTGAAACTGCCGTTCAGTGTCATGAAGTAATATAGAAAAATACTGACATAGCGCTGGCTTACCGTTATGGCGTGTAAGCCAGCCCGAAGAATTAATTATTAGTAAACTGAAGGAAATAGTGTGCGCTTAAACCCAAGATTGGCGAGGTTCCTTGTTATCACATTTAACATAATGTTGATTATGCGCACCTTTATTACTGCAGGGTAACGGAGTGGGTTTTTGGGCCTGGTAGCCTTGGGCATCGCATGAAAATTGCTATGTTGTGTTGGATTACATCAAGGATGATGTGATATGCGTTGCCGAGAATGTGGGCAAGTGTGAAGCGGAGACGTGATGCTGAAAATCTACTGTGGTTGAGAAAAAAATGATTGGCAAATGGGTTAAGCAAGCATCTAAATCACATGTGACAAAATTTAGATGCCGCTGGTTAAATCTTTATGCACCAAAGCCCCCGTCAATGGTCAGTGCCGCTCCTGTCACCATGCTCGCTTCCGGTCCGGCAACCCAATACACCATGCCAGCAACTTCGCTGGCATGAGCATGTCTTTTGATCGCCATAAAGCTGTGCATCGTTTCATTCATTGGCCCTTCGGCCGGATTCATATCAGTATCAGTTGGACCGGGTTGGATCACATTGACCGTTATTTCGCGATCGCCAAAATCTCTTGCCAGCCCTTTGGCTACACCTTGTAATGCAGCCTTGCTGGTGCCGTAAGCTGTGAGCCCTTTCATCGGTATCCGATCGGCATTAACAGAACCGATAATGATAATTCGGCCACCTTTATTCATCTCTCTCGCCGCTTCGACGGCGGCAAAATAGGGAGCGTGTATATTAACGATGAATAATTTTTCAATCTCATCAGCAGCTGTCTCAAGCGGATCGCCAGCACTTAATAATCCTGCATTAAACACAAGAACATCCAGCGCGCCTGCTTCGGCTACAGCCTCTATCAGCGCATCACGATCAGATACATCAAGCTTGATTGCCTGACTTTGCGTTTGCTGAGCTATCGTCTGTGCCTTCTCTTCGGAACTGGCATAGGTAAAAGTAACGCGATCGCCCTGTTCAGCGAAGCGGCGAACTATCGCTTCACCGATACCCCGGCTTCCACCGATGACGAGCACTTTTCTTGCCTGACTGTTTTCATTTTCGCTATGCATGTTAATTCCTCAAATCTGCGGCGAAAATTTTTACGCCGTCAGATTTACGATTCTCTCAATGTGTATGGCGCATAAAATTTGCAGCAAAACGAGTTTATTGCCCACTTTTGCTGAAGCCCCGCTGGCTTTCGAGGGATGATGTGAGAAGGTCAGCACTAAAGAGTAGACTCATGGAGGTCATCTCACCAAATAGTGCGAAATAGTGTCAATCGTTGCATCAAATTGGCGCGCAATATTGAAATAGTGTTGAGAAATAACCACATCAGCTTAGAAAATCACCCTGCTAAACTGTTTAAATTAAAAGCGCACGGTGTTAAAGAATAGCGATTAACCTCTAATTTTGATGATTTGTTGTAATAAGTTACCTGTAACGGCAGGATATAATAATGATTATTACATTTCATAAAGAATATTGTCTTTTAAGTTAACGCATTCTGTCATGCCCTTATCTGCTCAATAGTAAATTTGGCAATGAAAAACATGCGCGAATAAATTTAAACATTTTTATCTTTCGAGAAACGCTCACCCTTATTCAATGAAAAAGAGCATAAACGCACATGTTATGTAATTAATGGCTATTTATGATGCTTATTTCAACACTTGCTCATGTTCTCACCACATGCGCTGTATGTAATTAATACAGCCAACTCAATAGGTTAGATATTTATCGTTAAGTCATGCATTAAAGGATGATAATGATTACTATTATGATAATATCGTGGAAATGCTGGCGGCTTGTAGACACCACGTGTGGAAAAACATCCTTTTAACGGTATATTAAATCTACGCACTACTTTAAACATCAGTGAATTTCAGGTTTTAAATGAGACCAATTATGAATCACATAGTGTATGTAGTTGATGATGACCCATCCGTAATCTCTGCGCTCAATAATCTGCTTAGCTCAGTGAATTATGACGTTATTCCTTTTTCCTCACCGCAGGAATTTTTGGCCTATAACATTAATCCCACGCCCTGTTGCCTGGTTTTGGATATTAATATGCCTGGCGCTGACGGTTTTGATGTGGTCAAAACCTTAAATGCGCGGGGCTATTCCATTCCTACCATATTCCTGACGGGTTTTGGTACCATTCCTGTGACGGTAAAAGCGATGAAAACGGGCGCGTATGAATTTTTGACTAAACCTGTTGATCCCGATCGCATCCTTGAAGCCGTGGCGGAAGCGCTGCGTATTTCTGAGGAAAATATGACCTCATCTCAGGAGAAGTTAGAGATGACATCACGGCATCAGACGCTGACGCCACGTGAAAGCGAGGTCATGATGCTCGCGATAAGCGGGCTTCTTAACAAACAGATCGCCGCAGAGATGGGCATTAGTGAGATCACGGCAAAGGTTCATAAACGTCGAGTGATGGATAAAATGAATGCGCGTTCCCTCTCTGATTTAGTCAGAACAGCAGAACGACTCAATATCATGAATAACCGGCGTCGATAAAGGAGCCGACGCCTTCGTAATTTTAGGTGGCGTAGGGCTCGTAACGCAAAACTGTGCCCTTGCGGGCACACGATCTTTACTGCTCGGTGGGTAACGTAAACCAGAAGACGCTGCCGAAGAGAGGACGATTTTCAGCTTCCAGCTCGCCACAATGCTTTTTGATAATGCTTTTGCTGATGGTCAACCCCATTCCCATCCCCTCTTTTTTAGTCGTATAAAACGAATCAAAAATACGCTTATGAACCTCTTGTGTCAGGCCGGTTCCATTATCAAGCACCTCGAAGCGAATCGTCTCAGGTGTAGGATTAAAGGTTGAAAGTGTCAGTGTTCGGGTCCGATCGTCTACTGACGACATGGCCTCGATAGCGTTGATGACTAAATTCAGTAAGACCTGCTGAATTTGAATCCGATCGCAAAATATCTCCGCCTGGTTTGCCCTTAGCTGCAACTCCAGCGAAACCCTTTTGCTTTCAAGTTCCATGCGTGACAGCGACAAAATATCTTTCGCGATAAGATGCAAATTAGCCGGTGCATAGGCGGAATCGTGGTTCCGCGTCAACGACTGCAAACCACGAATAATTTCACCCGCACGTTTACCTTCATCGATAATCTCATCCAGACTCAGGCAGGCATTTTCCAGATTCAGCGGTTCACGCTTCAACCAACGGAGACTTGCGCCTGCATTTGCCACAATTGACATCAACGGCTGATTAATTTCGTGGGCAATTGAGGATGTTAGCTGGCCTACCGTTGTGGCACGAGAAACGCGGGCCAAATCAGCTTGTGCGATGCGCACCGCATCTTCCGCTCTGCGCTGAAGCGTAATGTCTGCAATGGTGCCAAAGTATTCTTTAACCTCCGGCCAGTTATCCACCGGTTGCCCTATCCCCTTGATATAGCGACATTCACCATCAGGTCTTATTACGCGAAACTCCGCCTGCATAGTGATCCCTTTTCGAACGCTGACATTGACGAGTTCATTGATACATTCAAAATCATCAGCGTGAACACGGGTCAGGAAATCGGCCATAGACAATCGATCCTGATTTTCAGGTAGGCCAAGAATTCGGCCATATTCATTCGATACGATCATCATGTCCTGTTCAATTTCCCAGCTCCATGTGCCGGTATGGCTGATTTTTTCTCCCAACATCAATGAAGTCTGACTATCACGCAGCTGTTTCTCAACGCGACGTCTGTGAATGTTTTCTTCCAGCAGTTCGGCATACAACCGTGCAGTTTCCAATGAAACAGCAGCCTGCGCGCTGAGGGTTTTTACAATGTGTGAATGCTCTGCGGTAAAGACATCGGGCATCAGGCGATTTTCCAGATAGAGCACCCCAACCATATTGGCCTGTTTAAACATGGGCACACACAAAACAGCCGCGCCGGAGGCAACAAGATACGGATCCTGACTAAACGGGCTGAAATCTTCAGGCTTGCCCGTGCGAATCTCCTGCCCTGTTCGAATCACAGCAGAGAGCACTGAAAGCGGTAAATCTGTCGCTGCGGGTCTTTCTCTCGCTATTTTTACTCGAACGCCATCCGCTGTCGCTTCTGCCCACGCTTCTGTTTGCGGAATATTGCCATCCAGCACGCGAATCAAATGGCAGCGTTGCGCACCTGAACGTTCAAGCAACATCCTCAGTAGAATATGAATCAACCGATCCAGATTAATCTCTTCGGTTAAAGCCCGAACCGCCGTAACCACGCTTTCAAGATCCTGGATCGATTCATCCTGAGCAAAAGGAATGGTCGCAAATGCACTACTTTGCCCCTGCGTGGTCAGATGCGGATGGCTCTGCTCAAGCAGACGAACTTTGGCAATCGCTCCCCAGTTTTCCCAACCGCTCATCGCACCTTTAAAATAGGCATCTGCGGCGATATCTAATTTAAAACTTCGGGCGCAGTGACCTGCCAACTCATTGGCCAACGCATTGATGTGGGTAAAACCAGCCTGGCGAGAAAGCGCAATCGCCGATTCATACTGCGCCAGAGCAGGCCCTAATTCGCCGGCAAGCCTTGCCAGTTCCGCTTTGATTAACGCTTCTTTATCTGCAAACAGCGCCGGGTTGAGCGCTACCCATTCAGAAATGACGTTAAGATGGCTTTTCGCTGCACGGTAACTTGAAGGATTGTTTGATTCGTGACGCATTGACAAGGTATGAGAAAGCGTACTGTAGAAATGCAGATCCATCAGATAAATATATCCCGGCACCGCACTGATGAGCTGTGTTGCGAGATCGAAATAGCGCAAAGCGTCTGAATATTCACTGGCATAAAAATGGGTCATCCCGCGATAGATCCAGGACCAAAATTGCACCATCGCTTTCGGCCCGGACATGAGCCCCGGCTCACTGCCAATTAATGTTTCAGGATACCAATCAAAACCGGTGAATGTGTGCCCCGTTCCGTTGCGTAAATGCATCACAAAGTACTTCTGCATTAACAGAACGTTTTCAACATCTGGATAATAGGATTTTTGGGTAAAGGCCAGACCACGTTCAATTGAGGTCAGGACGGATTCCAGATGATCGCCGCGCGTCAGATAATTCATGATCTGATGGCGCAACGCGAGGCAGGCAAAGGAACGATCGCCATGCGCAACAGCCACATTAAAACTTTGCTTTGCGCAATCAATAGCGAACGACAAAGGTTGCGTCCAAATCCCCACTTGATCGAGGGGTAACAGCGTCCGGGCTTTATAGCGGGTAAAATCATGCTGTTCCGCCAGTTGTGTAGCCAGCAGACCGCATTGATAACCAAAGTGATACGCTTTGTAGCGATCCGAAATCAGCACGCTAAACCATGCCAATCCAAATGCTGAAGCGCCCGTTAATCCATGGTCCAGCGTCATTTCCAGCATCTTACACACCAACAACAGGTGCAGCTGCGGACAATCATAGGAAGAGGCAAAGATGGTGCTGGCCATCAAATTCAATACCGACTCTTTCTCACGATCCGTGATCAAAGGCAGCGAACCTAATATCGCTTCGGGGTCGTCACCTAACCGGGTTTTAAGCGAATGCCAGGCCGCGTGACATTCAGCATCATCAGGATAACGATTGAAATGCAAACCAAATACCGCGAGCCAGGCAAGCGCCGTTTCTAAGGCTAAATAGTTGTCTGACTGGCGCATATGAATCTCAGCTGACAAGCAGGCAGCGGCAGATTTTTCGGTCAGATTGCCCGGCATACTTAACAACTGCGTGCAAAGCTGCTGAGCCTCGCTGAGATTCCCTTGCAGGAATTTGCAATCTGCCTGCTCCAGGCTTATGGCAAAATCATTGCGTTGAGTAAGTTGGCCATTCAGTGAATGTGCCGTCTGCAAATAACGTAATGCCGAGGTGTAATCCCCTGCTCGCTTTGCTTGTTGAGCCGCCATAAAGCTAAGTTGATAATAATTTTTACTCTGCATTGACGTCAGCGGAACGTCACACATCAACGTAATGTGATGCACGGCACGGAACAAGGTCTCGTTGCCTTCAGCCCGCCTGGCAGACTCCGCTAACAGGCAGGCAGCTTGTTGATGTAGGCGAAGCTTTTGTTTAAAGCTAATCAGTGAAAATGCGGCATCGTGAACGCGATTGTGGCTAAAAGCATATTCATCGAAGGTGAGCGTGATAAATTTTGCGCTAATGGCAGGCGCAAGCCGTTCCTGAACTTTTAGCACACTCATGCCAAGAATTTGACTGATTAAAGCGAGATCGCCGTTACTGCCTAAACAGGCAAGGCATCCTAAAAGCTGGCGCGCCGACTCCGGCATCCTTTCGAGCTGCTTTACCACAATACTCGCGACATTATCTGTGTACTGGCGAGCTTTCAGGGCTGTTTGATCATAGTGCCATTTCAGTGGGTCTTTACTGTAAAAAACCAGCCCATCCTCTACCGCCTGCCTGAAAAACTCCCGAATAAACAGCGGATTGCCGTGCGTTTTTTCATGGATAAGTTGAGCCAGCTCAAAGGTGCTACTCGCTCGGGTATGCAGTGCGCCAGCGAGCCAGCGCGACACCGCTTTCACCGAAAGGGGTTCAGGCGTAATGTCCATGACGCGCGCGGCTGATGCTCGTATGCGGGTAAGAAAGCCTGCAATCAACGGGCAAGGCATCGATTCTGCATCTCTGTGTGTAACAACCAGCATGAAAGGAAGATTTTCGTTGCGCACAATCAACGTTTCCAGCAACTGCAAGCTGGCATGATCTGCCCAGTGAATATCATCGATCAACATCACCAGTGGCCTGCCGGGCGTGGCAAATACGTTGAGTAGGCGACAAGCCATTTGATTAAAGCGTTCACGCGCATCCAGCGTGTCCATCTCTAAAACAACCGGCGCACTGATATTGAGCAGTTGTTTTAATTCAGGCACCAGCTCTACCGCCAAAGCAACGTAATCATCGAGGTAATGTAAAAGCCGCGCTTGCCACGCTTTAACATCCGCTGCGGATAAACCAAGCAGATATAACGTCACCCTACGAAATGCCGACGCTAATACCGAGTAAGGCACAACCGGTGAGTGCTGATCGGCTTTGCTTACCGTCAACAGGATGTGTTTGTCCTGCAATTTTTTCAGTGCGGTCGCGATAAGCGAAGACTTTCCTGTGCCCGGTGCACCGCTGATCATCACCAGCGTTTGCGTCGAACTGCGATGCACATCCTCCAACGCTTGAATCAACAGTCGCGCTTGCGGATGGCTGGTAAAGAGCGTTTCAGCACGAAAATTCGTCGTGAAACGCTCCTGTAAGCCAGGCGTAAACAGCGCAATCTCATTTTCGGGCGTTAACGTCGCCTGGCAGCGGCGAAGATCCGCGATAAGCCCGTCAATAGTTTGATAACCGTTCGCCGGTGATTTTGTCATCAGCCGCAGCAAAATAGCGGACAACATCGGTGGCACATCGGCTCTGACACACTCCGGTGGGCGCGGTGCCGTCGCAATATGATGGTGAATCCATTCCGCCTGCCCTGCATCGGGAGAGCCGAAGGGCAACTTGCCGGTCAGCATTTCATACAACACAATGCCAAGGCTGTAGAGATCGCTGAGGCTATTTACCGGGTTGGGCGTGCGTCCGGTATGTTCCGGCGACATGTAGGCTAACGTGCCGCCAGAGGCACGAAAGGTATTCTTCAACAGTGAGTGAGCCGCCGTGGAGGCCAGGCCAAATCCACCAATTCGGTAAGAGCCTTGATCATTGAGGAACAGATTGCCGGGTTTAATATCGCCATGCACGATGCCCTGATGGTGCAATTCACTCAAAGGAAGGCAAAGCTGGATGGCTTTTCGCAGGTAATCACTGATTTTTTCGGTGGGCGTACCTATGATTTGTGCCAACGTTCTGAAGGGAAAAACCGGATAAATCAGCGAATAGCGGCCATGATAGCGTGAGTGGCCAGAGGGTTTTACCGCCCATAGTGAGGAAAGTTGGGTAGAAAGAGCGAACTCATTTTTTAACAACTGCGTGCTCTGAAATGCCACCTCATCGCTGGCAGCTGTCGCCAGGATAAACATCTCTCCGACAGAAGGCGTGCCAATATACCAGGCAATACAACCATCTTGCGTCAGCAAAGTGAGTTTGGCATCGTCTGAGAGCGTAATGCCCTCATCGTCGTTCTCGGATGGAATGACAGAAATGATACTCATCAGCGTGCTTCCCGTTGAGATAACTCGCTACGAATCAGTGTCAGGAGCGTATCAACATCAATCGGTTTGCGCAAAAAGGTTAATGCGCCGAGCGCGATGGCATACCACTGCATGTTTTCTTCTTGATCGGCCGAGATGAAGATCACCGGGGGCAAAGCCGATTTTTTCTTCAACTCTGCAAAAAGTTCAAAACCACTCATTCCTTTTAAGCGGATATCGAGGATCAGCATGTCGACGTCATCAAGCGCAGTGTCATCGCAGAGCAGCTCTTCGCCAGACGCATACGCCCGGGTGGTATACCCATCAGAATGCAGTAAATTGCTCAGTCCGCTACGCACTGAGCGTTCATCATCAACAATGACAATACGATGAGACAGCATCATGCTGTTATCCTCTGATAATCCTCACACGTGCACGAGGATGTTCCTTAAGGTGTTTTTCCTCCACCCGGAGGCGGGGTTCCGCTGATTGTCGGTACGCATTCAGGGTGAAATCAAGCCAGCATAACGGGCTAACAAGTGATTAACCGCTTGTCTGGCGGAATACAGACCAACATGCCCAGCAACCCCACTAATGCTGCAATGGCTGGCCAGCCGCAAAACGGACCAGCCAGCTTAGCAATTAGCGAACCGGTGCAGGTACCGGAGCCAGAGTCTGGTGTTCGCTCTTCTGACGGGAAGGCGCTTTGTGCACCATGGTGTAGGCATAATCAACGCCAATACCGTAAGCGCCTGAGTGCTCTTTCGCGATATCCATTACCGCGTTGTACGTCTCTTTGTGTGCCCAGTCACGCTGCCACTCCAGCATCACCTGCTGCCAGGTCACCGGGATCACGCCGGCCTGGATCATGCGCTGCATCGCGTAGTCGTGGGCCTCTTTGGTGGTGCCGCCTGACGCATCCGCCACCATGTAGATTTCGTAGTCGCCTTCCAGCATTGCGCACAGGGCGAAGCTGTTGTTACAGACTTCCGTCCACAGGCCGGAAACCACCACCTTTTTCTTGCCGTTAGCGGCCAGTGCGTCACGCACTTTCTGGTCATCCCAGGAGTTCATTGAGGTACGCTCAAGGATGTCCTGGCCCGGGAACACGTCCAGCAGCTCCGGGAAGGTGTTGCCGGAAAAGCTTTCGGTCTCAACGGTGGTCAGGACGGTCGGGATGTTGAAGACTTTGGCCGCTTTGGCCAGCGCCACCACGTTGTTTTTCAGCACCTGGCGGTCAATTGACTGCACGCCAAAGGCCATCTGTGGCTGCTGATCGATAAAAATAATCTGGCTGTTCTGTGGCGTCAGGACTTCAAGCTTTGAATTAGACATGAATTTACCCATTGAGGTTAATGTAACTGGATTTCCGTGAATATCAGTACGGATCAAAGGTGACAGTAGCCAGATGCGAGGCCGCTTTAGGGCTCAGGCATGCGCATGACGGCAAGGCCGTCAAACATCATCATGCTAAACCGGTGGTCACTGTCAGGCCGCAGTGTAGGAGGCTTTCTTTATACGCACTATTATCTCTGTGTATAACTATACGAAGGTATAGGTATCCTTTCGTATAACTAGACGCTGCCACTTCAGTCTCACCATAATCCTGTTCTGTTCGTGCTCTGCTTTCCCTGCGGCAGCGCATTTCCCGTCCTGCGGCACAGCCGCCCTATTCGGACATACCAGTTCAGGAGGATCTATGGTTTCGCTTGGTAAAGCAGAGCTGATTTTAACTAACGGCAAATTTCACACGGTCGATCGGGAAAACCCGGTTGCTGAAGCCGTTGCCATTCGTGACGGCAAGTTTGTTACCGTTGGTACGCTGGCAGAAGTAATGGAACATCACTGCGAAGGCACCAAAGTCATTGACCTCAAGGGCCATACCGCCGTGCCCGGCCTCAACGATTCTCACCTTCACCTGATCCGCGGCGGCCTGAACTACAACCTGGAGCTGCGCTG